>NZ_JARVTE010000001.1:0-1067522 GCF_030208815.1 Xanthomonas sp. fls2-241-TYG-148
GGCGAAAAGGCCGTGTTGACCGACACCATGGACACGGTGAAGGCCAACCTCTCGGCGATGAATTCTGAAATCAAATTGCTGGCGCAGGCCGCGGCCAACGGCGACTTCAGCGTGCGTGGCGATGCGCAGCGCTTCCAGTACGACTTCCGCGCCATGGTGGAGAGCCTCAACACCTTGATGGCCACCGCCGATGGCAACCTGAGCGCCTTGTCGAAGGTGCTGCAGGCGATCGCCGCCGGTGACCTGACCGAACGCATGCACGGCGACTTCCACGGCGTGTTTGCGCAGATGCGTGACGACGCCAACGCCACCACCGAGCAGCTGTCCGGCATTGTCGGGCGCATCCAGCACGCCACGGTGTCGATCAATGCGGCCGCCAGCGAGATCGCGGCCGGCAACAACGACCTCTCGCAGCGTACCGAGCAGCAGGCAGCGAATCTGGAAGAAACCGCTGCCTCGATGGAAGAGCTCACCTCTACCGTCAAGCAGAATGCCGAGCATGCGCGCCAGGCCAACCAGCTGGCGATTGGTGCGGCATCGGTCGCCTCGCAAGGCGGCGCGGTGGTGGCGCAGGTCGTCACCACCATGTCCGGCATCGAAGTGTCATCGAAGAAGATCGCCGAGATCATCAGCGTCATCGACGGCATCGCGTTCCAGACCAATATCCTGGCGCTGAACGCAGCGGTAGAAGCCGCGCGTGCCGGCGAACAAGGCCGTGGGTTTGCCGTGGTCGCCTCGGAAGTGCGTACGCTGGCCCAACGCTCGGCCGGTGCGGCGAAAGAGATCAAGCACCTGATCGACGACTCGGTGAGCAAGGTGGCCGAAGGCTCGGTGCTGGTGGACCAGGCCGGTACCACCATGGCCGAGATCGTCGCCAGCGTGCAGCGTGTGACCGACATCATGGGGGAGATTTCTGCCGCCTCGCAGGAGCAGTCGTCCGGCATCGAGCAGGTCAACCTCACCGTCACCCAGATGGACGAAGCCACCCAGCAAAACGCCGCTTTGGTCGAAGAAGCCACTGCGGCTGCGCGTTCGATGGAAGAACAGGCCGGCCAGTTGTCCGATGCGGTGTCGATCTTCAAGCTGCAGCAGCAGAGTGCACCGATGGCAATTGCCAGCCGGCCCGCATCCACGCGTGTTGCCGGCGAGGCGCCGGCCAGCAAGCAGGCTGCGACCAGCAAGCCCGCGGCTACCAAGCCGCGTGCTTTGGCACGTCCGGTGGCCGCCGTAACGGCTTCGGCTGGCGACTCGAGCTGGCACGAGTTCTAAGCGGTAACCGCGCAACTGCCTGGCCGTCGCCAAGACGGGAGTGTCAGCGCACCTCAAAACGCCCCGATCCTGTCGGGGCGTTTTGCTATGTGGCGGCCACCGGACGGTGCTCCGCGCCCCGGTAGCCGGTATTGCTTGACCCTGCCGTTGGTCGAAAGGTGATCAAGCACACCATCCTGCGGCCGATACAGACAGCAATGAGGGCTGTCTGGCCCACACCACGTCGAGGAAGCCCGCATGCACACCACCAAGTCCATTCGTTCTGCGCACCACCTGTTGGGCTGTGCGCTCGGCGTGGCCATGCTGGCGGCCTGCGTATCGTTGCCGCCGTCACTGGCAACGCCGGCGGCGCCTGCCTCGGTGCTGCTGGACAACGTCCCGGTGGGCGCGCTGCAGTCGCTGGCGATCGACCTGGTGCAACTGCGCAACACGCAGCGTGCGCAGCTCGCCGCCGCGCACGACCCGGCCCGCATCGACGCCTACGACGAACGCCTTGGCAATCTGCGTCAGCGCATCGCGCGGCACGCAGGCTACGTCCAGGCCACCGTGCCGCAGGGCGAACAGGCGCAGCAGTTCGCGCGTGTGCAGCAGCAACTGGGCCAGTACCTGGCGCAGCACCGGCAAGCCAATCGCGCCCTGCACGATGGCGATCTGCATGCTGCCCAGGCGTTGTCGCTGGGCTATGCCGGCGACACGCGGCACCTGCTGTGGACCGAACTGCAGAGCCTGCAGCAATCGGTCGCCAGCGTGAGCAGCACGCCGCGCCGTTGAGGTCGCGGCAAGGCCGCGGCGCATCGCGCGCGGCCCCTGCCATCGCAATGCATGCAGCGCTCATTGCCGATCCACGCCAGCCCTTGCTCGAAGCACGTGCGCGGTTGCGGTTGCGGTTGCGGTTGCGCAGCGTAACCAGCGATGGATTCACGGGGTTGCCGACCACACGGCAGAACTTGCGATCAACAAAAGCGCAGGCGGCACCACCTTTAGCCCTGACGATCGCCCTCGCCTCGTGGATCAGACGCGTAGATCAGAGATGTCGCGCGCCACTGGCAGCTACTGTTGCCAAGTGAGTAACGCGTGGCTTCGCTGCGAAATCCAGCGTCCGTGCAGCAGCCGCGCGAAACATCAGTGCGCCCCTGAGCAGCCGCTCCGAGATTAGTGTCTGCCGTAGCCAGCGCTGGCATGCGTGCACCGATCGTCCAGCGCCCTGATGACGCAACGCGCGCCGGGTATCAGCTCCTTGAGCTGCCCACTCATCGCATTCCCCGCGGCAGCAAGCAAGTTACCCAGCGGTGCCAACGCGACGCCCAGTGTGTTGCACCTCCCATGGCCGAGACCGCCACGGCGCCGACGTTCAGTGCGTTGCGTGCAATCGATTGGTGCACCACCGGCCGTTTGGCACCGCGCGACTACTGAATGCGTAATGCGCTAGCACATTGAGTGTCAAGTCGCGCTCAACATTTCTGCGATCTGGTCGCTATTCGACTTAAGCCTGTCACACATTCCCTAGTCGGATACCCGTCATGACGTTCAAGACCACGATTGCAAAAACGCTGGCCAACGTACCGCTCAAGCGCAAGTTCCTCGCCCAAACGGCGCTGGTGGCGCTGGGCATCATTGCGTTGGCGGTAATCGCCGCGCGCATGCAATACGTGGATCTCACCGACACCCGTCGCGATGGCCTCAAGAGTCAGATCGAGATGGCCATGGCGGTGGTCAACGGCTACCAGGAACGCGCCGAAAAGGGCGAGATGGACGTGGACACCGCCAAGAGCCGCGCACTGGCGACCCTGTCCACCATGCGCGCGCGCGGCGGCGTGGATTACATCTACGTCACCGACCAGGCGCCGGTGATGCTGATGCACCCCACCCGCCCCGACCTCAACGGCAAGCCGCTGAACGATGTGCTGAGCCCGGACGGCAAGCGCATCTTCCCGGCCTTCGTCACCGCCGCGCAGGCCGGCGGCGGGTATGTCGACTACACCTGGGCCAAGCCCGGTGAAAAGGACCCGGTGCAGAAGACCTCCTACGCGTCGCTGTACAAGCCGTGGGGCTGGGTGATCGGCACCGGCGTGTACCTGGACGACACCCAGTCGCAGGCGCTGGTGTTCACCGGCATCGTGGCTTTCGCCGGCGGCGTGCTGGTCCTGGTCAACCTGCTGGTGGGCTGGCTGATCGGCAACTCGATCCTGGAGCCGGTGGCGCGCGCGTTGGCCGCGATCAAGGGCGTGGCACGCGGCGATTTGAGCGTGCGCACCGCCGAGCACGGCAATGACGAAATCGGCCAGATGCTCAAGGCCACCGACGACATGGTGCACACGCTGGAGCGCTTCTCCGCGCAGACCAAGGTGATGATGCACAAGCATGCCGGCGAAGACGTCAGCCACCGCATGCCCACCGATTTCCCGGGCGTGTACGGCGAACTGGCCGGTGGCATCAACACGATGATCTTCGAACACCTCGATGCCATCGTCGATGCAATCGGCATTCTCAACGAATACGCACAGGGCGATTTGTCGCGCGATGCCACGCGCCTGCCCGGCACCCGCGCGGTGCTGCACGAAGCCATGGACGCGGCCAAGGCCAGCCTGTTGGCCATCAACACCGAGATCAAGCGCCTGGCGCAGGCCGCGGCCAATGGCGACTTCAGCCAGCGTGGCGATGCAACCCGCTTCAAGCACGACTCCGCGCGCATGATCAACGACCTCAACGCGATGATGGACGTCAGCGACCGCAACCTGGGCAAGCTGTCCGAGCTGCTGGCCGCACTGGCCGAAGGCGACCTCACCGCGCGCATGGAAGGCGATTTCCACGGCGTGTTCGCACGCATGCGTGACGATGCCAACACCACCGCGTTGCAGTTGTCGGGCATCGTGGGGCGTATCCAGCAGGCCGCGCAATCGATCACCGGCTCGGCCAGCGAGATCGCTGCCGGCAACAACGATCTGTCGCAGCGCACCGAGCAGCAGGCCGCCAACCTGGAAGAAACCGCCGCCTCGATGGAGGAACTCACCTCCACCGTCAAGCAGAACGCCGAAAGCGCCCGCCAGGCCAACCAGCTGGCCATCGGCGCAGCCGGTGTCGCCTCGCAGGGCGGCCATGTCGTGAGCCAGGTGGTGGACACCATGTCCGGTATCCAGACCTCGTCGAAGAAGATCGCCGAGATCATCAGCGTCATCGACGGTATCGCGTTCCAGACCAACATCCTGGCCTTGAACGCGGCGGTGGAAGCGGCGCGTGCCGGCGAACAGGGCCGTGGGTTTGCGGTCGTCGCAAGTGAAGTGCGCACGCTTGCCCAGCGCTCGGCTGGTGCAGCGAAAGAGATCAAGCACCTCATCGACGATTCGGTGGGCAAGGTCACCCAGGGCGCGGCGTTGGTCGATCAGGCCGGCAAGACCATGGCCGACATCGTGTCTTCGGTGCAGCGCGTGACCGACATCATGGGCGAGATCTCCGCCGCCTCGCAGGAACAGTCCGCCGGCATCGAGCAGGTCAACCTCACCATCACCCAGATGGATGAGAGCACCCAGCAGAACGCGGCGCTGGTGGAAGAAGCCACCGCTGCGGCCAATGCGATGCAGCAGCAAGCGCAGCAGCTGGACGATGCGGTGTCTTCGTTCCGTGTCACCGCCACGGTGCCGTCGCTGCGCGCACGCGCCGCACAGCACACCGACGCCCTGCTTGCCAGTTATTGAGTGACGTGTCACGCCCGCCGGCACGGCGGGCTTTTCTCCCCACCATGCAGATCAGCTCCATGACCTCTACGCTCTCTTCCGCTCGTCGCGGCGCCAGCCTGGCCTATCGTCTGATGCTGGGGACGGCGGTGGTGGCACTGCTGTGTTTCGGCCTGACTGCCGCGATCACCTACTGGCAAAGCAGCCGCGCGTTGACGGCCTCGGCGCAGGCCACCATGCAGAACGCGGCACGCTATCAGGCCGAGCAGATCGGCAGCGAGCTGGGGCAGGCCCTGACCACCGGCAAGTCCGTGGCCACCACGTTGCTGGTGCAGCGCGCCAACAACAGCATCGACCGCGACACCGCTGCGGCGGTGGTGCACGACCAGCTGCAGGACCATCCCGAGTGGGTCGGCATGGGCACCTTGTGGGAAGCGCAGGCCTTCGACGCGAAAGACAGCGCCTTCGTCAGCGCCAAGGGCCACGACGCCAGCGGCCGCTTCATGACCTACTGGGGACGCGACGGCCAGTCACTGGTGCGCGAACCGCTCACCGATTACGACACCCCGGGCCTGGGCGACTGGAACCTCAAGCCGCGCGAACTTGGCCGCCAGACCGTGGCCGAACCGTACAACTACCAGATCGGCGGCAAGACCGTGCTGATGACCACCTTGTCCACGCCGATCCAGCAAGATGGCACGTTCCTGGGCGTGGTCACCGTGGACATCGCGCTGGCCGCCTTGCAGCAACGGCTGGGTGCGCTGCGCCCGATGGACAGCGGCTATGTCGAGCTGCTGTCGCCGGGCGGCATTGTGCTGGCCTCGCGCGACACCGTGCGGATCGGCAAGACCTTTACCGACGCGCGTCATCGCGCCGTGCTCGATGCCATCAAGGCCGGCAAGGACGCGGTCGATTTCGTGCCTGATGAGAACGGCGCGGTGAGCGCCTATGTGCCGCTGCAAATCGGCCAAGCGCAGGAACGCTTCGCACTGGGCGTGGTGGTGCCGTACGCCACCATCATGCAGCAGGCGCATCGCCTGCTGTGGACGATTCTGCTGGTGGGCCTGGGCTCGGCATTGGTGCTCAGCATCGCGTTGTTTGCGCTGCTACGCCGCCAGGTGGTGCGCCCGCTCGATGCCGCCGCACGCGTGGCCGATGCCATTGCCTCGGGCAAGCTGGACAACCAGATCACCGTGCAGCGCCAGGACGAAGTGGGCCGCCTGCTGAGCGCCATGCAGCGCATGCAGAGCGATCTGCGCCAGCGCATCGAACGCGACACCCAGATCGCCAACGAGAACCTGCGCATTCGCACCGCGCTGGAGCACTCGGAGATGGAAGTACTGCTGGCCGACGAACACCACACCGCGGTATTCATCACCGAGGCGCTGCACACCTCCTTCAAGCACGGCGAAGCCGCCTTCCACGCCAAGGGCCAGACCGGCTTCAGCGCCGATGCGGTGGTCGGCCAGCCGTTGGAGCACGTCTTCGGCAGCGATGCCGACGGCAAGGCGCGCATGCAGCGCCTGCAGCAGCTCACCGCCACCGTCTCGGAGCGCTACACCTTCGGCCCGGTGACGCTGGACCTCACCATGACCCCGCTGTATGCCGGCGATGGCCGCCGTAGCGGCAGCATGCTGCTGTGGCGCAATGTCAGCGCCGAGGTAAGCGTGCAAAACGAAGTGGCCGCCCTGGTGCAGTCTGCGTTGCTGGGCGACTTCACTCAGCGGTTGGCGCTGCAGGACAAGCACGGCTTCTATCTGGAATTCGGCCGCCAGCTCAACGACCTGGTGGACACCACCGCGCAAGGGCTGGAACGTATCTCGCGCCTGCTCAGCGCGCTGGCCGAGGGCGACCTCACCGTGCGCATGGACGGCGACTTTCAGGGCGTGTTTGCCCGCATGCGCGATGACGCCAATGCCACCGTGGCCCAGCTCACCGGCATCGTTTCCGGCATCCAGACCTCGGCCACGCAGATCAATGCAGCCGCCAGCGAAATTGCGGCCGGCAATAACGACCTGTCGCAGCGCACCGAACAACAGGCGGCCAACCTGGAAGAAACCGCTGCCTCGATGGAGGAGCTCACTTCCACCGTCAAACAGAACGCAGAAAGCGCGCGCCAGGCCAACCAGCTCGCAATCGGCGCGGCCAGCGTCGCCTCGCATGGCGGCGAGGTGGTGGCGCAAGTGGTCACCACCATGTCCGGCATCGAAGTGTCTTCGAAGAAGATCGCCGAGATCATCAGCGTCATCGACGGCATTGCGTTCCAGACCAATATCCTGGCGCTCAACGCAGCGGTGGAAGCCGCGCGTGCCGGTGAACAGGGCCGCGGCTTTGCAGTCGTGGCCTCGGAAGTGCGCACGCTTGCCCAGCGCTCGGCCGGCGCGGCCAAAGAGATCAAGCACCTGATCGACGATTCGGTGAGCAAGGTGGCGCAGGGCTCCTCGCTGGTGCACCAGGCCGGCACCACCATGGCCGAGATCGTGGCCAGCGTGCAGCGCGTCACCGACATCATGGGCGAGATTTCCGCCGCCTCGCAGGAACAGTCTGCCGGGATCGAGCAGGTCAACCTCACCGTCACCCAGATGGACGAGGCTACCCAGCAAAACGCCGCCCTGGTGGAAGAAGCCACTGCCGCCGCCCGTGCGATGGAAGAACAGGCCGGCCAGCTCAGCGACGCGGTGGCGGTGTTCAAGCTCAGCCACGCCACCACGCCGGTTGCCGTTGCATCGCTTGTCAAGCCGGCGACACCAGACATCAAGCGCCCGGCTGCGGCAGCCAAGCGCAGCGTGGCGCCGGTACGTCGCACCGCCGCAAAGCCGGCGCCCAGCCAGAGCAGCGGCAACGACAGCCAATGGCAGGATTTCTGATCCTGCGCCGGCCTGCGCATGGCGATGCCTGCGCAGGCCAGCTAAGCGCAGCCATCGCCCGACTGAGCCTGCCTGACACACAAGCGAACGCGACAGCGCACAGCAACATCCGGTGCGACGCCCTGCCCATTCCGCTTGTCGGACACGCATCAAGAACTGACAGGCGCCGCCGTTAGCGTCAATAACATCGGCCGCCTGCGCACCACGCAATTGCCGATCGGTACGCGCACCGCCGCCGTGGCAGCCAGTGCCAGCGCTCTGCGTCAGGACGTTCAACGTTCCAGGGGTCGCCATGAAGCCATGTGTGCTTGCCAGCTGTCTTGCCATGTTCGGTGTCACCGGGCTTGCCCGCGCCGAAGATCCGATTGCCACCGACCGCCCGGATTTCGTCGAGTCCAGCCTCACCGTGGGCCATCAGCGGCTGCAAATTGAAACCAGCGTGGCCGGCGAACGTGATGACGGCCTGGATGGATTCGCGACACCCACGCTGTTTCGTTACGGGCTGGGTCCGACCTGGGAACTGCGCCTGGAAACCGACGGCTGGCAACGGCTGGACGTGGACAATGACGCCAAGGTCTCCGGCATGTCCGACGTTGCGCTGGGCGTGAAGCATCACCTGGCCGGTTCCGATGATGGCAAGGCCTCGCTGGCCTGGTTGCTGCACGTGGACCTGCCCACCGGTGCGCGCGCGTTGCGTGGGCATGGCGCACGCCCCTCGTTCCGCCTGGTGGCCGAGTGGGACCTGAGCGACAGTATTTCCGCTGGCGTGATGCCAGGCGTGATCTGGGATGACGACGGTGAAGGCAACCGCCACACCGCTGGCATTTTCGGCGCGGTGATCGGCAAATCCTGGAACGACCAGGTGCGCTCGTTCGTTGAAGTGGCGCTGCCGCAGATCGCCCGCAGCGAAGATGGCGGCACCGTCGCGCTGCTCGATGTCGGTTCGGCCTGGCTGCTCAGCAACGACGTGCAACTGGATGCGGTGTACAGCTACGGCCTCAATGACCGCTCACCGGACCACGCGCTCGGCGTGGGCCTGTCCCTTCGCTTCTGATCAGGCCACCCAATGAAAATCATGCACATGTTGGGCGTGTTGGTCCTGGTGGCAGTGATCGCACTGCTCGCGCTGGGCGGTGTGGGCTACGGCGGCCAACGAGGCCTGCTGGATGAGATCACCGCGCAAGTGACCTCATCGGATGCACTGCGCAACCACATGCAGGCGGACATGATGCATGACGCCTTGCGCGGCGACGTCACCACTGCACTGCTGGCCGCCTCCCGCAAGGACGCACAGGCGATCGCTGCCGCACGCGCCTCGCTGGGCGAGCACGCCGACGACTTTCGCCAGTCGCTGGCCGCCAATCGCGCCCTGCCGCTGGAGCCGGCGCTACGCAAGGAACTGGAAGACGTCAGCCCCACCCTGCAGGCGTATATCGGTGCCGCCGACCAGCTGATGACGCGGGTGGAAGCCGGCTCCGAGACCGATGCGGCCTATGCGGACTTCACGCAAAAATTCGAAGCGCTGGAAACGCGCATGGGCGCCATCAGCGAGCACATCACTGCACTGAACCAGACCAATCACGCGCATGCCGAAGCGTATAGCCGGCAGGTGATGTGGCAACAAGGCGGCGCCGTGGCGCTGGCGATCGTGTGCCTGGCGTTGGCAGCAGGCTGGATCCTGCGCTCGGTCTCCGGTCTGTTGGGGGGCGAACCGCGCCTGGCGATGGCCGCCGCCCAGCACATCGCCGAAGGCCGCCTGGATCAGCCAATTCCGGTTGCGGCCAAACACGCCAACAGCTTGATGGCCGCCCTGGCGCGCATGCAGCGTGACCTGCGCGAACGCCTGCAGCACGAGCGTGCGGTGGCCGCGGAAAACCTGCGCATCCGCACCGCGCTGGATAACGCCTCCACTGGCATGTACATCGCCGACCCGGACCTGACCATCGTCTACACCAACACCGCGCTGCAGACCTTGCTGCAGACCTATGCAGACGACATCCGCGCCTGCGCGCCGGCCTTTGATCGCGACACCGATCTGGTCGGCAAGCCGGTCTCGCTGCTGGAAGTCGGCAACACGCAGGACGCCGAAATCTATCAACGCCTGGATCGCCAGAGTGCGGCGCAGCGCGAAGTGCAGTACCGCGACGCCTGCATTGCCCAGCAGATCTCCGCAATCCGCAACGAGGCCGGCGCGCATGTGGGTTTTGTCTGCGAGTGGCGCGACCGCACTGCCGAAACCAAGATCGAAGCGCAAGTGGCCGATGTGGTGCGCAGCGCCGCGGCCGGCGACCTGTCCAAGCGCTTGGACAGCAGCGGCAGGCAGGGCTTCTTCCTGCTGCTGGCGCAGCAACTCAATGCCTTGCTGGACGCCAACGCGATCAGCATCGCCGAGGTCTCACGCTTGCTCGGCGCACTGGCCACCGGTGATCTCACCGCGCGCATGCACGGCGATTTCCACGGCGTGTTCGCCACCATGCAGCACGATGCCAACGCCACTGCCGAGCAGCTCGCCGGCGTGGTCGGCCGCATCCAGCATGCCACCGTGTCGATCAATACCGCCGCCAGCGAAATTGCGGCAGGCAATCAGGATCTGTCGCAACGCACCGAACAACAGGCGGCCAACCTGGAAGAAACCGCCGCCTCGATGGAAGAGCTCACCTCCACCGTCAAGCAGAACGCCGAGAGTGCACGCCAGGCCAATCAGCTGGCGATTGGCGCGGCGGGCGTGGCCTCCACCGGCGGCGCGGTCGTGGCGCAGGTGGTCACCACCATGTCCGGCATCGAGGTCTCCTCGAAGAAGATCGCCGAGATCATCAGCGTCATCGATGGCATTGCGTTCCAGACCAATATTCTGGCCTTGAACGCCGCGGTGGAAGCCGCGCGTGCGGGCGAACAGGGCCGCGGGTTTGCGGTAGTGGCCAGTGAGGTGCGTACCCTCGCCCAGCGCTCGGCCGGTGCAGCCAAAGAGATCAAGCACCTGATTGACGACTCGGTGAGCAAGGTGACACAAGGCTCGGCATTGGTGGACCAGGCCGGCAAGACCATGGCCGAAATCGTGGCCAGCGTGCAGCGCGTCACCGACATCATGGGCGAGATTTCCGCCGCCTCGCAGGAACAATCCGCAGGCATCGAGCAGGTCAACCAAACCATCACCCAGATGGACGAAGCCACCCAGCAGAACGCCGCGCTGGTGGAAGAAGCCACCGCCGCCGCACGTGCGATGGAAGAGCAGGCCAGCCAGCTGCGTGACACGGTGGCGGTGTTTACCCTGAGCTCGACGGCAGCGACGGCAGCGACGGCGCCGCAGGTTGCTTCGCCGCGCCGCGTAACGGCCTCATCACCTACCACGGCACGCCCACCGTCACCTGCCAAGCGCACGCGCACCGCCACAGCGGCACCGGCACCGGTGGCCGCCAGTCGTCACGGCAACGAGGAGCAGTGGCAGGACTTTTGACAGGCTGGCTGCTCACGCCGGCCGGCAGCAACGCACGTCCTGCCTGCTGCAGGAGGCCGGCCTCGCCCTGCCCCGCCATCGCGGTGACTGAAGACACGCAAAGGCCCGTCATTCCCAACTGAAGCCCTCGCCGCTGCGATGGAGCGTTCAGGCACCGCGCGTAAAGAATCCAGGGCACGGGCCGTTAGCAACCAGGACATTGTCTCTGCGCAACACCCTGGAGTAAGGAATGAACAAGTTCAACGATTGGCCGATCCGCCGCAAGCTGATGTTTGCCTTCTGCCTGAGCGCCGTGCTGACTGCCCTGCTGGGTGGACTCGGCTTTTCACGCATGAAGCAGATGCAGCAGGAAACCGACCTGATCAATCAGGACGTGGTGCCGGTGCTGAGCCGCCTGTCCGAGCTGCGTGGTTTCGCCGGCGAATTCCGCGTCTATGAAGTGGGCCAGTTCGTCAATCTGGAAGATCCGGAACGCTATGCGATGTTCTTCAAGCGCATGGACGAGATCCAGGCCAAATACGTCGAGACGCAAAAAGTCCTGGATACCAAGATCGGCGCCGCCTCGCCGTTGAAGGCCGAGTACGCCAAGCTGACCGATGCCAGCGCACGCTACTTCGCCGCCAACCAGCAGCTGCGCAAGCTCTATGCAGACCCAGACCGCGCCGCCGCGATGGAATTCTCGCGCAAGCAGTCCGGCGAGATCCGCAAGGAACTGTTTGCCTCGGTCGACAAGATGTACGCGCAGCAGTCCAAGGCACTCGGCGACATGGTCACCGCCAGCGCCGCGTCGTTCAAGTTCACCAGTGCGGTGCTGCTGCTCGGCACGCTGCTGATGGCCGCACTGTCGGTCACCTTCGGTTGGCTGATCGCCCGCAGTATCACCACCCCGCTGTCCAAGGCGCTGGGCGCCATCCAGGCGGTCTCGCGTGGCGATTTGAGCGTGCAGGTCGGCAAGACCAGCAACGATGAAATCGGCCAGATGCTCGAGGCCACCGGCCGCATGACCCAGATGCTGCGCCGCTTCTCCGACGAGACCGCGCGCATGTCGCACCTGCATGCCGCCGAAGACATCACCCACCGCATGCCGGAAGATTTCCCCGGCGTGTACGGCACGCTGGCCGGCGGCATCAATACGATGATCTTCGAGCACCTGGACGCCATCATCGACTCGGTGCGCATCCTCAACCAGTACGCCCAGGGCGACCTCACCGAAGACGCGCGCCGCCTGCCCGGCAGCCGCGCCGTGCTGCACGAAGCCATGGACGCCGCCAAGGCCAGCCTGCTGTCGATCAACACCGAAATCAAACAGCTGGCACAGGCCGCCGCGGCCGGCGACTTCAGCGCACGTGGCGATGCCGCGCGCTTCAAGTACGACTTCGCGGTGATGGTGGCCGATCTGAATTCGATGATGGAAGTCAGCGACCGCAATCTGGGCAAGCTCTCGCAGCTGCTCGGCGCCGTGGCCGATGGCGACCTCACCGCACGCATGGATGGTGAATTCCACGGCGTGTTCGCACGTCTGCGCGACGACGCCAACGCCACCGTGCAGCGCCTGACCGACATCGTCGGCCGCATCAAGCATTCCACGCTGACCATCAACACTGCCGCCAGCGAAATCGCCGCCGGCAACCAGGATCTGTCGCAGCGCACCGAGCAGCAGGCCGCCAACCTGGAAGAAACCGCCGCCTCGATGGAAGAGCTCACCTCCACCGTCAAGCAGAACGCCGAACACGCCCGCCAGGCCAATCAGCTGGCGATCGGTGCGGCCGATGTGGCGTCGCATGGCGGCAGCGTGGTCGGCCAGGTGGTCACCACCATGTCCGGCATCGAAACCTCGTCAAAGAAGATCGCCGAGATCATCAGCGTCATCGACGGCATTGCGTTCCAGACCAACATCCTGGCCTTGAATGCCGCGGTGGAAGCCGCGCGTGCCGGCGAACAGGGCCGCGGCTTTGCCGTGGTGGCCAGTGAAGTGCGCACGCTGGCGCAGCGCTCGGCTGGCGCAGCCAAGGAGATCAAGGGCCTGATCGACGACTCGGTCAGCAAGGTGGCCGAAGGCTCGGCGCTGGTCCACCAGGCCGGCACCACCATGAGTGAAATCGTCTCTTCGGTGCAGCGCGTGACCGACATCATGAGCGAGATCTCCGCCGCCTCGCAGGAACAGTCGGCCGGCATCGAGCAGGTCAACCAGACCGTGACGCAGATGGACGAAGCCACGCAGCAAAACGCGGCGTTGGTGGAAGAAGCCACCGCTGCGGCGCGCTCGATGGAAGACCAGGCACAGCAGCTCACCGAAGCGGTGGCGCTGTTCCGCCTGTCCAGCGAACTTGAATCGGTGACGCGTGCGACGCCGGTGGTACGTGCGCAAGCCGCAGTGGCCCGCCCTGCTGCCAAGGCCGCTGGCCTCGCCAAGCCGAGCAAGCCGGTGGTGCGTGCCGCGCCCCGGGCAGTGACGACCTCGAACGAATCGGATTGGGCGGAGTTTTAAGCGCCCGCGCCGCAACGTCGAGTGCTGACAAGACCAAGCCGCGTTTCTCATGGAAACGCGGCTTTTCTTTTGCACTGGTTTGCCGCATCCCCGCAGTGCGCAGCGTCATGAGCGCGGGTTGAGCACTCTCCATCAAGCACGCGCCTCAGGCGCCTGGCCTTGCCAACGGTAGGTTGTTCGTGCCGGCGGCAACGCGACTCAATGAGTCACGTGCTTGTCGGGCCCGCCAGGATCTTCGCCGCAACGCGTTCGGTCGCGACCGCTTGGTAACGCTTCCAGCGTAAGTTGCTATTCCTAAAGCAGTTTTTTGCTTCATTTGCATAACCATAGTTATGCGATTTTTGGCATGGAGGTATTCAGTGCGACCAGGCGGAGGCCGCTACTGCCCATAGCAGCGCGTGGAACGAACCCAGCGGCCGCGCGTGCAACGCACCCTTCGCCTCGCCTTACGGAACCCTCGTCATGAATGCACTCCTGCAGCGCTACAACGTTGGGCCCCGTCTGGCCAGCGCATTTGCCATCCTGATCCTGCTCTCTGGCGTCATCGCCTTTATCGGCTACCGCGGCTTGAGTTCGGCGCGTGCACTGGTAGACCACATCGTGCACCAGAACATGCTCAAGATCCGCCTGTCCAACGACATGGTGAACGCCAATTACGTCATCGCGATGCAGCTTCGCAATATCGTGCTGCCGACATCGGATGAAGAAAACCGCGTCTTTATCGCCGAGATAAAAAAGGCGCGCGAGGAATACGCAAAAGCACGCGAGCAGCTCTATGCCACCCCTCCCTCCGACGAGGGTAAGGCGATCCGAGATGAGATCGATCGACGCCGCGGTGTCGCCAAAGAATTGAATGACAAGGTCATCGAGCTGAGCCTGGGTGGCAAAAGCGACGAAGCACTCGCCCTGCTGCTGACCAAGGCCGCTCCTACATTGCAAAGCTGGCAGGACAAGATCAACGAGAACATCGCGCTGCAAGACAAATTGGCGGCCGACGCGTCCGCCGGTGCGCTGCAGTCGATGGATGACTCACGCAAGCTGCTGGTGGCCGGCACGGTGCTGGTGGTGCTGCTCAGTGGTGCGCTGGGCCTGCTGATCACCCGCAGCCTGACCCAGCCGCTGAGCCGCGCCACCCGCGCCGCCGAGTCGATTGCCGGCGGCAAGCTCGATAACGATGTCGATACGCAAGCCACCGACGAAAGCGGACGTCTGCTCAAGGCGATGAGCAAGATGCAGGACCAATTGCGCAACCTGATCACCGCACAAACCGACATGGCCAAGCGCCATGACGATGGCCAGATCAGTTTCCGCATCGATGCCTCCGCATTCCCCGGCGATTATGGCCGCATGGCCCAAGACACCAATCTGCTGGTGGCTTCGCACGTCGCCGTGCAGACCGACCTGGCACGCATCATGGGCCGCTACGCCATTGGCGATCTCAGCGACGACATGAGCAAGCTGCCCGGCGAAAAGGCCGTGTTCACCGACACCATGGCGCAGGTGAAAACCAACCTTGGCGCGATGAACCACGAAATCAAGCATCTGGCGCAGTCCGCGGCCAACGGCGACTTCAGCGCACGTGGCGACGCCGAGCGCTTCCAGTACGACTTCCGCGTGATGGTGGACAGCCTCAACACCTTGATGTCCACCGCCGATGGCAACCTGCAGTCGCTTTCCAGCCTGTTGCAGTCGATCGCTGCCGGCGACCTCACCGCACGCATGAGTGGCGAGTTCCGCGGCGTGTTCGCACAGATGCGCGATGACGCCAACGCCACCGCCACGCAGCTGGCCGAGATTGTCGGCAGCATCAAGACCTCGGCGGTGTCGATCAAGGGCGCGGCCAGCGAAATTGCCGCCGGCAACCAGGACCTGTCGCAGCGCACCGAACAGCAGGCCGCCAATCTGGAAGAAACCGCAGCTTCGATGGAAGAGCTCACCTCCACCGTCAAGCAAAACGCCGAAGGTGCGCGCCAGGCCAATCAGCTGGCCATTGGTGCGGCCAGCGTGGCTGTGCAGGGCGGCGAAGTGGTCGGCAAGGTCGTCGAGACCATGTCCGGTATCGAAGCCTCGTCGAAGAAGATCGCCGACATCATCTCCGTCATCGACGGCATTGCCTTCCAGACCAACATCCTGGCGTTGAACGCTGCGGTGGAAGCAGCACGTGCTGGTGAACAAGGCCGCGGTTTTGCGGTGGTGGCATCGGAAGTGCGGACGCTTGCGCAGCGCTCCTCGGGCGCCGCCAAGGAGATCAAGGACCTCATCGACGACTCGGTGCAGCGCGTGGCCGAAGGCTCCGCACTGGTGCACACCGCCGGCAAGACCATGGGCGAAGTGGTGGCCAGCGTGCAGCGCGTCACCGACATCATGGGCGAGATCTCTGCCGCCTCGCAGGAGCAGTCGGCCGGCATTGAGCAAGTGAACCAGACCATCACCCAGATGGACGAGACCACCCAACAGAACGCCGCGCTGGTGGAAGAAGCTACTGCCGCCGCGCGCTCGCTGGAAGAACAGGCCGTGCAGCTCACCGAAGCAGTGGCCGTGTTCAAGACCGACGCCGGCTATGTGGCCGCACCGCTGCAGCAGGCGTCACGCCCGGCGGTCACCTCGGCGATCAAGGCGAAAGTAGTCGCTGCCGGCCGCACGGCGGCGTCCAAGCCACGCGCCGTCGTCACCACTGCCAGCAACGAGGCCAGCTGGCAGGAATTCTGACTGAATGAAGCCAGCCGGCCTCCAGGCCGGCTGGCTCAAGGGCAACCGGGCGCCGCCGATACGCTGCGTACGCCTACGAGAATTCTTCATGACCACGTCGCCCGCGCTGTCGTCCAAGCCCGCTCTCCCATCCCCACGTCGCTGGACGCATCGTTGGGACGACCTGGGTATCAGCCGCAAACTCGGCTTGATCGGGGTGCTGGCCCTGGTCGGTCTGGTCATCCCGGTAGTGCTGTATAGCGGCAAGCTCAATGAGAGCGTCGCCATCAGCAGCAACGAACTGCGCAGCTATGGCCCATTGGCCAGGATGCTGGGGCTGATCACCGACCTGCACGCCGAACATGTGGATAGCGGCGACGCCGCTACCGCAGCCGCGGCACGCGCAGACAGCGATCTGCAGGCCTTGCTGAGCACCACCGCCACGCTGGAAGGGTTCGAGCGCAGCCAGAAGGCACTCACCGCCTTGCAGCAGCAGCGCAGCGCCGGCAAGGATGCAGCGGCCTACACCGGCCTGAGCGAACACGCCTTCGCCGCACTGGATGCGATGCGCGATGACAGCCAGTTGGTTTACACCCCCTATATCGAGAGCTACCACCTGGTGGTGGCCACCCTGATCTACAGCCCGGACGCAACCGAGTCGCTGACCCGGCTGGATGCCGCCAGCGACCCGTCGCAGGCTGGCGAAAGCACCGCCATGCTGCGTGAGCAGCTGGGCCAGCTGCAACGCAACCATGCCCGTTTCCGCCATGAGCTGGAAAAGGCGATGGGCTTGCTGGAACAACCCGACCCCGCGCTGGCAGCCGCAGCGCAAGCCGAGGCAACCCAGGCCAAGACTGCACTCGCCGCATTGAGCGCTGCCCTGGACGCCAACGATGCCCAGGCTGATGTGCAATGGAATGCGGCACTGGATGCGGTGGGCCAGGCGATGCAGCAACTCAGCAGCGTCTGCCTGCAAGCCCTGCAGCGGCAATCCGAGCGCCACCTGGAGGACGCCCGCAATGCGATGTGGCAAGCCATTGCCGGCTTGTCGGTGCTGGCCTTGCTGATCGCCGGCCTGTGCTGGTACACGCTCTCCGCCCTCACCCGCAACGTGCGGCGCGCCGCCAGCGTGGCTGCGCAGATTGCCCGCGGCCAGCTGGACGAACACATCGTGCCGCCCAGCCAGGATGAAACCGGCCAGCTGCTGGACAACATGCGCAAGATGCAGGAGCAGCTCCAGGCGGTGCTGGCAGCGCAGTCGGAGATGGCGCAGCGCCACGACGCCGGCCAGATCAGCTACCGCATGGACGCCGACAGCTTCCCCGGCGACTACGGCACCATGGTGCGTGACACCAACGCCTTGGTCGGCTCGCATATCGCAGTGAAGATGCAGCTGGCGCAAATCATGTCGCGCTATGCCATCGGCGATCTGAGCCAGGACATGCAGCGCCTGCCCGGCGAAAAGGCCGTGTTGACCGACACCATGGACACGGTGAAGGCCAACCTCTCGGCGATGAATACCGAAATCAACTTGCTGGCGCAGGCCGCGGCCAATGGCGACTTCAGCGTGCGTGGCGATGCGCAGCGCTTCCAGTACGACTTCCGCGCCATGGTGGAGAGCCTCAACACCTTGATGGCCACTGCCGACGGCAACCTGGAAGCCTTGTCCGCCGTGTTGCGCGCCATCGCCGCCGGCGACCTCACCACGCGCATGCAGGGCGAGTTCCATGGCGTGTTTGCACGCATGCGCGACGACGCCAACGCCACGGTGAGCCAGCTGGCCGATATCGTGGGCCGCATCCAGCGTTCCACCGACACCATCAACGATGCCGCCAGCGAAATTGCCTCTGGCAATCAGGACCTGTCGCAGCGCACCGAGCAGCAGGCCGCCAACCTGGAAGAAACCGCCGCGTCCATGGAGGAACTCACCTCCACCGTGCGCAACAATGCCGACCACGCGCGTCACGCCAATCAGCTGGTGCTGGGCGCGGCGCAGGTGGCGTCGCAAGGTGGCGAGGTGGTGAGCCAGGTAGTCGGCACCATGGCCGGCATCCAGGCAGCGTCGAAGAAGATCGCCGACATCATTTCGGTGATCGACGGCATCGCCTTCCAGACCAATATCCTGGCCTTGAACGCCGCAGTGGAAGCCGCGCGTGCCGGCGAACAGGGCCGCGGCTTTGCCGTGGTCGCCAGTGAAGTGCGCACGCTGGCGCAACGCTCGGCCGGTGCTGCGAAGGAGATCAAGCAGCTGATCGAAGATTCGGTGCAGCGGGTCGAACACGGCAATCAGTTGGTGGGCCAGGCCGGCCAGACCATGCAGGAAATCGTCAGCTCAGTGCAGCGCGTGACCGACATCATGGGCGAGATCTCCGCTGCTTCGCAGCAGCAGTCGCAGGGTATCGAGCAGGTGGGCCAGACCATCACCCAGATGGACCAAGCCACCCAGCAGAACGCCGCACTGGTGGAAGAAGCCACCGCCGCCGCCCGCGCGATGGAAGAACAGGCCCAGCAGCTGCGCGATGCGGTCTCGGTGTTCCGCCTGCAGGCCGCATCGGCGCGGCCCGTACTGGGACGCGCGGCCTGAGCCACGCTGCCGGCGCTTGCAAAGCGAGTGCTGGCAGTTGCTTCCTCCCGATGACCGGCGATCCAGCCGAATCCCCCTCAAAATCGGCCCGGCCTGTAGCAAGGCCGGGCCGCTTGCGTTAAAGCACAACGCGCAGCACAACGCATGGCGCGATCGCATCAAGCCGGCTGCGCAGGGCAAGCCTTGCTTGGTCTGAGGCGCACTTCGGATCGTTTGCACAGACGCCAAGCACGCCAACACGCATGCCACCCCTGCCCTTCGTGACACGGGCACTGCGGTTCCTACCGGCGTGTGCCGCGACAGCTGCAATTGCTGCAGCACCATTGCAGGTGCGGTTACGCCACCGCGTGCGCATCGGCAGTGCACCCGCCCCAAGCCTCATGACGCCGCCCCTTGCCCAAGCAGCGGCAACCAAACCGTGATGCGCGTCGTGAGCACTGCGTGCACGGCCATTGCAGCGCTCACCCCTGAAAACGCCTGAAAACACGGCATTTCGGCACGTATCTACACGCGCAGCTCACCTCCGTGACGCTGAACCATATGGAAACGGGCGCGGCTGTTCAGTGCTCAATCGCAGCGCCGTTACCGGACACAAGCAAACGCGCATCGGCGCGGCATGACGTGCACACCGCACGCTCCTGCCCCGGCCGCCACGTCTGCCCAGCTCCGGACAGCCGCGCCTCCCCTGCGCGTGCCTGGCCAGGGCGCTACCGCCCTCCCATGCCACCTGCTTGAGACCCGAAATGATCGCTTTCCTTCAACGCTACAACGTGGGCACGCGCCTGAGCTTTGCCTTCGGCACACTGATCCTGTTGTCCTGCGCCCTGGTGGCTGCGGGCCTCTACACGCTGGCGCAGGCACGCGAACGGTTGGACACCGTGGTCAACCGCAACATCACGATCATGCAGCACCTGCAGGACATGACCGACGACACCTCGGTGATCGCCGTGCAGCTGCGCAACCTGGTACTGCCCACCTCTCAGGAAGACAATCTGCGCTTTGCGGCCCTGATCCAGGACAAGTCCAAGGCCTACGAACAGACCCGCCAGACCCTGTACGTATTCTCGGCATCGCCGGAAGCCCAGGCGATCCGCGACAAGATCGATACCGCCAGCGCCGCAGCCGCCAAGGCCAATGCGCAGGTCACCGAGCTGGGGCTGGCGTCAAAGGCAGACGAAGCGCTGGCCACGCTGATGCAGCAGGCCGCCCCCGCCACCGAAGCGTGGCAGAGCGCCCTGGCCGAGTATTCGGCACTGCAGCGCAAGCGCGCCAAAACCGCCTATGAAGACGCCACCGCCGCAATGGCACGTGGCCGCGCGATGTTGATCGGCGGCGGCATTGCCGTGCTGTTGTTCAGTGGCTTGCTCGGCTGGATGATCACCCGCAGCCTGGTGCGCCCGCTCAGCCAGGCCACGCTGGCCGCCGAGGCGATCGCCAACGGGTCGCTCGACAACGATGTGCGCAGCACCGCCAACGATGAAACCGGCCGTCTGCTGCACGCCATGGACCGTATGCAGAGCCAGGTGCGCAACCTGATCACCGCACAGCTCAACATGGCCAAGCGCCACGAAGAAGGCCAGATCAGCTTCCGCATGGATGCCGCCGCATTCCCCGGTGACTTTGGCCGCATGGCCAGCGATACCAACGAACTGGTGGCCAGCCACATCAAGGTGAAGATGCAGACCATCCACCTGGTGGAGCGCTATGCCATCGGCGACCTGAGCGAAGACATGCCGCGCCTGCCCGGCGAAAAGGCCGCCATCACCGCGGCGATGGATCA
This sequence comes from Xanthomonas sp. fls2-241-TYG-148, assembly GCF_030208815.1. Classification (NCBI taxonomy): domain Bacteria; kingdom Pseudomonadati; phylum Pseudomonadota; class Gammaproteobacteria; order Lysobacterales; family Lysobacteraceae; genus Xanthomonas; species Xanthomonas sp. fls2-241-TYG-148. Next base: position 20,802 of record NZ_JARVTE010000001.1, read on the forward strand.
GGTCAAGACCAACCTGTCCACGATGAACCAGCAGATCAAGCACCTGGCGCAGGCCGCGGCCAGCGGCGACTTCACCGCACGTGGCGATGCCGACAAGTTCCAGTTCGACTTCCGCCTGATGGTGCAGAGCCTCAACACCTTGATGTCCACTGCCGACGGCAACCTGCAATCGCTGTCCAGCCTGTTGCAGTCGATCGCCGCCGGCGACCTCACCGCACGCATGACCGGCCAGTACCAGGGCGTGTTCGCACAGATGCGCGACGACGCCAATGCCACCGCCGAACAGCTGGCCAGCATCGTCGGCCGTATCCAGCATGCTGCCGATGCAATCGGCCTGGCTTCCAGCGAAATCGCCTCGGGCAACCAGGATCTGTCGCAGCGCACCGAGCAGCAGGCCGCCAATCTGGAAGAAACCGCCGCCTCCATGGAAGAACTCACTTCCACGGTGAAGCAGAACGCCGAGCACGCCAGCCAGGCCAATCAGCTCGCCATCGGCGCCGCGGCCGTGGCTTCGCAAGGTGGCGAAGTCGTCGCCAAGGTGGTCACCACCATGGCCGACATCCAGGGCTCTTCCAAGAAGATTGCCGAGATCATCAGCGTCATCGACGGCATCGCCTTCCAGACCAACATCCTGGCCTTGAATGCCGCGGTGGAAGCGGCGCGCGCCGGCGAACAAGGCCGTGGCTTTGCAGTGGTGGCATCGGAAGTGCGCACCCTCGCCCAGCGTTCGGCCGGTGCGGCCAAGGAGATCAAGCACCTCATCGATGATTCGGTCAGCAAGGTCACCCAGGGCGCGGCGCTGGTCGATCAGGCCGGCACCACCATGGCCGATATCGTGGCCAGCGTGCAGCGCGTGACCAACATCATGGGCGAGATTTCCTCTGCCTCGCAGGAGCAGTATTCGGGCATCGAGCAGGTCAACCAGACCGTGACCCAGATGGACGAAACCACGCAGCAGAACGCCGCCCTGGTGGAAGAAGCCACCGCCGCCGCCCGCGCAATGGAAGAACAGGCCCAGCAGCTCACCGAAACGGTGGCCGTGTTCAAGCTCGCCGCGCAGGCACCGGTGGCACGCCAGCTCTCGGCCATTGCCAGCGCACCGGGCAATGCCCGCTCCGCCGCACGCCAGGCCGCGCGTACCCCCGTGGCAGCCGCAGCGCCGCGCCCGGTGCGCACCGCACCTGCCACCACTGCCGATCAGTCCGACTGGCAGGAGTTCTAAGAGCAGCCATCAAAACGACTGCGCATCCGCCAGGCGGGCGCGGCCGGTGCTAGGAATCGGCATGTACCGCCGTACTCCGGTTCCTCCGTGCCGGCCGCACCCACCTGACCGCCACTCGCTACGCTCTGTTAGCCGCTGTAAGCCCAGCGCGTCATCCGTGTTGCACCGGTCTGCTCCAGCGGACCGGCCAGGCCGCTTCCCGCGAGGGAGGCGGCCTTTTTTTTGTAGCAAACGGCGGCAGATGCAGGCACACGCCACGGGCATGTCTCTAAGCGAAATCAGGCCTGCCAACGCGCTAGGTCATCCATGCGCGGCGTCACAGACCAGCCAGACCGGGGCGCGACACTGTGACCGAGCACAACAATTGTGCTGAATTCTTCATAGTTCATATCAATTTCCTCCAAAGGCAGCCGCTATCAGTTTCACACATTCGTAACGCCCCTCCCCCGGGCAAGGTCGAGACCTATGCATTCCTTCCACCGGCTTTCCGTCGGCACCCGTTTGTCCGCGTTACTGACGCTGGTCATTGCCCTCTCGCTTGGCGCCCTGGCGCTGATGATCTATCGCCAATCGGCCAACGACATCGAATCGCAGGTCAAGGCCGAGCTGCTGTCCAGTACGCGACTGATGAACCAGTCGGTCGGCATGTACGACGTGACCCTGACCGAAAGCACCCAGCGCCTGGGCAGCGTGTTCGACGACATGCTCGGCAGCGGGGCGCGCCAGCTCGACACCACCACCACGGTGAAGATCGGCGATCAGGACACCCCGACCCTGCGCACCGGCACGCAGGCGCAGAACCTCAATTTCACCGCAGTGGACCGCTTTGCGCAGGCCACCGGCGGCGTCGCTACCATCTTCGCGCGCACCGGCGACGACTTCGTGCGCATCACCACCTCGCTGCGCAACAAGCAGAACGAGCGCGTGATCGGCACCCTGCTCGACCGCAAGGGCAAGGCTTACGCCGCGCTAGCCGAAGGCAAGGCCTTCACCGGCCAGGCGCAGTTGTTTGGCGACCAGTACATGACCCACTACCAGCCGCTGCGCAATGCCGCCGGCGAAGTGATCGGCGCGCTGTTTGTCGGCCGCAACTACACCCAGGGCCTGGCCGCACTGAAGGCCCAGGTCAGCACCACCAAACTGGGCCAGGACGGCTATTTCGTCATCGTCGACATGGCCCCCGGCGAGCACCAGGGCCAGGTCATCGCCGCGCCGGCCGGCACACCGGCCACGCTGGCGGCACTGGTACCGGCCGAACAACAGGCCCAGCTGCAATCGGTGCTGGACGGCAAACTGACCAGCACCACGCTGCAACTGCGCGACGCCAAGGGCGCCAGCCAGGCCTACGAGGTCACCGCGCAGCGCTACACGCCGTGGCAGTGGGCGGTGATCGGCACCCAGCCGCACACGGCGATCGATGGGCCGCTGGATGCATTGATGGGCAGCATGCTGCTGCTCTCGCTGGTGGTGCTGGTGCTATGCATTGCGGTGGTGTTCGTGGCCGCGCGCAAGATGGTTACCCGCCCGCTGCTCGCCGTGGAGCGCGTGCTGGGCGACGTGGCCGCCGGCCGTCTGGACAGCACCATCGAGGTCGATCGCCAGGACGAACTGGGCCGCCTGCTGCTCAGCGCCCGCACCATGCGCGACGACCTGCGTGCACGCCTGGAGCGCGATCAGTTGATCGCCAACGAAGCGCTGCGCATCCGCGTGGCGCTCGACGATGTCACCACCAATGTCATGATTGCCGATGCGGATCGCCGCATCGTCTATGTCAACCGCCCCCTGCAGCGCATGCTCAAGAATGCCCAGGACGACCTGCGCCGTGACCTGCCGCACTTCGATGCAGACGCCTTGATCGATGCCAGCATCGATCAATTCCATCGCAAGCCCGAGCATCAGGCGCGCATGCTGGATCAGCTCACCAGCACGCATACCGCACAGATCGTGGTCGGTGGCCGCACCATGCGCCTGATCGTCAATCCGGTCGTCAGCCCGGCTGGCGAGCGCATGGGCTTCGTCGTCGAGTGGGCCGACCGCACCCAGGAAGTGCAGGTGGAAGAAGAAGTCGCGCGGATCGTGCAGGCCGCCGCTGCCGGCGATCTGAGTGAGCGGGTCGGCACCGCCGGCAAGCAGGGCTTTTTGCTGCAGCTCGCGCAGCAGCTCAACATGTTGCTGGACAACAACGCCGACGGCCTGTCGCGGGTGTCCGCGCTGCTGTCGTCGCTGTCGCAGGGCGACCTCACCGCACGCATGGACGGCGATCTGCAAGGCGTGTTCGCCACCATCCGCGACGATGCCAACGCCACCGCCGACCAGCTGGCCGGCATCGTGCGCCGCATCAAGGACTCCTCGCTGGCAATCAACTCGGCCGCCACCGAAATCGCCACCGGCAACAGTGACCTCTCGCGCCGCACCGAACAGCAGGCCGCCGCGCTGGAAGAAACCGCAGCCTCCATGGAAGAGCTCACCGCCACCGTCAAGCAGAACGCCGACAACGCCGACCAGGCCAACCACCTGGTGTTGAACGCCGCCGGCGTGGCCGCGCAAGGCGGCGATGTGGTCGGCCGCGTGGTCACCACCATGGCCGACATCGACGCCTCGTCCAAGAAAATCGCCGAGATCATCAGCGTCATCGACGGCATCGCGTTCCAGACCAACATCCTGGCCTTGAACGCCGCGGTGGAAGCCGCGCGTGCCGGCGAACAGGGCCGTGGGTTTGCGGTGGTCGCCTCCGAAGTGCGCACCCTCGCCCAGCGTTCAGCCGGCGCCGCCAAGGAGATCAAACACCTCATCGAGGATTCGGTGGCGCGCATCGGCAACGGCGCCGCGCTGGCCTCGGAAGCCGGCAGCACCATGCAACAGGTGGTCAGCAGCGTGCAGCGCGTGACCGACATCATGAGCGAGATCACCAGCGCCTCGCGCGAGCAGGCCGCCGGCATCACCCAGGTCAACCAGACCGTCACCCAGATGGACGAAACCACCCAGCAGAACGCCGCACTGGTGGAAGAAGCCACCGCCGCTGCCCGCTCGATGGAAGAGCAGGCCGCGCAATTGGTGGACGCGGTGGCCGTGTTCCGGCTCGAGCAGGAAGACCGCCTGAGCACGCTGCTGGCCAACGCCCGCCACGCCTATCACTGAGACGTACTTACAGCGTGTCCCGCGAGGGTTGACTGGCAAGAGCCCCGCCGCACACTTGCAGCGACGAGTGCGCGGTGCCCTCGCCGCTCGCGGGACACGCCGTGAACCCGTCCATGGGGGCTCGATGGCGGCATCCATGCCGCCAACGGTCCCGCAATCGGCGAGGACACCGCACCAGATAGTTCGCTGGTGGTGTGTTGAAGAGCGAGCAAACCGGGCCGCACAGTTGCCAACTGCTCTGCTCAGACTCTGCGCACCGACCATCTCGACTGGTCCTTGTCCGCTCACCGTCGCAGGACCCTTGGCGGCATGGATGCCGCCACGGAGCTTACAGGGACGTACTTGCAGCGTGTCCTGCGATCGTGGGCGGGCAAGGGCCCTGCAGCAAAACGCGAGGAGTCGAGGGCGCGGTGCCCTCACCGCTCGCAGGACACGCCGTGAACCCGTCCATGGGGGCTCGATGGCGGCATCCATGCCGCCAACGGTCCCGCAATCGGCGAGGACACCGCACCAGATAGTTCGCTGGTGGTGTGTTGAAGAGCGAGCAAACCAGGCCGGATAGTTGCCAACTGCTCTGTTGCGACACTGCGCACCGACCATCTCGACTGGTCCTTGCCCGCTCACCGTCGCAGGACCCTTGGCGGCATGGATGCCGCCACGGAGCTTACAGGGACGTACTTGCAGCGTGTCCTGCGATGGTGGGCGGGCAAGGGCCCTGCAGCACACTTGCAGCGTCGAATGCGCGATGCCCTCACCGCTCGCGGGACACGCAGTGAACCCATCCATGGGGGCTAGATGGCGGCATCCATGCCGCCATCGGTCCCCGCACACCGCACTACGCAGGTGGCTGGTTGCTGCGCCGAAGAACGAACACATCACGCCAGAACCGCGCTGGTTGCTGCGTTGAAAGCTCCGCGCATCCACCATCGCGACTGATCCTTACCAGCGACAGGCAGACGCGTTTTGTCGGCGGCGCTTAAAGATTTCGCTTTGCCGCCGATATCAAGGCGACGCCGGGGCAACCCTCCGTGCGTCTTCCCGCTACCACTGTGCTTGTGCCCATGTCCGAAGGCGATACCTCAGAGCTCGACCACGACGCCGATCACCTCGCCGAAGGTGACGAGCGCTATCTGCTGCGCAACAAGCGGCAGATCCGTGGCCTGCTGCAACAACTGATCGACCAACGTGCCGTGGTGACCATGCATGTGGCCGGCCGCGACATGGCCGTGCCCACCGCCGTGCTGGAAGTGGACGAAGACGACGACTGTGTGATCCTGGACGGCAGCCATAATGACGCCTCCAACCGTGCCATCGAACAGGCCAAGTATCTGCTCTGTTACGCGCAGCTGGAACGGGTCAACATCCGCTTCCGCCTGGAAACGCCGGAGCGGCTGGAACGCGACATCCACGTTGCCTTCCGCGCCACCCTGCCCGATTCGCTCTATCACCTGCAGCGCCGCGAATCGTACCGGCTGGAAACGCCCATCACCGATTCGCCCACCTGCACCATCCGCCAGGACGCTGCCAGCGGTGGCAATCTCAACCTGCAGCTGCGGGTGATCGACATCAGCAGCGGCGGCCTTGCGGTGTCACTGGCCACCGGCATGCCGCTGCTCGAGCCGCAACACACCTACCGCGACTGCACCCTGCAACTGCCCGATTCCGCGCCCATCGCGCTGCCGCTCACCGTGTGCAGCCAGTACAAGATGACCTTGCCCAACGGCAGCGAAGGCTTCCGGGTGGGCATGCAATTCAGCGACCTGCCGCGTGGCGCGGACGAAACCATCCAGCGCTACATCTTCCGGGTCGACCGCCAGCGCAATGCGCGCAAGAGCGGCGTGTTCTGAACCCTCCCGCACCACCGCCCCCCTGCACCTAAAGTTGCCGCCTCAGGCGCCGATGTTGCAAGGGTAAGCCTCTGCCGCAATCCGACATTAGCCGCAACGCCCGGAGTTTCCATGAACGACAAAAGCACTGCCACCGGCACCGGTGGTGAATTCCTCAGCTTCGCCCTGGGCGAAGAGCACTACGGCGTGGACATCCTGAAAGTGCAGGAAATCCGCGGCTATGACTCGGTGACCCGTCTGCCGGACGCGCCCGACTACATCAAGGGTGTGATCAACCTGCGCGGCACCATCGTGCCGGTGATCGACCTGCGCCTGAAGCTGCGCCTGAAAGAAGCGCGCTACGACGCCTTCACCGTGATGATCGTGCTCAACGTCGAAGACCGCGTGGTCGGCATCGTCGTCGACAGCGTCTCGGACGTGATCCCGCTCAATGACGACCAGATCCGCCCCACCCCGGAATTCGGCGCTGCCGTCGATACCCGCTTCATCTCCGGCATCGGCACCCAGGACGATCGCATGCTGATCCTGCTGGATATCGAAACCCTGCTCGACAGCACCGAGCTCGGTCAGCAGCAATTGGCCGAAGAAGCCGCCTGAGTTTCACAGGCCAGCTGGCCGGCGCAAGCGGTCGTCGGTGGGTGTGCAGTGCAGGATCGCGACGGCTTCGGCCCAGGCGATCTGGGCACTGCCCACGCCCACCGGCGGCCGCTTCGCCGTTGTGGCGAGCCCAAGCGCTGGGCGTAATGCCATCTGGTGTCGGGAAGCTCCTGACACGAGACGCACAACGATAATGAAGTGAGATGAAAATCACGTTTTTCGGATTCAAGTTGAACGGCAGCTAGCCGATAGCTGAATAGAAGCCCGCGCACCTAAACGGGTCACCGTTCGACTTTTGATTCTGGAGAATCTCTATGAAGTTCCTGCTCTCGCTCCTCCCCGTTGCTGCTCTCGTGATCGTTGCTCCCACGCTGTCGGCTCAATCGCAGGAAATGATTCCGCCGGAAATGGCGACCCGCTTCGTCGGCAAGGACGGCATGGTGTGCGGCAAGGTCGAAAAGGCCAAGTACGCGCAGAGCTCGGAGGGTGAGCCGACCTTCCTGTACATGGGCGGCATGTTCCCGCGCCACACCTTCTCGGCCCGCATCGACGGCGCCAACCGCGGCAAGTTCAGCTTCGCCCCGGAAACGCTGGAAGGAAAGGACGTCTGCGTCCTCGGCAAGATTCAGCGCGACAGCTCGCGTGCCGAAATCGAAGTCAGCTCGCCGGCCAGCCTGAAGCTTGCGACCATCAAGTAATTGCAGAGCACAACGCCACGTCCCAGGACGTGGCGTTGTGCTGTAAGCGGTTACGCGGACTGACTTCTACGGGGGAATCGTGTCAATGCAATGGATCAACAATCTGAAACTGATGCCGCGCCTGATGCTGGCGTTCGGCATCGTGCTGCTGATCATGCTTATTCAGGGGATCATCGCCTACTCGGGCCTGGCCTCGCTCAACGACGTCACCAGCGGGCTGGCAGGCAACACCATGTCCAGCGTGCGCGAAGCCGGCGATCTGCGCGGCATGCTCGGCGAGTTCCGCAACTCGTCCTATCAGAGCCTGGTGCGCGCCAGCGACTCGGTCAAGCAGGAAGCCAAGGCCAACGTTGGCAAGCTGCGCAAAGACATCGACGGTGTGATCAAGGACTACCCACGCCTGATCGAGAGCCCCGAACAAAAGAAGCTGTTTGACACCTTCGTGGCGGACTGGAAGAAGGCCTCGGCCTCCTATGCCAGCGTCGATGAAATGCTCGAACTCAATCTCCCCGACGATGCCGTGGACACCTTTGTGGGTGAGACGCGCACGTTGCACAACAAGGCCAAGGATTCACTGGCCGCGTTGATCGCCGAAGACAACCGCCTGGCGCAGGCTGCCAAGGCCAAGGCCGAATCGGTGCATGCCACCTCGGTCACCCTGACCGTGCTGGTGGTGCTGATCGGCGTTGCCGGCGGCCTGGGTCTGGCGTTCCTGTTTGCCCGCGCCATCGTGCGCAGCATGCGCGGCGCCGTGGCCACTGCCTCCGAAATTGCCGGCGGCAAGCTCGATGGCCAGATCAATGTGCAGGGCCAGGACGAAGTGGGCGAACTGATGCGCGCCATGCAGCGCATGCAGCGCGACCTGCGTGAGCGCATCGAACGCGACCAGCAGGTGGCCAACGAAAACCTGCGTATCCGTATCGCACTGGACAAGTCCTCCACCGGGCTGTTCATCACCGATACCGAGCGCAAGCTGATCTACGCCAACGACTCGTTCAAGAAGACCGTGGCGCATTACGAAGGCAGCATCCGTCTGGCTTCCAGCGACTTCGACGCCTCCAAGGTCATCGGCCAGCATGTGAGCTACCTCGGCCTGTCCGACGCCACGCTGCGCAAGGCCATGGCCGCGCTGGATCGCGACGGCACCACCACCTTCGAAGAACGCTTCGGCGAAGCGGTGTTCGCCCAGACCGTCACCACCATCCAGGACGAAGATGGCCAGTGGGTGGGCGATGTCTGCGAATGGCGCGACCGCACCATCGAAGTCCAGGTCGAAGACGAAGTGGCCCGCATCGTGCGCGCCGCCGCTGCTGGTGACATGACCGGCCGCGTCGATACCGACGGCAAGCAGGGCTTCTTCCTGCAGCTGGCCCAGCAGCTCAACGGCTTGCTGGATGCCAACGCCGCCAGCATCGAGCAGATCTCGGCATTGCTCTCGGCGCTGTCGCGGGGCGACCTCACCGTGCGTATGCATGGCGAGTTCAAGGGCGTGTTCGCGCAGATGCGTGACGATGCCAATGCCACTGCCACGCAGCTGGCCGACATCGTGGGCCGCATCAAGCTCTCGTCGACGGCAATCAATGCCTCGGCCGGCGAAATTGCCTCCGGCAACCAGGACCTGTCGCAGCGCACCGAGCAGCAGGCCGCCAACCTGGAAGAAACCGCCGCTTCGATGGAGGAACTCACCTCCACCGTGCGTCAGAACGCCGAGAGCGCCCGCCAGGCCAACCAGCTGGCGATCGGTGCAACCGGTGTCGCCTCGCAAGGTGGCGAAGTGGTGTCGCAGGTGGTCAACACCATGTCCGGCATCGAAGCCTCGTCCAAGAAGATCGCCGACATAATCTCGGTCATCGACGGCATCGCGTTCCAGACCAACATCCTGGCCTTGAACGCGGCGGTGGAAGCCGCACGTGCCGGCGAACAGGGCCGCGGCTTCGCAGTGGTGGCCTCGGAAGTGCGCACGCTGGCACAGCGTTCGGCCGGTGCCGCCAAGGAGATCAAGGGCCTGATCGACGACTCCGTGCACAAGGTGGCCGAAGGCTCGGCGCTGGTGCGCAAGGCCGGCAGCACCATGGCCGAAATCGTCGCCAGCGTGCAGCGCGTCACCGACATCATGGGTGAGATCTCCGCCGCCTCGCAGGAGCAGTCCGCAGGCATCGAGCAGGTCAACCAGACCATCACCCAGATGGACGAAACCACCCAGCAGAACGCCGCGTTGGTGGAAGAAGCCACTGCTGCTGCCCGCTCGATGGAAGAACAGGCCGGCCACCTGGCCGAAGCGGTGTCGGTGTTCAAGCTGGACGCGCCTGCAGCACCCGTCCACGCCCGCCCGGCAGCCTCACGCCCGGTCGCGGTGAAGTCGGCTGCCAAGCCGGCACGCAGCGCTGCAGCACCGGCTCGCCCGGCCAAATCCGAAACCGCCCTGGCGGATGGAAACTGGCAAGAGTTCTGAGGTGTAGATTGACCCAACAACGCCCCGGTCTCCCGGGGCGTTGTGCATTTGGGGCACTGCCGCAGGCACAGTGGTGTGCAGCCCCCCTGCAGTGCGACCGCCCGTCGTCGCGGATGCACCCGTTGCAAATGGCGCTTCAGTTGCATGCCAACGTGGCCGATACCTGGTTATAGCTCACCACGCGTATGGATATGACGACGACCTCCACTCCCGCATCAGACACACGCGAGTTCGACTTTGGCGACCGCGATTTCAAGCGCGTCTGCGACCTGATCTATCAGCGGGTCGGCATCGCCCTGGCTCCCGCCAAACGCGACATGGTCTATGGCCGGCTGTCGCGCCGTTTGCGCGTGCTCGGCCTGCGCTCGTTCCGCGACTACCTGGACCAGCTCGAATCCGGCAACGACGATGAAGAATGGCAGGCGTTCACCAATGCGCTGACCACCAACCTCACCTCGTTCTTCCGCGAGCCGCACCACTTCGACAAGCTGCGCGAAGAACTGCAGAAGCGTGCCTCGCAGGCACCGCTGAAGATCTGGTCGTGCGCCGCCTCCACCGGCGAGGAGCCTTACTCCATCGCCATCACTGCCTGCGAAGCCTTCGGCACGCTCACCCCGCCGGTGAGCATCGTCGCCACCGACGTCGACACCCAGGTGCTGGAAACCGCCTCGCGCGGCGTCTACGCCATCGACCGCGTTGCCTCGCTGGATGCGGCGATCAAGCGCAAGTATTTCCAGCGCGGCAGCGGCCCCAACGAAGGCAAGTGCCGGGTCATTCCTGCACTGCGGCAGTTGATCGAATACCGCCAGTTGAACCTGTTGTCCTCGCGCTACGACGTTGGCGGCCCGTATGCGGCGCTGTTCTGCCGCAACGTGATGATCTATTTCGACAAGCCCACCCAACGCGGCATCCTGTCGCGCCTGGTCACCCACATGGGCGACGACGGCTTGCTCTACACCGGACATTCGGAGAATTACCTGCATGCGGCCGACCTGATCCAGCCGTGCGGGCGCACGCTGTATCGGCGCGCCCCGCGCGCAGGAGCCGGATCATGAGCACCGCCGTGCAAGTCGACGATGTCATGCGCTACCGCGATTCGCGGTTCCAGACCATCACCGCCAAGCTGCTGCCCACCCAGTACCTGGTGGTCGATGACGACACCGCGTTGACGACCACCTTGGGATCGTGCGTTGCGGCCTGTCTTCGCGACCCAGTGCTGAAGATCGGCGGCATGAACCACTTCCTGCTGCCGGAAGGTCAGGTCGGGGATGGCGCACCCGCGCGCTATGGCAGTTATGCGATGGAGTTGCTGATCAACGACATGCTCAAGCGCGGCGCACACCGTAAGCGCATCGAAGCCAAGGTCTTCGGTGGCGCCAACGTGCTCAAGGGCTTCACCAGCAACCCGGTGGGCACGCGCAACGCCGAGTTCGTCCGCCAGTACCTGCAGGCCGAGCACATTCCCATCATTGCCGAAGATCTGTGCGGCATCCATCCGCGCAAGGTGTGGTTCTTCCCGACGACTGGCCGCGTCGTGGTGCAGCGCCTGCCGCACGCACACGAAGCCGAAGTCGCCGCCGCCGAATCGGCCGTGCGCGCCCGTCTGTCCAAAGCCCCGGTCACCGGTGGCGTGGAGTTGTTCGAATGACGCTGGAAACTCCTGTGCGTGTGTTGATCGTCGACGACTCGGCGGTTGTGCGTCAGATGCTCACCGAAATCCTCTCGCGCGACCCCGGCATCGAAGTCGTCGGCTCGGCCGCCGACCCGTTGCTGGCGCGCGAAAAGATCAAACGCCTCAATCCGGACGTGATCACGCTGGATGTGGAAATGCCACGCATGGACGGGCTGGTGTTCCTGGAAAACCTCATGCGCCTGCGCCCCACCCCGGTGGTCATGATTTCCTCGCTGACCGAACGCGGCGCCGACACCACGCTGCAGGCGCTGTCGCTGGGCGCGGTGGATTTCATCTCCAAGCCCAAGATCGACGTTGCGCGTGGCCTGGAAGGCTATGCAGAAGAAATCGTCAGCAAGGTCAAGATGGCCGCCAAGGCCAAGGTGAGCGCGCTCAATCGTCCCAGCGCGCCCAAGATCACCCTGGACATGCAGTCCGCGCCCGTGCCGGGCAGCGCGCTGCGCTTCCGCACGACTGACCGCCTGATTGCCATCGGCGCCTCCGCCGGCGGCACCGAGGCACTGCGCGTGGTGCTGGAACACATGCCGGCCGACGCGCCGGCGGTGGTCATGACCCAGCATCTGCCGGCCAGCTTCAGCACCGCGTTTGCCGAGCGCCTGAATCGCCACTCGGCGATGTCGGTGCGCGAAGCCAGCGACGGCGAAGCCATTCTGCCGGGCCACGCCTACCTGCCGCCGGGCGGCCAGCATCTGCGCATCATCCGTGACGGTGCGCGCTGGCGCTGCCGTATCGACGACGGCCCGCCGGTCAACCGCCACAAGCCGGCGGTGGACGTGCTGTTCCGTTCCGTCGCCGCCAACGCCGGCCCGAATGCGGTCGGCGCCATCCTTACCGGCATGGGCGACGACGGCGCACGCGGCCTGCTGGAAATGCTGCAGGCCGGTGCGCCCACGCTGGTGCAGGACGAAGCCAGCAGCGTGGTCTGGGGCATGCCCGGGGCTGCCTACAAACTGGGCGCTGCGCAGGAAGTGGTGCCACTGGAACGCGTGGCCGAACGCCTCATCGCGCTGTCGGCACAGGCACGCTGAAGCGTATGACCGCACCTCCCCCGCATCCAGCCGACCCCGCGGCGGACCCAGGCAGTCCGGGATCCGCCGCGGCCGGCCATGCGGAAACGCCGACACAGATCGATGCCATGCCGGGAGAGAGTGCGTCGGACACCCGTTCGCGCCTGCTCGCCCAGGCGCTGGATGGCAGCAGCAGCGCCATCCTGATCTGCGATCTGCAATCGCGCCTGCTCTACGCCAACGATGGCTTCGAGCGCATGTTCGGCTACACCGAAGCCGAACTGGTCGGCCAGCGGCCCTCGCACGTGCTGACCCGTGCGCTCAGTGACCAGACCGAGGTTGCGCGCATCCGCGAACGCGCCGATGCCTTGCAACAGACCCAGGCCGACCTGCTGGTGTACCGCAAGGACGGCACGCCGCTGTGGATCTCGCTCAACTTCAACCCGATCTACGATGCCCAGCACAACCCATCGCATTACGTCGCGGTGCTCACCGACATCACCGAAACCAAGATGCACGAAGTGCTGCAGCACCGCGTGCTGGAAGCGCTGGTGCAAGAGCGCCCCCTGATCGAGGTGATGACGCTGATCTGCACCGAGGTGGAACGCATCGCCCCGGAAGTGCTGGCCACGGTGATGAGCGCCGACAACGACGGCTGCCTGCACTCGCTGGCCGCACCCAGCCTGCCGCCCGAGTATGCCGATGCGGTCAATGGCCTGAAGATCGGCCCCGGCGCCGGCGCCTGCGGCACCGCTGCCTGGCGCGGCCGCGCGGTGATGGTGGAAGACATCGCCAACGATCCGTTGTTTACCAATTTCCGTGATCTGCTGTTGCCGATGGGCCTGCGTGCCTGCTGGAGCACGCCGATCCGCGCCAACAGCTCGCGCGTGCTCGGCACCTTTGCGTTGTATTACCGCAGTGTGCGGCGCGCCGATGCCTGGCACGTCAAACTCACTGATCTGTGCCAGCAGCTGTGCACCCTGGCGCTGGAGCGCGAACAGATCCGCCAGCGCGTGCATCAACTGGCCTTCTATGACGCACTCACCGGCCTGCCCAACCGCATCATGTTCAGTGCCCGCGCCGAGCAAGCCCTGACGCATGCCGAATATGCCGGCGAGCCGGCTGCGTTGATGTTCATCAACATCGACCGCTTCAAGCTGATCAACGACAGCCAGGGCCACGCGGCCGGCGACGGCCTGTTGCGCGACATCGCACTGCGCATCGGCGAACAGCTCACCGCCACCGCCATGCTGGCGCGCCTGGCCGGCGATGAATTCGCCCTGGCCTTGCCGCAGTGCAGCGCCGAGCAGGCCAGCGCCACCGCCGAACGCCTGCTCGGCACCATCGCCGGCCCGCTACCAGTGGGCCACATGACCGTGCACCCGTCTGCCAGCGTCGGCGTGGCGATGTTTCCCGAGGACGGGCGCGACATCAACATCCTGCTGCGGCATGCCGATCTGGCCATGAACCGCGCCAAGAAGGAAGGCGGCGGGCGTTTCCGCTTCTTCAGTGCCGACATGAATCGCATGGCGCAGGAGCGCGTGGCACTGGAAGCGGAGCTGCGCCAGGCGATCGGCCGCAATCAACTGCAGTTGCACTACCAACCGCAATTGCTCAGCCAGGCGCCACATGCGCTGTATGGCGTGGAAGCCTTATTGCGCTGGAACCACCCGCAACTGGGCGCCGTGTCGCCCGCGCGCTTCCTGCCGGTGGCCGAAGAGCAAGGCATGATGCCGCAGCTCAATGACTGGGTGCTGCGTCGCGCCTGCGAACAGGTTGCCGATTGGCGCCAACGCGGTGTGCCGGTGGCGCGGGTCTCGGTCAATCTGTCGGCGAGCAGCTTTGAAAGCCCGCGCATGCTCACCGACCTGCTACGCCTGATCGACGACATGGGCGTGCAGCCGTCGGACCTCACGCTGGAAATGACCGAGAGCGTGATGCTCTCCGGCCAGCCCGGCGTGCTGGAGAACCTGCACGCTATCCGCGAAGCCGGCATCTCCTTGTCGCTGGACGACTTCGGCACCGGCTATTCCAGCCTGAGCCACCTGCACCGCCTGCCGATCGACGAACTTAAGCTCGACATGAGCTTCGTGCGCGACATCGAACACAGCGAAGACGCGCGCGCGCTCACCACCTCGGTGCTGCGCATCGGCGAGCACCTGCGCAAGCACGTGGTGGCCGAAGGCGTGGAGAACGAAGCCCAACGCTTGCTGCTGGCCGATCTGGGCTGCGAAGTGCTGCAGGGCTACCTGTTCTCGCGCCCGCTACCCGCCGCCGCCCTGGAAGCCTGGTTGGGTGCGCAGTCTTAGCGGGTTGCAGTCTTGGCGGTTTGCTTCAGCCTCGACGGTTGCATGCAGTGCAATCGTTAAACTTTTGATCACGCTTGAGCTGGTGGTACTCGCTTGGGCTGGTGGTACTGGAGTAAGCCGTACCCTCATCCGGCGCTTTGCGCCACCTTCTCCCGATGGGAGAAGGAAACCAAAGCCCCTCTCCCTGCGGGAGAGGGGTTGGGGTGAGGGTACGGGCTTCATCCCGCACGCGCCCAACTCCTCAAGCACTACCCCACTGTCCGCTTCAACCAACCCAACAACTGGGCAGTGACGAACGCAGGATTCTCCAGCGACGCGATATGTCCGGCATCGGGCACCAACTCGTAATCGCAGCCGATCACTTCTGCCATCAGCCACAACTCTTCCGGCGGGCGCGGAATATCGTATTCGCCACCCAGCAAGAACGTATTTGCCGGATTCAGCGCAGACAACGCCTCCAATCGATCGGCACGCCCGAAGATCAACCGGCCCAGCGGCACCACCGATGCGCGCAGCTGCTCGGCCGACATCGCCGCCAATCGCTGCGCAAACGCAGCCGGCAATGCAGAGCTCAGATCGATACCAGGCCGAAAGAAAATCGGCACGATCGCCTCGATCAACGCAGGCGTTACCTGCCCTGCCGCTTCGATCGCATCGAGCAGACCGAAATAGCGCGTTTGCGTCACCTGCGGCTCAGCCCCCAGGAAGGTATCCATCAGCACCAGGCTGCGCACGCGCTCCGGTGCCAGCAGCGCCAGCTCGGCGCCCCACATGCCACCGACCGACAAACCGACCACCGCACACTGCGGCAGTTCCAACGCATCCAGCAGCATCAGCATCTGCTCGGCAAGATCGCCAACCGTCTGCGTGCCATCCGGCAGCGCCGCCGATTGCCCATGCCCCCACAGCTCGGGAACGATGACCCGATAATGTTGCGAGAGTGCGTGAACCTGCGGTTCCCACATCGCCGCATCCCAGAGGTAACTGTGTCCCAGCAACACCGGGAACCCTTGACCATGTTGTGCGTAGTGCAGCGGTTGACCAGCGATCGTGCAAGTGGGCATTGGACATCGAACGGCAGTGGCGGAAGCGGCGACACTCTAGACCCGGGAACTTCAGATTTTTTTTGCAACGCGCCAGAGGAGTTACCTGCGAGTTGCCTTGGCGCACGCACTTGTGTGGCCAAACGAAGCCAGTGCCCGCTAAACGCAAAACGCCCGGCAGTGCCGGGCGTTTCGCAACGAACGTGCTGCGCTCGATCAGGCAGCGACGGTGTCGGCCACGTCCTGATATTCCTGGATCTGATCGAAGTTCATGTAGCGGTAGATCTGTTCGCCACTGGTCTTGATCACACCCACGTCGGCCATGTACTCGTCCTTGGTCGGGATGCGACCCAGACGCGAGCAGATTGCCGCCAGCTCCGCCGAACCCAGGTACACGTTGGTGTTGCGGCCCAGGCGGTTCGGGAAGTTACGCGTGGAGGTGGAGAACACCGTGGCGCCCTCGCGTGCCTGCGCTTGGTTGCCCATGCACAGCGAGCAGCCGGGCATTTCCATGCGTGCACCGGCCGCGCCGAAGGTGCCGTAATGGCCTTCCTTGGTCAGCTCGGAGGCATCCATCTTGGTCGGCGGTGCCACCCACAGACGAGTCGGGATATCGCGCTTGCCTTCCAGCAGCTTGGCGGCGGCACGGAAGTGGCCGATGTTGGTCATGCACGAACCGATGAACACTTCGTCGATCGCCGCACCGGCAACCTCCGACAGCGTCTTGACGTCGTCCGGGTCGTTCGGGCACGCCACGATCGGCTCATGGATATCGGCCAGATCGATCTCGATGACGGCGGCGTATTCGGCATCGGCATCGGGCTGCAGCAGCTGCGGATCGGCCAGCCACTCTTCCATCTTCTTGATGCGGCGGCCCAGCGTGCGCGCATCCGCATAGCCTTCGGCAATCATCCAGCGCAGCAGGGTGATGTTGCTGGTCAGGTATTCGATGATCGGCGCCTTGTCCAGGTGCACGGTGCAACCGGCCGCGGAACGCTCGGCGGACGCGTCGGACAGCTCGAACGCCTGCTCCACCTTCAGGTTCGGCAAGCCTTCGATTTCCAGGATACGGCCGGAGAAGATGTTCTTCTTGCCCTGCTTGGCCACGGTCAGCAGACCGTCCTTGATCGCATACAGCGGGATCGCGTTGACCAGGTCACGCAGGGTCACGCCCGGCTGCATTTCGCCCTTGAAACGCACCAGTACGCTCTCGGGCATGTCCAGCGGCATCACACCGGTGGCGGCGGCGAAGGCCACCAGGCCGGAGCCGGCCGGGAACGAAATGCCGATCGGGAAACGCGTGTGCGAGTCGCCGCCGGTGCCGACGGTGTCGGGCAGCAGCATGCGATTGAGCCAGCTGTGGATCACGCCATCGCCCGGACGCAGCGACACGCCGCCGCGGGTGGAGATGAACTCCGGCAAGGTGTGGTGGGTCTTGACGTCCACCGGCTTCGGGTAGGCCGCGGTGTGGCAGAACGACTGCATCACCAGGTCGGCCGAGAAGCCCAGGCAGGCCAGGTCCTTCAGCTCGTCGCGGGTCATCGGGCCGGTGGTGTCCTGCGAGCCCACCGAGGTCATCTTCGGCTCGCAATAGGTGCCCGGACGCATGCCCTGGCCTTCCGGCAGACCGCAGGCGCGGCCAACCATCTTCTGTGCCAGCGAGAAGCCCTTGCCGGTGTCCGGCGGGTCCATCGGCAGACGGAACAGGTCCGACGCCGGCAGGCCCAGGAATTCGCGTGCCTTGGCGGTGAGGCCACGGCCCACGATCAGCGGAATGCGGCCACCGGCGCGCACTTCGTCGAACAGCACGTCCGACTTCATCGCGAACTCGGCAATCACCTGCCCGTCCTTCAGCGCCTTGCCGTCATACGGACGCAGCTCGACCACGTCGCCATGCTCCATCTGCGACACGTCCAGCTCGATCGGCAACGCGCCGGCATCTTCCATGGTGTTGTAGAAGATCGGTGCGATCTTCGAACCCAGGCACACGCCGCCGAAGCGCTTGTTCGGGATGTACGGAATGTCTTCGCCGGTCCACCACAGCACCGAGTTGGTCGCCGACTTGCGCGAGGAACCGGTACCGACCACATCGCCGACGTAGGCGACCAGATGGCCCTTGGCCTTGAGATCGGCAATGGCCTGGATCGGGCCGCGCTTGCCGTCTTCTTCGGGCACGAAGGCCGCACCTTCGCGCGCATTCTTCAGCATTGCCAGTGCGTGCAGCGGGATGTCCGGGCGGGTGGTCGCATCCGGCGCCGGCGACAGGTCGTCGGTGTTGGTTTCGCCCGGCACCTTGAACACGGTGATGGTCATGCTCTGCGGCACTTCCGGCTTGCTGGTGAACCACTCGGCATCGGCCCAGCTCTGCAGCACGGCCTTGGCGTGCGCGTTGCCGGCTTCGGCCTTTTCCTGCACGTCATGGAACGCATCGAACACCAGCAAGGTGTGCTTGAGCGCTTCGGCGGCGGTGGCGCCGAGCTCGGCGTTGTCAAGCAGCTCGATCAGCGGATGGATGTTGTAACCGCCCAGCATGGTGCCCAGCAGTTCGGTGGCACGCGTCGGCGAGATCAGCGCGCTGGTTTCGGTGCCGAACGCCACCGCGGCCAGGTACGAGGCCTTGACCTTGGCCGCGTCATCCACGCCGGCCGGCACGCGCTGGCTGAGCAGCTCGACCAGGAAGGTCTCTTCGCCGGCGGGCGGGTTCTTCAGCAGCTCGATGACCTCGGCGGTCTGCTGCGCGGTCAGCGGCAGCGGCGGGATACCGAGCGCTTGGCGCTCTGCAACGTGGTGGCGATAGGCTTCCAACATGCGGATTCTCCAAAGGACAGCTAGTGAATGTGTAGAACGCGAAAAACGTGGATCAGGCAGCGGGCTTGGGCACGATGATCTTCAAGCCCTTGAAGTAGTCGCGGAAAAAACTGTCGTCGCGGGTGATCAGGCCGTCGCATTGCAGCATCGCGTGCGCACCGATCAGAAAGTCGGCCACCACCCGCTCGCGCTTGCCGCCGCGGGCACGGAAGCGGCGCTGCATCTCGCCGGCGCGCAAGGCCGATTTGGCCTCCAGCGCGTTGAAGCGGATGCTCATGTCTTCCAGCACCGACAGCGCTTCGGCGCCATCGCGCAGCGCGCTGCAGACCTCGGCCAGCACCACGTCGCAGACCACCACCGGGCCGGTGCTCAGGCATTGGCGCAGGCAGGCTTCGGCGGCGTCGGCTTGCGCGCTGTCGGCCAGCAGGTCGACCAGCACCGATGAATCAATGGCGATCATGCGCCGGCTTCGGGATCGAGCGGATCGCCCGGCGCACGCCCACGGATGGCACGCATCGCATCGTCGGTGCTGGCAAAGCCGTCCAGCTTGAAGCGGCCGCGTGCACGTGAAATGGCATCGTCAACACTCTTGCGCAGAATGATGCGGCCGCCTTCCAGCTCGACCTTGAGCGTGGTGCCCTTGGTCAGCCCCAGCGCGTCGCGCACCGCCTTGGGCAGCGTGATCTGGCCTCGTTCGGCAACAGTGGCTTCCATGGGCGCTCCGCGGAAAAGTATGCATGAATTCTACATACTTGACTTGTCGTACTCAAGGCCACATACCGGTGTGCACAAACCGGGCGTACACACTGAATCGGTCACACTGTGGCCGAGCCTAAAGCCTGCAAGCCATAGGAGTGATGCATGAGCGATTCCTTTTCCACCCGTACCTCGCTAGAGGTCAACGGCCAGCGCTACAACTACTACAGCCTGCCCAAACTGGGCGAGCGCTTCGATGTCGCCCGCCTGCCCTACTCGATGAAGATCCTGCTGGAGAACCTGCTCCGGCATGAAGACGGTGGCGTCACCGTCGGCAAGGACCACATCGAAGCGGTCGCCAAGTGGGACCCGGCCGCCGAACCCGATATCGAAATCGCCTTCATGCCGGCGCGCGTGGTGCTGCAGGACTTCACCGGCGTGCCCTGCGTGGTCGACCTGGCCGCGATGCGCGATGCGGTGGTCAAGCTCGGTGGCAATGCCGACCAGATCAACCCGCAGATTCCCTCCGAACTGGTCATCGACCACTCGGTGCAGGTGGACGTGTTCGGTAAGCCCGAGGCGCTGGACCTCAACGGCAAGATCGAATTCCAGCGTAACCAGGAGCGCTACGGCTTCCTGCGCTGGGGCCAGAAGGCCTTCGACAACTTCAAGGTGGTGCCGCCCAACACCGGCATCGTCCACCAGGTGAACCTGGAGAATCTGGCACGCGTGGTGATGAGCGCGGACAAGGACGGCACCCAGATCGCCTATCCGGACACCGTGTTCGGCACCGACAGCCATACCACCATGATCAACGGTATCGGCGTGCTGGGCTGGGGCGTGGGTGGCATCGAGGCGGAAGCGGCGATGCTCGGCCAGCCTTCCTCCATGCTGATTCCGCAGGTGGTGGGCTTCAAGCTCACCGGCAAGCTGCCCGAAGGCGCCACCGCCACCGACCTGGTACTCACGGTCACCCAGATGCTGCGCAAGCACGGGGTGGTGGGCAAGTTCGTGGAGTTCTACGGTGAAGGCCTGCAGCACCTGCCGCTGGCCGACCGCGCCACCATCGGCAACATGGCGCCGGAATACGGTGCCACCTGCGGCATCTTCCCGGTTGATAACGAATCGCTGACCTACCTGCGCCTGTCCGGCCGCAGCGAGGAGCAGATTGCACTGGTGGAGGCCTACGCCAAGGCACAGGGCCTGTGGCATGACGCCGACACCCCGCATGCGCAGTACAGCGCCACGCTGGAGCTGGACATGGGCGACGTCAAACCGTCGCTGGCCGGCCCCAAGCGCCCGCAGGACCGCGTGCTGCTGGAAGACATGCAATCCAACTACCGCGAAAGCCTCAAGCCGTTCGCCGAGGCGCGCAGCAAGCGCCTGGCCGATACCAAGCAGGAAGACCGGCTCAAGAACGAAGGCGGCGGCGGTACCGCAGTGGGCGCCAAGGCCTCGCAGGCCGAAAGCGCTGGCGATAGCGGTGCGGGCTGGCAGCTGCGCGATGGCTCGGTGGTGATCGCTGCGATCACCTCGTGCACCAACACCTCCAACCCGGCAGTGATGCTGGGCGCTGGCCTGCTGGCCCGCAATGCCGCGGCCAAGGGCTTGAAGGCGCAGCCCTGGGTGAAGACCTCGCTTGGGCCGGGCTCGCGCGTGGTCACCGACTATCTGACCAAGGCCGGCGTGCTGGCCGACCTGGAAAAACTCGGCTTCTACGTGGTGGGCTACGGCTGCACGACCTGCATCGGCAACTCCGGCCCGCTGCCGGAAGACGTCTCGGCGGCGATTGCCAAGGATGACCTGGTGGTGACTTCGGTGTTGTCTGGCAACCGCAACTTCGAAGGCCGCGTGCATCCCGAGGTCAAGATGAACTACCTCGCCTCGCCGCCGCTGGTGGTGGCGTATGCGATCGCCGGCACCACCGACATCGACCTCACCCGCGACCCGCTCGGCACCGGCAGCGACGGTCAGCCGGTGTACCTGCGCGACATCTGGCCGAGCAACAAGGAAATCGGTGACACCATCGCCGCCACCGTCGGCCCGGAAATGTTCAAGCAGAACTACGCCGATGTGTTCAAGGGCGATACGCGCTGGAACACCATCGCCTCGCCGGATGGCGCGCTGTACGAATGGGATGCCGCGTCCACCTACATCAAGAACCCGCCCTACTTCGAAGGCATGACGATGCAGGTGGGCCACGTCGACGACGTGCATGGCGCGCGCATCATGGGACTGTTCGGCGACTCGATCACCACCGACCACATCTCCCCGGCCGGCAACATCAAGAAGGATTCGCCCGCGGGCCGTTTCCTGCAGGAGCGCGGCGTACAGCCGGCCGACTTCAACAGCTACGGCAGCCGGCGCGGCAACGACGATGTGATGGTGCGCGGCACCTTCGCCAATATCCGCATCAAGAACCTGATGTTCGGTGGCGAGGAAGGCGGCAACACGCTGTATTTCGGCAAGGACGGCGCGGCGCCCGAGAAGCTTGCCATCTATGACGCGGCAATGAAGTACAAGGCCGATGGCGTGCCGCTGGTGGTGCTGGCCGGCAAGGAATACGGCACCGGCTCCTCGCGGGATTGGGCCGCCAAGGGCACCAACCTGCTGGGCGTCAAGGCCGTGGTCGCCGAAAGCTTCGAGCGCATCCACCGCTCCAACCTTGTCGGCATGGGCGTGCTGCCACTGCAGTTCCTGGAAGGCGAAAATGCGCAGACGCTGGGCCTGGATGGCTCCGAGGTGCTGGACATCACCGGCCTGCAGGACGGCGCCAGCCGTCGCGCCACCATCGATGCGAAGAAGTCCGATGGCAGCGTCAAGCAGTTCCAGGTCAAGGTGCTGCTGCTGACGCCGAAGGAAGTGGAGTACTTCAAGCACGGCGGCCTGCTGCAGTACGTGCTGCGCCAACTGGCCGCCCGCAAGGCAGCCTGATCGCACTGAACTGATGTTCCCGACACTCCCGCCGCCCGGCGGGAGTGTCGTTTTTGGCCAACGGATGTCTCGCAAGCGTGGCTGGGAATCGCCTGATGGCGGTGAAACAGCACTAAACCAAGAAGAGCGCACGCAGAGCACTACGCCCACATGGTCGCGCTCGCTGATATTGGGACCTGCCCTACCCGCCACCCGCCGTCCACTGCGCGTGGTACAGCTCCCAGTCGCTGCCACGCAGCCGCCAGCCGGTGGTGACCTGATAGTGCTGCGCCTGACCAGGCAGCCAGCGTCCGCCGCCGCCGGTCAGCAACACGCTGAAGCGCACGGTTGCCGTACTGCCCTGCATCTGCACGTCCACCGGCCCAACGGTGACGCCGATCGCTTGATGACCCAGCAGCTGCAGTTGCAGCAGGCGCCGCGCCCCGGCCGCGTCCATGCCGTGCTCGCCGACAAAATCCTCTGCCACCGGCGCCATCGCCTGGCGCGCATCGCGTGCTTCGATCGCCGCGCGCATCTGCTCCACCGTGGCACGCAGCCGCTGCTCCGGGCCCGGCTTCGCGCAGCCGGCCAGCAGCAGCACGCAGAACGCGACTAGCCCGACCTGCCACCTCAAAATGCTGCTGCGCATCACGCTTCGCCTTTTCCATCCATGACGGTATGCTGCCAGTTGCTGTGGCGCCGTGGAACATGGCACGCCATCAACGAATACCCTGGAGGGGGGGCAGATGAGTCAGGCACGTCCTTGGTTGCAAAGTTATCCGGCCGGAGTGGCCGCGGAGATCGATCTGGAGCAGTTCCGCACCGTGGCGGAGGTTTTCGCCACATCGGTGGCGCGCTTCGCTGATCGTCCCGCGTATCACAGCTTCGGCAAGACCATTACCTACCGCGAAGCAGATCAGCTGGTCGACCAGTTCGCGGCCTATCTGCTCGGCGAGTTGCAGCTGAAAAAAGGCGACCGCGTCGCCTTGATGATGCCCAACTGCCTGCAATACCCGATTGCCACCTTCGGCATCCTGCGCGCCGGTTTGACCGTGGTGAACGTCAACCCGCTCTACACCCCGCGCGAGCTCAAGCACCAGTTGATCGACTCGGGCGCCAGCGTGCTGGTGGTCATCGACAACTTCGGCACCACCGTGCAGCAGGTGATCGCCGACACGCAGGTCAAGCAGGTCATCACCACCGGCCTGGGCGACATGCTCGGGTTCCCGAAAGCCGCACTGGTCAACTTTGTCGTCAAGTACGTCAAGAAGCTGGTGCCGGAGTACCGCATCAACGGCGCGATCCGCTTCCGCGACGCGCTGGCACTGGGCCGCAAGCACCGCGTCCCGACCCTGCAGATCGAGCCGGACGACATCGCCTTTTTGCAGTACACCGGCGGCACCACCGGCGTGGCCAAGGGCGCGATGCTGACCCACCGCAACCTGGTCGCCAACATGCAGCAGGCGCACCAGTGGCTGGCCGGCACCGGCAAGCTGGAAGAAGGCCACGAGGTGGTGATCACCGCGTTGCCGCTGTATCACATCTTCGCGTTGACGGCGAACGGCCTGGTCTTCATGAAGATCGGCGGCTGCAATCACCTGATCAGCAACCCGCGCGACATGCCGGGCTTCGTCAAGGAACTCAAGAAGACCCGCTTCACCGCGTTTACCGGCGTCAACACGCTGTTCAATGGCCTGCTCAATACGCCCGGCTTCGATCAGATCGACTTTTCGTCGTTGAAGATGACCCTCGGCGGCGGCATGGCAGTACAGCGCTCGGTCGCCGAACGCTGGAAGCAGGTCACCGCCCTGACTCTGGTCGAGGCTTACGGCCTGACCGAGACCTCGCCCGCTGCCTGCATCAACCCGATGGATCTGGTCGATTACAACGGCTCGATCGGCCTGCCGATTCCGTCTACCGATGCCTGCATCAAGGACGACGATGGCAAGGTGCTGGCGCTGGGCGAGATCGGCGAGCTGTGCATCAAGGGCCCGCAGGTGATGAAGGGCTATTGGAAGAAGGCCGACGAGACCGCCAAGGTCATGGACGCCGAAGGCTGGCTGCACACCGGCGACATCGCGCGTATGGACGAACGTGGCTTCGTCTATATCGTCGACCGCAAGAAGGACATGATTCTGGTGTCCGGCTTCAACGTGTACCCCAACGAGATCGAAGACGTCAT
The DNA here is from genome assembly GCF_030208815.1 of Xanthomonas sp. fls2-241-TYG-148. Lineage (NCBI taxonomy): Bacteria > Pseudomonadati > Pseudomonadota > Gammaproteobacteria > Lysobacterales > Lysobacteraceae > Xanthomonas > Xanthomonas sp. fls2-241-TYG-148. Next base: position 45,407 of record NZ_JARVTE010000001.1, read on the forward strand.
CGCGACGATGCCGGGCGTGCTCGAAGTGGCCGCAGTCGGCGTGCCGGATGAAAAGTCCGGCGAAATCGTCAAGGTGGTGATCGTCAAGAAAGACCAGGCCCTGACCGCCGAGGACGTAAAGGCGCACTGCCGCACCAACCTGACCGGCTACAAGCAGCCGCGCGTGATCGAGTTCCGCAAGGAATTGCCGAAAACCAACGTCGGCAAGATCCTGCGTCGCGAATTGCGGGATGCGGCCAAGGGTTAATCGTCGATCTTCGGCATATAAACTAAAACGATAAACCAATGCTTGACTCAAGGGCTTTCCCGTCAACGGGAAAGCCCTTTGCGTTCAAACATATAGGGCCGGTGTAGGATCGCTTCGTGGAGCCCGCACCGCCCGCTGCGCCACATCATCCGCGGGCGATCTCCTCGAGACAAGCTCATGAGCATGATCGAAACCCTACAGGTTCAAACTACTCAATCCACGATCCGCACGCACTCCAGCCATGACGATGCAGCACATTGGCTGTTCATGCACGCTGATGCATCCAGTGGCGTCAGGCCCTGCTTCCGCCCTCAGTTGATGACGGAGATGCACAACGACCTGGACTCTATTTCCCACTTCTCAAAGCACGAATCCAATCGCTTGCGGAGCCTTGTTCTTGCCTCCGATGCGAACGCTTTCAACCTCGGCGGTGACCTGGATTTATTCAGCCAGCTGATTCGTGCACGCGACAGACAAAGCCTTTTGCACTATGCGGAAAGTTGCGTCCGCGGTGTGTTTGCGTTTCATCGTGGGCTGTCCGGCAACTTCAGAACCATTGCCCTTTTACAAGGCGACGCACTTGGTGGTGGCCTGGAAATGGCATTGTCGTGTCACACCATTATTGCGGAGGAAGGCATTGGCATGGGGCTCCCCGAAGTCCTCTTCGGATTGTTTCCCGGCATGGGCGCCTACTCGTTCTTGTCAAGGCGGGTATCGCCTCAATTAGCCGAGCGCATCATTCTCGATGGGCGCGTCTACAGCAGCGAAGAAATGCATGCCATGGGAGTCGTCGACATTCTCGTACCACGCGGAAAAGGCATTCAGGCAACCCACGACTTGATTACCAGGCAGCAACGCACCCCCCAGTCGTACCTTGCGATGAATCGCGCAAGAGAACTGTGCAATCCAGTCACACATGCAGAATTGATGGCGGTCACCGAGGTCTGGGTCGATGCTGCGTTGGAGCTGGGCGAAAAGTCACTCAAGACGATGGACCGTCTGGTAAAAGCGCAAACGCGCCGAGCTGCAAAGGGAATTGCCTGATTAGCATGACAGCATGCCATCAGGGGGATCAGGCCCGGCGTACCGCCGGGCTTCTGGTCACGACGCGTCTTCTCCGGAATCTTTTCCGAAACGTTCTTTAGCGCGCGATTCAAGCGCGGCACGACCCAACTGCAGACTGCGTTGCAGCTGAGCCACACGCATCTGCCATTCGGTCATGATCTGCGCATCGGACATGTCCATCAACTCACCACCCTGCTCGGCCAACGTCACCAGACCAAGATTGCTGGCAACGCCCTTCGTCGCATGAGCATGCTCACGCAACTGCCCCCAATCGTCCGCCTGCGCATCGATGGTCATCGCAGCGATACAGGATTCGGCATCACTCAAACATTGGCGGATAAACTCCTTCTCGAAATTCGCCCCCATGCCGAGAGACGCCAACTCGTCGAGCACAGTGCCGTCGAGAACTCCATCCGGCGCCACGCCGAGACGTACAGGCATCACATTCGCCTGCGGCAATTTTCCATTCACTGCAATTTCGGCAAGCGTGTCCAGCAGCTTTACCGCAACAACCGGCTTGGCCAGAAAAGCATAAGCGCCCGCTTGCTCGCAGTTGCGAATTGCCTCCGGCGTTACATCTGCACTCAAGACAACAACCGGGGTTCTAGGTTGGGATCCTGCCTGCATGACACGTAATTGCTTCAGCAAATCCAAACCACTGACGCCAGGCATATGCAGGTCGACAATGGCCACGTCGAAGTCGGCCTCAGAAAGGGCATCCAGCACTTGCTCGCCGCCATTGACGCAAGTCACCTTGTGACCGGCTTTTTGCAATAGCCGCTGCAACACCATCCGGTTGGCCGCATGGTCGTCCGCCACCAGGATCTGCAATGTTCGAACGCGCGCCCGGTGACGCAGGAACGGGTCGGTAAACGCGATGACGTTGCCAGTATCTCCGGGTGCGGCGTTGTCTTTTACCGTCCTGACAGCAGCCAACTCGCTCGCTAGGTCGAACGGCAATTCGAACCAGAAGCGACTGCCACCACTCGGATTCTCTACAAAACCGATTTCGCCGCCCATCGATTCGACCAGTCCTTTGGCGATCGTAGTGCCAAGGCCACTGCCCTCAAAACGTCGCGCCAAACTGTTATCGGCTTGCTCGAAGGCCTCGAACAAGCGCGGCTGCATATCGAGTGGAACCCCGATACCCGTATCGATCACATCAAAACGCAAGCGCACCTTGTCCGGTGTGGAACGCTCGACGACCCCGATCGTGACGTCGATATGCCCTCTATCGGTGAACTTGACCGCATTGCCAGTCAAATTCAACAGGATCTGACGAAGATGTCCTGCATCGCCCTGCAAGAGATCGGGCACATCGGGGGCAATGGCCACCGCATAGTCCAGACCCTTGACCCTTGCCTGCGGCTGAAGAATCAAATCAATAGTGCCGAGAAGATCCCTAAGCGCGAAATCCCGATGCTCGACCCGGACTTTGCCCGCTTCGATGGCAGAGATGTCCAGGACCTCTTCCACCAATGAAAGCAAACTCCGGGCAGACGCCTGAATTGTGTTCAAGCACTCCCGTTGCTCGGCATCCAGACGAGTGGTTGCCAAAACCTCTGTCATGCCCGAAAGCCCGTTGAGCGGGGTCCGGAACTCGTGGCTCATGTTTGCCAGAAAGCGACTTTTCGCTTCACTGGCGCGCCGCGCTTCTGCGGTAGCACGCGTCAGCTTGCTGAGGAGGCCGGACAGGTATAGCGGAATGGCGGCAAGTCCAAGCCACAAGCCAATACCCAAACCGAAGTTGCGCTTCCAGTAGGCATTAGTCGCCAGCGTAATGCCAAAACTCAGCATCGCCATGACGACCGCAAGATAGAGATAGCGATTGCCAAAGCGCAGACCGTTGCCGATGGTTACCCACATCACCACGACGTAGATGCACGCCATCGGCTCGCCAATGGCACTCATGGCCATCGACATCAGCCCGTAGTCCGCCAGCATGCCGATGACGCGCCGCGGGTGCGAACGCTCCGGCTTCAGTACGATCCAGGTAAAGATCATCAGCGCCAAGGCCTGACTGAGCAGGGTCAGACCGACGACGTAAAAAAGTTGCGTTGACGGCAATGCCCAGCGACTGGCGAACAGCACCTCGTAGGTCAGAATCAGCGCCACCATGGCAATGCGGATCAACGCCTGACCATGTTCACTGTCCTGGCGCTGCGCAAGCCTGCTACGCACCTCGCTGAGTAAGGCCAACATCCTCAAACCCCAGGACGCGCCGATGCGGTGGAGAACTGTCCGCAGATCTGCTCCAGTTGCGCGCGCCCGCGCAGCAGTGCGTCCACGCAGCGCGGGTCGAACAGCCGACCGCGTTGGGCGTACAGGTAGGCTAGTGCTGCATCCATCGTCCATGCTTCCTTGTAAGGCCGTGCCGAGAGCAGTGCGTCGAAGACGTCGGCCACTGCCACGATGCGTGCTTCCAGCGGTATCGCTTCGCCCACCAGGCCGTCGGGATAACCGCTGCCATCGTAACGCTCGTGATGGCGCAGCGCGATCAGCGCGCCCACCTGGATGAAGCGGTTCTGGCTGCCGCTGAGCAGCTCATAGCCGATGCGCGGGTGGCGCTTCATCACGTTCATTTCGTCTTCGGTGAGCTTGCCCGGCTTGAGCAGCACCGAATCGGGAATGGCGATCTTGCCCATGTCGTGCAGTGGCGCGGCCATCTCGATGATGCGCACTTCTTCTTCCGACAAGCCCAGCTGCTCGGCCACCAGGCCGGCCACGTGCGACATCCGCTCCAGGAAGGCACTGGTGCCGCCGTCGCGGTATTCGATAGCACGTGCCAGGCGCGAAAGCGTTTCGCGTTCGCGCTCTTCCACCTCGTTCATGCTCGCAAGCAGGCGTTGCTCCAGCGACAGCGCACGTTGCTTGACGCTCTCGCTCTGCTGGCGCAACTGCAACAGGTTCGAGCAGCGGGCGCGCAGTTCGCGCGGCCGGATCGGCTTGACCAGGAAATCGATCACGCCCGCTTCCAGCGCCGCCTGGCGGATCGGCTCGTCGCCGACGATGGTGATCAGGATGATCGGAATGTCGCGGTGGCTCGGCAAACGGCGCAGCCGCCGCGCGAATTCCAGCCCGTCCATGCCCGGCATCCGGTAATCGAGCAGCAACAGATCCACGCGACCAGCTTCGCACCAGGACAGCGCGTCCAGCGGATCGCCGAAATCGTAGACCTTCAACTCCGGCGCGATGTCTTCGATGACATGACGCAGCATTGTCCGCGCGGACATCTGGTCATCGACAATGACGATGTTCAATCCCAGATCCGCCTTTTCCGACCAGCTTCCCCATGTCTCCGCCGAAGATACACCCGCCGGATTCCCTAAAACATCCTGCATAACCGTTTCTCCTCTCGTTCGAGAACGGGAAAGCGACGACGTCGGTCCCTGAACCGACTCCTCCGGCCACACCGTGACCGAAGCTCCGCCCTAGCATATGCAGTATCTGTGCCGTCGGCACGCGGCGGCACAAAAAAATCAGGCTTCCGGGCGCATGTAGGGGAACAGCAGCACGTCGCGAATGGAGGTACTGCCGGTCAGCAGCATCACCAGCCGATCGATACCGATGCCCAGCCCACCGGTCGGCGCCATTCCGTACTCCAGGGCACGGATGTAGTCGGCGTCGTAATGCATCGCTTCGTCGTCGCCGCCATCCTTCGCCTGCACCTGGGCCTGGAAACGCGCCGCCTGGTCTTCCGGGTCGTTGAGCTCCGAGAACCCGTTGGCCAGCTCCTTGCCATTGATGAAGAGCTCGAAGCGGTCGGTATACCCCGGCTCGGTGTCGCTGGCGCGTGCCAGCGGCGACACCTCGACCGGGTGGTCGGTGATGAAAGTCGGCTGCACCAGCGTGTGTTCGACGGTGGCTTCGAAGATTTCCAGCAGCAGCTTGCCCCAGCCGTAGGACGGCTTGACCTTGATCTTGAGCCGCTCGCAATGGCGCAGCAGCGCGGCGCGGTCGGTGCAATCGGCTGCGCTGATCTCCGGGTTGTGGTGGCGCACCGCCTCATCCATGCGCCAGCGTCGGAAAGCCGGCGCCAAATCAATGTCGGCACCGTCCCAGCTGACCTGGGTGGTGCCGAGCACGCTCTGGGCGGTGTCGCGGATCACCTGTTCGGTCAGGTCCATGATCTCGTGGTACGTGGCATAGGCCTCGTAGAGCTCAAGCATGGTGAATTCGGGGTTGTGCCGGGTCGACACGCCTTCGTTGCGGAAATTGCGGTTGATCTCGTAGACGCGCTCCAGCCCACCGACCACCAGCCGCTTGAGATACAGCTCCGGGGCCACGCGCAGGTACAGGTCCAGATCCAGCGCGTTGTGGTGGGTGGTGAACGGCTTGGCAGTGGCGCCGCCGGGGATGTAATGCATCATCGGCGTTTCCACTTCCAGGAAGCGGCGCGCGTCCAGCCAGGCGCGGATGGCGCGGATGATCTTGGAGCGCTTGATGAAGACCTCGCGCGCTTCCGGGGTCACGATCAGGTCAACATAGCGCTGGCGATAGCGCTGCTCCACGTCCGACAGGCCGTGCCACTTGTCCGGCAGCGGACGCAGCGACTTGGTCAGCAAACGCAGCGCACTGGCCTTGACCGACAGCTCGCCGGTCTTGGTACGGGTCAGCCCGCCCTCCACCGCCACGATGTCGCCCACGTCCCAACCCTTGAAGGCGGTGTAGGCATCGCCCAGCACATTGCCCTGCAGGAACAACTGCACGCGCCCGGACTCGTCCTGGATCTGCGCGAAGCTGGCCTTGCCCATCACCCGCTTGGCCATCAACCGGCCCGCCAGCTTGACGCTGCGGTCGGCCGCTTCCAGCGCTTCGGCAGTCCAGGTTTCGGCATCGGCGAACTCGGCCTGCAGGTCGCCGGCAAAGTGGGTGCGCACGAAATCGTTCGGATAGGCGATGCCCTGGCCGCGCAACGCGCCCAGTTTCGCGCGCCGCTCGGCGATGAGGCTGTTCTCGTCGGCGGGGAGCTGCGGCGTGGGGGTCTGTTCGGTCATGGCGGGAATCGATCTGCAATGGGTCGGGCACGGGCCCGGTGGGGGTAAGGCGCCAGTGGGGCCGGCGCCGCTGCGACGGTGCAGCGCAATGGAACGATCGCGTAGCGGTGTCGCGTGGTGTGAGATGGCAAGGCGTCGCTGGCGAGCAACGCGGTATCCGCAGTGCTGCAGTGCGCCGGTGCGACGTTACCGCCGCACTGGCGCACCGCACTCAGGCATCCAGGCGTTTGGAGCCCGCCGCCAGGCCGGCCTTGAGGCTGGCTTCGACGAATTCGTCCAGATCGCCATCGAGCACCTTCTGGGTGTCGCTGCGTTCGATGCCGGTGCGCAGATCCTTGATGCGGCTCTGGTCGAGCACGTAGTTACGGATCTGGCTGCCCCAGCCGATGTCGGACTTGGTCGCTTCCAGCGCATCGCGCTCGACGTTGCGCTTCTGCACTTCCAGCTCGTACAACTTGGCGGCCAGCATCTTCATCGCGTTGTCGCGGTTCTGGTGCTGGCTGCGGCCGGTCTGGCAGGCGACCACGGTATTGGTCGGGATGTGCGTGATACGCACCGCCGACTCGGTCTTGTTGACGTGCTGGCCGCCGGCGCCGGAGGAGCGGTACACGTCGGTACGCAGGTCGGCCGGATTGATGTCGATTTCGATGTTGTCGTCCACTTCCGGCGACACGAACACCGAGGTGAAACTGGTATGCCGGCGGTTGTCCGAATCGAACGGCGACTTGCGCACCAGCCGGTGCACGCCGATCTCGGTCTTCAACCAGCCATAGGCGTACTCGCCTTCGATGCGGATCGTGGCCGATTTGATGCCCGCCACTTCGCCGCCGGAGACTTCCATCAGCTCGGTCTTCCAGCCGCGCGATTCGGCCCAGCGCAGATACATGCGCAGCAGGATTTCCGCCCAGTCCTGGGCTTCGGTACCGCCGGCGCCGGCCTGGATGTCGACGAACGCGTTGGCGCCGTCCATCTGCCCGGAGAACATGCGCTGGAATTCCAGCTTTTCGACGTGTGCCTGGTACTTGTCCAGGTCGGCGATCACCGCCACGGCGGTGTCTTCGTCCTGCTCGCTCTCGGCCAGGTCCAGCAACTCGCCGGCATCGGTGAGGCCGGCCAGCACATCGGCGATGCCGATGACGGTCTTTTCCAGCATGGAGCGCTCGCGTCCCAGCGCCTGGGCGCGCTCGGCGTCGTTCCAGACATCGGGGCTTTCAAGCTCCCGGCTGACTTCCTCTAGACGCTCTTTCTTGACGTCGTAGTCAAAGATACCCCCTGAGCGAGAGCACGCGATCGTTGAGATCGGTGATGCGCTGGCGGATCGGATTGGTTTCGATCATGACGGACTTCCGGCAAACAAGCCCGGTAGTTTAGCAAGCGGGCGGCGACGGCGGAACGCGGTGGCCATCCAGTTCAGCCCGGCACAACCGGCACCGCTGGCGCCTCGGCATGGCCGGCGGCCCGCCGCAGCGACGCCAGGTAACGACGGCTGCACGGCAGCGGGCCATTGCCGGACAGGTGCACGCGCGCCTCGCCGGCGTCCAGCGGCTCGATCGAAACCACGCAGCCCAGGTTGACGATGTAGCTGCGATGGATCCGCACGAACACGGCCGGGTCGAGCTTCGCCTCGATCGCCGTCATCGTGCTGCGCAGCGGATAATCGTGCCCGCGCACATGCAGATTGACGTAATTGCCGGACGCCTGCAGCCATTCAATATCGGCGGCGGCGACCAGGAAATCGCGCCCCAACTTACGCACCAGAAAGCGTCCCGGGCGCTCGAGCGACTCCACCGGCGCGCCTTCGTCGGGCGCAGCCAGCAGCCGTACTTCGCCCTGCAAGCGCCGCAACAGAAACCGGTAGCCGTGCATGCACGCGACGATGATCGCGAAGGTGCGCACGTCCTTGAGATATTCGTAGACCAGTTCCTGCGGCCACGCGCCGAACTCGTAATGCTCGCCCAGCAGCCGATAGGCCAGCATGCGTAGCCCGACCATCGTCAGGACGTGCACCACCGAGACTGCCACGCTGACCAACAGATACCAGGGCAGCCGGCGCCACCAGGTATCCAGATGCAACGGCAGCTTGCGCGTGAACCAGCCAATGACGGGGACGAGCATCAACAGCCAGACCAGGCCGCTGGACAGCTCCCAGACCCAGGGTTCCCAGCTCTGGATCGGCAGCCCGGCGCGCCGGCGATCCATCAACTCGGTCACCGCGTTGCCGCTGGCGTTGACCACCACCACCAGTAGCCAGAAGAACATGCCTGCGCTGCGCTGCCACGGCAGAAAGCGCTCCAGGGTCGTGCGGGCGGGGTCAGTGCTCATCCCCATATTCTAGGGCTCGCACGGCCGGTCGCCCCCACTGCAGACGCCATTCGTCCCTGAATCTCCCGATGTCGCCCCTATCCGCTGGGCGCCTGCAGCGCCATCCCATGTAGTTGGCCCCCATCGGCGATGGCAGAGGCAGCCAATGCAAAGGCGTCACGATCTGGACTGGCTGCGCGTCATCGCGTTTGGCCTGCTGGTGCTTTACCACGTCGGCATGTCCTACGTGACCTGGGACTGGCACGTCAAAAGTCCCACCACCCAGCTGATGCTGGAGCCGCTCATGCTGCTCAGCAGCTCGTGGCGGATGTCGCTGCTGTTCCTGATTTCCGGTGTCGCCACAGCGTTCATGCTGCGCAGGCCGGAGGGCTTGCTATATCGACGATCGCGCCAGTTGCTGCTGCCGCTGTTGTTCGGCATGGCCGTGATCGTGCCGCCACAGTCCTATTATCAAGTGGTGGAACAATGACCCGGCGGCTACCAGGAGGGCTACCTGGCGTTTTATGCAAAGTATCTGAGCGCCTACCAAGGATTCTGTGGCGCCGACGGCGACTGTCTGCGCCTGCCGACCTGGAACCATCTGTGGTTCCTGCCTTACCTGTGGGCTTACACGCTGGTGGCCTGGTTCCTTTGGCGCCTGCCTCCTGCCGACGCGATGGTGCGGATACGCGCATGGACCGCGCGGGCAGTTCGGGGCTGGCGGGTGTTGTTGTTACCGGTGACGCTCCTGGCGCTGGCACGTCTGCTGCTGGTGGCTCGCTTCGAGCAGACCCATTGGCTGTTCGACGATTGGTACAACCACGCGCAGTACCTGCCGATCTTCCTGATCGGAGTGCTGATTGCGCCAATGACCAGCGTCTGGGAGTCGCTGCAACGCCTGCGCTGGGTGGCACTGCTGCTGGCCGTTTGCAGCTATGCGTTGATGATCCAGACCTGGTATTTCTCCATTTACGATGACGCGCACCTGCGCCCACCACGCTGCGCCTGCTCTTGCGGGTGCTGTGGGCGGTCGACCAGTGGTGCGCGATTGCCGCCATCCTGGGCTTTGGCTACCGTTTCCGTCATGCAGACGGCGCCGCCTTGCGTTATCTCACCGCTGCCGTGTTTCCGGTCTATGTGCTGCATCAGACCATCATCCTGGTCCTGGCGCATTCCCTGAAGCCGCGGGCACTGCCGCAACTGGTCGAGAGTGCGACGCTGATCGTCGCGACCGCCGCGCTGTGCCTGGCGGGCTACGAGGTCATCCGCAGGCAGCGCTGGCTACGGCCGCTTTTGGCCTGCCAGCGATGACAAGGCTGCGCGCGGCTCCCGTCATAAAGAAAGAGACGGCGACGTAGCGACGCCAGAGCCGGCCTTCGCTCGGATGAAACTATTCGCGCATCTCGGGCCAATCGCCCGCTTGCCGTCACCTGTTCGTCCCCGTGGGACCGCAACTGGTCACACAGTGACGGCATTGCTCCCTTGGCGCAGCTGTATGGGGCCGGATTGCCGAGGATGCGGGCACGCCTTCCAACGACACGACCATGAACGAGCGCCGCCACGATATCGATGCCTTGCGCGTCTTCGCCTTCGCCCTGCTGATCCTCTATCACGTGGGCATGGCCTACGTGGCCGGCTGGGAGTTCCACCTCAAGAGTGCCTATACCGCCGAGTGGTTGCAGGCGCCGATGATCGTTCTCAACCGCTGGCGCATGCCGCTGCTGTTCATGATCTCCGGCATTGCGATCGGACTGGCGCATGCGGAACGCGCGCCGTGGCAGTTCGCATGGCGACGCTGCGGCCGGTTATTGCCTCCATTGCTGTTCGGCATGTTCGTGGTGGTGGCGGTGCAGGCGTACTGCCAGGGCGTGACGAATGGAAAGGTCAGCCCGGGCTTTGGCGCCTTCCTGCTGCGCTATTGGCAGGTGCGTCCCTGGCCGGCCGGCAGCTTCGATGGCTGGGAGCACGGCATCACCTGGAACCATCTGTGGTATCTGGCCTACTTGCTGCCGTACACGCTGTTGCTCCTGGCGCTAATGGCGCTGGCCCGCGCACTGCCGACGCTGGCACTGCCACGGCTGCCCGCCGCCGTGCTGGTACCGACACTCTTGCTGCTGCCCATCCTGTGGGAAAGCATCTGTGTGCTGTGGGTGCTGCCGCGCTACCCGCCCACCCACGCCTTGGTCGGCGACTGGTTCGTGCATGCCGAATCGTTCCCGTTGTTCCTGCTGGGCTATCTGCTGGCGCATAACGCGCGCTTTTGGCGCTGGGCGGTGCAGCTGCGCTGGCTCACCTTGGCGAGCGCGGCGCTGGCAATCACGGTGGAGCTGACCTTGCGGGCGGGCGCCCAATCGCTACTGCCGGCCGGCTTGCAAACCGCGCTGGCCGCGCTGCCGCTGGGGACGATCGAGCGCCTCGCGCGCGCTGCCTATACATGGCTGGCCTTGCTCGCTTTGCTGGGCTGGGCGCGGCATCGCCTCAACCGCCCGTTCGCCTGGTTGCCGTACTGCACCGAGGCCGTGTTTCCCTGGTACATCCTGCATCAGAGCCTGATCATCGTCGCGTTGTACTGGCTGGCGCCGTTCAAACTCGGTGCGTGGCTGGAGCCGGCCCTGGTGCTGGCGGCGACCGTGGCCGGATGCCTGTTGCTGCATGAGCTGGTCATCCGCCGCCTGCGTTGGCTGCGTCCGTTGTTCGGCGTGCCGGCGCGTCCCCGCGCCGCGCCCGCTGTGGGCACGGCTGTCTCTGCGGCTGCTGAGCACCCAGGCGAGCCTAGGCAATGCGATCAACGCCGCGTGTTGTCCTAACCCGCGCCAACCGTGCTCCGCCGCGGGATGGACGGCAGCTGCCGGCGGCACGCAAGATGCGCGTCCGTTCCTGTTGTTGAAGATCATCGATGCGCCCTTCCCTGTGTACCGCTCTGTTGTTGCTCTCGCCTGTCGCCGCGCTCGCCGCACCGGCCACCAGCGTCGATTTCAGTCACGACGACTGGACCATCGCCTGCGACAACACCCGTACTTGCCGCGCTGCCGGCTACCAGGCCGATGACAGCGACCCGCCGGTTTCGGTGTTGCTCACCCGCAAGGCCGGTGCCGGCCACGCGGTGACGGCGGAGCTGATGCTGGGGCAGTACGACGAGGTCAAGATGCCGGCCTCGCTTAGCCTGCAGATCGATCAGCGCGACCAGGGCAAGCTGGCGCTGGATGGCAAGCGCGGCACTGCGGTGCTGACCAGTGCGCAGGTCGGTGCACTGCTGGCGGCGTTGCCACGCAGCAGCAAGATCGTGGCGGTCGGCAACGATGGCCGGCGCTGGCAGTTGTCCGATCGCGGCGCGGCCGCGGTGCTGCTGAAAATGGACGAATTCCAGGGCCGGATCGGCACGCGCGGGGCACTGGTGCGCAAGGGCGACCGCGACGAAACCGCCGTGCTGCCGCCGTTGCTGGCACCCCAGGTCCGCGCGGCCAAGCTCGCCGCAGCGCAGGCAGGCGACGCACGCCTGGGCACGCTGCCGGCGCTGTATCAGGCGCTGCGCGCCACCCTTCCTGCCGATGAGGAGTGCAAGGGGCTCGACGCCAGCGATGCGTCGGAACCGCTGAACGTCACGCGCCTGACCAACGACAAGCTGCTGGTCTCCACCGATTGCTGGATGGGCGCCTACAACATCGGCACCGGCTTCTGGGTCGTCAATGCGCGCGCACCGTTCGCCCCAACCCTGGTGACATTGCACGCCAGCGATCTGGATGGCGCCACCATCCTGGAGTCGCAGAAGGGCCGCGGCCTGGGCGACTGCTACAGCCAGGCGGCGTGGACCTGGGATGGCCGCCGGTTCGTGCTGACCTCCAAGTCCACCTCCGGCCTGTGCCGGCTGGTCGCCGCCGGCGGCGCCTGGGAGCTGCCAACCGTGGTGGCCGACGTCAAACAATAACTGGCGCGATCACCCGGCCGGCGCATCGTCAACGGCGCGGTCTGCAGCACGGCAGACCGCACCAGGCCTATGCCCGGAGCGCACCTCTCAACCCGCTGACGCCGCCGGCTCGCAGTGCTCGACGATGAGCTGTACCGCAGTGCCACCGCGGTAGTCGTCGCCGACCAGCCGATAGGCGATGCGCACCATGCGCGCCGGCTCGCTGCCGCGCCAGCCATTGAAGTGGATGGCGTTGAGCGGCTCGGCGCGCCCGGCGCAGCGCAAGGTCAGCTTGAGGTGGCGCTCCTTGAGCAGGCGCCATTGCAGCACCTCGAATTGCCCATCGAACAGCGGCTCGGGAAAGCCCTGCCCCCACGGCCCGGCGGCACGCAGCGCTTCGGCATGCAGATGATCGAGTTCGTGCGCGGCCAGCTCGCCATCGCTGTGCAATTCGGCCTGCAACAGCGAGGCATCGACCATCGCCTGCACCTGCACCTGAAACGCCTGCTCGAACGCGGCCAGCGCGCGGTGCTCCAGGCTCAGGCCAGCCGCCATCGCATGCCCACCGAACTTCTGGATCAGGCCCGGATGGCGCGCATCCACCGCCGCCAGCACGTCGCGGATATGCAGGCCGGGAATGGAGCGCGCCGAGCCGCGCAACTGGTCGCTGCCCGGCTCAGCCGGTGCCAGCGCGATCACCGGACGGTGCAGGCGGTCCTTGAGCTTGGAGGCGACCAGGCCGATCACGCCCGGGTGCCATTCAGGGTCGAACAGGCAGGCCGCCATCGGCAGCGCGCCATCGGCAGCCAGCATCACCTTGGTGACGGCCTGCTCGGCATCGTCGGTCATCAACTGCTGGACCGCACGACGCTCGGCGTTGATTTCTTCCAGCAGGCCGGCGATCTCGCGCGCCCGGCTCCAGTCCTCGCACAGCAACAGTTCGATGCCCAGTGCCATGTCTTCGAGCCGGCCGGCGGCGTTGAGACGTGGCGCCAACGCAAACCCGATATCGCTGGCACTCAACCGCGCCGCATCGCGGCCGCTGGCGTCGATCAACGCACGCAGGCCGATACAGCCTTTGCCGTCACGCAGGCGGCGCAGGCCCGCCGACACCAGTGCGCGGTTATTGGTGTCTAGCGGCACCAGATCGGCCACCGTGCCTACCGCCACCAGATCCAAAAGTACCGACAGATCCGGTTCTGCCCGCTCGGCAAACGCACCGCGCGCGCGCAACACGCCACGCAAGGCGAGCAGCACATAGAAGATCACCCCAACCCCGGCCAGCGTCTTGCTCGGGAAACTGTCCTGCACCAGGTTGGGGTCCACGATCGCATCGGCCGGCGGCAAGACCTCGCCGGGCAAATGGTGATCGGTGACCAGCACGGTCCAGCCGCGCGCTTTGGCTGCCGCAACACCGGCATGGCAAGCGATGCCGTGGTCGACGGTGACCAGCAGATCCGGCTGCAGTGCGGCCAGTTCGTCCACCAGCGCCGGCGACAGGCCGTAGCCATGCACCATGCGATTGGGCACCGCGTGGTGCACATCCAGCGCGCCCAGCATGCGCAGACCGCGCACGCCCACTGCGCACGCGGTAGCGCCATCGCAATCGAAGTCGCCTACCACCAGGATGCGCCGTTGGGCGGCGATCGCATCGGCCAACAGTTCGGCGGCGACGCGGCTGTTGTGCAACAAATCCGGCGACAACAGCTGGCCGAGCCGCGGGTGCGCGCCCTGCACATCGACCACGCCGCGCGCGGCGTAGATCCGCCGCAACAACGGCAGCATTGCGTCGGGCCAGGTGCCGCCCTGCCCGGGCGGGCGTCGCACAATCGTGGGGCTGGAGGTCATTGCACCAGCTGCAGGCGCGGCTTCCGCCAGAACCGCCAGCGCTGCGTGCGCTGCAGCGTCAGGGTCTCGCCGTCCTGGAAATCCAGCACCAGGCGATCGAGTTCGCCGCGCGCGATGGCGGCGAGCAATGGCGCCACCGCATCGTCACTGAACTGCTCCAGCGAACGCAGGTGGCGCAGATCCACCAGCGCATCCACGCGCTGCTCGCCCTGCGCATCGGCACCGGCGGCAAGCGCCAGCGAACGCAGCAACGAATCGCGACTGCGTACCTGGCGGTGCGGCGAGGTCACTGCGTGCGGCAACACGCCGCCTCCCCAGAACCACAGCGAATTGATCGGCGGCTTGCCGTTGGCCACGCGCCCCTCGTTCCAGGGATGCTGGTGCAGCACCACCTGGGCTTCGGTCAGCAGCGCGCGCCAGCGCCGGCCCGTGTCGCCGGCCGGCAAATGATCGAACAGGTCTTCACCGATCGCCGCGTCGGGTGAGGCGAACTCCGGCAGCTGTGCATCCGGCGACAGCCGCAGATACCAGCGCGAGGGCGTGGGTGCATCCAGCAGAAAACCGGCATCGCCAAACATCGGCTTGAGCACCGGCAACAGCATTGCCAGGTCTTCGGCGGTGGCGCCCAGTGCTTCGCCATAGCCCATCAAGCGCGCGCCCTGCATGTCCGGCACCACATAGGCCGGATCGGCGCGGACCCAGGTCGCGCCGGCGGCGTCGCCGGCATCGAGCTGACGCGTCAGCGCCGCCACCGGCCACTGGCGCGGGGTGAGCGCGAAATGGCGCTGCAACTGCGCCACTTCGCCAGCTTCGGCCGGCTGCACATCGGCGCGCGCCAGTGCACGCGCCACCGCTGCATCGCCCAGGGTTCCGGGCAGGCGGCGGCGTTCCGGCAGCAGCAGGGTCGCGGTGGTCATCGATCAGTCGAGATACGCCACGCTGACGACTTCGTATTCGCGCTGCCCGGCCGGCGCATCGATGGTCACCGAATCGCCTTCCAGCTTGCCGATCAGCGCACGCGCCAGCGGTGAGGAGATCGCGATCAGGCCCAGCTTGATGTCGGCCTCCAGATCGCCAACGATCTGGTAACGCTTCTCTTCGTCGGTTTCGGTATCGGCCAGCGTCACGGTGGCACCGAACACGATCTTGGTGCCGGCCGCCAGCTTGGTGATGTCGATGATCTCGGCGTGCGACAGCTCGCCCTCGAGCTGCTTGATGCGGCCTTCGATGAAGCTCTGCTGCTCGCGCGCGGCGTGGTACTCGGCGTTTTCCTTGAGGTCGCCGTGCGCACGCGCTTCGGCAATCGCGGTGATCACCGCCGGGCGCTTGACCGACTTCAGGTGGTCCAGTTCCTCGCGCAGACGCTGCGCGCCCTTGGACGTCATGGGGGCTCTCATGCTTCCAGCTCCTTGTGCAGTTCCTGCAGCGACCAGACGGGGCCGGTGCCGCGGAATTCCAGTGAATGCACCAGCGCCTTGGCGCCGGCGACGGTGGTCGAATAGGTCACGCGATGCTGCAGCGCTTCACGGCGGATCGAGAACGAATCGGAGATCGCCGCGCGCCCTTCCGTGGTGTTGACGATGTAGACGATCTCACCGTTCTTGATCGAGTCGACAATATGCGGCCGCCCTTCGGCCACCTTGTTGACGATCTCGCAGCTCAGGCCGTGCTGCTGCAACCACGCACCGGTGCCACGCGTGGCCACCAGGGTGAAGCCGCGTTCCACCAGGGCCTGGGCCACCGGCAACACGCGCTGCTTGTCCGGGTCACGCACCGACACGAAGGCCTTGCCCAGCGGCGGCGCCTTGATGCCACCGGCTTCCTGCGCGCGTGCAAACGCGGCGCCGAAGCTGCGGCCTACGCCCATCACTTCACCGGTGGAGCGCATCTCCGGCCCAAGGATCGGGTCCACGCCCTGGAACTTGGCGAACGGGAAGATCGCCTCCTTCACCGAGTAGTAGTCCGGCACGATTTCCTTGGTGGCGCCCTGCTCGGCCAGCGTCTTGCCGGCCATGCAGCGTGCAGCGATCTTGGCCAGCGGCATGCCGGTGGCCTTGGACACGAACGGCACGGTGCGCGAGGCACGCGGGTTCACTTCCAGCAGATACACGATGTCATCGCCGGCGTCGTTGACCTGCACCGCGAACTGGGTGTTCATCAGGCCGACCACATTCAAGCCTTCGGCCAGCATCACCACCTGGCGACGCAGCTCGGCCTGGGTTTCGGCCGACAGCGAGTACGGCGGCAGCGAGCAGGACGAATCGCCCGAATGCACGCCGGCTTCTTCGATGTGCTCCATCACCCCGCCGATCAGCACGTTGCCGTCCTTGTCGGCAATGATGTCCACGTCCACTTCCACCGCGTTGTCGAGGAAGCGGTCCAGCAACACCGGCGAATCGTTGGAGACCTTCACCGCATCGCGCACATAGCGCGCCAGGTCGGATTCGCCGTACACGATTTCCATCGCGCGGCCACCCAGCACATAGCTCGGGCGTACCACCAACGGGTAGCCGATTTCGCGCGCCAGCACCAAGGCCTCGTCGGCATTGCGGGCAATGCGGTTCGGCGGCTGCTTCAGGCCCAGCTTGTCGACCAGCTGCTGGAAGCGCTCGCGGTCTTCGGCCAGATCGATCGAATCGGGCGAGGTGCCGATCACCGGCACGCCGTTGGCTTCCAGCGCACGCGCCAGCTTCAGCGGGGTCTGGCCGCCGTACTGCACGATCACGCCCTTGGGCTGCTCCAGCTCGACGATCTCCAGCACGTCTTCCAGCGTCAGCGGCTCGAAGTACAGGCGGTCGGAGGTGTCGTAGTCGGTGGAGACGGTTTCCGGATTGCAGTTGACCATGATGGTCTCGAAGCCGTCATCGCGCAGCGCCAGTGCCGCGTGCACGCAGCAGTAGTCGAACTCGATGCCCTGCCCGATGCGGTTGGGGCCACCGCCCAGGATCATGATCTTGTCGCGGTTGCTCGGCAGCGCTTCGCACTCGTCCTCGTAGGTCGAATACAGGTACGCAGTGCTGGTGGCGAATTCGGCCGCGCACGAGTCCACGCGCTTGTACACCGGGCGCACCTTGAGCGCGCGGCGCAGCGTGCGCACGGCTTCTTCGTTGGTGCCGATCAGCTCGGCCAGGCGTGCGTCGGAGAAACCGGCGCGCTTGAGAAGGCGCAGGCGTGGGGCATCCAGTGCCGTCATGCCATCGTCAGCCAGCTGCTGCTCGAGGCTGATCAGCTCTTCGATCTGGTCCAGGAACCAGGGGTCGATGAACGACAGCGCATACACGTCGGCCACGCTCATGCCGGCGCGGAACGCATCGCCCACGTAGAACAGACGCTCCGGGCCCGGGGCCTTGAGCTCGCGCTTGAGCGCGGCCATATCGTCTTCGCTGCCCAGATCCAGACCGGTCGGGTCCAGGCCGATCTTGCCGGTTTCCAGGCCACGCAGCGCTTTCTGCAGCGATTCCTGGAAGGTGCGGCCCATCGCCATGACTTCACCGACCGACTTCATCTGCGTGGTCAGGCGTGCATCGGCCTGCGGGAATTTTTCAAAGGCAAAGCGCGGAATCTTGGTGACCACGTAATCGATCGACGGCTCGAACGAGGCCGGGGTCAGGCCACCGGTGATCTCGTTCTTCAACTCGTCCAGCGTGTAGCCCACCGCCAGCTTCGCGGCGACCTTGGCGATCGGGAAGCCGGTGGCCTTGGACGCCAGCGCCGACGACCGCGACACGCGCGGGTTCATTTCGATCACCACCACCCGGCCGGTGGTCGGGCTGATGCCGAACTGCACGTTGGAGCCGCCGGTATCCACGCCGATCTTGCGCAGCACCGCGATCGAGGCATCGCGCAGGCGCTGATATTCCTTGTCGGTGAGCGTCTGCGCCGGCGCCACGGTGATCGAGTCGCCGGTGTGCACGCCCATCGGGTCGAGGTTTTCGATCGCGCACACGATGATGCAGTTGTCCGCGGTATCGCGCACAACTTCCATCTCGAATTCCTTCCAGCCCAGCACCGATTCTTCCACCAGCACTTCGGTGGTCGGCGACAGTTCCAGGCCGCGGCCGACGATGTCGATCAGCTCTTCGCGGTTATAAGCGATGCCGCCACCGCTGCCGCCCAGGGTGAAGCTGGGGCGGATGATGGTCGGGTAGCCGACGCGGGTCTGGATATCCAGCGCTTCTTCCAGCGTGTGCGCTACTTCTGCCCGGGGGCAATCCAGGCCGATCTCGCCCATTGCCACGCGGAACAGCTCGCGGTCTTCGGCCATGCGGATCGCTTCGCGCTTGGCACCGATCAGCTCGACGTTGTACTTCTCCAGCACGCCGTGGTCGGCCAGGTCCAGCGCGCAGTTCAGCGCGGTCTGGCCGCCCATCGTCGGCAGCAGGGCATCGGGCTTTTCCTTGGCGATGATCTTCTCGACCGTCTGCCAGTTGATCGGCTCGATGTACACGGCGTCGGCCATGTTCGGGTCGGTCATGATCGTGGCCGGGTTGCTGTTGACCAGCACCACGCGGTAGCCCTCGTCACGCAGCGCCTTGCACGCCTGCGCGCCGGAGTAGTCGAACTCGCAGGCCTGGCCGATGACGATCGGGCCGGCGCCGATGATCAGGATGGTTTTAAGGTCGGTGCGCTTTGGCATTGTCTTCTCTAAGTCTGGACAGCGTGACAAATAGGGGGAGTGATCGGACGCTGTCGATCAGGAAACGGCATCGGCGGTCAGCACGATGCCGCACTGCGCCTTCAGGTCTTTCGCCATGCGTGCTTCGTGGTCGTCGGGCATCGGCGAGGCGGCATCCAGCGCGGCCATCAGGCGTGCGCCGGAGGGGCTGCGCAGGAACGCGTCCAGCTCGACACGTGCCGTCTCGTCCAGACCTGCACCGGCCCTGTCGGCAATCGTCTGCGCGTTGGACCCGGCAAACACGCTCGCCAGCGACTTGCCGGCGGAGGTGTCCAGAAACTGCGCCCAATCGGCAACCACCTGCGCGCCGTCGTCGCCGAGACCGGCGATCATCGAGCTGCGAAAGCCTTGGTCGATCATGTCCTGGATCGGCTTGCGTGCGCAGACACGCTGCGCATCGTCCAGTGCGCTCAACGATGGCGTGCTTTTGACCGTCAAGTCGGCCATGTCGGTCCCAAGCCCGCCCATGCCCAACCGGGTCACCAGCGTCTTGACCGCGCCATCGCTGGCTGGCGCGGCATGCACCGCGCCCACCGTGCAGGACAGCGCCAGCAGCAGGCATACCCGCATCAAGACTTCGCCTCGGCCATCGATGCGACAAACCGATCGAACAACGGCCCGACATCGCGCGGGCCCGGCGAGGCTTCCGGGTGACCCTGGAACGAGAACGCCGGCGCATCGGTCAGGGCGATGCCCTGGTTGGTACCATCGAACAGCGAGCGATGGGTGACTCGCACGTTGGCCGGCAGCGTGGTTTCGTCCACCGCAAAGCCATGGTTCTGCGAGGTGATCATCACCCGGCCACCCTCCAGATCCTGCACGGGGTGATTCGCGCCGTGGTGGCCAGTCGCCATCTTGACCGTCTTGGCACCGGCGGCGAGCGCCAGCAACTGGTGGCCCAGGCAGATGCCGAAGGTGGGCACCTTCTTGGCGATCAATTCCTGGATCGCGCTGATCGCGTAATCGCACGGCTCCGGGTCGCCGGGTCCATTGGACAGAAACACGCCGTCGGGCTGCAGCGCCAGCACCTCGGCCACCGGCGTTTGCGCCGGCACCACGGTGACGTCGCAGCCGCGCTCGGCCAGCATGCGCAGGATGTTGATCTTGACGCCGTAGTCGTAGGCCACGACCTTGAACTTCAGCTCGGCCTGCACGAAGGCGTTCGCGTTTAGGTCCAGCTGACCTTCCTGCCACTGATAGGTGGTTTCGGTGGAGACCACCTTGGCCAGGTCCATGCCCTTCAGGCCGGGGAACTTGCGCGCGGCTTCCAATGCCTTTTCGACATCGATCTCGCCGGCCATCAGTGCACCGTTCTGCGCACCCTTCTCGCGCAGCAGACGGGTCAGCTTACGGGTGTCGATGCCGGAGATGGCCACCACACCGCGGGTCTGCAACCAATCCGGCAGCGCCACCTGGTTGCGCCAGCTGCTGGGGCGGCGCGGCACATCGCGCACGATCAGGCCGGCGGCCCACACCTGCTTGGCCTCGTCGTCCTGATCGTTGAAACCGGTGTTGCCGATATGCGGATAGGTCAGCGTGACCATCTGGCGGGCGTAGGACGGATCGGTCAGGACTTCCTGGTAACCGGTCATGGCGGTGTTGAACACCACTTCGCCGACGGATAGCCCGTTGGCGCCTACGGATTCGCCCTCGAACACGGTGCCGTCTTCGAGGACAAGGATTGCGGGTTGGGTCACGTGGGGTCTCGCTCTGGCTGCCTGGGACTCCGATGCGCTCCCGGCCAAATTCCGGTTGCAGCAAAGCGCGGACGCGGTGCTGGGGACCGGTCCGACGCTAGGTTCGGGCAAGCGAGAATTGTAAAGGCAAGTGCCCCGGCATGCCAGTGCGCGGCACACCGATCAGCGCAGGCGCGGCATCGCTGCCAGGTGAATACGGCCCGCTGGCATGCGTCCATTCATGTAACGGACGCCCGCGTTCACAGCACCAGATCGCGCACCCGGTAGCTGCCCGGCGGCTTGCCGAGCAGGCGCTTGGCCGCATGCAACGCACCGCGCGCGAAGATGTCGCGGTTGGTGGCGCGGTGGATCAGCTCGACGCGTTCACCCAGCCCGGTGAACTGCACGCTGTGCTCGCCGACGATGTCGCCGGCACGCACGCTGGCAAACCGCGGCTGTGCCCCGCTGCCAGTGGCGGCCTCACCCAGCGTCAGCGCGGTGCCCGAGGGGGCGTCCTGCTTGTGCACGTGATGGGCTTCGATGATGTCGCAGTCCCAGCCCGGCAGGCTGCCGGCGGCCCGCTCCACCAGTTCGGTGAGCACCGCCACGCCCAGGCTGAAGTTGGACGCCCATACCAGCGGAATCTGGCCCGCAGCCTGCAGCAAGCCGGCCCGCTGCGCCTCGTCCAGCCCGGTGGTGCCCGAGACCAGCGGTTTGCCGCGCTGCACGCACAACGCCAGGATCGGCGCAAAGCCCTGCGGCAGGCTGAAGTCGATCGCCACATCGAACGCCGGCGCACCGCCCAGTTCGTTGGCGGCGAAGTACGGCACGCCATCCACCACGCGCTGCGAGGGCGACCGCCCCACCACCGCACCGACGACGTGCAAGGCGTCGTCTTCTGCGGCCAATCGCAGCAATGCCTTGCCCATGCGCCCGGAGGCACCGTGGATCAGAACTTTCACGGGAGAAGTTGTCATGGGGTCAGGCTAGCGAGGCGGCAACGGTTTCACAAGATGAACCGGCAACCGCCTGCTGCGCGTGACGCCAGCGCTCACCCCGGATCGACAGCGCCGTGCAAGCGTGCGCCCCAACTCTCCACTTCGTGGCGCTGCAAGCGGCGCTCGAACAACGCGCGCCACGACGGCACCAGCGGCAGCTGCAACACCGCGGCAATGGCCTCGGCATCCACCTCGCGCGCATACAGCACCTGCTGCACGCGCGACAGCGTCCACTGCGGATGCGGGCGTTCCAGCAGCGTCAGCGCATCGCCGGCCGCCAGCTGCCCGGGCTGCAGCACGCGGTAATACCAGCCGGTGCGGCCGCTGTCCTGGACGCGGCGCGCCATGTCGCGCAGGCCGAAGCGGTCGGAAAGTTTCCAGCACGGTTGCCGCAGTTGCGACACCTCCACCACTGCACTGCCCAGCGCCAGGCGATCACCCAGGCAGACATCGACCTCGGTCAGGCCGAGGCTGCTGAGGTTTTCGCCGAACGCGCCCGCGGCCTCCAGTAATGCATGCGCGCCGATCTCGGCCTGCCACGCCGCATAGTGGTCGCGCGGGTAATGGTGGATCGCCTTGTCGGGACCGCCATGCACGCGGCGGTCGCCCTGCTCGTCGCCTTCCAATCCTTCGGGACCGATCTGCAGCGGCCGCGTGACCATGCGCTTGTCGATCGCACTGCGGCTGCCCGGGCGGGTGAAGTCGCGCGCCACGCCGGTGGCCACGCTGTCGATCCGCGTCAACTGCGTCGGTGTAGAGAGGCGTGTCTCCGCAGCGCTCACGCGTCCTGCCCCGGCAGCTCCGCCAATGCCTCACGCAGCAACTCGCCGAGCACCTGGATGCCGGCATCGATGCGTTCGCCCGGCACGGTAACGAACGACAGCCGCAGCGTATTGGTCTGCGGCAAGGTGGCGAAGAACGGCGCGCCGGGCACAAACGCGACATTGCGCGCGATCGCACGCGCCAGCAGCACGCTGGCATCCAGGCCCTGCGGCAGCGTCACCCACAGGAACATGCCGCCGTCGGGACGATTCCACTGCACCTGCGGCGGAAAGTGCCGCTCCAGCGCCTCCAGCATCAGGCTGCATTGCCGCGCATACAACGCGCGGATCTGCGGAATATGCGTATCCAGAAAATCGTCCTGCAACGTGGAGTGCACCACGCGCTGGGTAAACGACGGCGTATGCAGATCGGCCGCCTGCTTGGCCTGGATCAACTTGCCCAGCACTGCTTCCGGCGCCACCACGTAGCCCAGGCGCAGACCAGGCGCCAGCACCTTGGAGAACGAGCCCATGTAGATCACCCCGTCCGGGTGCATCGACAACAGGCTCGGCAGCGGCTCGCCGCTGTAGTACAGCTCGCCGTACGGGTCGTCTTCGACGATCGGCACGCCCGCCTCCGCAGCCCGCGCCACCAGCGCCTGGCGACGCGACAGCGGCAGCCGGCGCCCGGTGGGGTTCTGGAAATTGGGCAGACAATACAGAAAGCGCGCATCGGCCAGCAGCGAGGGGTCCAGCGCATCCACCACCACGCCATCGGCATCGGACGGCATGCCGACAAAGTTGGGCTGGAACAGCGAAAACGCCTGCAATGCACCGAGATAGCTCGGCGTCTCCACCAGCACCTTGCTGCCTTCGTCGATGAAGATCTTGCCCAGCAGATCCAGCCCCTGCTGCGATCCGGTGGTGATCAGTACCTGGGTCGGGCGGATGCTGGCGCCGTCACGGCTCAGCCGCGCGGCGACCCACTCGCGCAGCGGCAGATACCCTTCGGTGGGGCCGTATTGCAGCGCCGCCTGAGGCGCATCGCGCAGCACCTGGTCGCTGGCCGCACGCATGCGCTCCACCGGAAACGTGGCCGGCGACGGCAGGCCGCCGGCAAAGGAAATCACCTCGGGCCGCTCGGTGATCTTGAGGATTTCGCGAATCGCCGAACTGGTCAGCGCCTGCGCACGCCGGGAGATCTGGAAAGAGGTCGTCATCGCCCAAGCATAGCGACTGCCCGCCGCCAACGCGCTGTGCGCTGCAGCGAACGTGGGTCGGCCTGATTGCGATTGTTTACCCCGTGATTGCGCTGCCATGCGTGCATCAGCCGCGCATGGCAGCGATGCTTGGCGCGCTCACTGCCGCACGATGCCGCACGATGCTGAAAGCGCCAGTGCTCCCGCGCACCGAAGGCGGCGCGCGCGCCGCGCTCAGTCGTACGCGGGCCCGACCCAGGCGGTGCCTTCGCTGCGTTCCACCAGGGTTTTCCAGCGCTTGCGAATCACCTTGTCGCGACTGCGCAAGGTCATGCGCATGCCGGGCAACCCGATCGTGGCGCGGGTTTCGACCATGGCCGAGGCTTCGTCCGGTGCAATCTCGATCTTGGTGATGGAGTGCTTGTAGTCCATCACGTCTTCCAGGTTGACCGACGGATGCACCTGGCGCAGCGCCTGCGCCCATTCGCCATTGGCCTTGCAGTATTTTTCGCGCGTGGTGGTGCGGCGCTGCTGGTGCGAATCCATGCGGTACAGCACCACCATCTCGAAGTCCGGTGCGGTCATGGCGCACAAGGCCTCACCATCCTGGGTCAGCATCGCCTTGTCGTGCGCGGCATACAGATCGCGCACCTGCTGCTCGTCCAGCGCATTCCCACCGTAGTTATAAATCCCCGCAATCGCTGCCAATACGGCCAGCAACACCAACACACGCATCGCCTTTCCCCTGGACTGCCGCGTCCTGCGGCCGCGCAAGTGTAGCGAAGGCGCTGCCGGCCGTCAGTGGCTGCGCGGCGTCTTCGGCCCGCAACTGTCGCAACCACCGCAGGCGGCCGCGCCCTTCCCCGCGGGCGGTGCGACGCGGCGCCCGATTGCCTGCATCCACGCGGGGCGGCTGTCGCGCACCAAGGTGAGCGCAAGCGCGCCGCGCAGACGCCGCAGCGTGCCGGGGAATTGTTTTTTCATCACCACCCAGGCGCTTACCAGCACGGCGAGCGCGATGATCACGTATTGCAGGGTCAGCGACATCTCAGCCGGCTCCGAACAACACGGCAAGCTGGTAGGTCACCAGCGAGGCCAGATAGGCCAGCGCGAACAGGTACACCGCACTGATGCTCATCTGCTTCCAGGAATTGGTTTCGCGCTTGATGGTGGCCAGCGTGGAGATGCACATCGGTGCGTAGATGTACCAGACCAGCAACGACAACGCGGTGGCCAGCGACCAGCCGTCGCTGATCAACGGCGACAGCGCCTGTGCGGCCGCGTCGTCATCGGCTGCGGACAACGCGTAGACCGTGGCCAGCGACGCCACCGCCACCTCGCGCGCCGCCAGGCCGGGAATCAGCGCAATGCAGATCTGCCAATTGAAGCCCAGCGGCGCGAAGAACACCGCCATCGCGTGGCCGATGCGGCCCGCAAAGCTGTAGTCGATCGGCGGCAGGGTCGCATCGGCCGGCGCGGCCGGGAACGACAGCAGGAACCACAACAGAATGGTCAGCGCCAGGATGATGCCGCCCACGCGCTTGAGGAAGATCACCGCGCGCTCCCACAGGCCCAGCGCCAGATCGCGCAGCTGCGGCACACGGTAGGACGGCAGCTCCAGCATCAACGGATGCTCGCTCTTGTCGCGGCGCCACTTCTTCATCGTCCACGACACCAGCAGCGCGCTGACGATGGCTGCGGCATACAGCGCGAACAAGATCAGCCCCTGCTGATTGAAGATGCCCCACACGGTCTTCTGCGGGATGAAGGCACCGATCAGCAAGGCGTACACCGGCAGGCGCGCCGAGCAGGTCATCAACGGCGCCACCATGATGGTGGCCAGGCGGTCGCGTGGATCCTGGATACTGCGGGTGGACATGATGCCCGGCACCGCGCAGGCAAAGCTCGACAGCAACGGGATGAACGAGCGCCCCGACAGGCCCGCCGAGGCCATCATGCGGTCCAGCAGGAACGCCGCGCGCGGCAGGTAGCCGGATTCTTCCAACGCCAGAATGAAGGCGAACAGGATCAGGATCTGCGGCAGGAAGACGATCACCCCACCCAGGCCGGCGATGATGCCGTCCTTGAGCAGGCTGTTGAGCGGACCTTCGGCCATGTGGGTGCCGACCCACTCGCCCAGCATCGCGGTGCCGCCGTCGATCAGGTCCATCACTGGGGTGGCCCAGGCGTACACCGCCTGGAAGATCAGGAACATCACCACCGCCAGCGTCACCAGCCCCCACACCGGGTGCAGCAGCCAGCGGTCCAGCGCATCGTCCACACGCGAGGTACGCGTGGGCATGGTCACCGCCGCGCTCAGGATCTGCCGCACCTGGGCGTGATAGTTGCCATCGGCCGGCGGCGTGGCGGTGGGGGCAGCCAGGTGCGCAGCCTGCGCATCGATGCGCTCGACCAGCGCCTTGGCGCCACCGCGCCGCACCGCGACCGTCTCGACCACCGGCACACCGAGCGCCTGCTCCAGTGCCGGCAGGTCGATGACGATGCCGCGCCGCTGGGCGGCATCCATCATGTTCAGCGCCACGATCATCGGGCGGCCCAGCTCACGCAGCTCCAGCGCAAAGCGCAGATGCAGGCGCAGGTTGGTCGCGTCCATCACATAGACCAGCACATCCGGCGCCGGCTCGCCGGGGTAAAAACCGCGACACAGATCGCGGGTGATCGCCTCGTCCAGACTGGCCGGCTGCAGGCTGTAGGCGCCTGGCAGGTCCAGCACCGCGAACTCGCGCCCGGAGGGCGCGCGGAAATGGCCTTCCTTGCGCTCGACAGTGACGCCGGTGTAATTGGCGACCTTCTGCCGGCTACCGGTCAGCTGGTTGAACAAGGCGGTCTTGCCACTGTTGGGGTTGCCCACCAACGCCAGCCGCATCGGCAGGCCGATCGCGCTCATGCCGCCACTCCGTCGTCGCGCACCTGCACGCGGGCCGCCTCGCTGCGGCGCAGTGCAAAACGCGTATAGCCAACCTGCACCAGCAACGGCTCGCGGCCGACCGGGCCCATCGCCAGCACCGTCACTTCTTCCCCCGCCACGAAGCCCAGTTCGCGCAGGCGCCGGGCGATGGTGTCGTTGGGCTGACGGTCCTGCACGGATTCCACGGTGGCGACGCGATGCAATGGCATATCCGACAACGTCACAAAGACGGCCTGATTGTTAGGAATGGTTCTCAATTCTAGCATCGACGCACCGCGTCATGGCTCCGGCGGGTGGGCCGGCTATCATGGTTCGCATCCCATTCATGGACGCATGCGCAATGCAGGAAACCGGCTTGATCGTCGAGGACCAGGGAGCGGTCCGTACGTTGCGGCTCAATCGCCCGACGGTGCACAACGCGTTCGACGCGACCCTGATTGCCGCCCTCACCGGCGCCCTGCAGCAAGCCGGTACCGATGCGCAGGTGCGGGTGGTGGTGGTCACCGGTGCCGGCGCGGCGTTTTCCGCCGGCGCCGACCTACACTGGATGCGCAGCATGGTCAGCGCCAGCGAAGCCGACAATGCGGCCGATGCACTGGCGCTGGCGCGGCTGATGCGCACACTGGACGAATTGCCCAAGCCCACCATTGCGCGCGTCAATGGCGCCGCGTTCGGCGGCGGCGTCGGCCTGGTGGCGTGTTGCGACATCGCCATCGGTTGCACAGAGGCGCGCTTTGGTCTGACCGAAAGCCGCCTTGGCCTGCTGCCGGCGGTGATTTCGCCCTACGTGATCGCCGCGATCGGCGCGCGCCAGGCACGGCGCTGGTTTGCCACCGCGGAAATCTTCGACGCCGGCATGGCGCAATCGCTCGGGCTACTGCATCAATTGGTGGCCGCCGACCAGCTCGACATTGCGGTGCAGCGCCAGATCCGCCTGCTGCTCTCCGCCGCTCCGCAGGCCGCCAGCAGCGCCAAGGCGCTGGTGCGCAGCATGCTGCCGTATTGCGAACGCGATGCCATCGACGCGGCCAACGCCGCGTTGATCGCCCGCTTGCGTGTGTCACCGGAAGGCCAGGAAGGCCTGGGCGCCTTCCTCGACAAGCGCCCGCCTGCGTGGGCGAGCGAGGAAAGCGCATGAGGCTGTCCTGGTATCGAGCCGACCCCATGCCGTGCAGCGGGCAGCAGCAAGGGCGCTCCACGGCCCGGAGCCGCCCATGAGTGACTTCGTACGCATTGTCGAAGTGGGCCCGCGCGACGGCCTGCAGAACGAAGCCAACCCGATTGCCACCGCCGACAAGATCGCCTTGATCAACCAGCTCTCGGCCACCGGGTTGCGCACGATCGAGGCGACCAGCTTCGTCAGCCCGCGCTGGGTGCCGCAGCTGGCCGACGCCGCCGACGTGTTTGCGGGCATCACCCGCCAGCCCGGCATCGCCTACCCGGTGCTGGTGCCGAACCTGCAGGGCTATGCGCGTGCCCACGCGGCCGGCGCGCAGGAAGTGGCGGTGTTCACCGCGGCCTCCGAAACCTTCAACCGTACCAATACCAATGCCGGCATCGACGAATCGATCGAGCGCTTCCGGCCGATCCTGGCGCAGGCCGCGCAGGACGGCGTGCGCGTGCGCGGCTACGTGTCCACGGTGCTTGGCTGCCCCTACCAGGGCGAGGTGGCGGTGGCCGATGTGGTGAATGTGGCCGAGCGGCTGTACCGCCTGGGCTGCTACGAGATTTCGCTGGGCGACACCATCGGCGTCGGCACCCCGGCCAAGGCACGCCAGATGCTGGCCGCGGTGGCCGGCAGCATCCCGATGCAGGCCCTGGCAGTGCACTTCCACGACACCTACGGCCAGGCGCTGGCCAATATCGCCGCCTGCCTGGAGCAAGGCGTGCGCGTGGTGGACGCGGCCGTGTCCGGCGCCGGTGGCTGCCCGTATGCGAAGGGTGCCAGCGGCAATGTCGCCAGCGAGGACGTGGTCTATCTGCTGCATGGCCTGGGCATGCCCACCGGCATCGACCTGCCTGCCCTCGCCCGCACCGGGCGCTGGCTGGCGCAGCTGCTGGGCAGGGAAACCGGCAGCAAGGTCGGCAAGGCACTGGCAGCGGCCGCCTGATCATTCCACCTGCGTTGCGCCGCGCAGCGATGCGATCAGCGCTTCGGCTAGAATCGCCGACCGATCGCCGGCCGGCATCACCGCTTTCAAGGAACCCACGCGCATGCAGCCTTCTTCTGTCCTTGCCATCGTTACCGGCGGCGTTTCCGGCCTCGGCCTGGCCGTGGCGCAGCGCATCGTCGCCGACGGCGGCAAAGTCGCGCTGTTCGATGTCAACGCCGACAAGGCCGACGCAGCGTTGGCCTTGCTGGGCGCCGGCAACGCGCACTATTTCGCCACCGACGTCACCGATGAAGCGCAGGTCGCCGCCAATGTCGCGCAAGCGGCGCAGGCACTGGGCGGGCTCAACCTGGCCGTGAACTGCGCCGGCATCCTGGGCGCCGGTCGCGTGCTGGGCAAGGAGGCTGCGATGCCGCTGGCTACCTTCCGCACCACCGTCATGGTCAATCTGGTCGGCAGCTTCAATGTCGCCAAGGCCGCCGCCGATGTGATGCAACACAACGCCGCCGGCGAGGATGGCGAGCGCGGGGTGATCATCCACACCGCCTCGGTAGCCGCCTACGAGGGCCAGATCGGCCAGGCTGCCTACGCTGCCAGCAAGGGTGGCGTGGTCGGCATGACCTTGCCGATGGCGCGCGAACTGGCACGCTTCGGCATCCGCGTCATGACCATTGCGCCCGGCGTGTTCTGGACCCCGATGGTGGATGGCATGCCCGAAGCCGTGCAGCAATCGCTGGCCGCCTCGATCCCGTTCCCCTCACGTCTGGGCCAACCCGACGAGTACGCCGAAACCGTCGCCTTCATCCTGCGCACGCGCTATCTCAACGGCGAAGTCATTCGCCTGGACGGCGGCGTGCGCTTGGCGCCCAAGTAGCAGGGAATGGGGAATCGGGAATGAGGAATCGCAACCGCGCCCCACTCCCAGCACCCCGGCCCCGGCGTTTCCAATTCCCCATTCCCAACTCCCGATTCCCATGAAAGCTAACGACATCAAGAAAGGCAACGTCGTCGAATACAACGGCGGCATCTACCAGATCCGCGACATCGAACGCAGCTCGCCGCAGGGCCGCGGCGGCAATGTGCGCTTCCGCTTCATCATGTACAGCGTGCCGGGCGGCGCCAAGCTGGATGCCAGCTTCGATGCCGACGACAACTTGCCGGAAGTGGAACTGCTGCGCCGCCAGTCGACCTATTCGTATAAGGACGGCGAGGCCTTTGTGTTCATGGACGACGAGGACTACACCCCCTACATGCTGGACGCGGAGGTGATCGGCACCGACGCCGGCTACATCACCGATGGCCTGACCGGCATTTTCGTGCAGGTGATCGACGACCAGCCGGTCGCCGTGCAGCTGCCGCAGACGGTGACGCTGGAAGTGGTCGAAACCCCGCCAGAGCTCAAGGGCGGCACTGCCACCAAGCGCCCCAAGCCGGCCAAGCTCAACACCGGGCTGGAAATCATGGTGCCGGAATACATCACCAACGGCGAACGCGTGCTGGTCAACACCACCACCGGCGAATTCGCTGGCCGCGCCGACTGACATGCGCAGCATCCTGTGCCTGCTCGCGCTGCTGGCGCTGAGCGCATGCACCGCCGAGCCGGCACCGGCGCCCGCCCCTGCGGCTGCCGCCCCAGCGCCCGCTGCAGTTGCCTGCACCGACCCGGTGGTGGAAGAGGAATGGCTGCAACATCCGGCCGGCCTGTGCGGCATGCCGGACGACGTGCGCAAGCTGGTGGACGACTACGACACCTGCGAGCATTTCGCCGGCGAAGAGCCGTACGACGACGCGCGCCGCCGCGAAATCGAAGCGGCCGTGGAGCAGTACTGCACGCCGGCACCCGCCCGGCTGACTGCACTGATGCAACGCTACCGCAGTGATGCTGGCGTCAGCGAGTGGCTGCGCAACTATGCAAAACAAGCGGATTTGCAGCCCGCGAGCTGAGCCGTGCCATGCAGATGTAGCGGCTTGCTGCGTTCCCGATGCTTCCAAGCCGCTTTCTCACGCTGGACGCACTGGAAAGCGCGTCCGTCCCGGCGTTAGCTTGCGCGCAGCGCAACGCGGCATGCGCGCTGTTGTCAGCGTCAACTCACTCGCAATCGCCTAAAGACCTTCAAGTCGCGGGCGTGTTGGTGTGTTGGATGCACCCGCAATGCCTGCAACGCGGCAATCAACCGACGCAAACGCCAGCGTCGCCGCTCACTTGGCAGTCACTGATCCAGCAGCCGCAACTGCCTGCACCGGCTGAGCAAGCACGCGCAATCGTGCACGCAGCCTTTCCACATTCGCCTCACCCTGTTCCAGATCATCGCGCAGCTCGGCAGACAACTGCTGTCGGCCCAATGCCTGCAATTGCTTCCAGCCATCGGCCAGGCCGCTACTGGCCTGCGCGACCTGGGCGCGCACACGTTGCTGCTCGTCGGCCTGCGGCAATCCGTAGCCGGGGCCATCGAGAAGCGCCGCCGGATGACTGAGCCGCGCCTGCCGGGCGAACAGGCTTTGCAGTTGATCCTGCACTGCTGCGCGCTCGACGATGCCGGGCCGCAACAGGCGCTTGAGCGCATCGCGCGCAATCAGCTCCTGTCGCCGTAACGCGGCCTGCTCCAGCAGTAATGCAGCTGCGGTTTCGCGCAGGCCGCCGCGGTCGAACCACTGCGCGCGTGCGCCAGGCGCGGCATCCAGCCATTGCGCAACACTCGTCTGCGGTACCGGAATGCCGCGCCGAAGCACGTCGAACATGGCCTGGTAATGCGCAGCCGCCGATTCGAAGTAATAGCCCTGGCGTGTGGCCTGCGCGCGGTCATCCAGCACGTGCAGATCGGCAAGGCCGGCGCGCTGCAGCCGCTGGCGCACGCCGCGCGGGGTGATCGATGACACGCCGGCTTCAGCAAGACGCGGCACGCCGTCGTGCAACAACTTGTAGGTTTCCACCGCGCAGTTGTTGCTGATGAAGTAATAGCGCCCGTCGTAGCTCCAGTGCACCTGCGCGGCGCGCGTCAGCAACGCGGCGATCTCATCCGGGCGCAACGTCAGCGGCACCGACGACAGGGCACGCAATTCCACCTTGGTGTACTCGTCGATGACTTGGTTCAACGGCAGCACGAACAGCCGCGACGGATACGAGCCGGTCAGCCCGCGCCAGCTGGAGATCTGCACATCGCCGACGAAGGCACGAAACGACAGCACGCGGTGATACTGCAGATCCAACCGGCACGCCGGCCCTGGCGCACGGCCGGGCGCGCAGATCACCAGGCGCAACATGCTGTGGCCCCAGCGACTCATCGGCTGCTCGTTGCCTTCGGCAAGCAGATAGTCCACCGCATAGACCCGCGCCGGATCCAACGCCAGCAGCGACATCGCACCGGCATCGTTGTCGGCCTGCAGATACGGCAAGGTCGGCGCGCATGCTGCCGCAGCGTGCGGCGGCCCTAGCCGCTCGGAGAACCATGCCGCGAGCGCGGGACGGCGGCAGGCGTAGTCCGCATCCAGCACGTAATGCTCGAGATTGACCGCAACAAATTCGGCCGGGCTATGCCGCTCGTAGGCATCGGGACTGCGGTCGCTGAAGCGGTTTGCACCGCGCCCGACCTGCCAGGGACGCACCTGCCAACCGGCAAGATCGCGCAGGCGTGGGTCGCGCGACAACGCACTGCCCGCTCCACGGTCGCGCACGTGCGCCAATTCATGCACCAACGCCGCCATCGCCGCTCGCGTGGCCGGGGCGCTGATGTCAGTGCGTGCGCTGGCGGGCTGCATGCTCCAGGCATCCAACAGCGCATGATCGAGCAGGATGCGATTGCCGATCGCACGACCATGCACCTGCGCCGGTAAATCGCGGCGCCACTGCAATTGAATGCGTCCCGCATCGCGCGCTACCCAGCCTGCCGGCAAGCGTTGTCCGACCTGCTGCAGCAGCGCCTGGCTGGCCGCGCGCTCGGAAGGGGTCAACTCCGATACGACAACCGACACCTGCAGCGCGGGCGAACGCTGCGATTGGGCGTGCGCCGCCGGTGCGATCGCTGCGGCCAGCCACAGCCATGCGCACCGGCGACGACGATTCACTGCGCCAGGATGGACTGAGCCAGTTCCAGGTCGCTGGACACGCGCGCCGCATCGCTGCGACTGCGCAATTGCAGCAATGCCGCTTCAAGCCGCGCACCGCGGATGGCGCCATCGCTGGCCACGAAACCGGCCGCATCTTCGCGTGCGTCGGCAACCACTTTGTCGTCGCCGGAACTGCTGCTGTTGGACGAACCGGCCGACGAGGCACCGGCCGAGGTTCCCGCAAGACTGGATGCGGCGGCTGCCAGCGGCAGCAAGGTCAACGCACAAAACACCAGGGAGCGCATCATCGGCGTGTCTATTCCATGTGAGGTGGTGAAGAGACTACCCGGCAGGCGTTGCGCCGGGCACCTCGTCCATGTCGAACAGCTTGCCTGGATTCAGCAAAAGATGGGGGTCGAGCACCTGTTTGATGCCGCGCATCAGCGCGATTTCTGCCGCCGAGCGCGTGCTCCACAGGTACGGTTTCTTGACCAGGCCAATGCCGTGCTCGGCCGAGATGCTGCCGTCGAAACGCTGCAGGCTCTGCGCCAGCAACTTGGTGACCTGCTCGCAGGCAGTGATGAAATCTGCCTGGCTGGTGGCATCGGGCTTGAGCACGTTGATATGCAGGTTGCCATCGCCGATATGGCCAAACCACACCACATCGAAATGCGGGTAGGCATCGTGCAGCAGTGCCTGCGTCTCGGCCAGAAACGCCGGCATCGCCGAGATCCGCACCGACACATCGTTTTTGTACGGGGTGTAACGCGCCAGCGCCTCGGTGATGCCTTCGCGCAGGCGCCACAGCTGCGCCGCCTGCGCATCGCTCTGGCTGATCACCCCGTCGCTCACCCAGCCCTGCTCCATGCAGGCCTCGAACGCCGCCATCGCCGCCGCTTCCTGCGCCTCATCGCCGGCAGCGAACTCGGTCACCACGTAGTACGGGTGCACCTGCGCAAACGGCGCCTGCGCGCCGTGCGCCAGCACGTGCTCCAGCGCGCGATCGGTGAAAAATTCAAACGCTTCCAGCCGCAGCTGTGCGCGAAACGCCGCGAACACCTGCATCAACACATCGAACGACGGCAGCGCCAGCAGCATCACGTTGCTCGGCGGCGGCGGGTCGGTCAGCCGCAGCGTCGCTTCGACCACGATGCCCAGCGTGCCTTCCGAGCCGATCATCAGATGCCGGAAGTCGTAGCCGCTGGAATTTTTCACCAGCGCATTGTTGAGGTGCAGCAGCTCGCCGGTGCCGGCGACCACGCTGAGCCCGGCCACCCATTCGCGGGTATTGCCGTAGCGGATCACGCGGATGCCGCCGGCATTGGTAGCGATATTGCCGCCGATCGAGCACGAACCACGCGCTGCGAAATCCACCGGGTACACCAGGCCGTGCTCGCGCGCGGCGTTGTGCACCGCTTCCAGCGGCATGCCGGCCTGCACAGTGAGCGTGCGATCCACCGCATCGAAGGCCAGCGGCTTGTTCAACCGCTCCAGGCTCAGCACCAGCTCGCCATTGGCCGCGACCGCGCCACCAGACAAACCGGTACGCCCACCCGAGGGCACCACCGCCACCGCATGCGTGTTGGCCCAGCGCACCACCGCCTGCACTTCTTCCACCGACCCCGGCAGCGCGATGGCCAGCGGATTGGGCGTCCAGCGGCGCGTCCAGTCACGGCCGTAGTGCTCCAGGTCGGCCGGTTCGGTCTTCAACCGCAGCGCGGGGACGGCCTGTTGCAAGGAGAGGATGCGGGGATCGGTCATGGCACGCAGCGCGGCGGTAGGAACCCCACAGCGTGCCAGCCTGCGCTGGCCCCGTCCAGCTGCGGCAACGTGCGTACGCGCAGCGTTGGATTCAGCTGAAACCGTTGCGGCACAAGGGCTGCGGCGTCACACCGCAGGCACTGCGGGTGCCAAATCGCCCACCCCATCTGGCATAGTGGCCGGCCCGATTGCTGCAGTGCGTCCACCATGTCGCCGAAGAAAACCTCGTTTCCCAAGCAGGACATCCGCGTCCTGTTGCTGGAAGGCATCAGCCAGACCGCCGTGGACGTGTTCCGCGCCGCCGGTTACTCGCAGATCGAGCTGCACGCCAAGTCCCTGCCCGAGGACGAACTCAGGGCGCGCATCGCCGAGGCGCACATCGTCGGCATTCGCTCGCGCACCCATCTCAGCGCCGATGTGCTGGCGCACGCCAAACGGCTGATCGCGGTGGGCTGCTTCTGCATCGGCACCAATCAGGTCGACCTGGAGGCGGCGGAACTGGCCGGCATTCCGGTGTTCAACGCGCCCTACTCCAACACCCGCAGCGTGGCCGAGCTGGTGATCGCCGAGGCCATCCTGCTGTTGCGCGGCATCCCGCAGAAAAATGCGGAATGTCACCGCGGCGGCTGGTCCAAGTCGGCCGCCGGCAGCCATGAAACGCGCGGCAAAGTGTTGGGCATCGTTGGCTACGGGCACATCGGCACCCAGGTTGGCGTGCTGGCCGAATCGCTAGGCATGCAGGTGATCTTCCACGACATCGAAACCAAGCTGTCGCTGGGCAACGCGCGCGCGGCGATCGACCTGGACGACCTGCTGGCGCGCTCGGACGTGGTGACCCTGCACGTGCCGGAGACCCCGTCCACCAAGGACATGATCGGCGCGGCAGAAATCGCCCGCATGAAGCCCGGCGCGCATCTGATCAATGCCTCGCGCGGCACCGTCATCGACATCGATGCACTGGACGCGGCGCTCACCTCCGGCCAGATCGGCGGCGCGGCCGTGGACGTGTTCCCGATCGAGCCCAAGGGCAACGGCGATGCGTTTGAGTCCCCGTTGATTGCGCACGACAACGTCATCCTGACCCCGCACGTGGGCGGCAGCACGCTGGAAGCACAGGACAATATCGGCATCGAAGTAGCCGCCAAACTGGTGCGCTACAGCGACAACGGCAGCACCTTGTCGGCGGTGAACTTCCCTGAAGTCACCCTGCCCGAGCACCCCGACAGCCTGCGGCTGCTGCACATCCACCGCAACGTGCCGGGCGTGCTGTCGCAGATCAACGAACTGTTCTCGCGCCACAACCTCAACATCGATGGTCAGTTTTTGCGCACCGACCCCAAGGTGGGCTATGTGGTGATCGACGTCAGCGCCAGCGAGGAGCTGGCGGGCGTGTTGAAGGACGAGCTGGGTCAGATCACCGGCACCTTGCGGACGCGGGTTCTCTACTGACGGGGATTAGGGATTCGGAATTTGGGATTGGGAAGAGCGGCGGCGCTGGCGAGCCCTTTCCCTGACCGCTCTCTGGCTTGGATCGATTGCGGTGGCGTAGACGCGAATGCGCGGAATGCCAACAAGCGAAAAAAAGCGGATCACGCGACGTACGCGCTTGCGAATCCCCAATCCCCAATCCCGAATCCCAGCCCCTCAGGGCTGCAACTCGCCGCGCAAGCCCTCGCTCAACAGATAGTCGTCGGCCTTCAAATACCACCGCTCCGGGCCGGTGGTGACCGCCTCCATGTACAGGCCGTCGCCATCCTCGCGCGGCGGGCGCTGCAGGCTGACGATCGCCACGCCATGCGGCGGCCCGCTCAACGCCAGCAGCGCCCGTTGCACGGTACGCGCCAGTTCGGCCGAGTCCATCCGGTCGTCGACCGGGCGGAACGCCAGGCGGTAAGTGAACGAAGCAGCGGTGCGGGACATGGGCATGGACAGGCAACGGGCGCCCAAGGGTACCCAATCCCGCCATGCCCGCCCAGCCAACGGACGCTCGGCGCCCGCGCAATCCGGCCCGGCAACGCCCGTCGCCGGCGCATCAGCTGCCGCCGTGCGCCATCCACTTCTCGGCCATGCGACGCATCGACGGATCCAGCTCCGGGTCGGCCAGCAGCTCGGCGATCGGGCGCCACGCTAAAGCGAGCGATTCTTCGCTGACCTGGAAGGTCTCGTCAGCGCCGGCGACCACCACGTAGCGGGCGTCGTAATGCCAGTGGCCGGCCACCTCGCCACGGGCCGGGATCCAGTGCCGGTCCAGATCGAACAGCAGGCCGTCGGCCAGGGTCAGGCCGTTGAGGCCGGATTCCTCCTGTGCTTCGCGCAGTGCCACCTGGGCTAGATCGCGGTCGCCATCGGCGTGGCCGCCCAGCTGCAGCCAGCGCTGCAGCTTGCGGTGATGGGTCAGCAGCGTGCGGGTGCCATCGCCACTGACCACCCACGCCGAGCCGGTGAAGTGACCTTCGACACGCTCGCGCACGAACGGATCGGTGGCATCGTCCAGGAGTTGCGCAAACTGCTCGGCCAGTGCGGCTTCGTCGGGCCAACGGCTGCGGTATGCGGCCAGTTGCTGTTGCAGGGTCGAATCCACCATCGCTCGTCTCGGTTTCCACGCAGGGCCAGGCGGCCATTATCGCCATTCATGCTGCGTACGTGCTTGTCGCGAGCGTGTAGCTTTGGCAAGGTACGTCGCTTGCCCAACCCACCGGGGTCCGGGCGCATGACCTTCATCCGGGCGCTTGCGCCTTGCTTTGCCACTGGGGATGTCACCGAATGCTGAAGTCTTTATTGCGGGTCAAACCGATCGAGCCCGCAGGCCACGTCGATGCCGGCGAACCGTTCGAAGGCAGCCTGCAAGGCGAAGCCACCCTCAAGCGCACCCTCACCGCCAAGCACCTGATCATGCTCGGCATCGGCGCGGTGATCGGTGCCGGCATCTTTGTTTTAACCGGCCAGGCCGCGGCCAATCACGCCGGGCCGGCAGTGATGCTGTCGTTCGTATTCGCCGGCATCGCCTGCGCCTTTGCCGGTCTGTGCTACGCCGAGTTCGCGGCAATGATGCCGGTCTCCGGCAGCGCCTATTCGTATTCATATGCCACGCTCGGCGAAGGCGTCGCCTGGTTCATTGGCTGGTGCCTGGTGCTTGAGTACCTGTTTGCCGGCTCCAGCGTCGCGGTCGGTTGGTCCGCCTACCTCATCAGCTTCCTGACCGGCACGCTCGGGTTGCCGTTCCCGGCAGAACTGGCGGGCGCGCCCCTGGCCTGGGACGGCCATGGCTTTGTCAGCTCCGGCAACATCGTCAACCTGCCCGCCGTATTGATTGTCGGTGCGGTGAGCATGCTGTGCTACGTGGGTGTGACCCAATCTGCGTTCGCCAACGCGATCGTGGTGGCGATCAAGGTGGTGGTGATCTGCCTGTTCGTCGGCTTCGGCATCGCCTACATCGATCCGGCGAACTGGCACCCCTTTATCCCGGAGAACACCGGGCCGGGGCAGTTCGGCTGGGACGGGGTGTTCCGCGCGGCCTCCATTGTGTTCTTTTCCTACATCGGGTTCGACGCGGTCTCGACCTCCGCCGGCGAGACCAAGGACCCGCAGAAAAACATGCCGATCGGCATCCTGGTGTCGCTGGCGATCTGCACCGTCATCTACATCATCGTGTGCGCGGTGTTGACCGGATTGTTGCCGTATACCCAGCTCGGCACCGCCAAGCCGGTGGCCACCGCACTGGAAGCGCACCCGCAACTGAGCTGGCTCAAGACTGCAGTGGAGATCGGCGCGATCGCTGGCCTGTCCTCGGTGGTGCTGGTAATGCTGATGGCGCAGCCGCGCATCTTCTACACCATGGCCAAGGACGGGTTGATGCCGAAACTGTTCGGCAGGGTGCACCCGAAATTCCACACACCCTACGTCGGCACCCTGTTCGTCGGCGTGGTCGCCGCGCTGCTGGCCGGGGTGATTCCGTTGAACGTCCTGGGCGAACTCGTCTCGATGGGCACCCTGCTCGCCTTCGCCACCGTGTGCGCCGGCGTGATGGTGCTGCGCTTCACCAAGCCCAACCTGCCGCGTCCGTTCCGCGTACCGCTGGCGATGGTGATCTGCCCGCTGGGTGCAGTGGCCTGCCTGTTCCTGTTCTTCCAAGCCTTCCAGGAACACTGGAAGGTGTTCGTGGGCTGGACCGTGATCGGCCTGGTCATCTATTTCGGCTATGGCATCCACCATAGCCGTCTGGCTCGCAAGGCCTGACCCTCTCAAGACCGGCGTTCGCGCCGGTCTTCTCGTTCAACGATCGCGCGCAGCGCCAAGCCGGAACCGCTCCATGTTCAAACAACTTTGGGCCACCAAACACCCGCACGCCAGCCATGAGGCGGCCGACGGGCTGGGCCTGCAACGCGCGCTCGGTCCCTGGGGGCTGACCGCCCTGGGCATCGGCGCGGTGATCGGCGGCGGCATCTTCGTGATCACCGGCCAGGCCGCGGCCGACCATGCCGGCCCGGCGATCGTGCTGTCGTTCGTGCTCGCGGCGATCTGCTGCGCGTTCTGCGCCATGGCCTACGCCGAATTTGCGGCGATGGTGCCGGTCTCCGGCAGCGCCTACACCTATACCTACGCCACCTTCGGCGAGCTGGCGGCCTGGTTCATCGGCTGGATGCTGGTGCTGGAATACGGTGTCTCTGCTTCGGCGGTGGCGGTCAGCTGGACCGGCTATTTCCTCAGTCTGCTGGAACACTTCGGCATCCATTTGCCGGCCGCCCTGGTCAGCGCACCGCTGGACGGCAAGCTGCAGCGCACCGGCGCGATCGCCAACCTGCCCGCCGCCGGCATCGTGTTGTTGCTGACCTGGCTGTGCTACGTCGGCATCCGCAAGTCGTCGGCGATGAACATGGCGATGGTGATCCTCAAGACCGGGCTGATCATCCTGGTCATTGCAGCGGGCTGGAAGTACGTGGACCCGGCCAACTGGCACCCCTTCATCCCCGCCAACGAAGCACCGGGCAAATACGGCATGGAAGGGGTGCTGCGTGGCGCGGCGATGGTGTTCTTCGCCTACATCGGCTTCGAGGCGGTGTCGGTGGCGGCGCAGGAATCGCACCGGCCGCAACGCGATCTGCCGATCGGCATGATGCTGTCGCTGGTGATCTGCACCGTGCTCTACATCGCCATGGCTGCGGTGATGACCGGCCTGGTGCCGTTCACCCAGCTGGGCACCGATGAGCCGGTGGTGACGGCAGTGGCCGCGCATCCGCAATTGGCTTGGTTGCGGGTGGTGGTGGAAGTAGGCGCGTTGATCGGCCTGTCGTCGGTAGTGCTGGTGATGATCATCGGGCAGCCGCGCATCTTCATGATCATTGCGCGCGATGGCTTGCTGCCGGCGGTGTTCACGCGCATCCATCCCAAGTACCGCACGCCGCACATCAATACCGTCATCACTGGCGTGGGCATCGCCATACTTGCGGCCGTCTTCCCGCTGGATGTGCTGGGCGAACTGACCTCGATGGGCACGCTGATCGCCTTCGCAGCCGTGTGCGCGGGCGTGCTGATCTTGCGCCGCACCCATCCGGAACTGCCGCGTCCGTTCCGCATGCCGGCCGCGTGGCTGATCTGCAGCGCCGGTGTGCTCAGCTGCCTGGCCTTGCTGTCGGCCATGACGCTGCACAACTGGATGCTGATGGGGCTATGGACCCTGGTCGGGCTGGTGGTCTATTTCGGCTACGGCTATCGCCACAGCCGCCTGCGCGACGGCCGCTGAGCACGCGCGCGGGCCAGCAGAGACTGACAAAACGGCTGCGCGCCCCCTAGGGGAGCGGGCGATCTGAGCCTTCGTTGCAGGGCGGCTGATTTGTGGCGTGGCCTGCAGGGCTCTGATCTGCGGCGTTGCTGCAAGGATCCTTGCCCGCCCACCATCGCAGGACACGCCGCGAGGGACGTCCCCGTCGGCTCTTACGCGTCATCCATGCCGCGTCATTTCCCGCGGCGCTGGGCGGACAAGGATCGGTCGAGATGGTCGGCGTGCATAGCGAAGCGCCCTACGTGATGCACGTTTTTTGATGCTGGTGCTGGTTCGACGTCCGTCACACCTGCGATAAGCGGCTTTTCCCACGGCCACCGACCAACCGTCTGGTGCGGTGTCCTCGCCGCTTGCGGGACCGTGTGGCGGCATGGATGCCGCCACCGAGCCCCCAGGGACGGGTTCACGGCGTGTCCCGCAAGCGGTGAGGGTACCGCGCCCTCGACCCACTCAGCGTTTGACCTGGGCTTCTGACTGAACCCAACAAGAGACAACAAACAAAACCACTGCGCTCACTGCAAGACGCACGCTCGTTACATTCCATCAGCCATTCGCGATCCGACCGTGGCAGGAACAGCCCCTGCTGCGCTGCACCTGACCGTAATCCGGTGGGGCAGTAGAATAGGCGCATGAATGCGACCACTGCCCCCCTGCCCTATAGCGCCGCCCGTTTGCACGAGCTGGCGCAGCTGTTGATCGGCAATATCCGTGAGCTGGCCCAGGCCGGCTGGACACCCGCCACCAGCAGCAATTTTTCCCATCGCCTGGACGAGCAGCACGCGGCCATCACCGTCTCCGGACGCGACAAAGGCCGCCTGGTCGAAGAAGACATCATGGTGGTGGACTTCGATGGCCAGCCAGTGGGCCGCCCGTTGCGCCCGTCTGCCGAAACCCTGTTGCACACCCAGCTGTATCGCCGGTTCCCGGAGATTGGCTGCGTGTTGCACACGCATTCGCCGGTGCAGACGATTGCTTCCCGCCTCTATGCAGGCAGCGGCGTGATCCGCCTGGAAGGCTACGAACTGCTCAAGGCCTTCGAGGGCAATACCACCCACGAA
This sequence comes from Xanthomonas sp. fls2-241-TYG-148, assembly GCF_030208815.1. Lineage (NCBI taxonomy): Bacteria > Pseudomonadati > Pseudomonadota > Gammaproteobacteria > Lysobacterales > Lysobacteraceae > Xanthomonas > Xanthomonas sp. fls2-241-TYG-148. Next base: position 86,760 of record NZ_JARVTE010000001.1, read on the forward strand.
ACCGCGGTGGACGTGCCGGTGTTCGCCAACACCCAGGACATGCAGGTGCTGGCCGCGCAGGTCGAGGCCTTGCTGGACAAACAGAGCATGTGGGGGTATCTCATCGAAGGACACGGCCTGTATGCCTGGGGCCGCAACATGGCCGAGGCACGCCGTCATCTGGAGGCATTCGAATTCCTGCTGCATTGCGAACTCGAGCTGCTCAAACTGCGCAGTCCGCGCTAAGCCCTCCCCGCCCCACGTGTGAGCCAGACCGCCATGAGCCGACTGCGTATTTTTGCCGATTCCAACCCGACCACCCCGCACTTCGACAGCCGCGATGGTGAGCAGATCGCCACCGAGCTGCGCAAGATTGGTGTCACCTTCGAGCGCTGGCACGCCAGCCAGCCGGTCGAACCGGGTGCATCGCCCGAACAGGTGATGGCCGCCTACCGTGCCGACATCGATCGCATCAGCGCCGAGCGCGGCTTCAAGACCGTGGACGTGGTGAGCATCGCGCCGGACAACCCAAAGCGCGAAGAAATGCGTGCCAAGTTCCTGGATGAGCACTTCCACAAGGAAGACGAGGTGCGCTTCTTCGTGGCCGGCTCTGGGTTGTTCACGCTGCACGTGGACGCGCAGGTCTACGAGATCGAATGCGTCAAAGATGATCTGATTGCGGTGCCGGACAGCACGTTGCATTGGTTCGACATGGGCCCGGAGCCGCACTTCGTGGCGATCCGTTTCTTCACCGAGCCGGACGGTTGGGTCGGCCACTTCACCGGCACCGAAATCGCCAAACAATTCCCCCGCTACGCCCCCGAGAAACCTCCAAAGGCCAGCTGACGATGACACGACCGCAAGCGATCCTCACCGATATCGAAGGCACCACCAGCAGCATCTCTTTCGTCAAGGACGTGCTGTTCCCGTATGCGCGCCGCGCCATGCCCGCGTACGTGCGCGAGCACGGCGGGCACCCGCAGGTGCGGCACTGGCTCAATCAGGTGGCCGACGAGATCGGCGAAGACGTGCCGGATGAGGTGCTGATCACCACCTTGCAGACCTGGATCGACGAAGACCGCAAGCACACCGCGCTCAAGGCCTTGCAGGGCATGATCTGGGAAGACGGCTACCGCACCGCCGATTTCAGCGCGCATATCTATGCAGACGCGGCGATCCAGCTGCAGGCCTGGCATGCCGAGGGCATTCCGCTGTACGTGTATTCGTCCGGTTCGGTGCCGGCGCAGAAGCTGTTCTTCGCGCATAGCGATGCCGGCGACCTGAGCGGCCTGGTGACCGACTGGTTCGACACCGAGGTGGGCCCAAAGCGCGAGAGTTCCAGCTACCGCCGCATCGCCGAACGCATCGGCGTGCCGGCGCAGGACATCCTGTTCCTGTCGGACGTGATCGAGGAACTGGATGCCGCCAAGCGCGCCGGCATGCGCACCGCGCTGCTTGACCGCCTGGACGATTACCCCACGCCGCGTTCGGCGGACGATGTGGGCAGCCATCAGCGCGTGGAAAGCTTCACGCAGTTGGTGCTGTAACTGGTCACGCGCCATCGATTCGGTTGATGGCGCGGTTTTGTTGTCGTGGGGCAGCACCGTGAGTGCGCGGAAGCTGGGGTGACGGTGCGCCTGTTGATCACGGCGAGCGTGTCCACTTCAGATTGCAGGCTTGTATTGACTGCAGAGCGCAGCTGCAGGCGCCCTTGGCGACTCGGTAAATTGAGTCGACAACAGGGCTGCTCATGCAAGCCAGCCTGACGCCCGCCTACCGCAATGCCCGTATGCGGCACTTTCGCGTTGGATCACCGATCAGCTACATACGACGCCAGCCGCCTCGGCTTGTTATCCGCCCGCGCAAGCGCTACATCTGCATCTTTCCGGTCCTGGCGTTCTCCATGTTGCAGTCATCCCGATCCGGCCCGTCTGCCCTGTTGCGCCGATTGCTGCTGCTGACCGCACTGGTGGCCCTGGTTGCCGGCTGCCACCCGGATGCCGGCGCGGCGCTACCGGCGCAGCAAGACGCCAGCGACGCGCAGGTCGATCCGGTAGACCAGGCGGCGCTCACCAGCGCGCTCAAAACGTTGGCGCCGCAACGCCCAGGCGTCACCGATCTGTATGTGGTGGGCTTTGCCGGCGATGCCAGCGACGACGTCTTCCGCAATGAAACGCTCTACCTCAAGCAGCTGTTCGAGCAACGCTTCGACGCCCGTGGCCGCGTGATCACGCTGGTGAATCACCCGGACAATCTCGGCGAGCGCCCGTACGCACCGCTGGCCACCTACGACAATCTCTACGACACGCTCGCGGCGATCGGCAAGCGCATGGACCGCAAGGAAGACGCGCTGCTGTTGTTCGTCACCACGCACGGCACCGAAGACCACACGCTGTATGTGCAGGTGGACCAGAACGAAGAAGATTTCATCAGCCCACAGGATCTGCGCAAGGCGCTGGACGATGCCGGCATCGACAACCGTGTCATCGTGCTGTCGGCGTGTTATTCGGGCGGCTTCATTCCCGCGTTGCGCTCTGCCACGACGCTGGTCCTCACCGCGGCACGTGCCGACCGCCCGTCATTCGGCTGTGGCAACACCTCCAATGCCACCTACTTCGGCCAGGCCTGGTTGATCGATGCGATGAACCAGGTGGCCGACCCAGTGGCGGCGTTCGACGCAGCCAAGGTAGCGATCACTGCACGCGAAAAAGAGGACGGCGAGCTGCCGTCGTTGCCGCAGCAGTCGGTCGGCAAGCATATCGGGGCCGTGCTGGCGCGCTGGCGTGCCGGGTTCCAGCCGGGGCCGGCGCTGGCATATCCATATCCGCCGGTCGTTGCCGAAGCGGTGGATGCCGCGGTCGCCGATCAGGACGACACCCCCATCGACACCAAAGACGCTGCGCCCTCCAAGCCTGCGCAGCCCACGGTAGCCCCGCAACCGAAGCGTCCGTGATGCGCTAAAGGTTGCGACTAATTCTCATTACGTCACCGGCGGCCGCGCATCTCTACACTTGCCGGGCCAGCCAGCGACACGCCAGCCAGCACCGATCCCCGCCAGCGCGCCCATCGCCTGCCAGCCCGGATCCAAGACGCCTCCCTCGTGGAGGCGTTCGCGTTTGTGGGGGTACGCCCTGCGCGCCGAACTCAGGGCGTGGCGCGCTCCAGGCGATAGGTGGTGCGCGCGCTTTGCACGCCGGTAGGCAAGGTGGCACGCACATCGACGGTATGCGCGCCGACCTCCAGCGTGGTCGGCAATGCGCCCCGCCATAGATGCGTGGACGGCGTGGCCTCCGGTGAGCGGTCGTACCCCCGCAGCTGTTCGGCTGCATCGTCGCGCGTGTTCTCGGCGAGCACACGTGGATCGGGCCGCTCCACCCGCTTCATCGGCTGCCAGGCGCCGCCGTCGATGCGCATCTCCACCGGCGTTTGCGCATCGCCCATGAACACGTTTGCGTACACGCCCCAGGCCGCATACGCGCCCTGCCGCAGCACCTTGGGCGCACTCAGCAGCAGCTGCGCATCGTCCGGCGCACGCGCGGCGTGATACGCCAGCGTGTAGTCGCCACCCGGCGCTACCTGCAGCACCGCATAACCGTTCGGGGTGCCATCGCTCATGGTGGCATCCGGAATGCCGTCGGCGTCCTTCACCCCGGACCAGAACGCACCACAGGCCGCGCCCACGTTGTATTCGTGTAGCGGACGCGCGCCCTGCCAGCCTTCATCGGCGCCATGCGCCACCTGCCGCTGGGTATGGCTGTGTGCGCTCAGCACCAGCACGTGCGGGAAGTCCTTGAGCAGTGCGAACAGGCGACGCCGATCGGCATGGCGAAACGTCTCCTGCCCGGGCGCGGCATCGAACAACGGGATATGCAGGCCCAACACCACCAGGCGCTCGCGCGGCAGCTGCGCCAGGTAAGCCTGCAGGAAGGCGAATTGATCCTCGCGCAGGCCGCCGACATACGCCGGCTTGGCGCCCGGCGTGTAGATCACATCGTCCAGAAACACGAAGCTCGCGTTGGCCTCCTCCACCGCATAGGTGTCCGGGCCATAGATCGCACGCCAGCTGTCCAGCGACTGCAGGTCATCGCGCGCATCGAAATTGAGGTCGTGGTTGCCCGGCACATGGAACCACGGCACGCCCAGCTGCGTGGTGACCTTGTTCAAGGCCGGGTACAGGCTCAGATCGTCGCTGACGATATCGCCCAGCGTGGTACCCAGGCGCGCGGGCACCTTGCCGACGATGGGCGCGACGATATCGCGGCGGTAGTAGTCCACATCGGCCAGGCTGGCAGTCTGGCTGTCGGCAAACACCAGCATCTGGAAGCCGCTTGTCTGTGCAGCGACGCGCGGGGTCAGTGCGAAATCCCAGTTGCGGGTGTTGGTGCCAGTGGCAGCGATGCCGGTGTATTTGCGTTTGGGCGAGCCCTCGGGCGCGTAATGGCGCCAGAACCCGGGCAAGCCATCGGCATTGGGAACGAAACTGCGATCGCCCGGCTTGATCACAAACACGGTCTGGCCCTCGCGCACCGGCATACGGTAGCGGCCCTGCGCGTCGGTGCGCACCAGCTGCTGGCCATTGGAGACGATGACATCGGCAAGACCAGGCTCATCACGGCCCCGCCCCGGCGTGCCGTCGCGCTCTTCGAACACCACGCCATCGACCACGACAGCGCGTGCATGCGCAGTGCCTGCGAGCAGGCCCAGGGTCAGGAGAGCGAAACGAAGCTGCATGGGTATTCCTGCGATAACCAGCCGTAATTGTAGCGGGGCCTGGCTGGGTCACCGCAGGGCCGGATGGGTGATCGCGACGCGTGGACGCGTGCGTCTGCGCGATAGGAGGCCCGAGCCGCAGTGCGTAGGAGCGCGCTTGCGCGCGATGAGGCGTTATCGGTAACTCCCATCGCGCGCAAGCGCGCTCCTACGGGGTGCACCGCCCGCCGCGCAACTAACGTTGTGCCGCGATTCCAACGGCGCCATTGCATCGGACAGGCCCAGCCGTGCACGTCAATGAGATGCAGCGCGCAGCGACGAGGAGCTGAGTGCAACCAGATCTTTGGCAGCCCAGCTCTACGTAGGAGCGCGCTCGCGCGCGATGAGGCGTTATCGATAAAGCCCATCGCGCGCAAGCGCGCTCCTACGAGGTGCACTAGCTATCACGCGAATCACCTTGTGCCGCGATTCCGGCGACGCCATTGCATCGCACAAGCCTAGCCGTGCGCAGCAACAAGAGGCGCTGCGCAGCGACGATGCGCCTGGCTGCGATAAGGTCTGTGGCAGTCCCGCTTTGCGTAGGAGCGCGCTTGCGCGCGACGAGGCGTTATCGATAAAACCCATCGCGCGCAAGCGCGCTCCTACGAGATGCTTTGGTGGGCGATTACGTGTGCCGCGACTCCAGCAGCGCCACTGCGTCGCCCAGGCCCAGCCCGCGTGCGCGCAGCAGCACGATCAGGTGGTACAGCAGATCGGCGGATTCGCCCAGCAACTCGGCGTCGCCCTGCACCACCCCGGCCAGCGCGGTTTCCACACCCTCCTCGCCCACCTTCTGCGCAATGCGTCGAATGCCTTGCTCAAACAACTTGGTGGTGTAGCTGCCATGCGGGCGCTCGCGCTCGCGCTCGGCGATCAAGGCGTCCAGGCTGCCGAGGAATTGGCCGGGCGCGGTGGGGAAGCAACTGGTGCGGCCCAGGTGACAGGTCGGGCCGTGCGGACGCGCCTGCACCAGCAAGGTGTCCGCGTCGCAATCGGTTTCGATCGCGACCACGCGCAGCACATTCCCCGAGCTCTCGCCCTTGGTCCACAGCCGCTGCTTGCTGCGACTGAAAAAAGTGACCTCGCCACGCGCACGCGTCACTGCAAGCGCCTCGGCATTCATGTAGCCCAGCATGAGCACGCGCAGGTTGTCGGCATCCTGCACGATCACCGGCAACAAGCCGTCGCCCTTGTTCCAGTCCAGCGCATCGAGCGCATCGCCGGCTGCCGTCGTCTCACTGCCCATCACGTACCTCGATCTGTTGCGCGCGCAGGAAGCGCTTGAGTTCCGGAATCGGAATCGCACCGCTATGGAAGACACTGGCCGCCAGCGCCCCATCGGCGTCGGCCTGGTCGAACACGTCGGCAAAATGCTGCATCTCGCCAGCGCCGCCAGACGCGATCAGCGGTACCCGGCACAACGCGCGCACCTGGCGCAGCTGCGCGATGTCGTAGCCATGCCGGACCCCGTCGTTATCCATGCAATTGAGCACGATCTCGCCCGCGCCCAGTCGCTGCGCCTCGGCCACCCAGTCCAGCGTGCGCATCGGCAGCGCCTGGGTCTTGTTTGGGTCGCCGGTGTAGCGGCGTACACGCCACTGCCCGTCCTCTTCGCGGATCGAGTCGATGCCGACCACCACGCATTGCACGCCAAAGGCGTCAGCCAGCTCGGAGATCAGCTGCGGCCGCCCCAATGCCGGCGAGTTGATGGAGATCTTGTCGGCGCCGGCATGCAGCACCGCACGTGCGGTTTCTACATCGCGGATGCCGCCGGCCACGCAGAACGGGATGTCGATCAAGCGCGCAACGCGCTCGACCCACGCATAGTCCACCGAACGCCCTTCCGGGCTGGCGCCAATGTCGTAGAACACCAACTCGTCCGCGCCCTGGTCGCGGTAGCGCATCGCCAACTCGACGATGTCGCCCATGTCGATGTGGTCGCGGAACTTGACACCCTTGACCACGCGGCCATCGCGCACGTCCAGGCAGGGAATGATGCGACGGCTCAGCATGCCAGTGCGTCCTTCAGATCCAGATGACCTTCCAACAGCGCCTTGCCGAGCACGATGCCGGCACACCCGGCCGCCTTGGCCGCGGCCACGTCGGCCAGATTGCGCGCGCCACCGGAGACCTGCACCTGCAACTGCGGCGCCAGTGCGCGCAGATGCGCATACAAGCCCATGTTGGGGCCGGACAGCATGCCGTCACGCGCGATGTCGGTGCACAACAGATGCTGCAGACCGGCCTGCGCGTACTGCGTGGCCAGTTGATCCAGCGTGGCCTCGGCGGTTTCGGTCCAGCCATGCACGGGAAGTTGCCATACGCCCGCTGCGTCCTGGCGTGTATCCAGCGCGATGGTCAGCCGATCGGTGCCGAATTCCTGCAGCCAGCCAATCACCGTGGCGCTGTCGCGCACGGCCAGCGAGCCCACCACCACACGCGCCGCACCGGCATCGAAAATCCGCGCCACATCCTCGCGCGAGCGCACACCGCCACCGGTCTGCACCTGCAGGCCGGTCTGACGGCTGATCTGACCGAGCAGCGGGGCCAAGGTGTAGCCGCCCGCCTTGGCCGCATCCAGATCCACCAGATGCATCCACTGCGCACCAGCGTCGGCAAACGCCTGCGCACGCGGCAGCACATCGTCGCCGTAGCGGGTTTCGCGGGCGTAATCGCCTTGCAGCAGCCGCACCACACGGCCGTCGCGGATGTCCAGCGCGGGGTAAACGGTGAAACTCATGGGAAGCTCATCTCAAGAAAATTGCGCAGGATGCGCGCACCGGTGTCGGCGGAACGCTCGGGATGGAATTGCGCGCCGCATCGCAAGCCGTTTTGCACCACCGCGGTGAACAGCCCACCGTGATCGCAGGCGGCGACAGTGTCGGCTGTGACTGGCGCGGCATAGCCATGCACGAAATAGGCGCTGGCACGCTCCGGCAACCCAGCAAGGAGCGCGGAGTCACGCATCGGCACCAGCTGGTTCCAGCCCATGTGCGGTACGCGGATGCCAAGCGCCGGCGTCATGTGCCGCACGATGCCCGGCAGCACTCCCAGGCAGTCCACATCGCCTTCTTCGGAATGCTCGAACAACAGCTGCATGCCCAGGCAAATACCGATCAGCGGCACCTGCAATTGCTGCAGCGGTTCAATCAGCCCCTGCGCACGCAGGCGCGCCATGGCCTCCGGCGCTGCGCCCACGCCCGGCAGGATGACGCGCTCGGCGCCCTGCAGGCCCTGCGCATCGCGCACCACGCGCGCCTCCACGCCCAGGCGCTCGAGCGCATAGCGCACCGAGCCGAGATTGGCACCGCCGGCGTCGATGAGCGCGAGGTCGGTCATAGCGCCCCCTTGGTGGATGGCAACGCGGTGCCCTCGCGGCGGATCGCCTGGCGCAGTGCACGCGCCAATGCCTTGAAGCAGCCTTCCACCTTGTGGTGATCGTTCTCGCCGCGCACGTGCAGATGCAGATTCAATCCGGATGCATCGCACACCGAACGGAAGAAGTGCGGCACCAGCTCGGTGGGCATGTCGCCAACGCGCTCGCGTTTGAAGTCGCCGTCGAACACGAAGTATGGCCGGCCGCTGAAATCCAGCGCAGCACTGGCGATGGTTTCGTCCATCGGCAAGGCAAAGCCGTGCTGTGCGGTATCACCGGCCACGCGCCATGGGCTGTCGACCGGATCAAAGCCATAGCGGCCAATACCGCGCTTGTCGCCCAAGGCTTCGCGCAAGGCCTGCCCCAGCGCCAGACCGGTGTCTTCGATGGTGTGGTGCTCATCGATGTGCAGGTCACCTTCGGCGCGGATATCCAGCGCAAACCCGCCGTGCTTGCCGATCTGCTCCAGCATGTGATCAAAAAACGGCAGGCCGGTAGCGGTGTGCGGTTCGGCCACGCGATCCAGGTCGAGCTCCACGCGGATGCGGGTTTCCTTGGTATTGCGCTGGACCACCGCGCGGCGCGGCGCATCGGCCAGTTCGTGCGCGATGCCGGCCCAGTCCCAATCGCCGCCGAACTGCTCGGTGCGCAGCTGGAACCCGCGGATGTTGAGGTTCTGCGCGAACTGGATGTCGGTGATGCGGTCGCCCACCATCGCCGAACGGCTCCAGTCGATCGTGCGGTCCTGCAGGTACGGCACCATCAGGCCAACGCCCGGCTTGCGCGTCGGCGCGTTGTCGGCCGGCCAACTGCAATCGATCAGTACTTCGCGGAATTCGATGCCCTGGCTGGCGAAGATCTGCAGCATCAGATTGTTCGGGCCGTCGAAGGATGCCTGCGGATAGCTCTCGCTGCCCAGGCCGTCCTGGTTGCTGACGATGACGAACTGGTAGCCGGCATCGCGCAGCTTGAGCATGGCCGGAATCACGCCGTCGACAAAGCGCAGCTTTTCGTAGGCGTCGATCTGGAAATCGGCCGGCTCGGTAATCAGCGTGCCATCGCGGTCGACGAAAAGAATCGGGGTCATGCGGCCTCCTGCTTGCGCTGCAACGCGCCCAGCACACGATCATTCTGTTCGGGCGTGCCGATGGTGATGCGCAGCGCATCAGACAGGCGCGGCACCGCGCGTTGATCACGCACCACCACACCTGCTTCGAGCAGCGCCTGGAACGCTGCTTCGGCGTCGTCGAAACGCACCAGCAGGAAGTTGCCCTGCGAGGGGTAGACCTGGCGCACGCCGGCCACCTGCACCAGCGCGGCATGCAGGCGTGCGCGCTCGGCACGGATCTCGGTCACCCGCCGCTGCGTCACTGCCAGCGCAGGTGCAGACAAGGCCTGCTCGGCCATCACCGCGCATGGCGTGGGTACCGGATACGGCGCCTGGCAACGGCGCAACAACGCGATCAGCTCGGCATTGGCGATCAGGCTGCCGATGCGCGCAGCCGCCAGCGCGTGCGCCTTGGACAAGGTGCGCAACACCGCCAGATTGTCGTAGCGCGCAAGCAGGCCAATGGCCGAGGGCACATCGGAGAACTCGCCATAGGCCTCATCCACCACCACCACCGCCTTGCCCTGCAGCGCCTGCAAGGCAGCTTCGATTTCGGCCAGCGGGATCGCCGAGCCGGCCGGATTGGACGGCGAGCACAGGAACACCAGCTTGGCCTTGGCGTCCAGCGCGGCCTGCACGATCACCGGCACATCGGCATGCAAACCGTCCGACCCATCCACCAACGGCACTTCGACCAGCGGCACGTTCTGCAGGCGTGCGCACACCGCATACATGCCGAACACCGGCGGCGTGACCACCACCGCATCGCGCTCGGGCACGCACAGGCCACGCACCAGCAGATCGATGGCCTCGTCGCTGCCGCGGCCGATCAGCAATTGCTCGGGCGCACACCCGTACAGCTGCGCCAGCGCCGCACGCAGGCCCTTGGGCTGCGGATCGGGATAGCGACGCGTGCTGGCGTCGGGATCGGCCGGATTTCCCCAGGCCGACTCGTTGGCGTTGAGCCACACATCGCCCTGCAACGCACTCGTGCGCGCCGACGCATAACCTGCAAATGCGCGCAGATCGTCACGCACCAGATCCATTACCGATGCCGTGCTCATGCGGCCACTCCCATGCGCAGCGCCACCGCGTTGGCGTGCGCGTCCAGGCCCTCGGCACGCGCCAGAATCACTGCGCATGCGCCGATTCCATCGATACCGGCCTTGCTCGCCGCCTGCACGCTCACCATGTTCTGGAAGCTGGCCACGCTCACGCCGCTGTAGGCACGCGCCGCACCGCTGGTCGGCAACACGTGGTTGGTGCCGCTGCAGTAATCGCCCAGTGCTTCGGGCGTGTAGTCGCCGAGGAACACCGAGCCGGCGGCCTCCACCTGTGCCAACCACGCACGTGGCTCGCGCAAGGCCAGGATCAGGTGCTCCGGTGCATAGCGGTTGCTGATCTCGAACGCGTCCTGCAGCGTCGCCACCTTGATCAACCGCGACTGCGCCAACGCCTGGCGCGCGATGTCGGCGCGCGAGAGTTGCGCCAGTTGCAGGTCCAGTTGCTCCTGCACTGCGGCAATCAACGCATCGCTGTCGGACAACAGCAGCACCTGCGAATCCGGGCCGTGTTCGGCCTGCGACAACAGATCGGCCGCGACAAACGCCGGTTGCGCGCCGGCATCGGCAATCACCAGCACCTCGGACGGGCCGGCCGGCATGTCGATCGCGGCCGCGCCGGATTGCGCCACCTGCTGCTTGGCTTCGGTAACGAAGCTGTTGCCCGGGCCGAACAATTTGTCGCAGCTGGGAATGGAGTCGGTGCCATAGGCCATTGCCGCAATCGCCTGCGCGCCACCGAGCTTGAACACACGGCGCACGCCGGTGAGTTGCGCGGCCACCAGCACCGCCGGGTCGACACTGCCATCCTTGCGCGGCGGCGTGCACAGCACCACTTCGCGGCAGCCAGCCAGCCGCGCCGGCACCCCCAGCATCAAGGCGGTGGACGGCAACGGCGCGCTGCCGGCCGGCACGTACAAGCCCACGCGGCCGATCGGGCGCACGATCTTTTCGCAGACCACGCCAGGTGCGGTTTCCACCGCGTAGCCTTCGCTCATGCCGGCGCGGTGAAAGGTGTCGATGCGCGCCACGGCGTCCTGCATCGCCTGGCGCAGTTCCGGCGCGATGGCGGCGTCTGCCGCGGCAAATTCGGCATCGCTGACCGCAAAGCTGTCCAGCGTGACGCCGTCGAAGCGTGCGGTGATCTCGCGCAGCGCCACATCGCCGCGTGCACGCACATCGGCGATCAGGGTGGCGACCGCCTCGCGTGTCTGCGTGGCGACGGTCTGCACCGGACGCGTCAACGCCTGGGTGCGTGCGTCTGCAGTGAGTTGGGTCCAATCAAGCGTGTTCATGCGAGCGAGCGCTCCACCGTCAATACCATCAAGCCTTGCGCACCTGCGCGTTCCAGTTCTTCCAAGCGTTGCCAGGTCACCGCGCCGTGGCACATGGTCTGCAGGCGCAACGCGCCATTGCCGTCGTCGGGCAACTGCACCAGCGGGTCGGCATCGGGCAGCAAGCGGCGCAGCGCATCCACGTTGCCCTGCTCGGCGCGGAACATCAGCAGCTTGCTGTCGCGCAGCTTGAGCACGCCATCCATGCGCCGCAGCAGCATCGCCAGCAACGCCGCGCGCGCATCGGCGGGCTCGCGCACAGCACCGGCCAGCACCGCCTCGCTTTCCATCACCAGCTCGACCGGCTTGAGCTGGTTGGCGGCCAGCGTCGCGCCGCTGGAGACCAGGTCGCAGATCAGATCGGCGGTGCCCAGGCGCGGCGCGATTTCCACCGAGCCGGAGAGCTCGACCACCGATGCGTCGATGCCCTGGCGCTCCAGCCAATCGGCCAGGATCGCCGGGTAGCTGGTGGCGATGCGCTTGCCCGTCAGCTGCGCCACGCCCTGCCATTCCCACTCCTCCGGCACCGCCAGCATCAGCCGGCACTGGCCGAAACCGACGCCGCGCACGGCGTGATAGGCTGCCGGCAAGCCAGCGCGACGCCGCGCCGATGCCTGCTCGTCCAGCTCGTTCTGGCCGACGATGCCGAGGTCGCAGACGCCATCGGCGATCAGGCCCGGGATGTCGTCGTCGCGCACCAGCAACAGGTCCACCGGCAGCGATTCGCCGTAGCAGAACAATTTGTCGCGGCTCTGCCGCCAGCTCAGCCCGCAGGCGGCCAGCAGGCTGCGCGCCGGCTCGGCCAGGCGGCCGTTTTTCTGGATGGCAATGCGCAACCGGTCACGTGCCGGTGCTGCCGTGGAAGCACTCATCTTGTTCTCTCAGTGGGATTCGACAGGGCGCGACGATTGCTCGCGCAGGGCCGCGGCATAGCCGCCAGCGCCGTGTTCCAGGGTGCGCGCGACACGCCCGATGGTGGTCACGCTGACCTGGGTCAGGTCATGGATCTCGCGATACGGCACGCCCTTGACCAGCAACGGCACCACCCGCCAGCGGTCGGACATGGCTTCGAGTTCGGCCGGCGTGCACAGGTCACGCAGGAAGGCCTCGACGGCGCCGGGCGCCTCCAGGCACGCCAACGCCTCGGAAAGCATCTGCAGCGAGGCGGCGACATCGGTACTTTCGCGGGGAGCAGGTCGTTGTTTCATCGCGTTAATGTAATAGCGTGTTAGTACATTAGCGCAAACAGGGCCATGAGGACAAGCGGGCGAACTTGCGGCGTTCATGCAGAGCGCCCTGCACGGACGCGCCCTGGTATCGCTACCGCAGCGCCACCGCCACCGCCACCGCCACGCATCCTGCCCCGAAAACGAAAGCAGCCGGCCAGATCGCTCCGGCCAGCTGCCCGCAACGCCCGTGCAATGGGCGCGATCAGTTCGCCGCGATCCCCGACACCAGCATCGCCCTGGCCTGCTCCAGCTCCACCTGCAACGTGCTGGCCAGCTCGTCACGGGCGACATCGAACTGCTGCTCGCGCACCAGGTCCTTCACCGCCACCACGCCACGCGCCAGCTCATCGTCGCCGGCCAGCACCACGAAGCGGATGCCCGCACGCGCGGCGTACTGGAACTGCTTGCCGACCTTCTTCGGCTCCATCTGCACTTCGGTGTTGATGCCACCGATGCGTAGGCGGCGCGCGATATCCAGCGCATCGTCCAGGCGCGACTCGTCCATCAGCGCCACCATCGCGTGCACGCTGCTCTCGGCGATCCCGGCAATCAGGCCGGCCTCGCGCAGCTGCCAGAACAACCGCGTCAGGCCGATGGAAATGCCCACGCCCGGCAGCTTGGACTTGGTGTAGTGGCTGGCCAGGTTTTCGTACCGGCCGCCCGAGCAGATCGAGCCGATCTGCGGGTGATCGGTGAGCGTGGTCTCGTAGACGGTGCCGGTGTAGTAATCCAGCCCGCGCGCGATCGAGAAATTCAGGCAGTAGGCGGTCTCGGGCACGCCCAGCGCCTTGACCAGTTCCAGCACCTCGCGCAACTCGGCAATGCCCTCGCCCAGCGTTGCGCTCGCGCCCACCGAGGCCTCCAGCGCCTGCAGCTGCGCCAGCGCATCGGCATGCCCGTGGGAGCGCACCGCCACGAAGGCCAGAATCTTGTCCACCTGCGCGGCCGCAATGCCGAAGCCTTCGCCGGTCAAGGTGTCGCGCACGTACTCGGCACCGCGCTTGTCGATCTTGTCGACCTCGCGCAGCACCGCCAGCTGCAGCTCACCCTCGGCTACGCCCAGGCTTTCGAAGAAACCGCGCAGCAGCTTGCGATTATTCAACTGCACCTTGAACTCGCCGATGCCCAGCTCGGCGAACACCGCGTGGATCACCGCCAGCACTTCGGCGTCGTAGCGGATGCTCAGCGCATCTTTGCCGATCACGTCGATATCGCACTGGTAGAACTCGCGGAAGCGCCCGCGCTGGGCACGCTCGCCGCGGTACACGCGCTGCATCTGGTAACGGCGGAACGGAAAGCTCAACTCGTGCTCGTGCTCGGCCACATACCGGGCCAGTGGCACGGTCAGGTCGAAGCGCAGCGCCAGCTCCGGCAGGCCGCCACTCTCGGCGCCTTCATCTGCAGCCGCGGCGGCGTTGGCCAGTGCGCCGGTGGACTGCACGAAATACACCTGGCGCTCGGTTTCGCCGCCGGATTTGGTCAGCAGCACATCGGAGAGCTCGAACACCGGGGTTTCCACCGGCAGGAACCCGAACCGCTCGTAGTTGCGGCGGATGACGTCCAGCATGCGCTGGAACGCGATCTGCTCGCGCGGCAGCAATTCCATGATGCCGGGCGGCGTACGGGGCTTGATCACGAGCGAAACTCCTGCGTATCGAGTGGGGCGAACGCGCAATTCTACCGGCTGGGCGGCCGTGCTGACCGCATGGCGTATCATTCGCCGCGTCCCAGCAGTGCATGGCCCATGTACCGGCAGCTTCCAGACCCCAGCGTGACCTGCCCGGCCCCGGCCGAGGCCACTGGCGCCACCGCCCGTGACTCCGAATGCGCGTTGTGTGCGGTGCGCGGCCGGGCGATCTGCGCGGCGCTCTCGGAGCAAGAGATGGCCGCGCTGGACCAGGCCACCAGCGCGCAGGCCTATGCCACCGGCAGCACGCTGGTGCGGGCCGGCGATGCACGCCACCACGTCTACACCGTGACTTCCGGGGCGCTGCGCATGGTGCGCACCCTGGCCGATGGGCGACGCCAGATCACCGGCTTCGTGCTGCCCGGCGACTATGTCGGGCTCACCGAAACCAGCCACCACCGCCACGATATCGAAGCCATCATCGACAGCCGGGTCTGCCGCACGCCGATGGCGCAGATGCGTCAGCTACGCGAGCGCTATCCCAGCCTGGAACGCAAGTTGTTGCAGCGTGCCGGCATGGAACTGGCCGCCGCGCAGGACACCGGCCTGCTGCTGGCGCGCCTGCAACCCAGCGAGCGGCTGGCGCATTTCCTGCTGCGCCTGGCCGCACGCTCCACCCGCCCGGGCGCATCCGGCGACACCGTGGCGCTGCCGATGAGCCGCAGTGACATCGCCGACCATCTCGGTCTGACCATGGAAACGGTGAGCCGCACCTTCACCAAGCTCAAGCAGCAGCACCTGATCGCCCTGCCCCAGCTGCATCTGGTGCAAATCCTGGACTATCCGGCGCTACGCAAGCTGGCCGGCGACGAGGTCTGAGCCCGGCCGCCATGCGCTGGCGGCGAAACGGAGCGAGCGAGCATCGCAATCGCTGGCTGCAGCATCTCCGGCAACGACAGCCGTAGCGCTCCTACCGCCCACCCACGCTGGCAACGGCAGCGCCGCAACCGCCACTCAACAGGCGCGATTGGCGCAACCAGGCACGGTCCGGGTAATAGGCGAACACGAAGGCGCCTTCGCGCAAGGTATCGATCAACTGTTTGGCCACCGCCGGCCGCACCGCCGGGCACCCCAGGCTGCGGCCCAGCCGGCCCTGGCTGCGGATCACCGCTTCGCTGACATACGGCGCACCGTGGATCACGATCGCGCGGTCGCGTGCATGGTCGTTGAAACCAGGCTCCAACCCCTTCAGGCGCAGCGAGTAGCCGTTGTGGCCGGTGTAGGCCTCCTGCGCAGTGAAAGCGCCGAGGCTGGACTGGAAACTGCCGTCGTCATTGGAGAATTTCGCCGCCAAGTTGTTGCCGGTATTGCGCCCATGCGCCACCCACTCTTCGAACAACAGCCGCTGGCGGGCCAGATCGAACACCCACAGCCGCCGCTCGGTGGAGGGGCGGCTGTAGTCGATGACGCTGAGCACGCGTTCGGTGCCCACCTGCTGGCGTTGACGCGCGCATTGCAGTGCTTCGGTGGCCAGGGCCAGGACCTGCCGGTCCAGCGCTGGTGCCTGGCGGGCCAGTGCATCGACCAGGCCTGCCTGCGGTGTGCCCAGTGGCGACACAGGCGAGGCAGTGATGGCGTCGGCGGCACCCGCCGTGCCGGCCGTTGCCCATCCGCACAGCGCGGCGGCAACGGCGATCAATCGATAAGACATGCAACAACCCACAGGGACGCGGTGCCACGTGGGCCCGCACCCCCTAGAGATAGCCGCATCCGGCCCGGTTTCCAACCCCGGCTGGCTGAACGTGTTCGGTCAGGGCGCATCCGCGAGCAGGCGCTGCAGGAACGCCTGGTAGTCCGGTGCCAGCGGTTCGGCATGCGCCGGGCGCTGCAACAGCGCCGCCAGCGCCGGCGGGATCTCCACTGCACGGCCGATCAGCGGCTCCACCACCGCCTCGAACTTGGCCGGGTGCGCCGTGGCCGCCACCGCCCAGTCGCCGGTGCCGCCCTCAGCCCCTTCCGCACGCAATTGCTCCAGTACGTGCACGGCGGTGGCGGTATGCGGGCAATGCACTTCGCCGTAGCGTGCGAAGCGTTGCTGCACGGTGTGGCGGATCGCCGTGTCGTCCACCGACAGCGCACGGAACGCCTCGCGCAGGGCCGCATCGTCGCCGTCATACAGCCAACGCAGGCGTTCGAAATTGCTGGGCGCACCCACGTCCATCGCGTTGGCCACGGTGGCCACGCTGGGTTGCGGGGCGTAGTCGTCGCCGGCGAAATAGTCGGGCAACACATGGTTGGCATTGGACGCCAGCGCGATCTCACCCAGCGGCACGCCGAGCGCGCGTGCCAGGATCGCAGCCAAGCCGTTGCCCAGGTTGCCAGTGGGCACCACCAGGTTCAATGCGGCCCCCGAGCCAGCGTGGTGCTGCAGCGCTGCGTGCGCGTAGTAGCTCATCTGCGGCAGCAGCCGCCCCAGGCTGATGCTATTGGCCGAACTCAGCGGCAGCTGCGTCTGCAGCTCGCCATCGTTCAAGGCCTGCTTGACCATGGCCTGGCAGTCGTCAAAGGTGCCAGCCACGCGCAATGCCTGGATGTTGTCGCCGAAGCAGCCCAGCTGATGCGCCTGCCGTGGCGACACGCGGCCATCCGGGTACACCACCACCACCCGCAGGCCGGGCTGCCGATGGAACGCCGCCGCCACGGCCGCGCCGGTATCGCCGGAAGTAGCCACCAGAATGGTCAGCGGGCGGTCTTCGGCGCGCCGCAGCCGCGTCAGGCAAGCGGCCAGAAACCGCGCACCAAAATCCTTGAAGGCTGCGGTGGGGCCATGGAATAGCTCCAGCGCGTAGTCGCCCGGCGTGGCCAGCGGCACCAGCGGCGCCGGGAAATCAAACGCTTCGGCGCAGATGGCCGCCAGCTCGCCTGCCAGCGCGTCACCTTCGAAGAACGGCTGCAGCAGTGTGGTGGCCGTGTCGGCCAGCGTTGCGCCGGCCTGCAGGGTGCGTGCCGGCGGCAGGGTCTGCGGCACGTACAGGCCGCCATCCGGGGCCAGGCCGGCGGCGATCGCCTGGCTCAGGCTCACGGCAGGTGCGGCGCCACGGGTAGAGATGAACATCATGCGGACTCCAGGCAGAGCGGAAACGGGCCAGCGCCCATCAACGAGAAAGGCGGATGCTGCGGGTGAGCGGCGGCATTAGGCGTCGCGGCGCGCCGCCAGGCGGTCGCACGGGGTTGCCGGCGCGGCGCTATGCTGCGCGCACCTTCCCGTGGAGCCCGCAAATGATCAAGGTCAGTGTGATGTACCCGTACCGCGATGGCGCCCGCTTCGACCACACCTACTACAGCGACACCCACATGCCGCTGGTGAGCGCGCGCATGGGCGCGGCCTGCCTCAGCTACACGGTGGACAAGGGCATCAGCGGCGGTGAGCCGGGCAGCACGCCGCCCTACATCGGGATGTGCCACATCTTTTGCGACTCGGTCGATGCCTTCCACGGCAGCTTCGGGCCGCACGCAGCCGAGATTCTTGCCGACATCGCCAACTACACCGATCTCGCGCCGGTCATGCAGATCAGCGAAGTGGTAGTGGGATGAACATGCCATTGCGGTGCGTGCCTGCTGCGCGCACCGCTGCTGCCTGATCGAACAACGCGTGCGCTGGCTCATGCAAGCAGCCGTGCCGCGGGGCTGTTGATCGGCGTCACCCAGGCCTGGCTGTCCAGGCCCACGCCGGCGAATGCGGCTTGCACCGCCGGCGCCGCCGCCGCGGCAGCCGCGCGGGTTTCGAACCAGGCAAACACGCTGGGGCCGGCACCGGAAATACTGGCGCCCAGCGCGGCATGCGCGAGCGCGGCCTGTTTGGCCTGCGCAAAGCCGGCAATCAAGGGCGCGCGCCGCGGCTCGACCAGCACATCGCGCAGGCCGGCACGGACCAGGCCCGCATCGCCGGCATGGCAGCCGGCCAGCACCAACGCCAGGTTGGTGCTCTGCGCCACGAACTCGCTCAGGCGGTAGTCGCCGGCCAGCGCCTCGCGCGCACGGCGGGTTTCCAGCACTGCCTCCGGATGCACCACCAGGCTGTGCCACGCCTCCGGTACTGCGATCGGCACCAGCCGCTCCAAGGTGCACAGCACCAGCCCGCCCAGGAACAACGGCCCCAGGTTGTCGCCATGCCGGCTGCCGCTGGCCACCGCTTCGCCATCGAGCGCGTGCTGATAGAGCTGGTCGGTGCTGATAGGTGTGTCCAGCAAGGCATTCGCCGCCACCAGCGCAGCCACGCACGAGGCAGCGGAGCCGCCCATGCCCGAACTCAAGGCGATGCCCTTGTCGATCTCCAGTTCAAAGCCGAACGGCAGCGCCAATGCCGCACGCAGCGACACCAACGCCGCGCCGGCGGTGTTGCGCTCGGCCTCCAGCGGCAGCGCCACGGTGGTGCCGCGAATGGCGGCAATCCGCACCACCGGCGCGTCGATGCGGCGCACGGTCACGGTGTCGCCCACGCCATCCAGCGGGTAGCCCAACAGGTCGAAGCCCACCGCCACGTTGGCCACCGACGCCGGCGCAAAGGCGCGCGCCTCGCGCAGCCCACGCGCGGCGGGTACGGCGTGGCCCATGTCCACCATCTGATTCACAAGCGTGCCCCCTCGCCCGCCGCCACGCGCAGCAGATCGGCAAACACGCCGGCCGCGGTCACTTCCGGCCCGGCACCCGGGCCCTGCACCACCAATGGGTTCTCGCAGTAGCGGCGCGTGGTGAACTGCACCACGTTATCGGTCAGACGCAGATTGGCGAAGGCATGGTGCGCCGGCAATTCGACCAGGCCCACGCTGGGCGCGCGGTCTGGCGGCAGCTGCGCGACATAGCGCAGCACGTTGCCGCGCGCATGCGCGTCGGCCAGCCGCTGCGCAAAGCCGGCGTCCACCGTCTGCAGCTGTGCCATGAAGTCATCCACGCTGGCCTGGCGCAACGCCTCGGGCACCAGGCTTTCCACGCTGACATCGTCCAGGCTGATCGCCCGCCCCGCCTCGCGCGCCAGGATCACCAACTTGCGTGCCACATCCACGCCGGACAGGTCATCGCGCGGGTCTGGCTCGGTGTAGCCCATGCCGCGCGCCTGCGTCACCAACTCGGAGAACGGTACGCTGCCGTCGTATTTATTGAACAGCCACGCCAGCGTGCCGGAGAAAATGCCTTCGATCGAGGTCACCGCATCGCCGGTATCGACCAGGTCGCGCAGCGTGGTGATCACCGGCAGGCCGGCGCCGACCGTGGCCTCGTAGCGGAAGCGCGCACCGCTGGCATCGGCGGCGGCACGGATCGCTTCATAGCGCGCCAACGGGCCGGAGCCGGCCTGTTTGTTCGGCGTCACCACATGGATGCCGGCTGCCAGCCAGCCTGCATAGCGGTCGGCCACTTCCGCACTGCCGCTGCAATCGATGATCACCGTATGCGGCAGGTGCGCGGAGAGCAGATGCGCGGTGAAGCGCTCCAGATCGGTGGGCGTGGAGGCCGCTGCAAATGCATCGCGCCAATCGCCGGTCACGCTGCGCTCTTCCAGCAACATGCGCCCGCGCGACACCACGCCACGCAGGCGCAGATCCAGGTTGGCCTTGCCGAGCAATTGCGGCTGCGCGGTACGCAGCTGATCCAGCAACGCCGCACCCACGTTGCCCGGCCCGATGACACCCACCGAGAATGTCTGTGGCGACAACCAGAAACCGGCATGCGCCGCGCGCAAGGCCTTGGTGGCATGCGCCGCATCGATCGCCACCGAGATGTTGCGCTCGGACGAGCCCTGCGCAATCGCCAGGATATTGACCTGCGCGCGGCCCAGCGACTCGAACAAGCGCGCTGCCACACCGGGTTGCCCAGCCATGCCATCGCCCACCGCCGCCAGCACGCTGATGCCGGTGGTCAACTGCACGCGCTGCACCTGGCCAACCGTGAGCTCGTGCGCAAATGCCTGCAGCAGCGCATTGCGCGCACGCTCGGATTCATGCTGCTTGACCACGCAGCAGATCGAATGTTCCGACGAGCCCTGCGAGATCATCACCACCGACACCTGCGCCGTGCGCAGCGCCGCGAACACACGCTCGGCCGTTCCCGGCACACCGATCAGGCCGGTGCCTTCCAGATTCAGTACCGCCAGATCCGGGCTGAGCGTCAGCCCCTTGATCGGCCCGCTCACCGCACTGCTGGCGGTGATGCGCGTGCCCGGATGTTCGGGTTGGAACGTATTGCGGATGATGATCGGCAAACCGCGCTCGATCGCCGGCGACATGGTCTGCGGATGCACGACCTTCGCGCCGAAATAGGCCAGCTCGCAGGCTTCGTCGTAGCTCAGGGTTTCCAGCTGCACCGCCTCGGGCACCACGCGCGGATCGGCCGAGAGCACCCCATCCACATCGGTCCAGATGTGCAGCTCGTGAGCATCGAACAAGGCCGCGAAGATTGCGCCCGAATAATCGCTGCCGTTACGCCCCAGCGTGGTGATGCGGTCGCCGCGATCGCGCGCGACAAACCCGGTGACCACCACCCGCGTCTGCGGATGCGCCTGCCGCCAGGTGTCCAGCCGCTGCGCGCTCACTGCCCAGTCCACATCCACGCCCAGCTCGCCGCGATTGACCACCAGCACATCGCGTGCATCCAGCACTGCGCAGTCTTCGCCCAATGCACGGAAGTGGTCGCCAAGCAGCTGCGCGGAATACACCTCACCCAGCCCCTGCACGCGATCAAGCACTTCGCGCGGCAGCTCGCCGATGACTGCAAGCGCCGCCAGGATCTGTGACAGATGCTCGAAGCGCTCGTCCAGCCACTCCACCGTGGGCCCGGAATGCTCGCCCAGCAACGCCACCGCCGCACCGCGATGGCGCGCACGCGTTTCGTGCCAGCGCTCGCGCCACTCTGGACGATTCTGCGCGGCCAGTTCGGCCAGCTCGATCAACGCATCGGTCACGCCTTTCATCGCCGAGACCACCGTCACCTGCACGGTCTCATCGCGTGCCAGCAACAGCTGCGCCACATGCCGGTAACGCTCGGCATCGGCAACCGAGGTGCCACCGAATTTATGCACCACGGTGCGGGCGGAAGGCGTTGGGACAGCGGCGGGTTCAAACGAAACGACAGGCGATGACATCGACAGACCTCGTTGGGAGGCCCCGTCCGCTTCAGGTGAGAGAGGGAGACCCCCGCATCCTGATCCGGGTGCGGGGCCGTTGTTTTCGGAAGTTACGCGAAGACGACGGACCGCACCGGGCGAATGGTGGCGGTGGTAATGGTGGTGGTAATGCCGGCCACGCCCGTACCCCGCCGCATCGGCGGCATCACGGGGCAAGCGGTGGCGAAGGCGTTACGCATGCAGTCAAAAGACATCACCGGAGTGAAGCCTGTCAAGCAGGCCGGGTTGCAAGCGCTGCGCGCCACGCCACGTGCATGCAGAAAGCCTTGCAGGACAAAGATTTAAGCAAATCCACCACAAGCAATTGATTGCTATGGAAACTTTTCTGATGGGCGCGGAGTCGATCGCTGCGCAACTTGGCAGGTGTGAGACCTGGCTTCGGGCGTCGCTCCTGGCGACTGGGTCGCGCGCTCCACAGAGCTCGTTTCTATCGAATGGGTTGCGCTTTACAGCAGAGTTAGGACTTCGGCGGTTCCGATGATCTGATGCAGGCCGATGAGGGCCAGCGGCAAGCAATGACTCTGGGCCCCATGGCGACGACACGCCAGCTGAGCATTTCGAGGTCTTTCGCGGAATTGGAATGGCCCCGTCATTGTTTGCGCTCGTTACGCGCGCAGCGCCCACCACAGAGTCAACGCAGCCGGGCGACCCAAGCATGCCGCGTGGACCTTAGCCCGCTCACCCAAGCAGCTGAGGATTGAGCTGCCATACCGCATAGTTCAGCGCCGCCGCAAAGCTGACCCACAGCAGATAGGGAACCAACAACCACGCAGCACCACGGCTGTACCGAGCGAACGTCACGATGGTCGCCACCAGCGTCAACCAGAGCGCCACGATATCGGCAAACGCCCATGCCCCCATGTGCCACGCAAAGAACAGCCAGCTCCACAACCCATTGAGCCCCAGCTGCAACACGAACACGCTCAGCGCACCGCGCGCCCCACCCCACCTGCCGCGCCGCCAGACCAACCACACCGACACCGCCATCATCCCGTACAACACAGTCCACACCGGCCCGAACAACCACCCCGGCGGTGCCCAGCCCGGCTGCTGCAACTCAGCGTAGAAGCTCGCCGCCTTGATCGACGCTGTCGCTCCCAGGGCCGCCACCAGATAGCAGAGCATCAGCGAGCCCAGCAGTCCAAGCCACTGCGATTTCTTAGTCATCGACATCTCCATACAGAACTAGCGAGTGAGAGCATGCTATTCAGGCATCCGAATGTCGGGCACGCTGCCACGTAGCCTGTCCAGGCAATGCAAACAGAACGGACACCTATGATCATGGATGGATCAACTTTACGGGAGGCTGACACAGCACCAGAGGCTGTTCGTAGAAGCCGTCGCCTAGGCGGGTCTGGGTCCACTCCGGGTCCACGCCCAGCTTGTCCAGCAGGAAATCGCTGCTGATGAAGTTGTTGTAGTTAACGAACCGCGGATCGGTTTCGATCAGGTAACGACGGCCAGGGCCGTTGCTGCGCCAGGCATTGATGCCGCCCAGGCCGATAACTGCGCGGCCTGTACCCTTTAAGCTGATTCCGACTATCAGCGGAATATCTTAAAAAATTTTCCTTCCAATTAGTTTACCTTCCAGCAGTCCCTAAAAATTTATTTGTTATAAATTTCATAAATCCACTTTGCTAGGACTTCAGGCGAATCTGTTTCCTTTCTTAGACATTCATTACCACGATCCTTTGCAACAATAGCCCAAACTCCAGATTCACTAATCTCTATGTATGGAGCACCAAATTCCTCAACATCAGTCTCCAAAGGAAGAAATTTGTAAGACTTTCCTTGCTCTTTAGCATAATTGAAGAAAACATAGGATATTTATCAACCCCCACCTAAATCACCCTTAATCCGTTAAATTTCTTTGATGGATTAATTTGACTTCGAGAGGCATAGTCATATCCACTTGAAATGAGGATCAACTTGAAAATCCAATCTAGCCGCCTTCAAATTCCTTATAACATCAGAAATTTCCAGAGCCTTCCCAGTAAAAATAACAAATGAATCCTGCTTGAGAAGTTTTCTAGCCTCAATGAAATTCACACCAACTATAGACGCAACCATTCGCACATGCTCAGAGTTACTAAAATCACCACTACACCTAATGCTGTATTCGCTATTATCATCATTTATCTCAGTATTAACTGTAGTCAAAATCGACCACCCACAATTTTTGCAAATAAGCCCCTGAGTTCTGCCATCACTGTAAATACCTAAACGCCCCCCACAAACCTCACATTCCTCCGAAATATCGCCACTCATTATTTGACCTTAGGTTGAAATATCTTGAACTCACCACCAAACTTGTAAATTTTAATTTATATTTATTTAATTGGCTTTCTTGATCTCTGAAGCTGCAAGCGTAAGCAATGCAACAATTTTACCATCCGTATCAACAAATTCGACTTCATAAGCCTCATCCGGCACCGAGAACACGTGAACTATGGCACCAACTGAACCGCTCACAATACCACCCCGAGGAATATCGACGACTGTCTGCACAACATCATTTACTTTAAACATAATTTTATTTCACAAATATTGTCGTTAATTCCGGCGTATCTGAGCCGGGCCTATATATCCATCCACTCCGGACTATGCCGCTACCCCTTGGACCCACAACTGGAATATCAACAGTGAACCTCACCCCATATTGGTCAACTTTTCCTGGGATTGGAGTGTTACTCATAACTCCATCTTTAATTTGACTCATGAGCAAGTCTGAATTATTTTTGGTAAAACCAAGCACTGATTCGAAAACGCGCGCTTTATTTCCGCCAACTGGATGACTAGGATCCAACGCATATTCTGTCAGTTTGCGCGGATCGATGACAGCACGACTAGCACCAACAAGCGACTGGGCGCCTTCTACTAGGTCTGGCCCTTTCACCACTTGATTAGGCCGCAAACCATTTATGTATTCAATTACATCATCGGCCTTAAACGCGTCGCCCACGCCTGTGGCTGCCTTTGCAGCGACGCCGCCCTTTACTGCGTACAGCTCTGGAGCAACAAGTGAGAATACGTCAACGCTGACCTTGCCACCAATTGCACCCGCCTTGGCTATGTCATAGATATCCCAAGAGCCGTGCGTGTTCGTGTAGGCCGCAAATGCAAGATCCTCTGCATAGCCGCTGATGCCAGTTTTTATCGCATTTAACGTGCCCTTTGCGTCGTTGAAGTTCTTATCGGCGGTAGCTGCGTAACCATTCCCCCACAGGTAGGCTAGTTGATCAATCGTTTTCCCGACCTGGCCTGCAGGACTCATACCTTTGGCCAGCTCTGCCACACCGGCAACCATTTCCCAGACCCGGCCGGTAGCACCGACCGTACCTGCTCCCATACCCAGCGCCGCGCGCAGCGCAGAATCGGCGGTTGCAACCGATAGCGGGATGCTGCCGTTCCACGCTGCTGAAGCCAGTGCCTGATTACTGCAACCACCTGCCATAGCACACGCAAGTTTGTGGCCAAGGTCCGCAGTCGTCACATGGGTGACGAAGTCCTTGGTTAGCGTTCCGTCCTTATCGGAGTTGAACAGGCTAGCCAACTCAGGCACGTGACCCGCAAGCCAAGTGGTGTATTCCCCCGCGTGATCGAGTTGATCCTGCATTGCTACGGCGGCCAGTTGTTTCTGCTCCGCGCATACGCCACTTGCCGGATCGCTACACGCACCGCGCAGCTGGAGATTGCGTTCTTCCGATAGCGCCTTCAGCTGCTCGGCGCGCTCACACTGGGTGCCAGACTTGGAACAAGCGATCAGGGCGGTGGCATATTCCATGCGCTCTTGGTGCCCAAGGTAATTGTTGGACACCTCATTCAATGCTGCGGCGCCGCCTGCAGTGCCGCCGGCTACAGCGCCTAGCGCGGCTGTTGATAGCCCTGTCAACGTTGCAGCCACCGCTTTATTGATTCCTGCTTTCTCCAGCGCTTCTGCCAGGTACGGTGCTGCCACCGTGCCTGCGGCTGCGCCTAGCGCTCCGTCCGTGCCGCCTGTTAGACCGCCTACAACCGCATGCGACAACACGCGCAACGTGCCGCCATTGCCCCAATCCTTCATCAACTGATCAGCTTCGATCCGCTTGCTGTCATCACCAGTTGCCTCGGCTTCGGCATAGAGCTCCGCTGCTTTATCAACTTTCCCTTGTGCGTAATCGCCAACAAACTTGGTCGCCTGCTGTCCTGCGGTCGCGGTGATCTGCGCTTGCGCGGCAACTTGATCACGTAGTGCCTGACCATCCCATTGCTTGGTCAAGCCACTTGCGTCATCGCCACTGATCACATCGCGTTTCAGACCTGCCAAAGCATCCGCAGCGGTCTTGCCAGTCTTGGCGAGTTGCCCAGCCTCGTCGGTGATGACCAAACTGCCACCACTGATTCCGCTGGTGGTGGTCGATGTCGCGTCGCCACTTTTGGTCCCGATGCCAGCCGCTGTACCGGTGCTTCCAGTCTGGAAGTTCTGCCACGACCAGTTTGCACCGTTGTTGACTGTCGGCTGGACCTGACCGAGTTCTCCTTGCTGCTTCTTGTCGCCTGTTCCCTTGCTATATCCGCCCGACAGACTGAACCCTTTGGCGTCGTAGCTGCTGGTGTTTTCAATATCGCTATAGGTCAGCGTGCCGGTCTGCAGGCGGTTGACGCCGGCATCCACCGCCGCCTGGGTGCTGGCGATTACCGCGCCTTTCAGATCGGTATTGCCGCCGACACGGATGTTGAAACCGCCGTCGCCGGCCTGGATACCGCTCTGTTCGGTCACGCTGGCAAAGTCGCCACTGACCTTGTTACTGCTATAGCTGGCGCTGGCACTGAACCCTGCGCCAAAGGTCACACTCGCGCCAACACTCTTGTCCTTGCTGTCGTATGTGCTGGTGTCCTGCAGGCTCTCGATGCTCAGATTGCCACCGACATCGGCGATCACCTTGTCCGCCGACAGCTGCGCGCCCTTGAGCGTGGTGTCATTGCCACTGATGACCGTGGCCGTGTTGCCCGCAGCCAAATGACTATTGCTGTAGGTCACGTCCTCGCCATTGGCCTTGCCGCGCGATCCAGCTGCACTGATCATCACGCCAAATGCGGCACCATCTGGGCCGTAAGTGATGCCGACACCCAGCGACGCGCTGCTGCTCTTGCTGGTACTTTTTTGCTCGGCGGTGTTCTTGGCTGCTTCGATGAGTACATCGTGATCGGCTGCCAGCAGCAGATCATTGCCCGCCTTGATGTCACTACCACGAATCAACAAGTTGCTCTGGTCGCCGCCACCGGTGGCAATCAGGTTGACGTCACCGCCTGCCTGTAGCTTGGAGACTTGCGCGACACTGGCCGTCTGCGTGCTCTTGCTCTCGCTCTTGCTGCCGCCGATGCTGATGGCAATGCTCAGATTGGCGCCCTGAGCCGCATCTTTTGCGCTGCCGCCTAGCGAACCGCCTGCCTGTGCGAGGGCCTGACCTGCGCCATATGCACTGTAGGCCGCCGATCCGAGCGCAAGTGCTTCCATGCGACTGTCGCCCTTGACCTCCTTGCTGGCCTTGTAGCTGTCGTTTGCCGCCTGCGCCAGGCTGATCGCAGCCGAGCTCAAGGTCAGCGACAAACCGCCTTGGCTAAACTTGCTGCGCTGTTCCGTATCAGTGTCGTTGTAGACCTCGGTGATCGCGATGTCCTTGCCGGTCGCGGTCAGGTCGCCTTGAAGCGCCATGACATCGCTGCCGGTGATCGCCAACTTGTTGCCGGCCACCAGGGTGACGTCACCCTCAAGGCTGCCGACCGTCGTTCCGGTATGCGTGATCTGGTCGATGTCGGCGCCAGTGGTGACCTTTTGCTTACCGAGCGTCACCCCAATACCGCCACTTCCGAACAGACCGGACTTGGTGGTGACTTTGTCATGCTCTTCGCTATGTGTGTTCTGAGCGGTTTCCAAGGTCAGGTTGTTGCCTGCTGCAAGCGTGACCTCGCCAGTGCCGACGATTTGGGTGCCCTTCGACAGCAAGTCGTTACCTGCAACGATCTGAACCGAATCGCCACTCAGTGACGTCCCAACTGCCAGCGTGTCCTGCCACTCATCATGTGTAGTGGTCGTCTTGCTGGAGAACGTGCCCTTCTTCTTCTTGGTCATGTCCTGCACGGCATCGTGCTGCTCGCTGGCGGCGAGCAGGTTGACGTCGTTGCCGGCAGCCAAGCTGATAGCGCCGTTCTTGCTTGCAGCGGTGGCGGCGGTCAGGTTGATGTCGTTGCCGGCCTGCATGGCCAGGTTGCCGCCAGCGTTGAACTCGGTGCCGTAGACGGTTTCGTCTCGGGTCGCGGTGGTCTGCTTGAAGCGCTTGCGTGTTTCCAGGACATCGCTGGTGTCCACCGTGGTCAGCGTGCTGGCGTTGATGTCGTTGCCGGCGCTGATGCCCAGACCCTTGCCGGCGTCCAGCTTGGCAGCGACCAGATTGACGTCGTTGCCGGCGCTGAGAATCAGATTGCCGCCGGCGGTAAGAGTCTGCTGGTCGACGGTCTGCGTGGTGGTTGTCGTCGTAACGCGGGTCTTGCCGTTGCGGCTGTTGTATCTATTGCTCTCGCTCTCGTTGAGGACGGACTCAACGTTGAGGTTGTTGCCTGCTGCGGCGATCAGGTCGCCACCGGCTTTGACCTCGGCTTGGCGAATGGTTAGGTCGTTGCCCGCCGTCAGCTGCAGGCTGTCACCGGTGCTGATGTTGGTGCGGGTGGCGACCTTGCCGTCCAGGCCGGTAGTCGGGGTCAGCGAGAGGTTGTTGCCCGCCTGCAGCGCAGCGCTGCCGCCAGCCTTGATGGTGACGCCGTGCAGTTGCAGGTCGTTGCCTGCCGAGACGACCAGATCCTTGCCGGTGGTGACGGACACCGCATCGCCACCGCGCAGCAGCCCGCTGTCGTCGCGCAGCGCACTGGGCGTGAGGCTGAGGTTGTTGCCGGCGATCAACGCAGCACTGCCATCGGCCTGCACACGGGTGCCGGTCAAGGTCATGTCGTTGCCGGCGACCATCTGCAGCGTATTGCTGGCACTGATGCCGGACAAAATGCCAACGCCGTTGATGGCCTTGGCTGCTTCACTGATCAGGTTGTTGCCTGCCAGCAGCCCGACATCGCGGCCCTGGATCTGGCCCTGGTTGAGTAAGTCGTTGCGCGCTTCCAGCGAGACAGCGCCGGTGCCGCTGATGCGGCCCTGGTTGAGCAAATTGCCGGCGGTGATGCTGACATCGGCACCGGCAATCACGCCCTGGTTGCTCATGGAATTGGTGGCATTGAGCTCGACGTTGCCGCCGGCAATCAAGGCGCCATTGCCGCGCAACTGCAGCGAGTTGGAGGCCAGATACACCACCGGCACCAGCACCTTCTGGCCCTGGTAGTCCTGCTCGACCATCCACACGATGTCCTGCGTGAGTGCGGCAGCCTGTGCGGCGGTCAGGCCGACACCCATGCTCAGCTGCAACTGGCCGGCAGCGGACGCCCCCGATTCCAGCAACGCGCGGTACTGCGCAACGCCATCTCCGTAGTTGCCCAGATAGCGGCGGCCGGTGAGCTGGGTGATCTGATCCAGCACCAGACGCTGTTCGTAGAAGCCATCGCCCAAGCGGGTCTGGGTCCACTCCGGATCCACGCCCAGCTTGTCCAGCAGGAAATCGCTGCTGATGAAGTTGTTGTAGTTGACGAAGCGCGGGTCGGTCTCGATCAGGTAACGACGGCCAGGGCCGTTGCTGCGCCAGGCGTTGATGCCGCCTAAGCCATTGGCGGCGCGCCCCATGGCGGCCAGGTCGGTGCCGTTGCCATTGGACAGCCGATACAGGCCACCGATCGGCAGATCAATCTGGCTCAGCGAGGTCTGCCCGCCGCCCGCCACAGTGGCGACCGGGATGCTGGCCAGATCCACACGTGTCCGCCCTTCACTGCTGCCCGCTGCAACGCCAGGTGTGGCGCCCCCAGCCTGGACGTTGGCCTGGTCAACCGTACTGCGCACCAGCCCACTGTCATTGGACATGACCGGCCCGATGGACATGGCGACGATGCTGCCGGATGTGGCCAACGTGGCGTCTTGCGTATTGGCGCCAACCTGAGCGCCCGCGTTGCCGGCGGTACCGGTTGCCACGCCGATGCTGGCCGCGCCTCCGTTGGCGCGGCCGATGACGGCTTGCGTTGCGACGGCCGATGCGGCCTGGGTGTTACGGCGACTCAAGCCCGTTTGCTGACCGCCGGCTGCAAGCGAGGCGCCGCTGACACTACGCCCATCACTGCCCACTGCGCCGTTACTGATGTTGGCACCATTGATACTGACGCCTTGGCCACCGGTCATGCTGGCGCCGAGGGCGGTGTAGCTATTATCTAATGTGCCACGTCCAACAACGGTCTCTTCTTCTTCCCAGTAGCAGACGATTCTCTGCCCTGGACGCTGCATACAGTCATTGTAAATTGGGGTTGCCCTGTACTCCGTATCCGTATAGTCGACAACTTGCTTTAGCGCTAGAGATTGATTTAAGACATCATCGGTGCCGGAAAGCATCGCATCTGATAAACCACCTACTCCACGCTGATTGACCAGTAATGCTCCACCGGCAGCAATCGACGACACGTTGTTCGTTACGTAACCAGAGAGAGCGACGTTCCTACTAGCAATAATTCGACCTTCAGCACTTGCTGAATTCAGACTTTCGCGCTCACGAACGTTATAAGAGCGGTAGATACCTGGATCATGTCCTGCATAGCGAATACCTGTTCCAGACGCTCCGGGCCTTGGATCTCGCCGAATTACATCCTCTGGCATCGCTCTATTTGCAGCAAAACGTTCTTCGTCGGTTAGAGGGCCGGTTGTTGCATTGATCACCCGCCGCCGATTATTAATCTGACCAGCCGCAATCAAGATGCTCCCGTCCGCCTCGATGCTGCCCGACAAGTTGTTCACCACACCCGTGCGCGACACCAGCGTGCCCCCGGCATCCTGCGCACCACCGATGGCGATATTGCCCAGGCTGAAGATGCGTGCGTCGCGATTGAGCAGCTGGTCGCGCACGATAAGGCTCATGTTGCCGGTGGAGCCGAGCAACGCGGAGCCGTAGGCGGCGTTGTCGGTGGCGCCACCAAGATCCGCGCCATTGACCAGCGTGCCGGTGTTCACAGAGACATTGCCACCGACAATGCTGCCGGTGTTATTGATGCTGTTCGCCACCAGCGACAGTGCGCCATTGCCGGAGATGCTGCCCGCGTTATCGATGACGCCGCCCCCATTGAGGCGGGTGTCATTGGACGCGATGTTGGCACCGGCGCGATTGGCAATGCTGCCGGCAGTAATGTCCAGCCGGCGCGTCGCCTTGAGGGTGGCTTCGTTGACCAGGTTGCCACCCACGCGCAGATTGAAATCGCCATTGCTGGTGAGGTCGGCCCCGGCGCGGTGGGTGTAGTCGCTGCGCAGGGTCATGTCGAGCAGGTTCTGCGCGAGGATGCTGCCGCCACCGTCGAAGCCGACAGTATCGATCACGACATCGCCAGCGCCACCGGTCGTGCTGCCGGCGCCGATCTGCCCGCCCGCATTGCTCAGGTTCTGCACATTGAGGCGGACCGACTGCTCGGCCTTGATCTTGCCGTTGCGGTTATCCAAGGTGGCGCCGCTGCGCTCCAGGCGGAAGTTGGCGCCGGCGTAAACGTTGCCGCCCTGGTTGTTCAACGCACTGGTGTTGGCAATCAAATCGCCACCAGCGACCAGCTGGCCGCTGTTGTTGGCAACGCTGGCCGCATCGATGACCACGCTGCCACGCCCACCGAGATTGCCGCTGGTGTTGGTCAGCGCACCGCCGGTAGTGATGCGGGTCAGCCCGCCTCCGTTGTTGACGATGCTGCCCTGGGTGTTGTCGATCCGGCCCGCCGATGCAGTCAGTGCATTGCCGGCATCCAGTTGGCCACCGCTATTGAGTAGCGCACCGGTCGCCGCAACGATGAGGTCGCGCCCGGCGCTGAGTTTGCCACCCTGATGATTGTCCAGCTGACCGCGCGCAGTGACGTTGAGGTCACGCCCGGCTTGCAGGCTGCCACCGCTGCTGCTGATGTTTTCCGCCGTAATCACTGCATCGTTGCTGGCACCGATCACGCCATTGCCATTATCCAGGCTACGCGTCAGTTCGACGCGCAAGCCTCCGCCTACGCCTGCATTGGCCAGTGCGTGCACGGTACCCCCGGTATTGCTGAGGCTGTCTGCACGCAGGGTCAGTGCACCGCCGTTGGCCTGCAGCAGGCCACTACGATTATCGGCCGCGCCGGTGGTTTGCACAGTCAATCCACGCGCTGCCACCGAGCCGCCAACGTTGTTAAGGCTGGCGGCCGTAACCACTGCATCGCCCGCCGCGGCAATCACGCCGCTCTGGTTATTCAACGCGGCACTTACGCCGACAGATAGCTGACCCTGGCTGACCAGGCGTCCACCGCTGTTACCCAAGGCGCCGCGGCTGGTGACCGACAAACTGCCGGCACCGGCATGTTCAATGCGGCCTTGCGCGTTCTCCACACTGCCGGCACTGATGGTCAGATCCTGGCCATTGCTGGCCAGCGTGCCGCCGGTGTTGTCGAATGCACCGCCGATCACGACGCGGGTCGCTCCGCTGCCGCTTTGCACCAGCTGGCCGCCGGCATTGTTCAAGCTGCCGCCATCGATGCTGATCTGGTTGGCCTGCAGCTTTCCGCCAACCGATCCAAGCAGACCGTTATCGATACGGCCGCCCGCCTGCAGGCTGAGCGTACCGCCCGCAAGTAGATCGCCACCGCGATGATCCAGATCACCGCCTGTGGTCAAGCTGGCGTTGCCAGTGGCGCGCGTGCTGGCACCGGCCAACTGCAACTGGCTTCCCTGTGCGATGAGATTGCCGCCGGCTAGCAACTTGCCGGACGCAGTGAGCTGGCGGTCTGCGATCACGCTGAGCGTGCTGCCGTTGCCCAAGCTGCCATCGCCTGCAATACCGGCGCCTACGGTGCCACCAATGCTGATCTCGCCGGCGCGCAAGGTGAGATTGCCGGAGGCTGTGGTCTGGCCGGCATTTTCGATACGCGCGCCCTGCAAACCGACAGTGGTGCCGCTGACCACGCCTTGCTGGCGCAGGACCGCATCGCTGTTCAAGGTGATCTGCTGGCCGCCAAGCTGGCCAGCAACATTCAGGTCACCCTTCGCATGCAGCTCCACATTGGAGCCGGCACTCACGCTGCCGCTCTGCGCCAACGCGCCATCCGCCTGGGCCGAAAACGCCCCTGCCGCTGCGAGCGTGCCGCCAAGTTGCAGGTTGCCGCGACTGATCAGTGCGACGTCGCCGCGCTCGCTGCCCAGCTGGCCGCTGCTGCTCAGCTGCGCCGCTTCCACGCGCAACGCGTTACCGCCGATCAGATCACCACGGTTATCCACCGCGCCGCCGGCGATCAACCCCAGGCCCTGCAGACCGTAGGCCTGACCGGTCTGGCGCAGGCTGCCGACGTTCATGCTCAGCTGGTTGCCCGCACGCACGGCGCCGGCGTTATCGAACAGGCCGCCGATCGCCAGCG
Source organism: Xanthomonas sp. fls2-241-TYG-148 (assembly GCF_030208815.1). NCBI lineage: Bacteria > Pseudomonadati > Pseudomonadota > Gammaproteobacteria > Lysobacterales > Lysobacteraceae > Xanthomonas > Xanthomonas sp. fls2-241-TYG-148. Next base: position 119,926 of record NZ_JARVTE010000001.1, read on the forward strand.
TGGTGCTCCCCTGGGCGAGTAGTACACCGGTCGCGGCATTGCTCGCGCCGTTTGCGGTGACGCCAAGCGCCTGGCCGGCAACGACTTGCGCCGCATTGCTAAGCGCGCCTGTGGCAGACAAGGTGACATTGCGGTCTGCCTGCGCGATGCCGGCCAGCGCAAGGTCGCCGGTGCTGCGCAACGTCAGGTCGGTCGCTGCATCCAGCGCACCGCGGCTATCGATCGCCGCACCGTCCACGGTGATGGCCCCACCGCTCTGCAGCACTGCCGCCTGACCGGTGACCACCTGCGCACCACGCAAGCTGGCATTGCCGGCGGCACTCGCCTGCCCTGTCATGCTCAGCGTGCGCTGCGCCTGCAGGTCGAGTAACGATGCCGATTGCAGCGTACCGGAGATACCCAGGTCGCGGCCGGCCTGCAGCGCAACGGACTGCGCCTTGAGCGAGCCGGCCTGTTGCAGATCGCCCACCGCAGTGGCCTGCAAGGTGGTCGCCGCGGCCACAACGCCCTGCAACTGTAGATCGCTCCGGCTGTGCAGCGTGACGCCAGCTGTCTCACTACCCAGCTGCCCGCTGCTGCGCAAGCCACCGCTGTCCAGCTGCAATGCATTTTTGGCGGTGAGACTGCCGCGGTTGTCCAGCGTACCGGTGATGTTTGCAACCAGCGTATTGCCGGCGAACGCGCTACCGCTCTGATCGAGGCTTGCTGCGGTCATGCGCAGCTCGCCGCCACTCTGCAGGGCGCCGTCGTTCTGCAACGCGCCAGCGCTGACCACGGTAAGTGCTCCACCCGCACCAAGCGCGCCGGCAGCAGTGTTGTCGACACGCCCTGCCTGCACCGACATGTCGCGACCGGCCACCACCTGGCCGCCGTTCTGCACGGTTCCCGCGGCGCTCAGCACCACGTCGCGACCTGCCTGCGCGATGCCGGCAACAGACAGGTCACCGGTGCTGCGCAATGTCAGATCGCTACCGGCATCCAACGTACCGCGGCTATCGATGGCAGCGCCGTCCAGCGTGATCGCACCGACACTCTTGACGACGGCACCAGTCCCGGTGGCCACGCTGCCGCCCTGCAAGGCGATGCTGTTTGCCTGGGCTTGGCCGCTTATGCGCAGTGCGCGCTGCGCCTGCATGTCCAAGGTGGAGGCAGACTGCAAGGTACCGGAAGCGCTGAGGTCGCGCCCGGCATTCAGCGTCACAGACTGCGCAGAGAGCGTGCCCGCCTGTAGCAGGTCCCCGCCGGCCGTGACCTGCAGGGTGGTGGCGGCAGATACCACGCCCTTCAGGTCGACATCGCCCTGGCTGGTCAGCGCCACCGCGCCATTCACCGATCCCAACTGACCATTGCTGCTGACGCGGCTTGCGGTAATGCTCAGACCATTGCCGGACACCAACTGGCCGCTATTGTCGAATGCGCCTTGCGAAGTGATCGACAGCGCATCACCGCTGTACAAACGCCCACGCTGCAGCAGCGCGCCCGTGCTCAGCGCCAGGCTGCGTTCGCCATGCAGGCTGCCGGCGTTGTCGAACACGCCAGCCGTCTCCACGTGCAGATCGCGCAATGCCCCCAATGTTCCGCCAGCTGCATTGCTGGCAGTGGCCGCCTGCAGGCGCAGATCGCGCGCCGCAACAACCTGTGCTGCGTTGTCGAAGGCGCCACCGGCGGTCAGCACCACGTCCTGCCCGGCCTGGGCCACACCGGCCAGCGCCAGTGCGCCAGTGCTGCGAATCTGCAGGTCACTGGCGGCATCGAGCGCCCCCCGGCTGTCGATGGACTGCCCGTCCAGGGTGATGCCGCTGCCGCTCTGCACGACGGCATCGACGCCGGTGGCAATCGTCCCGGCGGTGAGAGAAGTCGCTGCGCTGCTGGATGCCTGACCAGTGATGGTCAAGGCACGTTGCGCGCGCAGATCGAGCGTGGATGTGGACTGCAGGGTGCCGGCGGCAGCGAGATCGCGTCCAGCCTGGAGTGCGATCGACTGGGCCTTGAGCGCGCCGGCCTGTTGCAGGTCGGTTGCTGCAATAGCCTGCAAGGTGGTTGCCGCAGCGACCACGCCCGCCAGTTGCATTTCGCCCAGGCTGTTCAAGCTGACAGCGGCACGCTCACTACCCAACTGGCCGCTGCTGCGCAACGTGCCGGCATCAATGCGTAGCGCATCTTTGGCAATCAGGTTGCCGCTGTTTTCCAGGGCGCCTGCAATCGTTGCGGTCAGTGCAGCGCCTGCAGAGGCGCTGCCCGTCTGTTCGAAGCCGGCAGTGGTGATCTGAAGATCCCGACCGGCCTGCACGCGGCCGGCATTGACCAGCTGCGTAGTACCCTCCACTGCAACATCCCGCTCGGCGGCCAACACACCGGCGCTGGCATTTTCAATGCGCTGCGCCTGTGCGACCAAATCGCCGCCGGCAAACACTTGCGCAGCATTCTCGAGGTTTCCGCCAGCGCTCAGCGTGACATCGCGCCCGCCTTGCGCAACACCGGCAAGCCGCAGATCCGCCTGGCTGCTGGCACGCAGGTCGCCCGCAGCATCGAGCTTGCCGCGGCTGTCGATGGCCGTAGCGTCCAGGCCAATCGCACCGGCGCTCTGGAGCACCGCAGCGTTGGTGGTGGCGAGCGTCTCTGCACGCAGACGCGCATCGCCGCCGACCGCACCCTGCGCAGCAAAGGTCAGCGTACGCTGCGCCTGCAGGTCCAGCGCGTTGGTGGAGTGCAAGCTACCTGCAGTGGTGAGGTCTCGCCCGGCCTGCAGCGTCACCGATCGCCCACGCAAGGCGCCGTCTTGCTGCAGATCTCCGGCAGCCGTTGCCTGGAGTTCGGTTGCCGCAGCTACCACGCCGCCCAAGCGCATATCGCCTTGCGAATTCAATCGCACATCGGCCGACTCGCTGCCAAGCTGCCCATTGCTGCGCAACGTGCCGGCATCGATCTGCACGGCTTGCTTGGCGACCAGGCTGCCGGTGTTGTCGAGCGTTTCGCTGACCGAAGCGGTCAGTGCGTTGCCCGCAGTCGCGCTGCCCTGTTGCACCACGTTCGCTGCAGTGAGCTGCAGGTTGCCGCCGGCAGACAGGCTGCCCGCGTTATCCAGCAGGCCGACGGTACGCAAGGTGGCATCACCCTGCGACGACAACGCCGCACCTTGCGCATTCCGCAGCGCTGCGGCATCCAGGCCCAACGTGCCCACCGCAACGACTGCACCGCCGTTGTCCACCCGGCCACCAGCCTGTAGCGCAGTTGCACCTGCGCTTTGAAGGGTGCCAGCTAGCTGAATGTCGCCCTGGCTGGCAAGACGAAGGTTGCCACCACTCTCCACGGTGCCGTTGCTATCGATGGCCGCACCTGCGAGCAGCAGATTGCCGTCGCTGCGCAGCTGCCCGCGCTGCAGCAGGGACCCGTTGGCCTGCAACGCCAGCTCGCCCGTGGACCGCAGGATGCCGCTGCTGGTCAGCGTTCCAGCAGAGGCCACAGTCAGCGCACCGCTGCTGGTCTGTACCGCGCCCGCCAGCGTGGCGTTGCCGCCACTGCGCAGATCCAACTGGCCTGTACTGAGCGTGCCGGAGACATCGGCGGTGGTCGCGGCATCCAGCGTCATCGCAGCGCCTGCCACGGTATTGCCGCGCAGACTCAGGCTGCCGCGGCTCCGCACCACAGTGTCGCCCGTCTGGCTGCCCACATCGCCGCGGCTGTCCAGCTGCGCCGCATCCACACGCAAGCTCGCGCCAGCGACCAGCGTGCCGCTGTTGTCCACCGCCTGATCCACCGCCACTTGCGCAGCGCGCACAGCAGACAGGCGCCCGGCGTTGTTCAGCGCACCCGCCTGGACCTGAAGGTCGCGGCCTGCATAGGCGCTACCGGCCGTCTCCAACAACCCGACGCTACGCATGGCCAGATCGCCACCCGCCGATACCGCCGCGCCTTGCGCGATACGCACTTTGCCTGCACCCAACGAAAGCGCATTGCCAGCAACCAGCTGGCCCTGCAGCTCCAGGGGGCCGCCGGCCTGCACATCGGCATCCTGCCCCGCCTGGGCCAGCCCCGCCAGGCGCAAGCCGCCTGTGCTGTTCACCCGCAACGCGGTCGCTGCGTCCAACGTTCCCAGTGCATCGATGTCGTTCGCCTGCATGCTAATCGCAGCACCGCTCTGCAGTGTCCCCGACACGCCAAGGCGCAAGGCGCGCAGGGTCGCACCCGCACCTGCATAAGCAACCCCGCCGGTGCGCAACAGCCCATCGGCGCCAAGGTCCAGCACACCTTGCGTATGCAAGCTGCCGTCCGCGTTCAATTGAGAACCGAACAGACGGATCGAGCCCGCGCTGCTACGCCCACTGTGTGTCAGCGTGCCACTGGCCTGCGCATCCAGTGCACCTGCCGCGACCAGATCGCCCCCCAGACGCAGCTCTGCGCCGCGCAGGCTGACCGTGCCCTGTTGCGATCCAAGCACGCCGCTCTGCTCCAGATCGCCAGCCGCACGCGCGCTCAGGCCGTCACGCGCGACCGTGGTGCCACGCAAGCTCACCTGCCCTGCACCATCGATCTGCAGATCGCCACTTTGCGCGGCCAAGGTGCCGCGACTTACCACGCCGACACCGGCCTCTGTGGCGATCAGGCGAATCCGGTCCGCATACATGCCGCCCAGCTGTGCAACGTCGATACCGATCGCCGGTGCGCCACCATCGGTGCCCGGCAACACATCCAGCAGCATGCCGTCGTAGTTGATACGGCCGGTACCGGCCGTGGCCACCAGTTCCTTGGTCCAGATGGAACCGCCCACGCTCAACTGGCGCGACAGCAGGTCCAGACGGTCCACATTGAACGCATCCAGGCCATTGCTACCGATGCTCAACGCACCGCCAGTCACCGTGAAGCCGTTCAACGCGCCATCGCTGCCCAGGTTGGGCGTACCGGTCGTCAAGGTGACACGCGAGGTGTTGAGGAACCCGCAGCCATCGCACGAAATGCCATTGGGGTTGGCGATGACCAATTGCGCCTTGGCGCCGGCAATTTCGGTATAGCCCTGCAGGCGGCTGCTGGCCGAGGTCACTTCGTTGAGGATCAACGAGGCCGCGCCGCTGCGTTGCAGATTGTTGTTACCGGCCACGTAGCCGCCAAGTTCGGTCTTGGAAATCTGCGCGCTGTTATTGAGGATCAATCCATTGGGGCCAACATTGAAGTTGCTGTAGCGGTTGTGCGAGATGCCACGCGCATTCGGCGCGACGATGTCCACCACCGGCACGCCGTTGGCCGCGACCTGCTGGCCGGGCTGTTGACCGCCGGGATTGGGCGTTGGCGCAACCTGCGCCCACGCCGGAAACGATGTCCAGGTCACCGTGCAGCACAGCAGCAGCGCCAGTCCGCGCTTGCACTGTTCGGCCACGTAACCCCGCATGCCCATCGTTTGCTTGTCCATGTGTCTCTCTCGCCCGCCAATGGCGGCATCAATCCAAAAACACGCTGCCGGCCGGCAGCGTGGTCAATGTCAAAACTGGTAGATCAACCGTGCGCCGTACGCAGGCTGGGCACTGCCGAAACCATCCGGGCGATGGATCGCCCAACCGGCAAAGGCATCGATGCTGGCGCCGAACCAGCCGCCACGCAGGCCCACGGCACCGCCGACCAGGCTGCGCCCGCGCAGGCCGCTGGCACTGCTGCCATCAATGCGGCCTGCATCCAAGCCGAGGTAAGGCGTTATGCCGAGTTGCTGCACAGGCAGGCTGAGCGTGTTGCGCCAATAGGCGCCTTTCTCGGCACCCAGCGTGGCTTCGCCGTCGAACCCGCGCACGCTGTAACGGCCGCCAATGGTGACGAATTCCGACCCGAGCAAGAGCTCGCCCGCCGTCTGTGCGCGCAGGCTGCTTTCCCATGCAAATGGCAGCGCACCCAGCTTGAACGGCAGCGCGGTGCTGACGTCCAGCGTGGTGACGCCATAGCGGAACGAGGGGAAACCGATCTGCGGGTCATAGCCGGTCCATTGGCTGTCGAACCACGGCGTGCCACGCCGGTGCGCAAGCCGCACGTCGAGTTGCAGCGCCCCCAGATAGCGCCGATGGGTGAAATAGAATTCCGCACTGCTGGTATCGCGACGCTGGATGCCGATTTCCACGCCATCCAGATAACTGCGTGCGCGCCGGCGCCCCACCGTGACGCCGGCAGAGGTCTTGCTGGTGCCGTTGCGATGCAGGACACGCTGGAGATCCAGCTGTGCGTTGCTGGATTCGCCGCTGGACTGGAAAGTCTGCAGAAACCCATCCACCCGCTGGTGATAACGATACGAGGACGCAGACAGCGCCAGCGTCCACCATCCCCACGGCAGGTTGTAACTCAGGCTGTTGCCGCGCGTGCCGCGCTCTTCGTCGCGGGTGGCCAGATCGTGGCTGTAGCCGACGCTGAGCACATCGTTGAGGCCAAATGGATTGTCGAAAGACACGTCCAGACCGCCCTGCATCCGCCCCGTCGCCTCAACCCCCGAATCGTCGGCGTTGAGTACGCCGCGCCAGCGACGGCCGTGCTGCAGGGTGATGACCAGATCCGATTCGCCTGGCGCATCACCGGGTGCGATATCGATCTTGGCGTCCTGCGATGGCAGCCGTTTGAACTGCTCCACGGCCTGTTCGATCGCGCGCAGATCCAGCAAGTCGCCACGGCGCAGTGGCAACGCATTCTTCCAATAGGCGCTGCCCTGATCGGACACGATGCGCACGTCGCGCAAGCGGCCAGGCATCAATTCAAAGCGGAGTTCGCCGCGTGAGAGATCCTGCTCGGGCACGCCGATGCGCGTGGTTACCAGGCCCCGTGCAACCAGCTGGTCCAACGCGCGGCGGCGAATGACATCGATCCCTGCGCGCCCGATGCAACGGCCTTCATACCGGCGCAGGGATTTCCAAAGCCACGCAAAACGCGCCCCATCCGCCCCAGCACCGGACACACGTACACGGGTGATCGCAAAGCACAGCTCCTCCTTGGGCAGCAAAGTGCTGCGCGCATCAACCCGCTCGGCATCCTCGCGCGGGCCGGCGAACGGCGCCTGGCGCTCCTGCTCCTGCCGGCGCTGGATCTCTTCGGCCTGACGCAACTGCTCCTGCCGGTCCAGCGTGGTGGGTGCTGCCTGTTGTGCAGCCACCTGCCCGGCAACCGCCCATAGGCAAGCCGCCAGCGCAAAAGGCGCCGATCGCTTCCACATCGTGTCTTGCCCCTGTTGACAGCGTTACCGCGCTGCTGCGCGACCCCGCTGGCATCGGCGTACCTGGCCGCCAAAATGGCGATCCAACCCGTCAGCACGCAAATCCGGCGCAACTTTGCTGGAACGTGAACAGGGGGTCAACGCTGCGTGTAGGGAGCTCCCTGTAAGAAAAGTCCCACCCTTTTCGATTTGTGACGCAAATCTCATAAATAAATCTGAGTTGCGACGCAAAGAACGTGGATAACTGGGTGGCAAGTTGAGACTTGGCGCCTAACGTCCTCCAAATTCCCTTAATTACCTTTATCTAAGGGATGTTCACAAGGGCATAGAAGCCAGGTCGACGTTATCAGCAGGCAGTTTGGAATCAAGGAAAAGAAAAGTTGCCAGGCACGTTGCCGCTGCTTGAACAGAAGCCAGCGGCTGGTTAGCTGCTAGTGCCTGAGGGACGTCTCGGGCGTGTTCACCTAACAGGCGCATCTAAATAGAACTCGCCGGCCTATGCCCCATTGTTGCGAGGGCTTAAGCGATGAAGAAGTCAGGTGCTAGCGAGGGGCAGCTTGTCCAAGGGCATGTCAGGCGATGACAACCCACTGAACCTGACCATGGAAATCAGATAAAGATCAGGTTGCGAGATACATAGCGGATTCCACTTACCGCGAGCGCACTGATGAAAATTGGGACGAGCTTGAACCCATTTTTCGACTCAACGAGCTTTTCAGAATGGCCTCGGCAAGCACGCAGCACCGGGTAAGGGCAACGTGATCCCACGAGCGCCCGGATACGGGCGAATTAGTCGCTGGTGCGGAGCACTGGATGACGAACTGACCGACAGTGAAGACGCAATTGCGGCTTTGTGCCCCAAGCCAGTCAGAGCGTCAAAACCCCTGATTCCTGGTGACCCCGGCCCGATTCGAACGGGCGACCTTCCCCTTAGGAGGGGGACGCTCTATCCAGCTGAGCTACGGGGCCAAGGGCGGCATTGTCGCATGTTCGTCCGGCTTGCCAAGCCGGCGGGCGGTGCGGGGAGCCTGCTAAAATCGGCGGCTACTTGCGTTGCGTCTTGCCTGGTGCGGGGCGCGGCCGTCCCGACTTTCTTGGAGATTCCATGTCCGCTGACCTGCTCAAGGCGCTCGACCTCGCCCCGTCCAATGCCGGCACCTATCTTGGCGAGGGAACCTGGTCGCAGGCCACCGGTGCCGGGGTGCTGCAGCCGCTCAATCCGACCACCAATGCGGTGATCGCCGATGTGCAGGCCACCACGCCGGAGGACTACGAGCTGATCGTGGCGCGCGCGCAGGCCGCCTTCAAGGTATGGCGCACCACCCCGGCGCCGCGTCGTGGCGAGGCCGTGCGCTTGTGCGGCGAGGCACTGCGTGCGCACAAGGACGCGCTCGGTTCGCTGGTGGCGCTGGAAATGGGCAAGAGCAAGCCCGAAGGCGATGGCGAGGTGCAGGAGATGATCGACATCGCCGACTTCGCCGTGGGCCAGAGCCGCATGCTGTACGGCTACACCATGCATTCGGAGCGCCCGGGCCACCGCATGTACGAGCAGTACCAGCCGCTGGGCCTGGTCGGCATCATCAGTGCGTTCAACTTCCCGGTGGCCGTGTGGGCGTGGAATGGGTTCCTGGCGGCCATTTGCGGCGATATCTGCATCTGGAAACCGTCCAACAAGACCCCGCTGACCGCGATCGCAACGATGAAGATCTGTAATGCCGCGCTCAAGGAAGCCGGCTTCCCGGACATCTTCTTCCTGATCAACGATGCCAGCACCTCCTTGTCGGAGAAGCTGGTCGAAGACACCCGCATCCCGCTGATCAGCTTCACCGGCTCGACCCAGATTGGCCGCATGGTCGCCGAGAAGGTCGCCCGCCGCCTGGGCCGCTGCCTGCTGGAGCTGGGCGGCAACAATGCCATCATCCTGGACGAAACCGCCGACCTGAAGCTGGCGGTGCCAGGCATCGTGTTCGGCGCGGTGGGCACCGCCGGGCAGCGCTGCACCACCACGCGCCGGCTGATCGTGCACGAGTCGATCTACGACAACGTGCTGGCCACGCTGGTCAAGGCGTACAAGCAGCTCGACAGCAAGATCGGCGACCCCACCGACCCGGCCAACCTGATGGGCCCGCTCAACAGCCGCGGTGCGGTGGAACAGTTCCTGGAGTCCATCGCCAAGGCCAAGGCCGCCGGCGGCACGGTCGAAGTGGGCGGCACCGCCATCGATCGCCCCGGCAACTTCGTGCTGCCGGCGATCGTGACCGGGCTGAAGAACAGCGACGCGGTGGTGCAGCACGAGACCTTCGCGCCGATCCTGTACGTGATGAAGTACAGCACGCTGGATGAGGCGATCGATCTGCAGAACGGCGTGCCGCAAGGCCTGTCGTCGTCGATCTTCACCCAGAACCTGAAGGCGGCTGAGAAGTTCCTGTCGGCGGCCGGCAGCGACTGCGGCATTGCCAACGTCAATATCGGCACTTCGGGTGCGGAGATCGGCGGTGCGTTCGGTGGCGAGAAGGAAACCGGCGGCGGTCGCGAATCCGGCTCGGATGCGTGGAAGGTCTATATGCGTCGCCAGACCAACACCATCAACTACTCCGATTCGCTGCCGCTGGCGCAAGGCATCAAGTTCGACCTCTGATCACTCTGTGATCGCAGCGCCCCGGGCTCCGGGGCGCTGTCCGGTGCTGGCACCTGGCGCTCGCTGCGCCTGTTGGTACCACTGCCTGCAGCGACGCACGCGCTGCTTTCTGCGCGCTGCCCCGCCGGGGCCAACGCGAGCACATGCAACGCCAGCGCTTGCCCAACCAGTGCGCAAAAGACCGCCTCACGCCTCGGCCCCGACCCGATGCACCGCTGCAGGCCATACTGCACAACCGCCATTCCGCCGCAGACCGCACGCCATTTGCGTGCCCGCTCTGGGATAATTGTGCGGCGCCCTGCCCTCCGGCCGTGGCCACCCAAGGAGTTGTGATGAATCATGTCGTCCGACAGACCAGCACGCTGGCCATCGTCAGCCTGGTCTCAGGCATTCTCGGCTGGACCCTGCTGCCGTTCCTGGGCAGCGTCTGCGCCATCATCACCGGCCACCTGGCGCGCGGCGAGATCCGGCGAAATCCGCAAGGCCTGGAAGGCGATGGGCTGGCCGTTGGCGGCCTGCTCCTGGGCTGGATCTCGGTGGCGATGTGGATTGCGGGCGTGGCGATCTTCGTCCTGTTCTTCGGCGGCCTGGCCTGGTTTGCGGCGGCAAACGCGTGAGCATGGCCGCGCCCTCCTCCGCGCAACGGTTCAACGACCGGGTGGCCGCGTACGTGCGCTACCGGCCCAGCTACCCACCGCAGGTCTTGCGCTGGCTGCATGAGCAGCTCGGCGTGACGCCCGCCAACCACGTGGCCGACATCGGTGCCGGCACCGGGATTTCCAGTCGGTTGTTCCTGGAGGCCGGCTACCCGGTCACGGCGGTGGAACCCAATCCGGCCATGCGCGAAGCAGCGCAGCAGTGGCTGGCCAGCTATGCCAAATTCCGGGCGGTCGACGGCACTGCCGAGGCCACCGGGCTGGCCGATGCCAGCGTGGATGTGGTTTCTGCGGCGCAGGCCTTCCATTGGTTCGACATGCTCGCGGTGCGTGCCGAATGGGCGCGCATCCTCAAACCCGGCGGCCTGGCGGTGGTGTACTGGAACAGCCGCGAGCTGGACAGCACGGCGTTCCTGCGCGGCTATGAGCAGCTGTTGCTGGACTACGGCACCGACTACACCGCCGTGGCCGAGCGTTACCAGGACGATGCCACCATGCAGGCGTGGTTCGGCGAGGGTTTCGTTGCGATGGCCAAGTTTCCCAACGTGCAGCAGCTGGACTTCGAGGCCTTGCGCGGCCGCCTGCTATCGTCGTCGTACGCGCCCTTGGCGCACGATCCGCGGCATGCACCGATGCTTGCCGCGCTGCGCACCCTGTTCGATGCACATGCCCAGGATGGGCACATCGATTTCCATTACCAGACCCGCGTGTTTGCCGGGAGATTGAACTGACCCGCATGTATTCGCTCGCCCGCCCCTTCCTGTTCGCCGTCGACGCCGAGCGCGCCCACGCGCTGGCCCTGCGCGCCATCGACACCGCCTACCGCACCGGCACCACGGCGCTGGTGGCCACCCGGCCGGTGCCCCTGCCCACGCCTGCCTTCGGGCTGATGTTCCCCAACCCGGTGGGACTGGGCGCCGGGCTGGACAAGAACGGCGAGCATATCGATGCGCTGCTGGCACTGGGCTTCGGGTTTGTCGAGATCGGCACGGTGACGCCGAAGCCGCAGGAGGGTAACCCCAAGCCGCGCATGTTCCGGTTGCCCGAATACCAGGCGGTGATCAACCGCATGGGCTTCAACAACCTGGGTGTGGATGTGCTGGTGAACAACGTGCAGCGTGCGCGCCGGCGCGGTGGCCTGCTCGGCATCAACATCGGCAAGAACAAGGACACGCCCAACGAGGAAGCGACCAGCGATTACCGCTATTGCATGGAGCGCGTGTATCCGCTGGCCGACTACATCACCGTCAACATTTCCTCGCCCAATACCGCCGGTTTGCGCGAGCTGCAGGAAGAACAGGCGCTGCGCCGGCTGATCGCCGATCTGCGCGAAACCCAGGAAGCCCTGGCCGCCCAACACGGCAAGCGCGTGCCGATGCTGGTGAAGGTGGCACCGGACCTCAACGACCGCGACATCGATGCGGCCGCACGCGTGTTGGCTGACCTGGCGGTGGATGGCGTGATCGCCACCAACACCACGGTGACGCGCACCCTGGTGGCCACCCATCCGATGGCCGAGCAGGCCGGCGGCCTGTCGGGCGCACCGCTGCTGGGGCAATCCACCCTGGTGCTGCGTCGCCTGCGTGCACGCCTGCCCGAGTCTATTCCGTTGATCGGCGTGGGCGGCATCACGTCCGGCGCCGATGCGGTGGCCAAGATGGCCGCCGGTGCCAGCCTGGTGCAGTGCTACAGCGGCCTGGTCTACCGCGGGCCGCGCTTGATCGGCGAGTGCGTGGATGCAATCCGGCGCCGCCGTGAGTCGCCCAGTGGCGGCGCGGTGGGGCCGCTATGAGCGCGGCATCGCCGCTGCGCTGGCAACTCACCGAACACGCCCCGCTCCGCGCACTCAATACCTTTCATGTGGATGCCACGGCGCGCTGGCTGTTGAACATCCATGCGCCCGAGGCGCTGCCAGACGCACTGGCTGCGCCGCAGATCGCCGGGCAACCACTGCTGGTGCTGGGCAGCGGCAGCAATGTGTTGCTGGCCGGCGACCCGCCCGGCTGTGTGCTGTGTTTCGACAACCGCGAGATCACCATCATCGCCCACCATGCCGACCACGCCATCGTGCGCGCCGGCGCCGGGGTCAATTGGCACGGGCTGGTGATGTATTCGCTGCAGCAGGGGCTTTCCGGCCTGGAAAACCTGGCGCTGATTCCCGGCACCGTGGGTGCCTGCCCGATCCAGAACATCGGCGCCTACGGCGCGCAGGTCAGCGACTTCATCCATGTGGTGGAAGCCTACGACCGCGGCAGCCAGCAGTTCGTGCGGATGACGCCGGCCGAGTGCGCCTTCGGCTACCGCGACAGCGTGTTCAAACAGCAGCCGGACCGGTATTTGATCGTGGCGGTGGAATTCAATCTGCCACTGCTGCACGAATTACGGCTGGACTATGCCGGCATCCGCGAAGAACTCGCGCACATGGGCGCCGAACTCGCGGGCGCGGCCGATGTGGCGCAGGCGGTGATCAACATCCGCCAGCGCAAGCTGCCTGACCCAGAGGTGTTGGGTAACGCCGGCAGCTTCTTCAAGAACCCGCTGCTGCCGAGCGAGCAGATTGCCGCTTTGCAGGCGAGCTTTGCCGACATGCCGGTGTTCCCCGGCGAGCAGCCCGGCCAGGGGAAACTCTCGGCGGCGTGGCTGATCGAACAATGCGGCTGGAAAGGCAGGCGCGAGGGCGACGCCGGCATTTCCCAAGCGCATGCCTTGGTGCTGGTCAATCACGGTAATGCCACCGGCGCGCAGCTGCTGGCGTTCGCACGCCAGGTGGCCGAATCGGTGCGGGAGCGGTATTCGGTGATCCTGGAACCGGAGCCGCGCGTGATCGGAGCGCATTGGTGACAGCGCAGCCCGCGTCGGCGCGCGCTGCGCTGTGGATGTTAGTCAGCACATTTGCGTTCGGCCTGATGGCCATCACCATCCGGCTGGCGTCCAAGGACATCGCCACGACCGAGATTGCGTTTTTCCGTAACGCATTCGGCTTGTTGGCGCTGCTGCCGTTGATCGTGCGCCCTGGCAAACCGCTGCCGCGCACGCGCCAGTTGCCGCAATACCTGGCGCGCACGCTGATTGGCCTGGCCTCGATGCTGTGCGGCTTCTGGGCGATCGGGCATCTGCCGCTGTCGCAGGCTATTTCGTTGTCGTACTCCACGCCGTTGTTTGTCACCGTGCTGGCGGTGATCTGGCTGCACGAACAGGTGCGCCTGCGCCGCTGGCTGGCGGTGGCGGCGGGGTTTGTGGGCGTGCTGGTGATCCTGCGGCCGGGCTCGTCCACGTTTACGCCCGGGCTGCTGATTGCACTGTTGGCCGCGGTGATCAGCGCGGTGGTCGCCATCCAGATCAAGCAGCTCTCGCGTAGCGATGATTCGGACACGGTGGTGTTCTACACCTACGTGTTCTGGGTGCCGATGTCATTGATCCCCGCGTTGTTCCAATGGACCTGGCCACACGGGATCGACTGGCTGTGGCTGGTCGCCACCGGCATCTTCGGCACCGCCGGGCAACTGTTCTGGACGCGTGCGCTCAAGCTGGGCGAAGTCTCTGCGTTGCAGCCGATCAGCTTCATGCAATTGCCACTGGTGGCCTTGCTGGGCTGGTGGCTGTTCGGCGAAGCGATCGCGCGCCACACGGTGATCGGCGCGGCGATCATCATCTCTGCCAACGTGTACATCGCGCATCGCGAAACCGTGCTGGCGCGCCGCGCGGCGACGCATGCGCCGGTGGAAGGCGCCAAACCGGGCGAGTGAGCGGGTCCACGCAGCAGCTGGATGGGCTCGCTGGCCATGCATCTCCTCGGCAATGCCAACGTACACTTCCGTCGCCGCGTGCGGCGTGCCACATGCGCCGTCATTCTTCCGATTTACCATCCGCCGCACTGACGTGGAGTTCGCATGCCGGTCCCAACAAAAACCATTGGTTTGATCGGCGGAATGAGCTGGGAATCCACCCTGCCCTACTACCGCATCATCAACCAGCACGTGCGCCCTGCGTGCGGTGGCCTGCACTCGGCGAAGCTGCTGCTTTACAGCGTCAATTTTCATGACATCGAGCGGTTGCAGCATGCCGGCGATTGGGAGGGGGCCGCCCAGGCGATGGCAGCAGCAGCGCGTGCACTGCAAGCCGGAGGCGCCGACTTCATCGTGCTGTGCACCAACACGATGCACTGCGTTGCTGACGCGATCACCGCCGCCACACCCCTACCGTTGCTGCACATCGCCGATGCCACCGCCGATGCATTGGTCGCTGCGGGTACCCTCCGTGTCGGGCTGCTTGGCACGCGCTTCACCATGGAGCAGCCGTTCTATCGCGAGCGCCTGGAAGCGCGGGGCTTGGACGTGCTGGTGCCGCCGGCCGAGGCACGCGCACAGCTGCATCGGGTGATCTACGACGAGTTGTGTCAGGGCGTGATCAAACCGAGATCGCGCGACTATTTCCGTCATGTCATGGCCGACCTCGGCCAGCACGGTGCGCAAGCGATCATCCTGGGGTGCACCGAGATTTCGCTGCTGGTAGATAGCACCGATGCGCAGCTACCGTTGTTCGACACCACCGCGTTGCACGCCGAGGCGGCCGCGTTGGCAAGCGTGTCCGGCTGATTCGCGACGAAGGCGCAGCAATGGCGCCCTGACCGAAGCAACAGCATATTTGCGTGAAGTCTGATAGGTGCTATCGGCATTTCATTGCCCAAACGCCGTAGCGACGGCACTGCATGGCAGCTAGCATTAGATGCTCGGCGCGTTACCAAGCTTCAATGGCAGTGCGTCGCCACCCGCGACAGGATGCAATTGCATGACCACCGACGCCCTACCAACGCAGCTCACCCGCCGCGATTACAGAACGCTGGGCTTGTCCGCGCTGGGCGGCGCGCTGGAATTCTATGACTTCATCATCTTCATCTTTTTCGCGAAGGTGCTGGGCGAGTTGTTCTTCCCGCCCGGCATTCCGGAATGGACGCGGCAGTTGCAGACATTCGGTATTTTTGCCGCCGGCTATTTGATCCGCCCGCTGGGCGGCATTGTGATGGCCCATTTCGGCGACCTGCTCGGGCGCAAGCGCATGTTTGCGCTGAGCATCGGGTTGATGGCGCTGCCCACGCTCGCTATCGGCGTGCTGCCGACCTACGCGCAGATCGGCGTGGCGGCACCGCTGTTGCTGCTGACGATGCGTCTGCTGCAGGGAGCGGCCATTGGCGGCGAGGTTCCCAGCGCATGGGTGTTCGTCGCAGAACACGTGCCCGCGCGACGCAGAGGGCTGGCTTGCGGCACATTGACTGCTGGCCTGGCTGCCGGCGTGCTGCTTGGTTCGCTGAGCGCTGGCGCACTCAATCGCGCCTTCACCCCGCAGGAAATCGCCGAATATGCCTGGCGACTGCCATTCCTGGCCGGCGGCATCTTCGGCCTGCTGTCGGTGTATTTGCGGCGTTGGCTGCATGAAACGCCCGTGTTCGCTGAGTTGGTGGCCATGCGTGCGCTGGCACGCGAGACGCCGCTGAAAGTGGTGCTGCGCGATCACCCGCGCAGTCTCGCGTTGTCGCTGTGGCTGACCTGGGTGGTGGCCGCCGCAGTGCTGGTGGTATCGCTGATGACGCCCACGCTGCTGCAGACCGCGTATGGCTATCCGGCACCGGTCGCGCTGCAGGCCAACCTGCTGGCAGTGCTCATGCAGGCCATCGGCTCGGTGGTGGCCGGCGCGCTCTCGGACCGCTGGGGCAACGGGCGTGTTCTGCTGGCCGGCAGCGTATTCCTGGGCATCAGCGCATGGCTGTTCTATCGCCTGGCAGGCGACCCGCAACTGCTGTTCCCGCTGTATGCCCTGCTCGGTACTGCGCTGGGCGTGCTGGGTGCGATTCCCCGCGTGATGGTCGAGGCGTTTCCACCTGTGGTGCGTCTGTCCGGCGTGTCGTTCGCCTACAACCTGGGCTATGCCGTGTTCGGCGGCCTGACCCCGTTGCTCGTGGTGCTGCTGCTCAAGCAACACCCGATGGGGCCGGCGTATTACGTGATTCTGCTGGCATCCATCGGAGCCATCGTTGGCGCCCGCCTGTGGCAACGTGAGTAGGTACACCCCTCTTAGAACCGCTGCCAACACCTAGCGAGCGGTGGTCGGTGGGCGTGCACGGCGCGCAGGAGCCGCAGAGTACAAAGTTGGTATCGGCTCTGATGCTGAGCGCCGGCCGCGCCCGCCTTGCGGCTGCGCAGTCGGTTCGTGAGTCGCCTTAATCAGCGAACGGCACGCGCCCGGGCTGCTCCACCACCGCCCCGCTCGGCGTGCGCCAATGCGGGCGCCGCATACCGCGAAACATCACCAGATACAGGCCCACCACCCACACCAATGCAGCCGACCAGCCGCCGAGGATGTCGGAGGGATAATGCACGCCCAGGTAGATGCGCGAGACACCGACCAACAGCGCGAACAGGCCGGCAACAATGGTCACCGGCCAGCGCCAACGCGTACGCCACGCCAATGCAATCACCACGGCCGCCAGGGTCATCGAGCCCATCGCGTGGCCACTGGGAAAGCTGAAAGTGCTTTCCGGTGCGATCGATTCCCACAAGCTGGGCCGGTGCCGCTGAAAGAACTGCTTGGCGCCCAGGTTGAGCAACGCCGAGCCCACAAACCCCAGCGCGGCGAAGGTGCCTTCGCGCCAGCGCCGCAGCACCAGCAACACCAGCACGATCGCGATATCCAGCGGGATCACGCCGTACTGGTAACCAACTTTAGAGACGATGCTGAAGAACGCATCCAGCCCCGGCGAGGCAATGCTGCGCAGGCTCCACAGCAACGGTTCGTCGAAATAGAAGTTTTCAAGCTCATGCACTTCGTCAGCGAGATCGACGAACAGTCCCAGCGGCAGCAGCACGCCCGCAAACAGCAAGCCGAACCGCCACGCATTGCGCTGCAGCCAGGTCTTGAATCCAGCCGGCGACTCAGCCGGCCCGACGGACATAGGTGCGTTCGACGTACTGATCGATCAGGTCGATAAATTCGTAAGCGATGTTTTCGCCGCGCAGGGTGACGGTCTTTTCGCCATCCACGAACACCGGTGCCGACGGCGCTTCGCCAGTGCCCGGCAGCGAGATGCCGATGTTGGCGTGTCGCGACTCGCCCGGCCCGTTGACCACGCAGCCCATCACCGCCAGCGTCATGTTCTCCGCGCCGGGGTTGCTGATCTTCCATTCCGGCATCTTGGCGCGCACATGGTTCTGCACCACGCCGGCCAGCTCCTGGAAAAACTCCGAGGTGGTCCGGCCGCAGCCGGGGCATGCGGTGACCAGCGGCGTGAACGCGCGCTGCCCGGTGGTTTGCAGCAGCTCCTGCGCGACGATCACTTCCTGTGTGCGCGACTGCCCCGGTTCGGGCGTCAGCGAAATGCGGATGGTGTCGCCGATGCCTTCCTGCAGCAGCACGCTCAGCGCCGCAGCCGAGGCCACGATGCCCTTGCTGCCGATACCGGCCTCGGTCAGGCCCAGGTGCAGCGCGAAATCGCAGCGCGCGGCCATGTCGCGGTACACCGCGATCAATTCCTGCACGCCGGACACCTTGGCCGACAGGATGATGCGCTCGCGCGGCAAGCCCAGTTCCACGGCGCGTTCTGCCGAATCCACCGCCGAGCGGATCAGCGCTTCGCGCAGCACCCGGCCCGCATCCCACGGTGTCTCGCGCTTGGAATTCTCGTCCATCAGCTGCGCGGCCAACGCCTGGTCCAGCGAGCCCCAGTTGGCGCCGATGCGCACCGGCTTGTCGTACTGGATGGCGAATTCGATCAACTGCGCGAACTGCAGGTCCTTCTTCTTGCCGAAGCCCACGTTGCCCGGATTGATGCGGTACTTGGCCAGCGCCTCGGCGCAGGCCGGTTCGGCCGTGAGCAGCTGGTGGCCGTTGTAGTGGAAGTCGCCGATCAACGGCACTTCGATGCCCATCATGCGCAGCTTGTCGACGATGCGCGGGATGGCCGCTGCCGACTCGGCATTGTTCACGGTCAGGCGCACCATTTCCGAGCCGGCCCGCCACAACTCGGCGACCTGCTTGACGCTGCCGGCGATGTCGGCAGTGTCGGTATTGGTCATCGACTGGACGACCACCGGATAGCCTCCGCCCACAACGACGTTACCGACCTTGACGGCCTGGGTGATGCGGCGCGGCCAGGCGCTGGCATCGGCGGGGGGACTTGGGCGGGTGACGGCGTCGTACATCGCGCTATTTTAGCCTGTCCGCCGTCCGCTCACAGCTGAAGCGCTGCACGCGGCCCCTCCCCGCCCGGATGCGACGGTTTGTCGCAGGCCACCACCCCGACGAGCGCATAGCATTGCCGAGATGAATACCTCCGACGCCTCCTTCCTGCGGACCCTGTGCAGCCTGCGCTGGCTGGCCACCGCCGGCCAGGCCGCCACCATCCTGGTCGCCAGCGGGCTCATGGGCCTGACCCTGCCGCAGGAGCCGCTCTGGGCCGGGGTGGCCGCGCTGGCGGTGTTCAACCTGTATGCGCAGCTGCGGGTGGCGCACCGCGGCGCGGTGGGCCCAGCCACCGAGTTCGGCCACATCCTGGTCGATGTGACGGTGCTGACCTGGATGGTGGGCTGGAGCGGCGGCATCGCCAACCCGTTCGGTTCGCTGTTCCTGGTGCTGATCGCGCTGGCCGCACTCGCCCTTCCGCTGAGCTGGGCGATGGCGGTGGCGGCGGCCTGCGTGGCCGGCTACGTCATCAGCGCCGCATTCGGCCTGCCACTGCCGTACGGCGGCTTCGACCCGTTGACCCTGCACATGTGGGGCATGGCGGCCAACTTCCTGCTCTCCACCGTGGTGGTGCTGGTGTTCGCCACCCGGCTGGCGTTGTCGCTGCGCGAGCGCGAACGCGAGATCTCCACGCTGCGCGAGCGCTTTGCACGCAACGAAGGCATCGTGGCGCTGGCCACGCATGCCGCCTCGGTGGCGCATGAGCTCAACACCCCGCT
This sequence comes from Xanthomonas sp. fls2-241-TYG-148, assembly GCF_030208815.1. Taxonomy (NCBI): domain Bacteria; kingdom Pseudomonadati; phylum Pseudomonadota; class Gammaproteobacteria; order Lysobacterales; family Lysobacteraceae; genus Xanthomonas; species Xanthomonas sp. fls2-241-TYG-148. The sequence continues at coordinate 139,345 of NZ_JARVTE010000001.1, forward strand.
GGCGACGATGACCCTGCTGGCCGACGACATCGCCGACCAGTGCGATCAGGTCGAGCTGCGCGAAGACCTGGAAACCCTGCGGGAACTGCTGGTGCAATGCCACGAGCGCGTGCTGGCGCTGGCCGCACCCGCCGACAACGGCCATCTCAGCCGCGAGGTAGCGGTGCGCGATGTGCTGGAACAGTGGCGCCTGGTGCGCCCGACCATCGAGCTGCGCCGCAATGAAGACGCGCCGCTGCGGCTGATGCTGCAACCCGGCGTGAGCCACCTGTTGATGGTGCTGCTCAACAACGCCGCCGATGCCGGCGAACGCGCCGGCCGGCCGCTGATCGACCTCACCCTGCGCGTCGAAGACGACCAACTGGTCGGCGAAGTGCGCGACTACGGACTGGGCTTCGACACCTCGCAGGCAATGTTGCCGGGCACCTTGTTCAACAGCGGCAAGCCCGACGGCATGGGCGTGGGACTGGCCTTGTCGCATGCCACCGTCGAGCGGCTGCAGGGTGAACTGTGGATGCTTCCCGCCGAAGGCAGCGGCGCCCGCGTCGGTTTCCGCCTGCCGCTCTCCGAACACGAGGCCCTTGCATGAGCACTCCCATCCGCACCGGCCTGCTGGTCGACGACGACACCCTGTATCTGCGCACCTTGCAACGCAGCCTCGCCCGTCGCGGCGTGGAAACGCTCACCGCCACCGATGCGGCCAGCGCCTTGTCCACCGCACGCAGCGCGCTGCCGGACTTCGCCCTGATCGATCTGAAGCTGGGCCACGACTCGGGATTGAACCTGATCCAGCCGCTGCGTGAGATCCGCCCGGACATGCGCATCCTGCTGGTTACCGGGTACGCGAGCATCGCCACCGCGGTGGAGGCGATCAAGCTCGGCGCCGACGACTACCTGCCCAAGCCGGCCAACATCCCCACCATCATGCGTGCGCTGGGCGAAGAGGACGACGACCTGCCCGAGCCGGACGAAGAAGAAACCGCGCAGGAAATGATGACCCCGCTCAGCCGCCTGCAGTGGGAGCACATCCAGCAGGCGCTGCACGAAACCGGCGGCAACGTGTCCGCCGCCGCACGCCTGCTGGGCATGCACCGCCGCTCGCTGCAGCGCAAGCTCACCAAGCGCCCGAGCCCGGGACCGCAGCGCGAGCCCGGGCGCTAAGCGCCTGGTGTGCCTGCTGCGGTTTCGGCCGGCTTTCGCAAACACGTTGAGCGGCTGCCTCTGCATGGGTGATCGTTCGCCGTGCATCATGGATGACCGCGCACCAGTCATCGTCGTTGCGCTGAAGCACAGCCGACGTTGCGTACACAGCGCAGTCGGCGAAAGCACGAACCAGGCTGCCAGCCGATCGCTTACGCGCTCTGCAACCGCCTAGAGCGCTGTAACCACGCTACAAGCGCCTCACAGAACACACTGCACAACGCACAACAGACGCAATGATCCTTGCAGGCACATCGCGCCCTGCCGCAAAACCACCGATGCATCACTCCATCGCCCGCACGCGCGCACCGAACACCCGCGCCCGGCGCGAGGTCGCTGCAATGCCGTCCGGGCCCTGGATCAGGCTGCGTCCCCAGCTACTGAGACGCGCAGGATCCCAACCGAGCACGATATCCAGCGACTGCGTGCTGCTGTCGTTGCCCGACCACGACCAGCCGAGATAGCCCACGCCGTACGCGCGCGCGCGGCGCATGATCGCCGCCTCGTCCACGGGCGCGCCGCGATGATCGGCGCCGAACTCGCCCACCACCAGCGCAAGATTGTTGCTGCGGAAGGTGCGCAGGTAGCTGTCCACCACCGCGTCGCTGCCGAACACCTCGTACATGTGCACGCTGAAAATCAGGTTGCGGCGGCTGTCGCGCGCCAGCAACGCCGCCGCGTTGTCGCGCATGTAGAACTGCCAGTCCTGGCCCCAGTTGGGCGCATCCACCATCAGCGCATGCGTGAGCCCGGCGCCACGCAGCGTGGCGATCGCATTGGCGTGGCCGGTGACCCACTCGCTGGCACTGAGCTGGTTGCCGAACGGCTCGTTGCCGATGTTGATGATCACGTAGTCTTCCTGGCCCACCAGCGCAGTGCGCACGCTGGTCCAGTAACTGGCGGCATGGGCCAGGCTGCCGGCGGCGCCGTCTTCGCCATAGCCGGTGGTGTCGTGCACCTCCAGCACCGCGATCAACCCCAGGGCCTTGCAGCGCGCGATGATGCGCGCCACCTCGGCCTCGGGCGTGCGGTTCCAGCGGTGGCCGGAACTGAGCACCACCCGCACGCTGTTGGCACCGGTGGCCGCGATCTGCGCCAGCGCGGCATCGGTGCGATCGGCAAACCAGGCATGCGGCAGGTTGATGCCGCGCAGGATCAAGGTATTGCCATTGGATTCCTTCAGCTGTGTGCCCGACACGGACAAGCCGGCGTGCGCGGACGACGCCAGCAGCAGGCCAGCAAGGATCAGGACCAGGCGTTGCGCCAGGCGAGGAATGGTGTTCATGCTCGGCTCCAGACAAGGTGGACGCCGCAGACCGGCGTCCGCGGACAGCGCGCATCAGGCGTGCGCCCAGACCGTGCCAACCCACGACGCAGGCGATCGCAGCGCGGGTCACAGAACAGACAACAGGTACAGATCAGGACAGAGCGCGCAGATCCGCATCCTGCGTGCTGGTAACGTTATCTTGTGCGTGTCCTTGCACCACGCGCTCGTTGCAAACGGCGAGCAAACCCTCGGCCCTGTAGGCACAGCGCACCCGAACCCGTCTGCGCCCTGCCGTGGTGCAGCGCAGTGATTCGGCCGCCAGTGCTGCGCGGAGCGTCGAATGCAGCGTGCCGATTGCCGCGCTGCGGCACTCGCACGCGCGGACAACTGAACGGCGCCACTCGCGCGTGATCAAGTCGCCGCGCTCGAGGCCGATACGGGCACATGCATTCCACGCCCGCTCCTGTCGCCTCCCCCCTCCCGTCTGCGCTCGATGAAGCGGCACGGCTGGCGGTCCTGCACGGTCTTTGCCTGCTGGACTCGCCGCCGGACCCGGTCTTCGACACCATCGCCGCCATGGCCGCACGCATGCTGGGGACCGAGATCGCCCTGGTCTCGCTGGTGGACGAGCACCGCCAGTGGTTCAAAGCCCGTGTCGGCCTGGAAGCGCCTGAGACCCCGCGCGAACAGGCCTTCTGTGCGCACGCGCTGCGCTCCGATGACGTTCTGGTGATTCCCGATGCCTTGCTGGACCCGCGCTTCTGCGACAACCCGCTGGTGCTGGGCGCGCCGCATATCCGCTTTTACGCTGGCGCACCGCTCAAGCTGCGCGATGGCCACACCATCGGCACGCTGTGCGTGATCGGCACCAGCCCGCGTGCCGGGCTGGATGCGGAACAACGCATCCAACTGGAAGGCCTGCGCGACCTGGCCGTGCTGCGGGTCGAGAACCTGCGCAGCAGCACCTACCGCGATGGCCCCACCGGCCTGCCCAACCGCGCGCGCTTCAGCGAAGACCTGGACGCGGTATTGCTGCAACGCACGGCTGATTCCGCCGCCACCGCGATCGCGGTGGACCTGTGCGGCAGCGATTACTTTCGCGACATGGTCAAGGCGCTGGGCTGGGATTACGCAGACGGCTATGTAGCGCTGGCCTACAAGCGTTTGATCAGCAAATTGCCGGCCGGCACCGCCTTGTACCGGCTGGATCCGACCACCTTCGCCTTCATGGTCACCACCGCCGACCCGCTACGCCTGAGCGCGCTGTGCAGCAAGATTTCCAAGGGGTTCGTGGCGCCGCTGGAGCACCAGGGCATTCCGCACACTGCGGTTGCCTCGATTGGCGCGGTGCTGCTGGAAACCAGCTACGGCGCCGCCGATACGCTGCGCTCGCTCACCACCTCGGTGGATGTCGCCCGCGAACATTGCCTGACCTGGAGCCTGTACGAGCGCAAGCACGACGTGGTCCAGCGCAATACCTTCCGCCTGCTGGCCGCCCTGCCCGCCGCACTGGCCAGCTCCAACCAGCTGCGCCTGCACTACCAGCCGCGCGTGGATCTGCACGACCACCGCTGCGTGGCGGTGGAAGCGCTGCTGCGCTGGCAGCACCCGATGATCGGCCCGGTGATGCCGTCGGACTTCATTCCGATGGCCGAAAAGACCGCGCTGATCAACCGCATCACCGCCTGGGTGATCGACCAGGGCATCGCCCAGGCCGCACGCTGGCAACAGCAGGGCCTGGACTTCAACCTGGCCTTGAACGTGTCGGCTGCCGATCTGGATCAACCCGGTTTCGTCGGGCTGCTGCGCCGCGGCCTGGACCGCCACAAGCTCGACCCGCGTCGGCTGGAGATCGAATTCACTGAAAGCGCGATGATCCGCCACCCCGAGCATCTGTCCGAGCAACTGGCGGCCGTTGCCGCGCTGGGCGTGCATATCGCCATCGACGACTTCGGCACCGGCTACAGCAATTTCAGCTACCTCAAACAACTGCCGGCCAGCTCGCTGAAGATTGATCAATCCTTCGTCCGCTCGCTGCCGGACAGCCACACCGACCGCACTTTGGTGCCGGCGATGATCCAGCTCGGCCACAGCCTGGGCCAGCGCGTGGTGGCCGAAGGAATCGAGTCGGCGCAGGCCTACGCACAGCTGCGCAGCTGGGGCTGCGACGAAGGCCAGGGCTACTGGATCGCCAAACCGATGCCTGCCGCCGCGCTGGAAGCCTGGCTGGAGACACCGTGGTACGAACGCGCCACCGACGCTGCCCCGCCAGCACCCCAACTGGAAGCCGTGCGCCTCTGAGTGACGGCGCCCAAACGCAACGCGGCGCAGAGAATGCTCTCCGCGCCGCGTTACTTACTGCCTGCGATGTGCGCTGGCGCTTACCAGAACACCGCGTACAGCGCGATCAGAATCGCAACCACGCCCACCGCACCGATCTTGAAGCCCAGCGTGGTGCCGTAGGCCACGTCCTTGGTGCGGATCAGATCGCGCGCCTGCGTGGCCGGTGTCAGGAGCGACACCACCACCGCCAGCACCAGCGCGGCGACGAACACCACGCCGATGCGGTCCATGAAGGGCAGTTCCGGCCACAGGATCTTGAGCGCGAACGACAGCACCACCGAGCCGATCGCCGCAGTCAATGCGCCAGCTTCGTTGGCACGCTTCCAGAACAGCCCCAGCATGAAGATCACCACCACACCGGGGGTAAAGAAGCCGGTGAATTCCTGGATGAACTGGAAGCCCTGGTCGAAGTTGCCCAGCAACGGCCGTGCGGTGAGGATGCCGATCAGCACCGAGACGGCGGCAACGATGCGACCCACGCGCACCAGCTGTTTCTGCTCGGTCTGCGGGCGGAACTTGGCGTAGAAATCCAGGGTAAAGATCGTCGCCACCGAATTGATCTTCGACGCCAGCGAGGCCACGATCGCGGCGACCAACGCGGCGAACACCAGGCCCAGGATGCCGGTCGGCAACAGCTGCATCATGGTGGGGTACGCCTGATCAGGCTTGGCCAGATCCGGGGCCAACACCACTGCGGCAATGCCCGGCACCACGATCACCACCGGCATCAGCAGCTTCAGGAAGGCAGCGAACACCATGCCCTTCTGCGCTTCGCCGATGTTCTTGGCGGCCAGTGCGCGCTGGATGATGTACTGGTTGAAGCCCCAGTAGCTGATGTTCATCACCCATAGCCCGCCCAGCAGCACGCTCAGGCCAGGCAGATCCTTGTAGAACGGGTTGTCCTTGCTGAGGATCATGTGGAAATGCTCCGGGTGCGCACTCCACAGCTGCTTGAAGCCGGCCAGCACGCCGGCGCCATCGCCGATGCGCGACAACGTCAGGCCGGTCACCAACAGGCCGCCCAGCACCAGCAAAGTGACCTGCACGATGTCGGTCAGGGCCACGGCCTTCAAACCGCCGTACAGCTGATACACCAGCGCGAATACGCCGATCAGGGTCAGCGCCAGGGTCTGGTCCATGCCGGTGACCTGGCTGACCGCGATCGAGCCCAGCCACAGGATCGAGGTGAGGTTGACGAACACGTACAGCAGCAGCCAGAACACCGCCATCAGCGTGCGGATCCACTTGCCGTAACGCTGCTCCAGGAACTGCGGCATGGTGTAGATGCCGTTGCGCAGGAAGATCGGCAGGAAGAACTTGCCCACGATCAGCAGCGTCAACGCCGCCATCCACTCATAGGAGGCGATGGCCAGGCCGATCGCATAGCCGGAACCGGCCATGCCGATGATCTGCTCGGCAGAAATATTCGCTGCGATCAGCGAAGCGCCGATCGCCCACCACGGCAGCGACTTGCTGGCCAGGAAGTAGTCTTCGGCACTCTTGCTGTGCCCGGCCTTCTCGCGTGACACCCACTGCGCGAGCACGAAGATGCCGGCCAGATATACCAGCACGATCACGATATCCAACGTCGCCAAACCCACTGCACTCTCCTGTCTGGCTCTGGGGTGTGCGCCGCCGATCGGGCAAGCCTGCAGCGTGCCGCCGCCACGCACTTAGGTACGTAGCGTCAGCGCGGCGAACCGCGGCTGCAGGCCATCCCGACCATTCGACGACACCGCTCCCCGCGGCGGCTGTTGACACCACCTGCAACGGTGGCCGCTGTCGTGCACCGCCACGGTGGCGGTGCACGTGTTGCTTCAGCGCAGCAGTGGGTGGCCCTGCGGCCAGCCACTGCGGCTGGACTTACTTGACCGGGCAGTCGACCGTGACTTCGGCTTCGTTGAGTGCGCCCAGCGCAATCTTGGACACCGCGATGTCCAGCGCCGCGGCGCTTTCAATGCTGGCGACCTGGGTCAGCTTGGTCACGTCGGCGCCGGCTACCGCAAAGCACTTCAGCGGGATGCCCACCACCTTCCACTGGCCCTGCGGCAACGCGGCCAGGGTCTTCTGCGCATCCACACGGCCGCCGCACTTGTCGCCGCAGCCCACACCCAGCCACACCGGCGCGGTCACCGCGCTGTCGCGGCGCAGGGTCAGCTGCAACTGCACGTCGCCGTTGCTTTCGCGCGACACATCCACCGGCTTGCCGGACACCAGCAGCACGCTGGAGGCCTTGGCACCGGACCACTGCAGGCGGCGCGCATCTTCCTGCGCCTTGTGGTCCACCGCGCTCATCTTCAGGCTGCCATCGGACAAGCCCACCGGCAGCGTGGTCGCCGGCATGTTGGCCTGGCCGGCGTTGGACAGCTGCATCGCAATGCCGAGCGCCGGCTTGCCGCGCACGAAGTACACCCCGCCCACCGACTGCTCACCGGAGACGCCCGACTCTTCCGGCAGCGCAGCCAGATCGCCCTTGTCGGCGTAGGTCAGGCCGAAGCCGAACTTGAACTGCGGGTCGTAGTCCTTCTGGCCAACATTATTGGCGAACTGCACCGCGGTCTTGGGCCAGGAGAAGCTCAGCTTGCCCTTGAAGTCGTTCTGCACGCTGCCATCGGCCTTGCGCAGCAGCACGTCGGCAATGCCCTCGCCTTCGGAGCCTGGCAACCACGCGGCGACGAACGCATCGGCCACGTTGATGTACTGGTTCATCCACAGCGGGCGGCCGCTCAGGAACACTGCCACCACCGGGATGCCTTCGGCCTTGAACTTCTTCAGCAACGCCAGCTCGCTGTCGTCGCCCGGCTTGTACAGCAGCGTGGCTATGTCGCCCTGGAATTCGGCATACGGGTTTTCGCCAAACACCACCACAGCCACATCAGGCTTGGTCTTGTAGGCGCCATCCACGGCCAGCTCAGCGCTGCCGCCGGCTGCGGTGATCTGCTTGTTCAGGCCTTCCCAGATGGTGTTGCCGTTCGGGTAGTCGCTGCGCTTGGTGCCGGTGCCCTGCCAGTTCAGCGTCCAACCACCGGACTGCTTGCCCATGTCGTTGGCGCCGTCGCCGACCACCAGCACGCGCTTTTTCGGATCCAGCGGCAGGACGCCGGCCTGGTTCTTCAGCAGCACCAGCGACTCACGCACCGCCTGGCGCGCAATGGCGCGATGCTCGGGCGCGCCGAGCAGCTCGAACTTGCCACCGAGCGGGCGCTTGGATGGCTTGCCGGCTTCGAACAGGCCCAGCCGCAGCTTGACGCGCAGGATGCGGCGCACCGCATCGTCCAGGCGCTCCATCGAAATCTGGCCGGACTTCACGGCGGCCAGCTCGGTCTCGTAGATGCCCTTCCAGCTGTCGGAGGCCATCGCCATGTCGACGCCGGCAATGAACGAGGCCGGGCAGTTCTCGTTGGTGCAGCCCTTGACCTGGCCATGGCCATTCCAGTCGCCAACCACGAAACCGCCGAAATTCATGCGGCCCTTGAGCACGTCGGTCAGCATGACCTTGTTGCCGTGCATCTTTTCGCCGTTGAAGCTGTTGAACGAGGCCATCACCGTCTGCGCACCGGCGGCAATCGCCGGCGGGTAACCGGCGGCATGGATGTCGCGCATGGTGGCTTCGGACACCTTGGTGTCGCCCTGGTCCTTGCCATCGGTGGTGCCGCCGTCGCCGACGAAATGCTTCACCGACGAAATCACATGGCTGCCATCCAGGAACTGCGGCGTGCCCGGTACGCCCTGCACGCCCTCGACCATCTTGCCGGCGAAGCTGGCCACCACGTCCGGCGACTCGGAATACCCTTCGTAGCTGCGGCCCCAGCGGTCGTCCTGCGGCACCGCCACGGTGGGCGCAAAGGTCCACTCCATGCCGGTGACGCGGGTTTCGGCCGCGGTGACTTCACCGATCTTCTTGATCAGGTCCGGGTTGCGCGTGGCACCCAGGCCGATGTTGTGCGGAAACAGCGTGGCGCCGACGATGTTGCTCTGGCCGTGCACCGCATCGATACCGAAGATGATCGGAATCGCATTGCCGCCCTTGGAGGTGTCCATCGACGCTTCATAGAACGCGTCGGCCAGCTTCAGCCACTCGGCCGGCTTGGCGTCGTACTTGCCGCCCGGGTCGGAGTTGCCACCGGCCAGCACCGAACCGATGCGGTACTTGCGCACATCGTCCGGGGTCATGCTGGCGATGTCGCCCTGGATGGTCTGTGCGACCTTTTCCTCGACGCTCATCTTGGCCATCACGTCGCTGATGCGCTGCTCCAGCGCCTGGTCCTGGGCGAACGGCCACTTCGGCGACGGCCACTGGTCCGGATGGATGGTGGTGGAGCTCTCGGCCGGCGTTGCCGCCGGGGCGGTCGTGTCGGCCGAGGCGGTGGACGTGGCCTCCTTGCCTTGGCAGGCAGCCAGCATCAGCACCGCGGCGGCGGTAGCCAGGGAGAGGGCGCGGCGCGCAACGGGCGCGGCGGTACGACGAAGCAGCATGTCCAAGATCCGGGTCTCCAGGTGGTTCTCCTGCCGCAATGCAAGCGCCGCAGGCCTTTAGGCGGCGTACGCTCACGTGATTCCCCTACCCTGTCAACCGTGCTCGCCCGTATGCCAAATCACGGGGAACTTATCGGACAGGGCTATAGCGTTGGAATACCGGCAGCCGCAGTCAAACCGCGGAAAATCGCCGAATCCGGTGCCACGCCTGCGCCGGCGCGCCCGCGCACTTTGCTGCATTGCACCACCGGCGCGCACACGCAGTGCGCAGCCCTCGCCCCGTGCTGCCCAGCCGGCACCACGTATCAGCTCGCTAATCTGAAACACACGCCAACGGGTGAGCCCGCCGTCAAACAAGTGTCATCTGGGCGACCTAGCGTGACCGGCTTGCCAATGCGCGCGACGCATTGCCATTGCCGTCATTGCCTGGAGTTTCGATGTCTGCCTCCCCCGATCCCATCCGCCGCCGCGCCCTGCAATTGCTGGCGTCGGTTCCTCTGCTGCCGCTGGGCAGCGCCAGCGCCGCAGCGCTGCAGCAACTCGGCGGTGCCGCATTGGCTGCGCGCCCGCTGCGTCCCTCGGAAAACCCCGCGCGGCTGGTTTCGGCCACCTTCCACGGCATGCCGGCGCCCACCCTGGCCAACCCGGCGGCGATGGCCACTACCACCGTCGGCTCGGCACTCACCGTGGCCCGGCATGACGGCAGCACCCAGCGCTACGCCTTGGCCTATGACCCGTTCTTCGTCACCGGCGACCAGGTGCCCGATGGTCACGGCGGCACCGTGCTGGCCGGCGGCTATTACGACATCCAGCATCGCCCCATCATCGACCGCTCCAAACCCGGTGCCGAGCGCCCGTTTTTTTCCGATTGCCCGGATGGGTCGTCGCTGCTCACCCTGCCCAATGCCAAGGTCGCAGGCGTCAAGGGCAACACGGTGTTTGCGGTGGTGCAGTTCGAATACACCACCCGCGACCAGGCCGGCAACGACACCAACCGCCACCTGCCCGCACCGATCGCCGTGCTCACGCTCGACCAGGACCCGGCGACCGGCAAGCTGTCACTGGTGAAATACCACAACGTCGACACCGCCCCCGTCCACGGCCTGTGGACCACCTGCGGCGCCAGCCTGTCGCCGTGGAATACGCATCTGTCCAGCGAAGAGTACGAACCCGACGCCACCGCGCTGGCCGGCAATACCCAGTTCCGCAGCTACAGCACGCATCTGTATGGCGACCCGGAACGCGCCAACCCGTACCACTACGGCCACCTGCCGGAGATCACCGTGCACCCGGACGGAACGGGGAGCGTGCGCAAGCACTATTGCCTGGGCCGCATCTCGCACGAGCTGGTGCAGGTGATGCCGGACAAGCGCACTGTGCTGATGGGCGACGACGCCACCAATGGCGGGCTTTTCATGTTCATCGCCGATCGCGAGGCCGACCTGTCGGCCGGCACGCTCTATGTCGGCAAGTGGCACCAGACCTCCGGCGTCGGCCCGGGCGCGGCCACGTTGAGCTGGATCAAGCTGGGACACGCCACCAGCGCCGAGATCGAAGCCCTCGCCAACCGCCTCACCGCCGCCGACATTCTCGACGTGCACCTGAGCGACCCGGGCGATGCCACGTTCACCAAGATTCCCTTCAACGGCACCTCCAACTGGATCCGCATCAAGCCGGGCATGGAGAAGGCGGCCACCTATCTGGAAACTCATCGCTATGCCGCATTGGCCGGCGGCAGCCTGGGCTTCACCAAGCTCGAAGGCACCACCGTCAACGCGCGCGACAAGATCGCCTACATGGCAATGTCCTACATCGTCACCAGCATGCTCAACGGCTCGGGCGACGTGAAGGTGGAAGGCCCGCAGTCCGGCGCGGTGTATGCGCTCAACCTGCGTGGCGGGCGCCGCGACACCAAGGGCGCACCGATCCACAGCGAATGGGTGCCGATCGACATGGCCGCGCCTGCCGCGCTGACCGGCCACGACCTGGCGCAGGCCGACGGGCTGGGCAACCTGGCCGACCCGAACCGGCTGGCGAATCCGGACAACCTCAAGTTCTCCGAGTCGCTGCGCACGCTGTTCATTGGCGAAGACAGCAGCCTGCACGTCAACAATTTCCTGTGGGCCTACAACGTCGACAGCGGCACGCTGACGCGCCTGCTCTCGGTGCCGGCCGGCGCCGAATCCACCGGCCTGCACGCGGTTGACCAGATCCATGGCTGGACCTATGTCATGAGCAACTTCCAGCATCCCGGCGACTGGGAAAGCCCGCTGCACGACACCGTCAAGGCCACGCTGGATCCGCTGGTGCGCGCCAACTACAAGGATCGCTTCGGCGCTGCAGTCGGCTATCTCACCGGTGACCCGGTGGCGGTGCAGTTGAGCAAGGCGTAAGCCCATCTGGCGTGCCGCTCGCAGCGACCGAAAGGCGTTGCGAGCGGACATGCCATCACGACACGCCGCGCGCCTCCAGTGCCGTCATCACAATGGGTTTTGCCCAGTCCGGCACCTGCGCCAGTTGCTCGGCGGTGGTCGGGTAATGCAGCCCGGCGTGATCCAGCTCCGTACCAGCAGCGGTTCCACCTGCCCGGCGGCATCGGCCGGCGCGCTGTTGTCGTACACATGCAGCACCGCCAGATGCGGCAACAACGTAATCAGGTTGGCGCGCGATGCATCAAAGCGCTCGCGGATCTTGTGCTCGGCAATCGCATGGCCCCCTGCGGCCACCCGCGCCGCGACGCGTTGCAAATGCAGCTCCACGCTCGACAAGCCGCAAAACCACACCGCGATGCGGTGCTGCGCACAGGCGTCGAGCAACAGACGCGGGATTGTCTGCGCGCCCAGCGTGGTTTCGAAGGCATAGTCGTGGCCCTCATCCATTGCACGGCGCAGCCGTCGCAGGCCTTCCTGCCAGGCCTGCGCATTGGCCTCGTCCAGCGCCCAGCCCTGCTCCACCCATTGCCGGGTGAAGGCGTCCGGCTTGAACCAGGTGGCGCCATCCTCCTGCAGCAGGCTGCCCAGCAGCGAATGGCTTAAACGCAACGGGGCCCGAAGGCCCCGTCACTCAACACGCAGGCGATTGCAGCCGCGCTTAGCCGCGCAGCTTGGCCAACAGCTCGCGCGTGACCGGGTCGGCCACATCGGCGGCCTCGCCCTTCAGGGCAGGCAGCAATTGGCTGGCCAACTGCTTGCCCAACTCGACACCGAATTGGTCGAACGCGTTGATGCCCCACATCACCGACTGCACGTACACGCTGTGCTCGTACATCGAGATCAGCGCACCCAGCGCCTGCGGAGTGAGTGCATCGAGCAGGATCACCGTGCTCGGGCGACCGCCCGGATAACTGCGGTGCGGGTCGCTGCTGTCCTGGCCATTGGCCAGCGCCTCGGTCTGCGCCAGCACGTTGGCCATCAGCGCGACATGGTTTTCTGCGTACGGGTCGTCGTTGTGCACGGTGCCGATGAAATCGGCCGGCACCACGCTGGTGCCCTGATGCAGCGCCTGGAAGAAGCTGTGCTGCACGTCGGTGCCGGCACCGCCCCACCACACCGCCACGGTATCGCTGTCCACGGCCGAGCCGTCCAGCTTGACGCGCTTGCCCAGGCTCTCCATCACCAGCTGCTGCAGATACGCCGGCAGCAAGGCCAGGCGCTGGTCGTAGGTCATCACCGCATGCGTGGCGCTACCGAGCAGGTTACGGTTCCACACTGCGGTCAGTCCGTGCAGCACTGCCACGTTTTCTTCCAGCGGCGTGTTGAGCGCATGCGCGTCGAACTGCGCGGCACCGCCGAGCAGTTGTTCAAAACGCTCAAAACCGATCGCCAGTGCAATCGGGAAACCGACCGCCGACCACAGCGAATAACGGCCGCCCACCCAGTCCCACATCGGCAGCACGCGGCCAGGTGCAATGTCGAACGCCTTGGCGGCACGTTCGGGATTGGCACTCACTGCGTACAGGCGCTCACTGCCACCCAGCCACGCATGCAGGATGCTGCCGTTGAGCAGGGTTTCCTGGGTGCCGAAAGTCTTGGAAATCAGGATGCCGGCGGTTCGTGCCGGGTCCAGCGTTGCCAGGGTGCGCTGCATGGCCGCGCCATCGACATTGGAAACGAAATGCACACGGAAACGCGCACCGGACGGTGCACGCAATGCATCGGCGACCAGACGCGGACCCAGATCCGAACCCCCGATGCCGACGCTGACAATGTCGGTGACATCGGTGCCTTCCAGCTGCTGGATCAGCGCGCCCATGCGCTGCCGGACCTCAGTAGCGGTGGCGTATGCATCGGATGCGACCGGTGCATCGGTGAGATCACCACGCAGCGCGGTGTGCAGGGCGGCGCGCTGTTCGGTGACATTGACCTGCTCGCCACGGAACAGCCGCTGGAATGCGCCTGCCAGGTCGCGCTCGCGTGCGATTGCAAACAGCGCATCGAGCGCGGCGCGGTCGTACTTCTGCCGCGCGAAGTTGAAATACAACGGACCGACTTGCCGGGCGTACTGCGTGGGCCGCTGGGGCTCTGCGGCAAGCAATGCGGGGATGGCAGCGCCGCGCAGGCGCTGGGCGTGGGCGTGAAGCGCGTCGAATCCGTTGGTATGTGTCATGCGGCCTGAGTGGGGATGCTGTGGTTGGTGTGGGAGATCGCGTTGTGCGCGTCCACATATACCAGATTGGGCTTGAAGGTCTTGGCTTCGTCTTCGCTCATGCTGGCGAAGGCGGCCACGATGATCAGATCGCCCACCTGCACGTGGCGCGCTGCGCCACCGTTGAGCGAGATGATGCCGCTGCCTTCTTCGGCACGGATGGCATAGGTGCTGAAACGCGCACCATTGGTGACGTCCCAGATATGGACCTGTTCGAATTCGCGGATGCCGGTCGCTTCCAGCAGCAGGCCGTCGATGGCGATCGAGCCCTCGTAGTTGAGCTCGGAGTGGGTGACGGTGGCGCGGTGGATCTTGGCTTTCAGCAGGGACAGGTGCATGTGGCTACAACGCAAAGGAAAGCCGGCATTTTAGCGGAAAGTGCAGGCATCGACCGGCCAGCAGCGCAGCCGGTCGTGAGGGCTTCAGGCCGGCCGCGCGCGCGGCCTCAGAATTCCAGGTTGTCGATCAGCCGGGTGCTGCCGATCCGGGCAGCGATCAGCGCCACGCGCGGGCCGGCTGCCGGGGCGCCCAAACCGTCGTCGGGCTCGCTCAGATCAGGCAGGCGCAGCGCGGTGTAGTCGACACGGAAACCCACCGCTTCCAGTGCCTGGGTTGCCGCCGCCTCGACCTGCAGGCGCGGCACGCCGGCGGCATGGCTGTCGCGCATCTGCAGCAGCACCTTGCGGATCTGTGCCGAGATCGGGCGATCGTCTGCCGACAGATACTGATTGCGCGAGCTCATCGCCAGGCCATCGGCCTCGCGCACGATGCTGCCGCCCAGGATTTCGATCGGAAACGCCAGGTCGGCCACCATCTGCCGGATCACCGCCAGCTGCTGATAATCCTTCTTGCCGAAGGCAGCCACGTCCGGCTGCACCTGATTGAACAGACGCGCCACCACCGTGCAGACGCCATCGAAGTGGCCGGGCCGGCAGACGCCTTCGAGCACGTCGCTGACACCGGGTGCATGGATCGGCGTGGCCAGCGCGGTCCCGAGCGGATACATGGTATCCACGTCCGGCAACCACAGCGCGTCGCACCCGGCATCCTCCAGGCCACGCATGTCGGCTTCGGGCGTACGCGGGTAGCGTGCGAAGTCTTCATTGGGGCCGAACTGGGTCGGATTGACGAACACGCTGGAGACCACGCGGTCGGCGTACTGGCGCGCCAGCATCACCAGCGAATAGTGCCCGGCGTGCAGGTTACCCATGGTGGGCACCAGCGCCACGCGCAGCCCCTCGCGCTTCCAGCCGGTGACCAGTGCGCGCAGCGCCGACAGATCGGTAATGGTCTGGATCATGCGGCGTACGCGTGCTCGGCGTCGGGAAAGCTGCCTTCCCGCACAGCCTGCGCGTAGGCCTGCACGGCGCCCGCCACCGACCCGCCTTCGGCCAGAAAATCCTTGACGAACTTGGGACGGCGATGGCCGCTGTCCAGGCCCAGCATGTCGTGCATCACCAGCACCTGGCCATCGCAGCCGGGGCCGGCACCGATGCCGATCGTGGGCACGTGCAACTCGGCGCTGATCTGCGCTGCGATCGGCGTCGGCACGCATTCGAGCACGATCAGGCTGGCACCGGCATCGACCGCGGCCTGGGCGTCGCGACGCAGCTGTTCGCCGGCTTCGCCACGGCCTTGCACCTTGTAGCCGCCGAAGCGCAGCACCGACTGCGGCGTGAGCCCAAGGTGCGAACACACCGGGATTTCTCGCTCAACCAGGTAGCGGATCACGTCGAGCTTGTGCCCGGCGCCTTCGATCTTGACCATCTCCGCACCCGCCTGCAGCAGCTGGGTGGCGGCATCGAGCGCACGTTCCGGCGTGGCATCGGCCTGGAACGACAAGTCGGCCACCAGCAACGCACGCTCCAGCACGCGGGCCACCGCGGCGGTGTGGTAGACCATGTCGGCCGTGGTCACTGGCAGCGTGGAATCGTGCCCCTGCACCACCATGCCCAGCGAGTCGCCCACCAGGATCAGGTCCACGCCATTGGCGTCGAAGGTGCGCGCAAACCCGGCGTCGTAGGCGGTCAACATGACCAGTTTTCGACCGTCGCGCTTGGCCTGCGCCAAGGCGGGCACGGTCCAGGGCTTGCTGTCGGTATGGCTGCTCATGAAGTCATTACGTGGGGTGATAAGCCGGCCATTATCTACCCAATCGGCTCCAGCCCGCAGACATCGATGGCCTGCAGGGCGTGTCGCACTGTTCCATGGCCCGGAATGATCGCCTCCGGGGCAAGCTCGGACAGCGGCAGCAGCGCAAAGGCGCGCGCCTGCAGATGCGGGTGCGGAACCTGCAGGCGCGGCAGGTCGATCACCTGATCGGCGTACAGCAGCAGATCCAGATCCAGCGTGCGCGGGCCCCAGCGCTCGCCGTCGCGACGGTCGCGGCCGAATGCCTGCTCGATCGCCAGCAGCCCGTCCAGCAGCGCCAGCGGCGCCAGCATAGTGCGCACGGCGGCCACGGCATTGATGAAGTCCGGCTGGTCCTCGCGGCCCCAGGCCGGCGTACGGTACAGCCGCGAAGCGGCGGTGACCGACGACTGCGGCAGCGTGCCCAGCGCGACGATGGCCGCGCGCACGGTGGCCTCGGCCTGGCCCAGGTTGGCGCCCAGGCCGACAAAGGCAGTCAGCACGCCCTACTCGCCTGCGGCGGCGCCGGTACGACGGCGGCGGCGGCGACGCTTGCGCGGTGCCGACTCATCTCCGTCGTGATCGGCCTGCGCGTTCTCGATCGCGTCCACCAGCTCCTGGCCGGACGACTGCTGCGCATCGCGCCAGAACTCGACATCTGCGGCATGGTCGGCCGAGGCGAACTGGCGCAGCACCAGGAAGTCGAACGCGGCCCGGAAGCGCGGGTGCGACAAGGTGCGGAATACGCGCTTGCGCTGGCGCGAGGAGAACCGGGTCTGCAGCAGCCAGATTTCCTGCATCGGCAGCGAGAAGCGACGCGGCAAGGCCACCCGCTCCAGCTGGTGCAAGGTCACCCGATCGGCGGCGCGACGCTGTGCGTCTTCCGGCTGCACGCCCTGCGCCTGCAGCCCCATCAGGGTGCGACAGAACGCCGGCCACAGCAGCAGCGCGAACAGGAACGCCGGCGACACCGGCTCATCGTTGGCCACGCGTGCATCGGTGTTGCGCAGGCCTTCCAGCACCATCGCGCGCAATGCGCCGCTGCGGTTGGACTTGAGCGCCGCTGCACTTTCGGGGAACAGCGCCCCAAGCAGGCCGTAACGCTCCAGGCCCTCGAAACTGGCCACGCCGTGCCCGGACAGGAACAGCTTGAGAATTTCCTCGAACAGACGCGCGGGCGCCGCTTCGGACAACAGCCCGGCCAGGCGCGGGATCGGCTCGGCGGTGCCGGCTTCGATGTCGAAGTTCAACTTGGCCGCCAGCCGCACCGCGCGCAGCATGCGCACCGGATCTTCCTGGTAGCGCAGCTCCGGGTCGCCGATCAACTTCATCAAGCGCGCCTGCACGTCTTCGAAGCCGCCGCAGTAATCGCGCACCGAGAAATCCTCGATCGCGTAATACAGCGCGTTGCAGGTGAAGTCGCGGCGGATCGCATCGTCTTCGATAGTGCCGTAGACGTTGTCGCGCACCAGGCGGCCGTTATCCAGCTCGCGGTCACCGCTGCCGTCATCGATATTGGCGCGGAAGGTAGCGACCTCGATGATCTCGCGGCCGAACACCACATGCGCCAGGCGAAAGCGGCGGCCGATCAGGCGGCAATTGCGGAACAGCGCCTTGACTTCCTCCGGCGTGGCGCTGGTGGCCACGTCGAAGTCCTTGGGGTGGCCGCCGACCAGCAGGTCGCGCACCGCACCACCAACCAGGTAGGCGCCAAAGCCGGATTCGCGCAGGCGGTACAGCACGCGCAACGCGTTGGGGCTGATGTCCTTGCGCGAGATGGTGTGCTGGTCGCGTGGGATGACGCGCAGCGTGAACGGGGATGTAACTGAAGGTTCGATGGTGGCGCTTCCGTTTCGTGTTTCAGGATTGCCCAACGGCTTTTACCTCACTATACTAGCGCGCTGCACAGCTCGCACCAAACGCTCCCTTCGTCTAGCGGTTAGGACGTGGCCCTCTCAAGGCTAAAACAGGGGTTCGAGCCCCCTAGGGAGCGCCAACTTCGTCCTCTGCAGACACGCCAAGGCCCCGCGATTGCGGGGCTTTTGCGTTGTGGGCCCGGAATGCAGGCGATCGAATCAGGGGCAGCGTGTGGGCCGCGCAGGTGTGGTCGCGGCCGTTATGCAGCGGCCGCTGCGATGGCGGCCGCTGCGCCGATTGCCGAGGCCGCCTGCGCAGCAACACGCCGCACCGTACTGCGTGAGAGGTGTTCAACCGCGCTGAGCAAGTACCACGCCGCTCCAGCGCAGCCGACGCCGATCACCGCATGCGGGCCGGCCCGCGCGCAGGTCATTCCGCCTCAGTCAGATGCAATGCGGTGTGCCTGACCAAGCGCGTGGGCAACACGCGCCTGGCACGAATTGCCGTAGATGCCTGCAGCGCACGTCAGTGGTCTTGCGACTCGGCAATCATGTGGAAGACGTCTGCATCACTGCCAGTTTCGGCAACCGCGTCGTGCGCGTGCAGGCTTTCGAAATGGCGGACCGCCACATGAAATGAGGCATAGCGCTCGGCCAACTCCTTGCGTAGCCGGCGCGCGGCATCTTCCACGTACATCAGGTTGGCACCGTTCAAGCGTGCAAATGCCTGCTCATCAATCCGCCGCACCGCTGCCTGGACCGGCGTGGCCAATGCGCTTTCGCACAAGAGCACCAACTCGCGGATGTCGAAACGCTGCACGCGCGCCACCAAGTCCACGCGCACTTGCGCCACGCTGCGCTGGCTATGTGGCGTGGCATACGAGCCGTTGCGTTGCAGCCACTGAGCGACATCTTCGACCTGCACTGCGGTCTGTCCGGCGTGCTGTTGCGCGAAGGCCTCGCTCAACAACTGACGCGATAGCGCAGCCGAACACGGGCAGGTGGAGGCATACAGCACATCGATCTGCAGACGCATCTCACTGCGCCCCGCCCTGCTCTGTGCGTCGATGCGCACTGGATAGGCACGCCAACCCGCCAGTCCCTCGCTACGCAGTGCCGGCATCCGCAACATCACTTCGAAGGCCAGACTCACCCGCGCCGCACGGCTGCCGCAATCGGCATGGCTGTCGATCATTGCCTGCAGCAACTGCGAGAGCATCGCCGGTGATAGCGGTTGCTCCAGATGCCGATCCAGCAAGCGATACAGCCGTGACATGTGGATACCCTTGAGTTCGGGCCGCGGCAGATCGACCTGCACCTGCGCGCATGCAGCCACCGTGCCACTCGGCTCGGCCTCGTCCAGGCGCACGGGAATCGCAATGTCCTGCATGCCAACCCAGCGTAAGGGCGCGTGCAGCGCGGAAGGTTCGGTGACAGCGATATCGGGAAGCGTGGCGGACATGAAAACCCATGGAAGAAGAAAGGGACGGCCGCACTCAGGCGCGACCGGGAAATGCGTGGAAGTAATCGTCGATGCCGGCGTGCAGCGTCTGCGCCAGTTCATCCTGATGCGCGTCGCCACAGAGCCGGTTGCAATCGTCGCGATTGCTCATGAAGCCGGTTTCCACCAGCAATGACGGGATATCAGGCGATTTCAGCACTGCAAACCCGGCCTGACCCGCCTGGTCCTGATGCAGTCGTGTGACGTGCTGCAGGCGATCGAGCATCAGCTTGCCGAACTGCAGGCTGCTGGCGATGGTGCCGCTGAGCGACAGGTCGGCCAGTACCTGCGACAACACCGGATTACTCGGCACCCGCAGGCGGCGCGCGCTATCGCCCATGTCATCGGCCGCGTTCTCGCTATCGGCGGTCCAGCGCGCCAATGCCGAGCTGGCGCCGCCTTGGGACAACGCAAACACCGAGGCGCCACGCGCCGCACTGCTGGGCGCGGCATCGGCATGGATCGACACGAACAGATCGGCATTGTGTCGGTGCGCGATCATGACGCGCTCATGCAAGGGCACGAAGCGATCATCACTGCGGATCATCGTCGGCCGATACCGCAGGTCGGCCGCCAGGCGCTGATGGAGCCGCCCGGCGACGGCCATCGCGACATGTTTTTCATAGCGTGCATCGGCACTCACCGCACCCGGGTCCTTGCCGCCGTGCCCGGCATCGATGGCGATCACGTAGGGATGCAGGCGTGAGCGTGTCGCGGCGATCGGTGCAGCGGCGACCTCCGCCCCTGGCGGCGATGCGCCATTGGATGAAGCGGCCAGATCGACCAGAAGCGCGGTGCCGTCCCAGCGGGCATTGGCCGCGTCGACGGGCCGGGCCAGGTCGACAACAACGCGCAAGCCATCGGCATGCGGCCCGCTGCGAATGGCGGTTACCACCGTGCCGTCCGGCAGCGGCCCGATCCGTGGCGCTTGCGTCGACACGCCCGCAAGATCGATCACCAGCCGCGCAGGATCGGCCAACGTGAAGCGGCGGTAGGTAACCTGCGTACTGATCTGGAGACGCAGCCGCAGCAGCGCACCTTCCTGCTGCAGGTCGCACGCCTGCACAACGGGCAGGCTCTGCGTATAGCCGAGGACCGGCGAGAGCAGCAGCGAGGCGCCTGCGGTGCGCAACAGATCGCGCCGCTTCATTGCGACCGCTCCGTTATGTGCAGCCCAATGAGGTGCCGCGCGGCCTGGAATCCAGGACCAGCGACACGATTTGGCCGACACAGACAAAGCGAGGAAAGGAGCAGCACTTGGATGATAACTACGCACCGGAATAAGTGTTATAAAGTAACATTTAACGGCCAGACGCAAGCCCTGCCCCGCGCTGCCGCGAACCTTCATTCATGTTCCCCCGTTTCCGGAGCTCCCGATGTCCGCCCTTCTCCCCGACAGCTATACCGCCTGGCGGCATTGCATCGAAGTCGACTGCAACCAGTTATTGACCCGTGATTTCATCGCCCAACGCCTGACCAATCTCCGTGATCCGCACGATCACCACACCCAGCAGTTCCTGCGCCGTTGGGGTCAACCGCACCATCAACAGGTGATTCAGTGGTTTGAACGCGCACGGATGGAGTCGGTGCCGCAGTGAGGAGGCGCTGGATGCACTCGGGCAAGACATGCTCAAGACGGCGCTGCGCAGCTGCGTGTCTCACGCAACCCGATAGCCACGCGCGTGCGATGCAAGCGCTGCTCTGCCTGCCGGCGTCGTATGGATGTCAGCGTAGATGCACATGCAGGACGTCCGCAGTAGGCCCCAAGAGCGGGCCGATGTCAGCCATACGGCGCACCGCCTGTGAAAAGAAGCAGCTAGCCTAGCCACCTTCGTAGGAACGGGCCTGCGGTCTAGATCGCTGCGCGCAGGATTACTGGTCTGGCTGGACCTCCGTAGAAACGATCTGGAGCGCCAGCATTCTCTAAGCAGGCAGCAAATCAGCAGATCCTTGACTTGGTCACTCACGAAAGTACCAAGAAGGATTTACCTTAGACGGGCCTGAATCGCAGGCGAAATGTTTCCCACTTTGGGATAAGGCGAAGTCATGGAAGTGAAGGCAAAACTCGCAGTCAAGGCTCTGGGTGCCCTCGCCGGCGCGTTGCTGCTCGGCATCGGGACGGCGAATGCCTGTTGCCCAGGAGACGGAACCGTCTCCACGATGGCAGCGACAGGCCTGGGTGAATCTGCTCCGAAGGCAACCAATCTTGCCGTGGATCCCACGTGGCGGATTTATGAGTTCGAGCGTGAGGGCATGCTCTACCTGCAGATCAACGACGCCACAGGGGTGGTTCGCGGCGCCGTCGGTCGCGCAGGTGAGATCCTGTGGGTCCTGCCGATGGGCAAAGATGTCGGCAGGATGGTGGTGACTTCGCTGACCGTTCCGACGAATGCGCAGCTGATTTATCAGACGCCCCGCTTCACCGTGCACCTGGTGAGCGAAGCGGCCGGTGATCGCTGGGTGGTTACACGGACGAAGTAACCGACGTCTGCTCTGCAACCAGGAAGCTCAGGACAGACGCATGGCGGCGGCGCAATCTACCGCCATGCGCTTTGAGACGCGTGCGCAGCTCGGCTTCGGCATCAGGAGAATCGTGGCGCGACGACTCCAGCACTGAGACATCCGCAAAGATCCTGATCACAACACCCTGCATCTCTCCGCTTCGCCATGCACGCGCCTGGACCAGATGTCGTTTCGCCGGAGGCAACATTTCAATCGCATTGAGCGCTGAGCGGTAGGCCGCCAATTGCAGCCCCAGCGACAGGCGGCTGCAGTTTCCACGCAGCGCGTGGTGAATCTCGGTCGCGTAGAAACGTGACAGTGCCGGCGAGCGCAACGCCTGATAGAGGCCGTGTGTCTCGATCTCCAGCGGATACAGTCCAGCAACGTATTCATGCAGCAATTGCGACTCGATCACGCCCGCCCTGGTGATCTCCATCGCCGCCGCATGGTGGCCACGCTCGCGCAGCTGGGCCACGCAGTCCTTGCGCAGGCGGTTGATGTGGACATTGATATCGGAATAGTCGACTACCCGATTGCGAAGCGTGCGCTCCGCAGCGAGATACCCCGCCTGCGCGAACTGCAACGCCTCCGACGGCGTTTGCGCAAGATTGCTGGACTGCGCATAGGCAAGCGCTAGACGCGACCCCAGCACGAACAGGCCGGTCGCGATCACCGCCAGCAGCAATTGCACGCTGAACAACTCGGCGTCGTACGCCGCGCGGCCATACACCGAGCGCGACAAGGCGGCGATGACGTTTGCCATGAGCGCGCCGGTGGCGGCACCCCGCCAGCCGTGACGCAGGGTCAGGACAATCGCCGGCGCGATCAGGGCCGCCATCAAGACCTGACGCAATAAGGGCTCCGGCACCACGTTGGCCGTGCAGAACAGGGCCGCCATGGTCAGCCCGGCAAATGCACTGTCACGCACCAGGTCATCGCGCAGGTAGGTCTCTGTACGCCGCTGCCACAGCAGGGCCGGCAGCAGGAACATCAGGATGCCCAGATACGAGCCCATCCAGGTACGCAGCAAAATCTCGATTGGCGAGCTGACTGTCGGGCCACCGAGCGCAGCGTTCAGTGCCATACCGCACAACGTATTCCACAGAGCCAAGACCAACATCATCGGCAGCAGCGACGCATTGCGGTAGATCAGGTCAGGTGTATGCCGGCGCACGGCTGAGACAGCCAGGGCCAATCCGGGCGCGAGCAAAAATGGGCTGAGGTAGGCCCAGATCGGTGCGTAATCGCGGGTGTCGAGCATCGGCACACGCAACAGCAGCACTGCGGCGGCATCGCCGGCCAGCAAGAAGGGCCATCGCCGGTACGGCATCATCAAAAGTGTCACCGCCCTTAATCCCGCGGGCAGATACCACTGGTCGACAGACAGATGCCACACGAGCAGAAAGACGATGCAATAACACAGGCTCAGCAGCAGACCTTCTCCGAGCTCCTTAGCAACTGCCATACAACCACTCCCTGGTTCGTCGACGAATTTGGCCTAGTGTGGATCGAACTGAGGTGCGGAGTATAGCTGGAGTGCACAGATTGCAAGACTGCGTACCAGACGCACGCATCCGCCGCGCGACAAGCGTGGAGCAGCTCACAGACTGCCGCATGTCATCCTTAAGTGCCGCGATTGGGGATTCCTCGCTGCTAGCGCTAGGTTGCAGTGCGCATGAGAACGGCACTAGCCGTGTGGCTCGCGCAGTTCGATTCACATACGCAAAAGGCCGCCTATGCGGCGGCCTTTTGCGTTTCTCATGCTGATATCAGCACAACGCCGTGATCAGCCCTCCATCTGCTCCAGCTCCTTGCCCTTCGTCTCGTAGACGTACTTGAGCACGAAGAACACCGAGATGAAGGCGGCAACGGTGTAGATGCCGTAGGCGCCAGCAAGACCGATGCTGCCGAGCAGGATCGGGAAGCTGACGGTGATGGCGAAGTTGGAAGTCCACTGTGCAGCGCCGGCAATGGCCAGGCCCGAACCGCGGATCTGGTTGGGAAACATCTCGCCCAGCATCACCCACATCACCGGGCCCCACGAGGCATTGAAGAACACCACGTAGACGTTGGCGGCGACCAGCGCGAGCATTCCCATGGCATCGGACATGGCGAGCTTGCCGTTGGGATCCAGCGAGGCCGTGGCGAAGGCGTAGGTCACCAGGGCCAGCGATACCGCCATACCGGCCGAGCCGATCCACAGCAACGGCTTGCGGCCGATCTTGTCGACCAGCATCACCGTGACCAGACAGGCACCGATGCTGAGGCCGCCGGAGAGCACGTTGATCAGCAGTGCGTCCTGCTCGGAGAAGCCCACCGCCTGCCACAACACCGCGCCGTAGTAGAACACCACGTTGATGCCGACCAGTTGCTGGAACACCGCCAGGCCGACGCCGATCCACACGATCGGGCGGATCTTGCCGGTGGTCTTGCTGATCAGGTCGGAGAACTTGGGCTTGTGCTGGTCGGCCGACATCGAGGCGGAGATTTCGCCCAGCTTGGTCTGCGCGGCCGCGTTACCGTACAGCCGCTTGAGCACCACCAGCGCCTGCTCGCGACGGCCCTTGACCACCAGGTAGCGCGGGCTTTCGGGGATGACCAGCAACAGCAGCAGGAACAGCAGCGACGGGATGGCCTGCATCCAGAACATCCAGCGCCAGGCGGCCTGCCCTGCCCACAACGGCTCGGTGGACGCGCCGGCGGCATTGGCCAGCAGATAGTTGCTCAAAAACGCGCAGAACAGCCCGCTGATGATAGCGATCTGCTGCATGGTGGCGAGCCGGCCGCGATAGCGTGCGGAGGCAACCTCGGCGATGTAGGCCGGCGAGATGACGCTGGCTGCGCCTACCGCAAAGCCGCCCATCACGCGGGCAAAGATGAAGAAGCCGGAGCTGTGCGAGGCACCGGCACCGATGGCCGAGAGCAGGAACAGCGCCGCAGAAATGATCAGGACCGCACGGCGGCCCCAGCGGTCGGCCAGGCGGCCGGCAAAGAAGGCGCCGATGGCGCACCCCAGCAGCATCGAGGCGACTTCGAAGCCGGTCTCGGCGGCACTGGACTGGAAGGTCTGCTTGAGCCCGTCGACGGTGCCATTGATCACGCCACTGTCGAAGCCGAACAGAAAGCCGCCGATCGTGGCCACGCAGCTGATCAGGATGATGAAACGGGTGTTCTCGCCGGCATCGGGGGCGCCGTCAATGGAGACACTGGACATGGGTTCACCTGGAAACATGCAAGGGAGCGGTCACGGGGGTGACCGCCATCGGCCGGCGACGCAGTGCGCCGCCGGCCACGGGACATCAACGCGTCAGGTACTGATTGATCAGGTTCTCGTAGGCTTCCTGGCGGCCGCTGACTTGCGTCGGCTCGCCCTTGCCGGCGGCGTACTTGGCCAGATCTGCCAGCGTGCTGGTGCCGTTGGCAAAGTCCGCGCCCGCGCCGCTGTCGAAGCTGGCGTAACGCTGCGCGCGCCAGGTTTCCAGCGGCGAAGAGGTCAGCAGTGCGTCGGCCACTTCCAGACCGCGTGCGAACGCGTCCATGCCGCCGATGTGGGCCAGGAACAGGTCCTGCGGGTCGGACGATTCACGCCGCACCTTGGCATCGAAGTTCAGCCCACCCGGTGCCAGCCCGCCCTGACGCAGCACTACCAGCATCGCGCCGACGGTGTCGTACAGGTCGGTCGGGAACTGGTCGGTATCCCAGCCGTTCTGCGGGTTGCCTCGGTTGGCATCGATGCTGCCAAGCAGGCCGGCATCGCTGGCCACCTGCAGATCGTGCTCGAAGCTGTGGCCCGACAGCGTGGCGTGGTTGGCTTCGATATTCAGCTTGAAATCCTGGGCCAGGCCGTGCTGGCGCAGGAAGCCGATCACCGTGGCGCTATCGAAGTCGTACTGGTGCTTCATCGGCTCCATTGGCTTGGGCTCGATCAGGAAGTTGCCGGTGAAGCCAATCGCACGGCCGTAGTCGCGTGCCAAGGTGAGGAAGCGCGCCATGTTGTCCTGCTCACGCTTCATCTGCGTGTTGTGCAGGCAGGCGTAGCCTTCGCGGCCGCCCCAGAATACGTAGTTCTCGCCGCCCAGCTCCACCGTGGCATCGATCGCGGCCTTGACCTGTACCGCAGCGCGCGCCACGACGTTGAAGTCCGGATTGGTGGAGGCACCATTCATGTAGCGCGGGTGCGAGAACAGATTGGCGGTGCCCCACAGCAGCTTGACGCCGGTGTCGGCCTGGCGCTGCTTGGCGATGCCCACCATGTGCTTGAGGTTGTTTTCGTACTCGCCGATGTCGTCCGCATCCGGCGCCAGGTCGATGTCGTGGAAGCAGTAGTACGGCACGCCGAGCTTGGTGAAGAATTCGAACGCGGCATCGGACTTGGCCTCGGCACGCGCCAGCGCGGTGTTGCCCACATCCCACGGATACGCGCGCGTGCCCGGGCCGAACGGATCGGCGCCATTGCCGCAGAAGCTGTGCCAGTAGGCCACTGCAAAGCGCAGGTGCTCGGCCATGGTCTTGCCGGCGACCTGCTTGTTGGCGTCGTACACCTTGAACGCGAGCGGGTTGTCCGAATCGCGGCCTTCGAAGCCGATCTTGCCGATGCCGGGGAAATATTCTTTCGCGCCGATGAAAACGGTGTTGCTCATGGGGTGAGAGGTCCTTGGTACTGGGGGAGTGATGAATCAGCCGGCGTAGAGCGGGCTGACGACGTGCAGGTGCTTGAGGAAGTTCTGGTAGTGCTGCTGGTAGGCGGCCACGCGTTGCGGATCCGGGCGCGCCGACAATGCATCGTCGATCTGCAGGTGCTCCAGCACCACCTCCGACAACGCGGCCTGGCCGCCATCGTCGCGGTCGCACGCCCACACTGCCTGCAGCGCGGCGCCGAAGGCCGCGCCTTCGGGCTGGGTCGGCACCACCACCTGCAGGTTGAACACGTCGGCCACCATCTGCCGCCACTGCGCGCTCTTGCTGCCCCCGCCGGTGAGCAGGATGGTATCGAACTGCAGGCCGGCCGCGACGAAGGCGTCGAAGCCATTGCGCAGGCTGTAGGTGGCCCCTTCCATCGCCGCGCGATAGAAATGCGCCGGCGTGGTGTTGTGCAGATCCATGCCGAACAGGCAGCCACGCGCATCCGGCAGATTGGGTGTGCGCTCGCCATTGAAGAACGGCAACAGCACCAGCCCGTCGGCACCGGGCGTGGTGTCTGCGATCATGGCCTCGGTCTGCGCGCGGGTGATGGAGAACATGCGCATCACCGCTTCGGTGGCGACAGTGCAGTTCATGGTGCAGATCAGCGGCAACCAGCCACCGCTGGACGAGCAAAACGCGGCCCAGCGTGCATCGTCGTCCACCACCGGATGAT
Source organism: Xanthomonas sp. fls2-241-TYG-148 (assembly GCF_030208815.1). Lineage (NCBI taxonomy): Bacteria > Pseudomonadati > Pseudomonadota > Gammaproteobacteria > Lysobacterales > Lysobacteraceae > Xanthomonas > Xanthomonas sp. fls2-241-TYG-148. Next base: position 166,620 of record NZ_JARVTE010000001.1, read on the forward strand.
CGGCATAGGCGAACAAGGTGCCGGAGGTGCCCAGGCTCATGGTCAGGCGGCCGGGCACCACATTGCCGGTGCCGATCGCCGCCATCATGTTGTCGCCACCACCGGTGGTGACGCGCACGCCGGCCGGCAATGCGAGCGCTTCTGCAGCCGCATCGGACAGGGCGAACACCGCGCCGGTTTCCACCAGCGGCGGCAAGGCATCGCGCAGGTCGCGTTGCGCATCCATGGCGCCGAGCATGCGCTCGGACCACTGGCGGGTGCGCACATCCAGCCAACCGGTCCCGGAGGCATCACCCACTTCGGTGAAGCGCTCGCCGGTGAGCCAGAAGTTCACGTAATCATGCGGCAACATCACCGTGGTCATCGCCGCATACGCCTCGGGGCGATGCTTGCGCGTCCACGGCAATTTGGATGCCGTGTAGCCGGCCATGATCGGGTTGCCGGCGGTGGCCACGCTGCCTGCCGCGCCGCCCACAGCATCCATGATCTCGTCGCATTCCAGCGCGGTGCTGGTGTCGCACCACAGCTTCACCGGCGCGGTGACGCTGCCATCGGCGGCCACCGGCACGAAGCCATGCTGCTGCCCGGACACAGAGATGCCGCGCACGCGCGCACGCAGCTCGGCATCGAGCTGCGCGAAGCAATGCACGATGCCGTCGATCCACCACTGCGCCTGCTGCTCGCGGGTGCCATCGTCGCGGCTGATCAATTCCATCGGCGCGCCGATGGTGGCGACCACAGCGCGCTCCTGCGGATCGTAGGCCACCAGCTTGACGCTCTGTGTGCCGACATCCAGTCCTACGTACACGCTCATTGCTTCACCAATCGGTTGTTGTTGAGGCCCACCTGCTGGGTGCGCCCGGCGCCCAGTTGCAGGTCCAAGGTCTGCCCTGCATAGGACAGTTGATAGCGCCCGCCACGATCGCTGTGCACACGGGCTTGCTGCAAGCGACCTGCATCCCATTCCAGATCCACGCTGGCGCCGCCGCGCACACGCAGGCCGCGCACGCTGCCGCGCGGCCAGGCCTTGGGCAAGGCCGGCAGCAGGAACACACTGCCACCCCAGCTTTGCAGCAGCATCTCGGTAATGCCGGCGGTGCCGCCGAAGTTGCCATCGATCTGGAACGGCGGATGTGCGTCGAACAGGTTTGGATAGGTGCGTTCGGGCGAAAGCAGCAGTTGCAGGATGCGGTACGCATGCTCGCCATCGGCCAGCCGCGCCCACAGGTTCAGGCGCCAGCCGATGCCCCAGCCGGTGGCGTTGTCGCCGCGAATCTCCAGCGAACGCCGCGCGGCAGCCGCCAACTCGGGCGTGTCGCGCAGGTTGATCTGGCTGGAAGGATGCAAGGCATACAGATGCGAGACGTGGCGGTGATGGATCTCCGGCGCCTGCATGTCCCAGTCCTGCTGCCACTCCTGCAACTGCCCCGCCTTGCCGATGCGGTTGGGCGGCAAGTGCTCGCGCAGCGTGGCCAGCTGCTGTGCCAGCGCGGCATCGACGTCAAGCAACTTGCTCATCGCGATGCACTGCGCGAACAGGTCGCGCAACAGCTGCGCATCCATGGTTGGGCCGGCGCAGACCGCCGCCCCGAACGGATGCTGGTTTTCCGGCGACATCGATGTATTGGTCACCATCGCGCCGGTGCCGGGGTCGCGCACCAGGGTGGCGACGAAGAACTCTGCCGCCCCCTTGAACAAGGGATAGATCTTGGCCAGATACGCACGGTCGCGGCCGTAGTCCCAGCGGTCCCACAACTGCTGCAGCAACCACACCCCGCCCATCGGCCACAGGCTCCACTGCGCACCGTCGATCGGCCCGGCCTGGCGCCATAGATCGGTGTTGTTGTGGACCACCCAGCCGGGGGCGTCGTACATCGCACGGGCGGTGTGTGCACCGGTGCGGGCGAGATCGAACAGCATGGCTTCCAGCGGTTCCACGCACTCGTGCAGTGCATTGGCTTCGCTGGGCCAGTAATTCATCTCGGTGTTGATGTTGATGGTGTACTTGCTCTCCCACGGCGGCTGCATCAGGTCATTCCAGATGCCCTGCAGGTTGGCCGGTTGAGTGCCGGGCCGCGAACTGCAGATCAGCAGATAGCGGCCGTACTGGTGATACAGCGCTGCCAGTGCCGGGTCGTTGCCCTCGGCAAAGCGCTGCACGCGCTCGTCGGTGGGAAGCGTGGCCGCTTCGCTGCTGCCCAGATCGATCGCCACGCGCCGGAACAGGCGTTGATGATCGGCCAGATGCGTGCGCAGCAACGCGGCGTAGCTGAGCTTGCCGGCTTTTTGCAGGCTTGCCGCGGTGAGCGCGAGCGGGTCGCCTTCCACCGCATCGAAACGTTGGTAGCTGGTGGCTGCGGTCAGCAGCAACACCACTTCATCGGCACCCTGGATACGCAGACGGTCGCGCACCGCGGTGACGCTGCCACCCTTGACCTGCGGCAGCACGCGCAATGCAAAGCGCAGCTTGCCGTCGATGCCGGCGAAGCTGCCATTGCGACCACTGAACAGCAGGCTGCCCTGCTCCACCGTGACCTCGCCGCTCTGCGGGCTATCGATGCCCACCCGCAACGAAATGCCACCCGGCCGATCACAGGACAGACGCACCACGATGCACTGCGACTGCGCCGACACGAACACCTCGCGCCGGTGCACCGCGCCGCCGGAGCGGAACGTGGTGGTGGCCACTGCGGTATCCAGATCGAGCTGACGACGGTACTCACTGATGCCGTCGGCACGATCGAAATCCAGCAACAGATCGCCCAACGGCTGGTACGGCATCTGCTTGAGCGGGCGCGACAACAGCTTGGCATCGGCCAGCTGCTCGGCCTCCGCATAGCGGCCGGCAAAGATCAGCGCACGCACCTGCGGCAACGCCGCCAGCGCCTCCGGATTGGTGGCGTCGTACGGGCCACCGGCATACAGCGTGTCTTCGTTGAGTTGCAGACGCTCGTGGGCGATGCCACCCCACACCATCGCGCCCAGCCGGCCATTGCCGACCGGCAAGGCCTGTACCCATTCATTGGCCGGCTCGCGATACCACAGCTGCAAGGCATCGTCCGGGGCGACCGCAGGCAATGGCGCAACGCCAGCTGCCTGCGACAACGCCGGAGCGGCACCCAGGACCGCGACTGCGGCCCCGGTTGCCTTGCAGAGTTCTCTGCGTGTCAGCACGGTGACCACCGTGCGGCTTCACCGGAACTGCGCGCGTGTGCCTTGCGGCGCTCCGGCATCTGCACACTCATCGTGGAAAGACAGCCTGCAATCATCGACGACGCGCTTTGCCGGACGCAATCTTGCGCTGCAACACGCTGACCGGCTTGCCGTCGTACTGGATGCTGGTGTCCACCTTGGGCTCCAGCGCACCGGCGTCCTCACGCGGGCCGTCGACAAAACGCACATTGATGGTGCGCTTGGCCTGCATGCCGGTCCAGCTGCCTTCGCGCTGGCCGATGCGCAGCTCGCCCTTGGCCTGGTCCCAGCTCAGCGGAATGCGGCTGAACTCGCCCTTCTCGTAGCCATAGCCCTTGCCGTCGTCCTCATACAACGAGAACTGGCCATCGGCACCGGTGTAGACCACCACGGTGAGCGGCGCATCCGGCGTCTGGTCCACGTACTCCTGCACCGGGCCGGTGGGCACGATCGAGCCGGCACGCACGAACAGCGGCATGCGTTCGATCGGCGCAGCGGCCTCGATGGTCTGGCCACCCTCGTAGCGCTTACCAGTGGCGAAATCCAGCCAGCTGCTGCCGGCCGGCAGATACACCTGCCGCGAGGTCGCGCCGAAGCGAGTCACCGGTGCGACCAGGAATGCCGGGCCGAACAGGTACTGGTCGTTGATGTCGCGTGCCTTCGCGTCATCCGGGAAGTCCATCATCATGCCGCGCATGATCACGCCGTCACGCTGGTAGGTATCGCCGGCTAGGCTGTAGATGTACGGCAGCAGGGCGTAACGCAGGCGGTTGTAGTAGGCCATGCTCTCGTAGAACGGCGTGCCTTCCGGGGCGATGTTCCAGATCTCGCGGTACGGGAACTGGCCATGCGAGCGGAAGATCGGCACGAACGCACCGAACTGGAACCAGCGCGTGTTGAGCTCGCGCCATTCCGGCAGATGCGCCGGGTCCTGGTTTTCGTAACGCTTCTCCACCGCAAAACCGCCGATGTCGAAGGTCCAGTTCGGCAGGCCCGACAGCGCCATGTTCACGCCGGCGGAAATCTGGTCGTGCATGTCGTCCCAACGCGAGACGATGTCGCCGCTCCATACCGCCACTGCATTGCGCTGCGTGCCGGCATAGCCCTTGCGCGAGAGGATGAACACGCGCTTGTCGTCGGCCGCACGGTCACCCACGTACACGCCGTGCGTGTGCGGCAACGGATACGAATTGAAGAACTCGGTTGAAGGGCCCAACGCGGTCGGCGTGGTGCGTGCCTTGCGCTCGCCGATGTCCAGGTTGGAATGCACGTCCGGCTCGTCGGCATCCATCCACCAGGCATCGAAGCCCTTGCTGTTGAGCTTTTCGTTGATCTGGCGCCAGTAGATGGCCTGGGCCTTTTCGGAGTACGGGTCGTAGAACGAGTTCTTGTAGCCTTTGCCGATCCAGTCCAGCTCGCCGACTTCGACGTTGCGCTTGAACATGAAACCCGCCGCGTCCAGTTCCTTGTAGTTGGCGGTGGTGGGATAGAACTTGGGCCAGATCGAAATCATGATCTGCGCGTGCATGTCGTGCACAGCCTTGACCATGCCGTCCGGGTCCGGGAAATGCTGCGGATCGAAATCATGCGAGCCCCAGGCGTTTTCCGGCCAGTACGACCAGTCGAGCACGATGTTGTCCAGCGACAGCTTGCGCTTGCGGTATTCGGCCACCGCGCCTACCAGTTCGTCCTGGCTCTTGTAGCGCTCGCGGCTCTGCCAGAAGCCATACGCCCACTTCGGCAGCATCACCGACTTGCCGGTGAGTTCGCGGTAGCCGGCCACGGCCTGGTCGTAGGAGTCAGCCGAGACGAAGTAGTAGTCGATCATCTGCCCGGCTTCGGACCACAGCGAGAGATCCTTCGCTTCGGTGGCGGGCAGCGGGTCGCGGTGCAGCAGCGCGATGTAGCTGGGGTCGATCAGATCCCATTCGATCTTGACGGTGTGGCGCGTGCCGGGCTCCAGATCCAGCTTGAACTCGTGATTCCAGGGGTTCCAGTTCTGGCGCCAGCGATCGATCACCAGCTTGCCGTCCACGTACAACTTGGCGTACTCGCTCGAATACAGCGAGAAGGTGTGCTCGCCACCGGTGAGCGCTTCGATCTCGCCCTCCCAGGTGACCTGCATGCGGCTGTCCTTGTCCTTGGTGATGGCCTTCTTCGGATACTTGGTCAGGTCGCTGAGGTACTGGTAGTTCACCTCGCTCTCGCGGCGTTCGACGATCTGCTTGCCGTTGATCGCATACCGCGCGGTCAGCGCACGGGCCTTGCCCTTGGCGTCATACAACTTCAGCGACTTGGGCAGCGGCTGCAGGCCGCGCGGATCGCCCAGGCGGGTGATCGAGTTGTTGTCCCACAGCAGGCCGTAGTTGCGGCTGGACACCAGGTACGGCACGGCCATGTCGATGTTGTTCTGCTGCAGCTCGACATTGCGGCCCTTCTGGTTCATCCAGCCCTGCTGGTGCTGGCCGAAGCCGTACAAGCCTTCGTCATCGGGCGACTGAAAACGCTGACGCACGCTCAGGTACTGCTTGCCTTCCACTTTCAGCGGCGCAAAGCTGCGCCCGCCGGCCACTTCGGACAACACCGGCTTGCCATTGGCATCGGCGAAGCTGACATGGCCATCGACGGTGGACACGGTGGCGGTGACCTTGCCGGTCTTCAGCTGCACGCTGTCGCCCTGCTCGGCCACCTGGAAGGCGGTATCGCCCTGCACCGGCACGCGCATCAGGCTGGGCGTGCGCGCGAAGTCGCCATCGGGATCGGCACTGACGCGGATGATGCCGGCATCGACCACCTGCAGACGCACCGCTGCGGCACCCTTGGCGCTCGGCATCACGGTGACGCCGTCGGCGGCCTTGCGCACTTCCTGCGCATGCGCGGCATTGGCCAACAAGGCCAACGACAGCGCCACGCATTGCGCGAGCGGCCGACGTCGGGATGCAGGCGCGCGGCCGGCGGAATGGTGGGTGGTTTGCATGTTCACTCCCTTTGAATGGCGAAACACTGCCGCGGGGGCGGCAGCACTGGGTTCGATGGATGTGCGGTGCACCGCACGCCACGCACTGCGCGGCGTGCGGGACTTAGTTGTAGGTGGCCAGCTTGATCTTGAGCAGCTGCGGTGCGCTGGAGAAATTGACGCCGTAGTCGGTCTGGTCGCCATTCCAGTTGCGCTGGAACTGCCAGGTGTCGCCGTCGTACTGGCCCTCTTCCACCCGGTCGTACAGCATGTTGGCGGTGGCTTCGCTGGCCGGGTGCAGGGTCACGCGCACGTGGTAACCGGTGACCAGGAATTCGTCCGGACCCAGCTCGGCAATCAACGCCGCGCCGATCGGCTCGGGGTTGCCCGGCGGCTCGCCCTTGAACCAGAACTGCGGCACGCCGTAGGTGATGGTGGCGCTCCAGCGATCGTTGAGCTTGAGCTCCTGCACGGCCTGGCCGGGTTCTTCGGCGGTGCCATGCAGCTTGCCTTCGGATGCGGCCTTGGCGAACGGACGCATGCCCAGGCTCACCAGCTTGAAGCCCAGCGCGAACGGCGCCAGGGTTTCTTCGTTGACGTGCTTGGCGCCCAGCGGATAGTTGGAATAGCGCGTGTAATCCATGCCGAATGCCGACCAGCCGATGCCGTCATGCCCCAGCGTGGGGAACAGGTAACGCGCATATTCCGGGCGGTTGCCGGTTTCGGCCACGAACAAGGCATTGTCCGGGCGCGCGTAGCGCTCCAGCACCGTGGTGTACATGCGGTACTCGGGCATGTAGATGTCCGGTGCCAGCAGGTCGATATGCGGTCCGGCGGCCTTCCACACGTCGAGCACGTTATCGGTGGGGCCACCGCTGGCGTACTGGCCGGGCTGGCCCGGATTGAACGGGCCACGCAGTGCGGCATTGACGTACATCGGCAACGGATAGGCTTGCTTGCCAGCTTCGGCCACCTGATCGATGTAACGGCCGATTGACCATGCGTGGAAGATCTCGTCGGCATCGGCGCCAAACACCTGCGCCCAGCTGCCCGGCTGCTTGTTCAAGCGCTTGAGCAGTTCGTCCGGCACCGGGCCGTCGAACAGCTTCTGCGCCATCGGCGAGAAGTCGCGCACGCTGCCGTAGGTGCCCGGTTCGTTTTCCGGCTGGATCATGATCACGGTGTGCTGCGGATCGACCTGCTTGAGATGCTGCATGAAGGCGACGAACGCCTTGCGGTCGGCATCCAGCGTGGCCTGCGCATGCGGCGACAGCGACCCGATCGCCTTGCCTTCGCGCGTCACCACGCGCGGGAAGCGCTGGTTGTCGGTCTTCACCCAATGCGGCGCGTAGGCCGGGCCATTGTTCTTCCAGGTGGCAAACCACAGCAGCACCAGCCGCACCTTGTGCTCGCGCGCCTGCGCCAGCAACGTGTCGACAAAGGAGAAATCGAACTTGCCTTCTTCCGGCTCCACCTGCTCCCAGGCGATCGGCACCTGCACGGTGTTCGGGCCCAGCACCTGCATCGCCGGCCACACCTTGTCCATCACGCCGGGATAGTTGCTGGAATTGTTGACCTGCGCGCCGAGGATCAGGAACGGCGCGCCGTCCACCATCAGGGCGTGCTTGCCGTCCTTGCTGACGAACTGCGGCATCGGTGTCTGCGTCGCCGGTGCGGCGGCAGGCGCCGTGGCCGGTGCCGTGGTGCCTGGCGTTGCGGCGGCCTGCGGCTTTGCAGCGCTGTCCGGCTCGCCGGACTGGCAGGCGGCCAGCGCCACCGCCAGGGAAGACAACAGCAACGGCCGCAGGCAACGGCCGGCCAGCGAACGGGGGATCACGCGTGCAACGGGGGAATGCATGGACATAGGACTCCGTGTCACCAGGTATCGGTTCGGAAGGGGGAAACGGGCAATTGCTCGCGGTTGACCAGGTTGGCGGCGGCGGGGTTTTCGCTCCAGCCGTAGCGCACTGCCACCGGCGCGGCCACCGCATGGCTGCGCACGATCACCCGGTCGCCAGCGATGCGCGCCTGCGCCGGGTGGAACCGCTTGTCCGCACCGGCCACCGCAAAGCCCTGCAACGTACCGCCGCCGCGCACCTGCAAGGCACTGCCCTGCAGATCGAACTGCACGCTGGCCTGGCCATCGGCATAGCTGGCGCGGGCGAACACCGGCGCGCTGTACACCAGCGTTTCGCCGTAGGCCACATGCCGCGCAGCGAGCGCCAGGCGATGGCCCACGTCGCGCTTGTTGGTGGGGTGGATGTCGGTGGGATTGCCGATGTCGATGATCACCGCCTGCCCGGTCGCCGGCAGCGCCAGCGTCTTGGACTGCGATTCGCGCAGCAGCGCCCACGGACTCAGATCGCCGGTGTCGCCGCCGGCCTTGAAGTTGGCCAGCTGCACCCACAGGAACGGCAACCGCTTGGCACCGCGCTCGGCGCGCCACTGCTGGATCATCGCGGCGAACTGGTCGCGGTATTTCACCGCACCAGTGTCGGTGGCGTTGGTTTCGCCTTGGTACCAGATCACGCCCTTGACCGGGAAGGGCTGCAGCGGGTGGATCATCTGGTTGTAGAGCAGCGTGGGGAGCTGGTTCTTGTTGTCGGTGAGCGACACGCGCACCTGCGCCGGGCGGAATTTCCAGCCGGTCAGGGAACGCTGGGTGCTGCCGACCTGCACGAAGCGCTGTTCGTCCGGGCCGTGCATGCCGCCACCGCCACTGAGGTCTTCCACGCGCACCGCGATCTGGTTGACGCCGGCCCGCAGCGCCGCCGCCGGCACTGCATACACACGCGGCAGGTTCCACTGTTTCTCGGTCTGGCCCACCTGCTGGCCATTGACGTAGGTGATGTCGGAATCGTCAATCTGGCCCACGCCCAACTGCACGCCGGCTCTGGCTTCGGCGGCGGTCAGGGTAAAGGTGGTGCGGTACCAGGCAATGCCGTCCATGCCCTCATAGCCGCTGAGTTCCCACTGCTGGGTTACCGGGATGCTGTCCCAGTCGCGGTCATCGAATTCGGGCGTGCGCCACTGCGGGGTGTCGCCTTCAACCCTGGGCCAGCGCCCGATGCGCTTGCCGGTGGCGGCCTGGGCGGCCGCATCGCGCTGCTTGATCGCCTCGATCGCGCCTTGGTTTTGCTCGGCTTTCAGGCCCAGCGAGGCCGCGTCCATCCACGCCTCGATCGCGCTGCCGCCCCAGGTGCTGTCGACAATGCCGATCGGTACGCCCGTGCTGGCGCGCAACTCTTTCGCAAAGAAATAGCCCACCGCCGAAAACGCACCTGCGTTCTCCGGCGTGGCCGCTTTCCAGTCGCCACCGGTGAGCTTGGCCTCCGGCTGCACCGACCACGACTTGGGCACCTTGAAGTGGCGCAGCTGCGCATCGTTGGCCGCCGCCACCGCCTGCGGGCCATCGCTGGCCTGGGCCAGTGGCCACTCCATGTTCGATTGCCCACTGGCCAGCCAGACATCGCCGACCAGCACGTCGCGCACCTGCAGCGCGCCGCCGTCGCCACGCACGCTCAGCATGTACGGGCCACCGGCAGTGTGTGCAGGCAAGCGAACCTTCCACTGCCCCTGCGCGTCGGTCTTGGCGGTGGCCTGCTTGCCATCGAAACTCACCGTGATTGCGGCGCCGGGCGTGGCCCAGCCCCATACCGGCATTGCCTCATCGCGCTGCAGCACTGCGCCATCGGCAAACAGCAACGGCAGGCTCGGTTGCGCGGCGGCGCTGCCGCTGGCCAACAACATACCCAGCAGGCAGGCGCGGGAAATGTGGGACGGGGTCATGCGGTGATCTCCAGGGTCGGCGGTGTCACGGCGCCCGCAGCGGCCAGGCCGGCGGCGCCGTACACGGTAAAGCAGCAGGACGTCGCGGACAGGCATGCACTGCTCATCTCGGATCGCCGTAGAAAATGCCGCGGCCGCCGGTGGCAAAGTACACACGCCCGGCGATGCGCGGATCACCGGTCACGCTGTACGGGCGCCCGAAGCGGTGCGCGTCATCGTTGATGCGCTGCCACTGCACGCCGCCATCGTCGGAGCGGAACACGCCATCCACGCCCTGCACGCGCCCGGCCAGATACAGCGCCGGCGGCGCACCGGCACGCAGCGCCTTGCCGATGCCGAGCGAGCGCGCTTCGTCTGGCTGTGAGAGCACCTGCAGCGCGCCGTCCTGCCAGCGCATTACACCCTTGCCGGGGCTGGCCAGATACACCACGCCTGCGCGCCACGGGTCCGGACGCAGCTGCGGGCGGGTGCGCTCATCGCGCGCCGGGCTGCCCACCTGCACACCGGTCGCACGGAAACTGCGCGCGGCATCAGTGCTCTCGTACAGCTGCCCGCTGGCGACATCCACCGCATACCAGCGCCGTGCATCCACCCGATCGGCCACCACCAGCGCGGTGTCCGGCAGGCCGTCCACACGCTGCCACTGCGCGCCGAAGTCGGACGTGCGCCAATTGCCGCCGCGCGCCGGTGCCCACACCACCTGCGCCGCATCGGCCCCAATGGCAATGCTGCCGGCGCCCTGCCCGGCTGGCGGCTCACTCGCAAACGCCGTCCACTGCTTGCCGCCATCACGCGAATACAGCGCGCGGATTTCGTTGCTGCGGCGATCGCGCACGGTGCCGCTGCGCACCACCCACTGCGGCGCCTGGCCGGCGGCATCGATGCTTTCGCCATTGGTCAGCCGTGGGCCGGCGTACTGCAACTGCGCGCGGTCCAGGTCGTCATGCCGGAAGCCATCGATATCGCCAAGTGCGCTGAGCAAATGCGCGCCGGCCATCGGGCTGAGCAGGTCCAGCGGCACGGTTTCTTCCAGCCCACGGTCCTGGAACCACCACTGCAGCGGGCGCTGCGGTGCGGCGAAATCCTGCAGATTGCGCGAGGCCCAGATGCCGTAGCCGGTCACGAACAGCGCGTGGTTGCCGTCGAACGGATCGATCGCCAGCGCCCCCATCCAGTGCGGCGTGGCATGTGCGGTCCACGGCGCGGCGCTGTGATCGAACACCGCATCGGCCAATAACGGCGTCCAGTGCTTGCCACCATCCACGCTGCGATACAGCTCGTCGCGCGGCGTGCGCCGGCGGAAGGTGCTGGCCAGCAGCACCTGCGGATCTTGCGGATCCACCGCCACCGCGCCCCAGCCGAATCCATCGCCACTGGCTGGCTGCGGAATCGGGCTGATCTCGCGCCAGCGCCCCTGTGCCGGCGTGAATTTCCACAAGGCTCCCCCGGCCATCAGATCCGGCCCGGGCTGGTCGCCATAGCTCAGATACCAGTGCCCATCGCTGCCGCCGGCCATGTGGCTCGGGCGTAGGCCGCGTGGTTGCCCGGCCACCGGCGCCCAACTGCGGCCGGCATCTTCGGACACATACAGGCTGGTCTGTTCGGTGGACACGCCCACGTAGATGCGCGGTGTTGGCGTGCCGGTGTTGCCACTGGCTGCGTCGAACACGACAAAGGCGATCCCCACCGCCTGCTCGCGCCCAACATGATTGCGTGCGGTGGCACCGGCCAGCGCGGCGTCGGGAAACGACGCCACTTTCGCCCAGTGCGCGCCGCGATCGTCGCTACGCCACAGGCCGGCATCGCGCGAGCCCAGCAGCAGCACGCGGCCATCGTGTGGGTCTACCGCCAGCCGCTCGCCATTGGCGCGGCCCAGCTGGTTACCACCCAGTTTGAACGGCAGGTCGGCACGCTCGAACGTGCGGCCGCGGTTGAACGAGCGCAGCACCGCGGCATTGCCGGCGCGTTCGTGCATATAGGTGCCGGCCGCCAGATACAGCGCATCGGCATCGGCAGGATCGACGGCGAATGCGTCGATGCCCATCAGGTTCCAGTCGTCAGCGCCCAACCAGTCGGTCAGCGCGGTCCACTGCTGCGCCTGCGCATCCCAGCGGTACGCGCCACCCACATCGGTGCGCGCATAGGCCAGACCACGTTCGGCGGGATGAAACAACACACCGGTGACAAATCCGCCACCGCCAATGGCAACACTGCGCCACTGGTAGGGCCCGGACGTGGCGGGCTCGGCCGCACGCACGCTGGGCGTCGAAAAGAGCAACAGCAGCAGGCTCAAGACAGCCAGCCATGCTCCTGTTGTGGTGGTGCGGCGCTTAGTAGGCGGATCGATCATTGCGATCATTCCTCCGGCTCCCCTCGCGATCGACGGCAACGCCGTCGATAGGAAAAACACCAGTCCAACGAGCTGCCTGCACAGCTCGCCGGACCGGCGACGCACTTCCTACGGCGCGTTCTACAGGCTGGCCCGCAACGTCAGGCCATACCGACGATCGTTGATCACAAAGTCGCGATAGCGCGACTCGGTTCCCAGGTAGCTTTCGCGACGGGTATCGAGCAGATTCACGCCGTCCAGCGAAATCGACCACACATCATTGATGTTGAAACGCAGCGAGGCATCCAACTGGCCGAAGCCCTTGTTGTAGACCGGCAGGTTGCCGGTGCCGTTGCCCGCGGTGGTCACCAGCCAGTCGCTGCGCCAGTTGTAGGCCACACGGCCCTGGAAGCGCGCCGTTTCGTAGCTGAGGATCGCGTTGTAGCTGTTCTTGGACAGGCCTTCCAGCGGCACCGTCAGCGACTGGCCGTTGGTGTCGGTGGCCGTCGGGCTCGGCGCCTCGCTGTCGACGTAGGTGTAGTTGGTCTGCAGGCCGAAGCCGCTCAGCCAGCCCGGCAGGAAGTCGAAGAACTGCGTGTAGCCCAGTTCCGCGCCGCGGATCTTGCCGGCATCGCCGTTGACCGGACGGGTGATCTGCCACACCTGGCCGTCGTACACCTCGTTGAAGACGGCGTTGGCGATGAAGCCTTCAACCTTCTTGTAGAACAGGGTGCCGTACATCATCGAGCCCTGGCCGAAATACCACTCCAGCGCGGTGTCGAACTGGTCAGCCTTGACCGCTTCCAGGCTCGGGTTACCCGCGGTGCCGGTGAAGGTCGAAGCGCCGTTCGAGGTGCCGGTGCTCAGGCTCAGGTTCGGGTTGAGACGGTCGAAGGTTGGACGCGAAATACCGCGCGAGGCCGCAAAACGCCACTGCAGCTGATCGCTCAGCATCCAACGCAGATTCAAGCTCGGCAGCACGTCGGTGTAGGTCTGCTGCGCAGCCACCGGAATCAGGCCACCGCCCTCGGCATCGGTACCGGTCCGCACGCCGTTGGAGCCGACTTCGGTGCGCACCACGCGCACGCCGATGTTGCCGTCGAACGGAATCGAATCGCTGTCCACACCGAAGCGCAACACACCGTAGGCCGCGTAGGTCTTCTCGGTCTGGGTGTTGATGTTGTTCGGCGCAAACTCCAGCGGGGTACCGCCGAAGGTTGCCAGGGTCTGCTCGTAGTTCGCCACTGCCGCATCCGATGCCGTCAGCGTGCGGCCGAAGGTGCTGCTTTCACCGCGGAAGAAATCGGTGATCGGATTGGTCACCACGCCGATGCTCGGGAACTGCGAGAACGGCGTGCCCGAGCAATCGTTGATGCACATGAAGCGGTACACGTTGCCCTTGGTCTCGGCATCGCGATCGGTGTAGCGCACGCCGGCCTTGAAGCTGCGCACGAAGTCGCTGTCGAACGCCAGGTCCATGTCGGCGCGCCAGGCGAACTCGGTGCCCTTGTTGTCGTCCTTGTTGTCCAGGTGCCAGCGCCAGCCGTCATAGTTGTTGACGTCGGCCAGGTAGCCTTCCGCGCCACTGGCGTCGGTGACCGACAGGCGCGGCAGATCGCCACGGAAGTCGACGTTGAACTGCGGGCTGCTGTCCTGCCCGGTCGCCACGATGTAGCGCGTGCCGGTGGTGGTGGCATCGACATACTGGAAGTCGGTGCTCAGGGTCAGCTTCTCGTTGACCGTCCACTTGGCGCCCAGCGAGTAATCGGTGGTCACCGAGTGACGCTCGGTCAGGCTGGTGTTGGATTCGGTCGGCACGTTCTGGAACGAGCCGTTGACGAACTCGTTGCGGTCGTTGACCTGGATGCCGGGCAAGCCCTGCATCGGGTTGGCGCCGGTCAGCGCGAAGAACGAGTAATCGTGCCAGCTGAAGTCATAGTCCGAACGCAACACCTGCGTGTAGACCTCGACCGAATCGTTCGGGCGCCACTGCATCGCAAACGCGCCGGTCTTGCGCTCGCGCTCACCGATGGTGGTGTTGATGCCGGCACCGTGCGGCACCGACACGCCCTGGCCTTCGTAGCCTGGCAGGTCGGTCTGGGTGTACCACGGCTCGATCGAGATGGTGTCCTGGCGGAACGGGCTCTTTTGCTGCGAGTAGTTCACCAGGATGCCGATCTCGCCGATGCCGGTCTGCCAGCGATCGCTGAACAGGCCCGAGAACGCCGGCTTGCCGTCGTCGGCCAGGTCGTAATAGTTGTACTGGACGCTGCCGGCGATCTTGCGGCCTTCGTAGTCGAACGGCAGGCGCGTACGCAGGTCGACGGTGCCGCCCAGGCCACCTTCGATCATGTCGGCCGACGGGTTCTTGTACACGTTGACGCCGCCGAGCAGTTCGGCCGACACGTCTTCGAAGCTCAGGCCACGGCCGTCGTTGGCGGTGAAGATGTCACGGCCATTGAGCTCGGTGCGCACCTGGGTCAGGCCGCGGATGGCGATCGAGCTGCCTTCGCCGTAGTTGCGCGAAATCTGGATGCCGGAGATGCGCTGCAGCGCCTCGGCGACGTTGTTGTCGGGCAGCTTGCCGATGTCTTCGGCGACGATGGAGTCGACGATCTGCTCGGCGTTCTGCTTGACCAGCTGCGCCTTGGTGACGCTGCTGCGCGTGCCGGTGACCTGCACGGTGTCCAGCTGCTGGGTGGTCGCATCCGATGCCGGTGAGGCAGTGGTGGTCGCATCCTGCGCATAGGCCTGCGCGCTCAGCAGCGTGGCCACACTGATGGCCATCACGGAGCGGCGGAATTCACGGATCGAACGCTGACCCACAGCCCGGCCTGCCGGAATGTGGCGATGTTGCACTGACATGGTGCTCCCTCCCAGGACGCATGTACTGCTTATTTTTTGGCGGGCAGGTGCGCGAACGCCCTGCCCTGTCGTCGTTGCTGCCACATCCGGCCGCGGCAAGGGCCTTGGGCTGGTGGATGCGCGGTAATCCCAACAAGGCTTACCTAGCGGCTGCGGCGGGAGCATAGGGCGGGCCTGTCATGCCACACCAATGAAATATTCCTGGAAAGGTATTCAAAACGACTATAGCAAGCCGGAGAAACCTGCTGTCTCTGGCATTGCGGCCTTCGCGCCGCGGCAGCGGGCGCGCGGGCCTGCAGCTGCAAGCCCGCGCACACTTGCCGCGTGACGCGGCGCACTACCAATTCATGCGCAGCACCAGCGAGTAGCGGCGGTCGTTGACGAACGAGGAGCGCGTGTACAGCCGCGGATCCACTTCGCCGCCCTCGTACGAGGTCGGCCCCATCAGCACCTTGGTCACGGTGTTGGTCAGGTTGTTGGCCTGCAGCCCCAGCTGCAGATGGTCGTTGAAGCGGTAGAAGAACGAGCCATCGAGCTGGCCGTAGTCATCGGCCCAGGTCGGCAACCGGGTGGCCGCATCGCTGGTGGTCAGCAGGTAGCGCGAGCGCCAGTTGTAGGCCAGGCGCAGCGACAGCGGCCCCTTCTCATAAATGCCAGCCAGGTTATAGCTCCGCCGCGACAAACCCTCCAGCGGCAACTCCACACCGGTGACCGTGGTGTTGGTGTACGGGTCGGTGGCAGTGTTGGCGCCGCCCTTGCTGTCGACGAAGGTGAAGTTGGCATTGATGCCGAACCCGTTCAGCCAACCCGGCAGGCTGTCGAAGAACTGGGTGTAGCCGAACTCGGCGCCGCGGATGGTGCCTTCGTCCATGTTGTACGGGCGGGTCACCAGCCACGGCCGGTTGTCGTAGATCTCGCTGCGGGTCTGGGTGGAGAAGTAGTCCTTGACCTTCTTGTAGAACAGCGTGGTGTAGAGCATGTCGCTGGTGTCGAAGTACCACTCCAGCGCGGTGTCGAACTGGTTGGCCACCATCGGCTTGAGGTTCGGGTTGCCGGCGGTGCCAACGAAGTCGGTCGCCTGGCCGGCGTCGTTGGTTTCCACATTGAGCAACACGTACGGCTGCAGCTGGGTGTAGTCCGGGCGCGCCATCGCCTTGGAGGCGGCAAAACGCCATTGCAGGCTGTCGCTGAAACGCAGCCGCAGATTCAGGCTGGGCAACACGTTGGTGTAGCTGCCTTGCGAATTGTTGTCGAAGTACTGCCCGGTGTAGCGCGCCTGCAACTCCGGCGAGACGTTCAGCCCGGCCAGGTTCTGGAACTGGCCAAAACCTTCGGCCTGGGTCTTGGTCTGCACCACGCGCACGCCGATATTGCCGTCCACCGGAATGCCCCACGCTTCGTCGTTGCCGAAGTACAGCGCCGCATACGCTGCCTGGGTGCGCTCGTACTGGCGATTGGTGTCCTGCGGCTGATAGGTGTCCGGTGCCCAGCCATAACCGCGCAGCGCCACGATCTGCTGGATCATCTGCGAGGCGGAGCCGTAGTTGTTGACCAGGCTGCTGTTGGGCACCACCAGCGTGGTCGGCACGTTCACGCCGCCCCGGAAGAAGTTGGAAAAGGTGAACAACGACGACTGGTCGGTCATGAAGTCCGACATGTTGGCCAGCCCGTTGCTGGTGCCCGGAATGGCGGCCCAGTTGTCGGAGATCACGCCCCAGTTGTAGCCGGAATTCTTGTTGATCTGGTTGCGGTCGGTGGCGCGCATGCCGAAGCGCGCAAAGCGCAGCCAGCTGCTGTCATCGAAGGTGTATTCCAGATCCACGCGCGTGGACAGCTGGCGCCCGCGGTTCTTGCCCAGGTGGTCCATCGCCGCCGCCCAGAAGTAATTGGACGGGTCCTGGGTGAACGCCGGGTTGGCGATCTGCACGCTGGGATATTTGCCGGAGACATCGTAGGTCAGCCCCGGCAGATAGGTGGCGCTGAACACGGTGAAATCCAGCTGCTCGTTCTCCGATTGCACCAGCTGCATGTCGCCCTTGATCTGCAGGTTGTCGTTGAAGAAGTGGCTGAAGCCCACCGACAGGTCGGTGGTGGTGGTGCGTTGTTCGGAATAGCGGTTGTCGGTGTTGAAGCGCACGCCATCGCCGGTGAGCGCGCCGCGCCACGAGCTGGACACCGGCGAGCCGCGCAGGAAGGCGCCGCGATCGTCGTAGTCGAAGGTGGTACCCGGCGCCGGGGTGATGCTGTTGTTGCTGTCGTTGAAGAACGCCGCGCGCTCCTGCCAGTTCATCTCATACCGTGAGCGCAGGAACTGGGCATAGATCTCGGTGGCATCGCTGGGCTTCCACTGGAAGGCCGCGGCAATGCCGTCGCGCTTGCGCTCGAAATCCAGCTGGCGCCAGTTCACCCCGCCCGGCACATAGACCTCGCTGCGGCCACTACCGGCCAGCACCGCGTCGTCGGTGCGGCGCACATAGGGCTCGACCTGGATGCCGTCCGAGCGCGTGGCCAGCTCCGAATGGGCGATGTCGATCATGAAGCCCATTTCGCCGATGCCGGTGTTCCAGCGATCACTGAACAGGAACGAGGCCGACGGCTTGTACTTCTTGCTCATGTCGCCGTAGTTGTAATCGACATTGCCACCGACGATGCGGCCTGGATTGTCGAACGGCATGCGCGTGCGCAGATTGACCGTGCCGCCCAGCCCGCCTTCGATGATCTCGGCCGAGGGATTCTTGTACACGTCCACACCGGCCATCAGTTCGGCCGGCACGTCTTCAAAGCTCAGGCCACGGCCGCTGGCGGCGCTGAAGATGTCGCGCCCGTTGAGCTCACCGCGCACCTGGGTCAGGCCGCGGATCATCACGCCGCTGCCTTCGGCGGAGAAATGGTCCGGGTCGCTGCGGGCGGCAAAGTGGTCGATGGTGACGCCACTGACGCGCTGCAGGGTTTCGGTGACGCTGCGGTCGGGCAAGGCACCGATGTCTTCGGCACTGACCGAATCCACGATCTGGGTGGCGTCGCGCTTGATCACCTGGGACTTGATCAGGCTGGCGCGCACACCGCGCACTTCCACCGTATCCAGGTCCACCGCGCTGCCGCCAGCGTTGGTGAGTGGCGCCTGCTGAGCATAGGCCGGTGCCGCGAGCAGCACGCCGATGCTGATGGCCATGGCGGAGTGACGCAGGCGAACCAAACGACGCGCACGCGCGCCCGTGCCTGCCGAAGCATGGCTGGAAAATGTGTACATCCGAATCCCTCCCAGGACGCAAGACGACTGAAGACTGGTTGTCGCGACCGATGGGGTCGCGTGATCGATGGGACCTGGGCACTGGGGCCCGGTTCCGCTTCCCACTACATGGCGGCTTGGCCGCCGATCACTTGCCCGACTTCACGTGCGCTTCAGCGTGCGATCTGACGCACAGGTATAGGCGCCCGGTCTAGCGCCAGCCAATGAAAAATTCACAGGCTGGTATACCAAAAAGGAATGGAAATGGAAGAGCCTGCTTAGACAGGCGATTCCGGGCTGCGCAGGCCCGGATACAGGCGACGCGCGGTGCTGCGCAGCGCCTGCAAAATGCGCTCGGCGCCGGGCGGCAGGATGTAATCGCGCCGACGGATGATGCCGAACGACTCCATCCGCACGCCCAATTCGATCGGCAGCACGGTGAGCAACTTGGCCTGGATCAGCGGCGCCACCGACTCCACCGGCAGCGCGGTCAGCATGTCGCTGCCGCGCAGCAAGGTGGAGGTCACCGGCAGCGACGAGGTCTCGATTGCATTGGTCGGGGTCTGCACGCCGTGCTCCATGAACATCGAATCCAGCCGCGCGCGCAGCACGCTGTCTGCCGGCGGCAGGATCCAGCCGTGGCGGACCAGATCGGCGTGCTGCAGGTTGGCGCGGCTGGCCAGCGGGTGGCCGGCGCGGGCGATCACCGAATGCGGCTCGTCGGCCAACGGCTCGAATTCCAGCTCGCCCACGCCTTCAGGCCCCAGGATGCGGCCGATCACGATGTCCAGCTGCCCATCCAGCAGCTTGGCCACCAGCGGCCGGCTGTAGTCCATCTCCACCCGCACCAGGATGTCGGGGAACTCGCGTTTCACCTCGGCGATCGCCTGTGGCACCAGGTTGGTGCCCGGATTGACCACCGTGCCGATCGAGGCCTGGCCCATGCGGCCGGCCCGCAACGCGGCGATCTCTTCCTGCGCCCGGCCGATCTCCGACATTGCCGCGCGGGCGCGGCGGATCAGCACGTGCCCGTACCAGGTGGGCTCTACGCCGCGCGCGTGGCGCTCGAACAGCTTCACCCCGAGCATGTCTTCCATTTCCGCCAGCAGTTTGGAGGCGGCCGGCTGGGTCATGCTGGCGGCCTCGGCCGCACGCAGGACCGAGCGCTGTTCGTGCAGATGCAACAACAACAACAGCTGGCGGGTCTTGAGCCGGGCTGCGTTGAACCAGGGAGTACCGGAATTTGCCATGGGGTGCCGTCGCGGACGTGTATTCGTCGGAGGAATAGAATATGCCGAAAATTTCATTTGCAGCACATATCTCCCCGCGCGAGGCTATCGAGCGCCGCAGCAGGAGCCCCTACCTCCCGGGCGCGGCCAGAACAGTCGTGGTTGCCCGCCAGATGGCGGCAACACGCGGATGCCATGACCGCCGAGGAGGAAGACGATGACGCCATCTTGCCGGCCAACCGCAGGCAGCCGGCCTGCGCCCGTGCTTGCGGCAATTGCCGCGCCGGGCAGCCGTAGTGTGCGCCGTGCCGCCGCCTCCGTGCCCGGGTCTGCAACGCGCACCGCCTGCCCTGCCCGATCGCGCAGCCGCGCCCCTTCCCCCGACATCGAGGGCCGCCTGGCCGTCGATGGCTGTATTCCGCTCTAGTGCGAGTAACCCGATGACTGCATCCACCACCCCCGTGTTCAACCCGTTCGCCCTGCCGCTGGTCGCCATCCTGCGTGGCATCACCCCGGAAGACACGCTGGCGCATGTCGGTGCCTTGATCGACGCCGGATTCGACGCGATCGAGATCCCGCTCAACTCGCCGCGCTGGGCCGAGAGCATTGCCCTGGCACAGCAGCGCTACGGCGCGCGTGCCTGGATCGGCGCCGGCACCGTGCTGCGCAACGAAGACGTCGACACGCTGGCCGAGATCGGCGCGCGTTTCATCGTCACCCCCAATACCAGGCCTTCGCTGATCCGCCACGCGGTGTCGCGCGGGCTGACCGTGGTGGCCGGCTTTGCCACCGCCAGCGAAGCCTTCGATGCCATCGACGCCGGCGCGCAGATCCTCAAGCTGTTCCCCGCGGCCACCTATGGCGCGGCGCATGTGCGCGCCTTGCGCTCGGTGCTGCCGACCCACGTGCCGGTCTATGTGGTCGGCGGGGTGAGCCCGCAGACCCTGGCCGGCTTCATGGCGCAGGGCGCCGCCGGCGCCGGCATCGGCGGCGAACTGTACAAACCCGGCCAATCCCTCGAAACAACCCAGACGCATGCACGCGCCTTTGTGCAGGCTTACCAGGAACTGCAAGGATGAAGATCACCCGCCTCACCACCTACCACGCCGCACCGCGCTGGTTGTTCCTCAAGGTCGAAACCGACGAGGGCATCACCGGCTGGGGCGAGCCGGTCATCGAAGGCCGTGCGCGCAGCGTGGAAGCCGCTGTGCACGAGCTGGCCGGCTACGTGGTCGGCAAGGATCCGGCCCGCATCAATGACCTGTGGCAGACCATGTACCGCGCCGGCTTTTACCGAGGCGGCGCTATTTTGATGAGCGCCATCGCCGGCATCGACCAGGCGCTGTGGGACATCAAGGGCAAGGCGCTCGGCGTGCCGGTGTACGAGCTGCTGGGCGGGCTGGTGCGTGATCGCATGAAGACCTACCGCTGGGTCGGCGGCGACCGCCCGGGCGCGATCATCGCGCAGATCAACGATTACCGTGCGCTGGGCTTTGACACCTTCAAGTTCAACGGCACCGAGGAAATGAAGCTGATCGACAGCGCGCGTGCGGTCGATGCGGCGGTAGTCAAGGTGGCCGAAATCCGCGAGACCTTCGGCAATAGCATCGATTTCGGCATCGACTTCCACGGCCGCGTCGGTGCGCCGATGGCCAAGGCGCTGCTGCGCGAGCTCGAACCGTTCAAACCGTTGTTCGTCGAAGAACCGGTGCTGGCTGAGCAGGCCGAGTACTACCCGCGCCTGGCCGCGAGCACCTGCATTCCGCTGGCTGCCGGCGAGCGCATGTTCTCTCGCTTCGAGTTCAAGAACGTGCTGTGCGCCGGCGGCATCGGCATGGTGCAGCCGGACCTGTCGCATGCCGGCGGCATCACCGAATGCGTCAAGATCGCCGCCATGGCCGAAGCTTACGATGTCGGCTTCGCACCACACTGCCCGCTTGGCCCGATCGCGCTGGCCGCCTGCCTGCACGTGGACTTCGTCTCGCACAACGCGGTGCTGCAGGAACAGAGCATCGGCATCCACTACAACGAAGGCGCCGACCTGCTCGATTACGTCATCAACAAAGAAGATTTTCACTGTGTGGATGGCAGCATTGCCGCACTGCCCAAGCCCGGGCTCGGTGTGGAGATCAACGAAGACATGCTCAAGCGCGCAAACGAAAATCCGCCGGACTGGCGCAACCCGGTGTGGCGTCACGCCGACGGCAGCATCGCCGAATGGTGAGCACCGCCGACCACACCGCCATCCTGGCCGTCGACAGCCGCTGCACGCATGGCGAAGGCGTGCTGTGGTGCGAGCAGCGTGAAGCGCTGTATTGGGTGGACATCAGCGAAAAACGCCTGTGGCGGCATCACCCCGGCAGCGCGCAGACGCGCTTCTGGACGCTGCCGGACCGCCCGGGCTGCATCGGCCTAATGGACGATGGCCGCGTGCTGATCGCGCTGGCCAAGGCCATCTGCATCGCCGACCCGGACAACGCCGACGGCGACACGCTGCCGCTCGACCATCTGGCCGATGTCGAAGCCGACAACCCGCTCACGCGCAGCAACGACGGCCGCGCCGATCGCCATGGCAACTTCGTGTTCGGCACCATGGACGAGCACGACGACAAGGCCGGGCGCGGGGCGATGTACCAGTTCTCGCTGCGCCACGGGCTGCGTCGTCTGCCGTTGCCGGGCGTGTCCATTCCCAACTCGATCTGCTTCAGCCCGGACGGCCGCACGCTGTACTACTGCGATTCGGTGCGCCCGCAGATCCTGCGCTGCGATTACGACCCGGCCACCGCGCAAACCAGCAACACGCGCGTGTTCACCACCCTGGATCGCGACGATGCCGAGCCGGATGGCTCCATCATCGACAACGCCGGCCACTTGTGGAACGCGCAATGGCGCGCCTGGCGCGTGGTGCGGTATCGCCCGGACGGCAGCGTGGAGCGGATCGTGCAGATGCCGGTCAAGCACCCCACCTGCAGTGCCTTCGGCGGTGCTGCACTGGACCGTCTGCACGTGATCAGCTCGCGCCTGGACCATAGCGATGCCGAGCTGGCACAGACCCCGCAGGCCGGCGGTCTGTACGTCTGCGACCTGCCGGTGCGCGGCCTGCCCGAAAGCAGGGTGGCCAGCGCATGATCGCGATTGATTGGGGCACCAGCAGCCTGCGCGGTTATCTGCTCGGGCCCGATGGCCAGGTGCGCGACCACCGCCGCGGCGCCGACGGCATCCTGGCCTGCCAGGGCCGCTTCAACGCGGTGCTGGAAGCGCTGATCACCGGCTGGGACGGCCCGGTACTGCTGTCGGGCATGATCGGCAGCCGCAATGGCTGGGTCGAACAGGCCTATCTGCCCTGCCCGGCCGACACCGCGGCGCTGGCCCAGGCAATGCAGCGCTACGACGACCTGCTCCCCGGCCGCACGCTGTGGTTCGTCCCCGGCGTCAGCGTCGGCGAACACGACGGCACTCCGGATGTGATGCGCGGCGAAGAAACCCAATTGGTGGGCCTGCTCGCCGCGCTTGGCGACGGCGAGCACATCGCCTGCCTGCCCGGCACCCACAGCAAATGGGCCCGCCTGACGCACGGCCAGCTCACCGGCTTTGCCACCGTCATGACCGGCGAGCTGTATGCACTGCTCCGTGAGCACAGCATCCTGGGCAAGCTGATGCAGGACGACGGCGGCAGCCTGGATGAGGGCGCCTTCCTGCAGGGGGTGACGCGCAGCGCCGAGCCCGGCGGGCTGAGCCATCACCTGTTCGGCACCCGCACCTTGGGGCTGTTCGAGCGCCTGCCCGCGCAGGCATTGCCGTCCTACCTCTCTGGCCTGCTGATCGGCCACGAACTGCGCGACCACCGCGGCGATCACCGCGCAGTGCACCTGGTCGGCAGCCCCGCCCTGGCCCAGCGCTACGCCCTGGCGTTGCAGCACCTGGGCGTGACTTCCCAGCTGCACCCGGAGGACCTCGCCGCCGCCGGCCTGTTCGCGCTCGCGCAACAGCGCGGCCTTGCCTGACCTGAGCAACGCCTTCTCGCAGTGAGGCGAGAAGGCGCGGGCCGCGCGCCACCAGCACAGGTTCGCCCTAATGCCCGCGCCCCGAGCGCCGGTCAAGCGCGAGGCGGCAGCACCCGCCAACCGCCCCCGCACCGCCAAATCACTGCAAGATCACGCCTCACCCGCACACCCACCACGCGACTGCTTTAGAATTGCGCGGCTTAACGCCGGAAGTTGCCATGCCTTTTGTTGTCACCGAAAACTGCATCAAGTGCAAATACACCGACTGCGTCGAAGTCTGTCCGGTGGATTGCTTCCACGCAGGCCCGAACTTTCTGGTCATCGACCCGGATGAGTGCATTGATTGCACCCTGTGCGAGCCCGAATGCCCGGCCAACGCGATCTATCCCGAGGACGACGTGCCGGCGGGACAGGAAGCCTTTGTTGCCCTCAACGCCGAGCTGGCCAAGGCCTGGCCGGTGCTGACCGTGCGCCAGGAGCCGCTGCCCGACGCCGCCGAGTGGGACGGCAAGCCGGACAAATTGCCGCTGCTGCAGCGCTGATCCCAGCGCCGCCGGCCGCAAATACAAAACGGGCGCCCTGGGCGCCCGTTTTGCTGTCTGCACTGCCAACCGGCCTCAGCCGCCCAACTTGCCCTTCAGCGAGGCGATCAACGCCACCGGCGCCGCCGCAGTGGCAGGCATGCCGCGCGGATCAACCGCCGAGACGTAGCTGCCGGCTTCGACCTTGACCACGCGCACCAGGAAGCTGGCGCCCTCGTAGGTGACGTCGTAGGAGCCCAGCATCTGCGCCTTGCTGGCGATGGTCAGGCCCGGGATATCGGCCAGCGCGTCGCCCACCTTGGCAAACACCGCATCGCGCTCGCCCGGCACGGTGAAGCCGCTGTTGGCGCTGGCCGACGGCGGCGTATTGGCGTTCTGCTGGGTGGTGGACGCCAGCGTCGGCACCTTCATGGCACCGGAGGTGTCGGGCAGGTTCAAATCCGGCGGCACTTCCAGCGGACGTGCCTCCGGGGCCAGCGCATAGTCGCCGCGCGCGCCCTTGTGGAACCAGCTGCAGCCGCTCGTGGCGGCGACAGTGGCGGTCGCCAGCAGCGCGAGCGAGAGCACGCGGACGGGGGAAACGGAATGACGCATCGATAGATCTCCTGGGTCAGGCCGCGAGCATTTCGCGGCTGGAAAGCGCTTCCAACGCAATTGCGTTGGCGGCAAGGCGGTCGGCGGCCGGCTGATGGGCCGCGGAAAGTGGCAGCAACGGCAAGCGCAGGCCGTGGCCGATCCCGGCGCGCTGCAGCAGCGCCTTGACGGGGATGGGATTGGATTCGATGCCGCAGAAGCTGTGGTACTCGCTCAGACGCGTGTCCCAGGCGTTGGCGGCCTCGTGTTGACCAGTGCGGGCCAGATCGCAGAGCCTGCGGTAGGCCGACGGCAGCGCGTTGGACGCCACCGACACCAGGCCGTCGGCGCCGGCCAGCATTGACTGCGCGGCGCTGCCGTCGTCACCGCTGAGCACCACGAAGCTGTCGCTGCGCAAGGCCACCAGCGCGGCAACCCGCTCCGGTTCGCTGCGTGCTTCCTTGATGCCGACGATGTTCGGGTGGCTCACCAGCGCAGCGACCGTTTCCGGCAGCAGGTCGCAGCCGGTACGGCCCGGCACGTTGTACAGCACCACCGGCAGGCCGCCGTTGTCGGCAACCGCCTGAAAGTGCGCCAGCAGGCCGGCCTGGGTGGGCCGCACGTAAGGCGGCGTCACCACCAGCGCGTACTGCGCGCCCAGCGCGGCGGCACGCCGGGTCTGCGCAATGGTTTTTGCGGTACCGGAGAGCCCGGTGCCAGCCAGCACCGGCACCCGGCCGGCCACCTGCGCCACGGCCGCACGCACTAGCGTGTCGTACTCGTCGTCGCTCAGTGCCGCCGCTTCGCCGGTCGAGCCGGCAACCACGATTCCCTGGACACCGCCGTGCAGCTGCTGCTCCAGCAGCCGCCGCCAGGCATCCAGGTCGAGTGCGCCGTCCGGCCCGAAAGGGGTCGCCAGCGCGGTGATGATGCCGGAAAGGGACAAGATTCTGCTGCTCTTACGTGACAGGAAAGGCCCGCGCGCACGCGGGTTGTGGCCGCCTGCATGTTACTTGCGGCGCGAAAGCACGGGCAAGTATGCTGGTCACCGCCAGGGCGCCTGCCCGGGCGGCCATTCAGCCTGATGCAATGCCGGAAGCCCCTTTGACTGACTCGACTCCCCGGCCTTCGCCGACCGAAAACCACCTCCTGATCAACGCCTACACGACGCATCCGGAGTCCCCCCTGTTGCCCGTCACCCGCCGCATCGCCGACAGCGGCTGCAATCTCGTGGACGCCCGCCTGGCCACCGTGGGGCGCGATGTCTCGGTCACCGCGCTGGCCACCGGCTCCTGGGACTCGGTTGCCAAGCTCGAAGCCATGCTGACGCGGCTCGAACGCGAAGAAGGCCTGAAGCTGGTGTGGTACCGCACCGGCCCCAAGCAGGCGCAATCCAATCTGCTGCCGTACATCGTCGAGGTGATCGCCGCCGACAAGCCCGGCATCCTGTTCCAGCTGGCCGATTTCTTCGACCGCCAGGGCATCACCATCGAGAACCTGCAGAGCACCCGCTACCGCGCAATGCAGACCGGTGCGGAGATGTTCTCTGCGCAGGTGACCATCGGCGTGCCGGCCAACATGCACATCGCTGCCTTGCGCGATGATTTCCTGGAATTCTGTGATCACCTCAATCTCGACGCGATCATGGACCCGATGAAGTTTTAAGACAGGAGTTCGCATGGCCATCGCGATGTCCGCGCTGAAACAGATGTTCGACCACATCCGCTCGGAAACCGACTGGAACCTGGACGGCCCGTTGCGCTGGGAATACTTCTTTGCCGATCCGGCCCAGCAACCGCTGCAGCAGCTGGCCGAACAACTGACCAAGGACGGCTACCGCGTCATCGATATCTTTCTCGGCGAACGCGACGAGGACGATGGTGACGACGAAGAGTCGTACTTCCTGCATGTGGACAAACTGGAACACCACACCCTGGAAACGCTGAATCAGCGCAATGCTGCGTTCGATGCACTCGCCAAACGTTTCCATGTGGCTGCTTATGATGGGATGGACGTCGGGCCGGCCTGATCGGCACCGACCGCCTCTCCCCTTCAGGCTGAGCAACGATGACCGACGCTGTACTGGAACTGCCCGCTGCAACCTTCGATCTGCCGCTGTCGCTGTCCGGCGGCACCCAGACCACCTTGCGCGCCCATGCCGGCCACTGGCTGGTGATTTACTTCTACCCCAAGGACAGCACGCCCGGCTGCACCACCGAAGGCCTGGACTTCAACGCGCTGCTGCCGGAATTCGACAAGGCCGGCGCCAAGATCCTGGGCGTCTCGCGCGACTCGGTGAAGTCGCACGACAACTTCTGCGCCAAGCAGGGGTTTGCATTTCCGCTGGTCAGCGACGGCGATGAAGTGCTGTGCCGCGCCTTCGACGTGATCAAGGAAAAGAACATGTACGGCAAGCAGGTGCTCGGCATCGAGCGCAGCACCTTCTTGCTGTCGCCCGAGGGGCATGTCGTGCAGGAATGGCGCAAGGTCAAGGTGGCCGGCCATGCCGACGCCGTGCTGGCTGCAGTAAAGGCGCACGCCAAACAGTGAGTTCCCTCGTTTCCCGCGTCCTCCATCACCCTGCCTGCGCAGGCGTGATGGCTCGCCCCTGCTCCATCACTTGGAAGACCCAATGACCCGAGGCAAGCGCATCTACGTGCTGGACACCAACGTGCTGATGCACGATCCCACCGCGCTGTTCAAATTCGAAGAACACGATGTCTTCCTGCCGATGCAGGTGATCGAAGAACTCGACAACGCCAAGAAGGGCACCTCCGAAGTCAGCCGCAACGCGCGCCAGGTCAGCCGCTTCCTGGACGAATTGCTGGAGAACACCAACGCCGAGCAGATCCAGGCCGGCATCCTGCTGAGCCACCCGCAAGGCATCCAGCTCAAGGGCCAGGCCGCGATCGGCCGGCTGTATTTCCAGATCCACCCGATCGAGCCGGGCCGCACCTTCGGCGCGATGCTGCCGGACAACAAGATCCTCGCCTCGGTGCTGGCGCTGCGCGAAGAAAACCCCGATGTGCCGGTGATCCTGGTGTCCAAGGACATCAACCTGCGCATCAAGGCCTACATCAGCGGCCTGGTTGCCGAGGACTACCAGAACGATCGCGCGCTGGACGATTTCAGCCTGCTGTTCACCGGCGCGATCGAGCTGCCGGAAGACTTCTGGCAAAAGCACAACGAGGACCTGCGCAGCTGGAACGAGCGCGGACGCACCCATTACGAGATCGTGCTGGCCGACGACGAAGACTGGTATCCCAATCAGTACCTGTATCTGCCGGGCGAAGACGAAGTGGAACTGCGCGTGGCCAAGGTCGGCGGCGGCAAGGCCACGCTGTGCCTGGTGGATGATTTCCGCCATACCCAGCATGCGGTCTGGGGCATTGCCGCGCGCAACCGCGAGCAGAACTTTGCGCTCAATGCGCTGATGGACCCGGAGATCGATTTCGTCACTCTGCTCGGCACCGCCGGCACCGGCAAGACGCTGCTCGCGCTGGCCGCGGGCCTGGCGCAGACGATGGACCAGCAGCGTTACCGCGAGATCATCATGACCCGCGCGACGGTGAGCGTGGGCGAAGACATCGGCTTTCTGCCCGGCACCGAAGAAGAAAAGATGACCCCGTGGATGGGCGCGCTCACCGACAATCTGGAAGTGCTCACCCACAACCAGGACGGCGGCTCATGGGGCCGCGCGGCCACCAACGATCTGCTTGCCAGCCGCATCAAGATCCGCTCGATGAACTTCATGCGCGGGCGCACCTTCCTATCGCGTTATCTGATCCTGGATGAAGCGCAGAACCTCACGCCCAAGCAGATGAAGACGCTGATCACCCGTGCCGGCCCCGGCACCAAGATCGTGTGCCTGGGCAACGTGGAGCAGATCGACACGCCCTACCTCACCGAAACCACCTCGGGCCTCACCTACGCGGTGGATCGCTTCAAGGCCTGGCCGCACAGCGCGCACATCACGCTGCGTCGCGGCGAGCGTTCGCGTCTGGCCGACTTCGCTTCGGAGGTGCTGTGATGCCCACGCTGCGCAGCGCTGCGGCGCTGACGTTGCTCACCCTGGCTGGCTGCGCAACCACGCAGCCGGCCAGCGTGCCGACCAACCTGAAAAGCGGCCAGTCGTGGGTGATCACACGTCAGACCATCGCCGAGCAGGTGCTGGACACCTGCTCGCGCGACAGCCCGGCACGCCAACCGGGCAGGATCACCGGCTACTGGGCGCCGACGCATCAGCAGATCGAATTGCTGGAATCGCGCCAGGACGCACTCACCCCTACCATCGCCGAGCCGCGCGACTTCGATCGGCAATACGTGGGCGTGGTCGTCGATGGGCGTGAGCTGATCTACATCAACGCGTTCAAGCTGCCCGACAGCCCATCACTGAAACCGGCCACGACCGCAGTGCGCGCCTGTGATGGCGGCGCTGCCTTCTGGGGCGCGTTGTACGACCCGCAAACTGGCGCGTTTTCGGAAATCGCCATCAACGGCGGCGCCTGATCGACCACGACCCAAGGCGTTGAGCGGAGTCTGCACAGCCGCGCCACGGCAGTGCAGAATCGCCGCATGACCACGCCCAGCACGCTGTCCGCATTGACCATCGCCGGTTCGGATTCCGGCGGTGGTGCCGGCATCCAGGCCGATCTGAAGACCTTCGCCGCGCATCGCGTGCACGGCTTGTCCGCCATTACCGCGCTGACCGCGCAACACACCCGTGGTGTCACCGCCGTGCACGTGCCGCCGCTGGCCTTCCTGCGCGCCCAGGTCGATGCCTGCTTTGCCGATTTCCAGATCCAGGCGGTCAAGCTCGGCATGCTGGCCAACGCCGAGGTCATCCACTGCGTGGCCGACCTGCTCGAACAGTACCGCCCGCCATTCGTGGTGCTCGACCCGGTGATGGTGTCCACCAGCGGTGCGCGTTTGCTCGAAGACGCCGCATTGGACGCACTGCGCACTCGCCTGTTGCCGCTGGCGAGCTTGATCACGCCCAATACGCCCGAGGCCGAATTGCTCACCGGCCGCCGTATCGACACCCCCGATGCCGCCGACCATGCGACCGCCACGTTGCTGGAGCTGGGCGCCAACGCCGTGTTGCTCAAGGGCGGGCATTTGCGCGAAGGCACACGCGTGATCGATCGGTTCGACGATGGCGTTGCGCAGGAAATCTTCATGCACCCGCGCCTGGAACTGGACGCACACGGCACCGGCTGCACCCTCTCTGCCGCCATTGCCGCGCAGTTGTGTCAGGGCCTGTCGTTGCTCAACGCCTGCGAGGCCGCGATCGATTATGTGGCCCGTGCAATTGCCAATGGCCAGCGTCCGGGCCAGAGCGATGTAGTGGTGCTGGATCACGTTGGTGCCGCGCCGCACGCATGGGATTGATCAACGCCGCGTATGCGGCCACCGCGGCGGATGGGCACGGCTGGCAGGTGCTGCACTACGCGCCTGCGCACCCGGTCGCCAGCCTGTTGTGGTTACCCGCACTGGGCGTGGCGGCCCGGCATTACGCGCCCTTCGCGCAGGCATTGGCCGAGCTTGGCATTGCGGTCTTCGTGCACGAATGGCGTGGCAATGGCAGCAGCACCCTGCGTGCATCGCGTCACCACGATTGGGGGTTTCGCACCCTGCTTGAACATGATTTGCCGGCCAGCCAGGCCATTGTCGCTACGCAGTTACCGCCGCTGCCGCGGCTGCTGGGCGGCCACAGCCTGGGTGGGCAACTGGCCTGCTGCCATGCCGCGTTGCATCCAGGCAGCGCGGCGCGCCTGTGGCTGGTCGCCAGCGGCTCGCCGTACTGGCGCAACTTTCCGCCACCGCTGCGTTATGGGCTGCCGTTGGCGTACCGGTTCCTGCCATGGCTGGCACGTGTGCAAGGCGTGCTGCACGGGCGGCGGCTCGGCTTTGCGGGGACCGAAGCGCGCAGCCTGATCGCCGACTGGGCGCGCGTTGGCCGCAGCAATCGCTACCGCGCTGCAGGCGCACCGTGGGATCTGGAGCAGGCACTGGCCAGTGTCATCTGCCCGGTCGACGGTGTGGTGTTCGCACACGACCGCTTCGGCCCCGCCACAGCGCTGCACGCGCTTTGCGCCAAGATGCCGCAGGCGCCCACGACGCTGCGCCTGCTCGACGACGCAGCGCTCGGCGTGCGCAGCGATCATTTCGCGTGGATGCGTGCACCCATCGCGGTCGCCGCTGCGTTACGCACGTCGCTGCACGATCGATAGCGCCACGGGATCGTCACAAAGGGATTGACGCACGCGTCAGGCATCCGCATAATTCCGCTCCTGACGAGGCGCCCGTAGCTCAGTTGGATAGAGTACCTGGCTACGAACCAGGCGGTCGGGAGTTCGAATCTCTCCGGGCGCACCATCTTCAGAACAACATAAGACAGCCTTCAACCGCTGTCTTTTTAGTTACAAAGGTTCGATCGCATTGCGGCGGATCTGCACCACTCAAACAAGACATGCGCCCGTAGCTCAGTTGGATAGAGTACCTGGCTACGAACCAGGCGGTCGGGAGTTCGAATCTCTCCGGGCGCACCATTCTTGGAAAAACGACCAGCTTGCTGGTCGTTTTTTTTGCCTATCAGATCCAGTGGACTGTCCGTCAGGCCAGCGCGCCTGCTTCGCCGGTCGGCGCAAGCGCGGCCAATGGCACCAGTGACACCACCGGATGCCCCGCATCGCGCCAGGCATCCAGCCCACCCAGTAACGGACGCACATCGCGATACCCGCGCTCGCGCAAGCGCCCAGCCAACCAGGCGGCGGACACTTCATCCGGGCAGGCGCAATAGATCACCACGCTGCGATCGCGCGGCACCGTTGCCAGGATCTGCGCCAGCTCGCGCTCATCGGCGAACACCGCACCGGGAATCGTGTACGGCTGCAGATCGCGAAAGCCCTGCGCGCGGATATCCAGCACCGCCGGCCGCATCGCTTCGTCGGCGGCGAGCATCGGCACCAGTTCTTCCACCGCAATGCGCGCGGTCTCCAGCGAGCGCAGCAGCGTATGGCGGCGCCACCAGCGCCAGCCGACATAACCGGCCAACAGCAACGCCACCACCAGCACGGCGCCCGAGCCCAGGGTGGAGAGAAAGTGCAGCACGTCCTGCACCTGATTGGCGAACAGTGCGCCCAACCCAAGCCCCACCGCGGCCCATAGCAACGCGCCAAACGCGTCGTAGCGCAGGAATGCTCCTGGCCGCACCTGCATCGCGCCCGCCATTGGCACCGACACCATCGACAGGCCAGGCACGAACTTGGCCACCGCCAGCACGCGTACGCCCCAGCGCCCGAAGAAACGCTCGGTCTTCTTCATGCAGGTATCGCGCGACAGCGACAGCCGGCACAGCGACTGCAAGGTGCGATTGCCGAAACGGCGCCCGGCCAGATACCAGACCAGATCGCCCAGCACGCTGGCGAATACCGAAACAGCCAGTGCTGCCAGCGCGGCACTCCACGCGGCGTTGCCGCCATGCAAGGCATAGCCGGCGCCCACCAGCACCAGGGTCGGCATGGCCGGCACCGGCAGACCGAGCGACAACGCCAGCACGTTGGCGAACACCAGCGCCAATCCGTACTGTTCGATCAAGCCTTGCATGCGACACCCTGGCGCGACGGCGAGCGGCCATTATCCGCCTATCGCTACGCCACCGGCTGCCCAGTGGCGACGGAACGATACGTTTCGGCCAGCTGCTCCAGCCAGCGCGCAAATAACCCGTCGCTGCGCAGCGCCTGCCGCCACCAGCCCAGCGCCTCGCCCTCCTCGCCCGGGCGCCACGCCAGGTAGAACGTCTCGTCCGGCTTGTGCGTTTCCACCGCAAGCGCGCGCAGGGCGCCGGCCTGCAATGCGCCGCGCGCGTAGGGCTCGGGCAGGAAGCCATAGCCGGCCCCAGCCAGCTGCAGCTGCAACTTGGTCTGCATGTCCGGCACGGTGAGCACGTCGCGGCCGGAGAGCAGCCCCACCGTGCGTGGCAGCAGCCGGCGCGCAGAGTCCGCTGCCGCGATCGCGCGATGCTCGGCCAGCTCCGCCACGCCCAGCACTCCGGCGTCCACCAGCGGGTGCGTAGCGGCCACTGCAAACACGAACCGCAGCGAGCCGATCGGTTCGGCCACATAACCGCCACCGCTCGGCCCCTCGCCAGCAGCAACCACCAGATCCACGCGTCGATCCAGCAACGCCTCCCAGCTGCCGGAGAGCGACTCGCTCACCACGCGCAACCGGGTGCTGTCGGCGATGCGATAGAAGTCCAGCAATTGCGGCAGCAGCAATGACGCCGGCAGGACCGCGTCCAGGCCAATGGCGAACTCCGACTCCCAGCCGGAGGCGACCCGCCGCACCCGCACTTCCAGCTCTTGCGCCGCGCGCAGCAGTTGCCGCCCCTCACGCAACAGCTCGCGGCCGGCCTGCGTTGGCATGGCCTTGGGGCCAACGCGCTCGAACAACAGCACCCCCAGGTCCTCCTCCAGCTTGGAGACCGTGTAGGAGATCGTCGACGGCACCTTGAACAGCACCTTCGCCGCAGCGGTGAAAGAGCCACGGCGGTCGATCGCGTCCAGGATCTGCAAGGCATCCAGGCTGATTTTCATTGTTCGGTTTTTTCGATGATAGCAGTCAAATCTACTCGCTTTTTTTACCCGGGGCACCTCTCCAAACTACGCATCAACGGAACGGGCAAGCAAAACGCACCTTCCGCCACATTCGAATCTTTCCAAGGAGAAGCACCATGTTGACTGTCCGCAAGAGCGAAACCCGTGGCCGCGCCGAGCACGGCTGGCTGTCCTCGCGTCATACCTTCTCCTTCGCCAGCTACCACGATCCGCGCCACATGGGCATCGGCCCGCTGCGCGTGATCAACGAAGACAAGGTAAAGGCGGGCGAAGGTTTCGGTACGCATGCCCACCGCGACATGGAGATCATTTCCTACGTGCTGGACGGCGCACTGGAGCACAAGGACAGCATGGGCACCGGCTCTGTCCTGCATTACGGCGATGTGCAGCGCATGAGCGCCGGCAGCGGCGTCACCCACAGCGAGTTCAACCACTCGGCCAGCGACCCGGTGCACTTCCTGCAGATCTGGGTGATGCCCGAGCGCAACGGCATTGAGCCCAGCTACGAAGAAAAGCATTTCGACGCCGACAGCAAGCGCAACACCTTGCGCCTGATCGCCTCGCCCGACGGCGACGGTGGCTCGCTGAAGCTGCACCAGGATGCGCGCCTGTACGCCACCATCCTGGACGGCGAAGGCCGTCTGCAGCACCCGCTGGCTCAGGGCCGCCTCGGCTATGTGCAGGTGGCGCGCGGCAGCCTGACCGTCAACGGCCAGGTGCTGTCGGCCGGTGATGCCTTGCAGGTGACGGGCGAGCCGGAGATCGTGCTGGCCGATGCCCGTGATGCCGAAGTGCTGGTGTTCGACCTGCCGCAGTGAGTGGTTGGCAGTGCCTCGCCTTCATGCATCGGAGTCACGTGCACGGCGATTGCGCACCAGTAATGCAAAAACCCGCCGACTGGCGGGTTTTTGTTGTGGCATCGGCTGCCTCGACGGCAGCAGGCGTTAGAACATGCCTGCTTGATTGAATGACAGGTGACGTAGGCACCGTGTCATGCCAAGGGTGGAGCCGCCTTTGCGCTGCGGCTTGCGCTCCTGCTTGGCGGCGATAACGGCCGTAGAACCATAGGCGCTGCGCTTCTTGCAGTAGTCGTCAACCACGCGACGACACCGGCCAAACGCAATGAAAGCGCCGCGATTTGATGCGATGCAAGCAATCCGAACCAACGCACGACGATTCGAGAAGCACTCTGCTCGGCACGTCACAAACCGCAGGACGTACAAGCGTGCATTTCGCACAGGCCTGCTCTGCAACGTGGGCGCTTCCGGGTCCACCGCACTACGCACAAATCGCACCACACGCGCCACACGGCGACCAACGCGGAGCACTCCAGCGGCGCTGCACACACGGCGCGTTGCATCACTCGCTAGCCACGCACTGAGCATACCGGTCGATCAGCAGAACGAGCATGCCTGCAACTGCTCCAGCACACGCGCTTCATCCAACCAACCGGCACTCCAACCTACGTGCAAGCGAAACAGTCAGCGCCCGCAAACAATGCTAGCCACATGCATCACGCACGCCGTGCCAGCACCTCCACCGCGGGTGCGTCCTGCGGCGGCTGACCAACCTCGTCGCCATTGACCAGCGCGAACAGCGCGTCCGCATCAGCCTCCAGCACACGCGCAGAGCGCGCCAGATCATCGACCATCCGCGCCTGATCACGCGCCTGCACACCGATCGACTGCAGCGCTTGGTTGGCAGTGGAAATGTCCTGCGCCTGCACCTGGCTGGCTGCGGCGATCTGCTCCACGGTCGCGGTCACCTTCAACACCGAGGTGACCATGTCCTGCATCACCTTGCCGGCCTGCTCGGCCAGGCGTGAGCCATCGCCCACCTGATTGGTGGCGTCTTCGATCAGCGAGCGAATTTCGCGCGCAGACACGCTGCAGCGCTGCGCCAGGCTGCGCACCTCGGTCGCCACTACGGCAAAGCCCCTGCCCTGCTCACCTGCACGCGCGGCTTCCACCGCCGCGTTGAGCGCCAGGATATTGGTCTGGAAGGCAATGCCGTCGATCACCTCGATGATCTGGCCAATACGGTCGGTCGCCTTGCGAATGCTGGAAGTGGTTTGCACGACCTCGGCAATGACGTGCGCGCCCTTGCGCGCCACAGTGGCTGACTCTTCGGCCATGTGTTGCGCAGCGCCGGCGTTTTCCGAATTGGCGCGCACCGTCTCGGCTAGCTGCTCGATGCTGGTGGATGTCTGCTGCACGGCATCGGACTGGCTGGCTGCACGGCTCACCAACTCCTGATTGCTTGCCGAAATATGGTGCGCCTCGCGCTGCACGTTCTGCGCGATGCCCATGGTTTGCCGCACCAGATCGCGCATGCGCTCGGCCGAGCGCACCTGGTCGGTGACGTCGGTGGCGTACTTCACCACTTTGTATGGGCGCCCGGATACATCCAGGATCGGGTTGTAGGAGGCCTGGATCCAGGCTGTACTGCCATCCTTGCGCAGGCGCCGATACCGGCCCGCATCGAACTGCCCGCGCGCCAGCTTGGCCCAAAACTGACGATAGTCTTCCGAGGCGCTGTAGGCAGCATCGACGAACACGCTGTGATGCTTGCCGATCGCCTCGTCGGCGCGGTAACCAAGGATCGCCAGAAAGTTGTCATTGGCGCTCAACACCCGGCCATCCAGGTCGAACTCAATCACACCCATCACCTTGGCAATCGCCTGGATCCGGCCGTCCGCATCGGCGGATTCCACCACCTGGCGCGTGATGTCGGTGGCGTACTTAATGACCTTGTAAGGGCGCCCGCGCTCGTCCAGCACCGGGTTGTAGGAGGCCTGGATCCAGACCTCGCGCCCGTCCCTGCCCACGCGTTTGTAGCGCCCGGCATCGAATTCGCCGCGCCCGAGCTTTTCCCAGAACACGCGGTACTCGGCCGACTGCCGCTGCGCCGGTTCGACAAACAGACGGTGGTGCTGACCACGGATCTCTTCGAGCCGGTAGCCCATGACCTCTAGGAAATTGGCATTGGCATCGAGCACCGTGCCATCCAGCGAAAACTCGATCACCGCCATCACCTTGTCGATCGCGTCGATGCGGCCTTCGAAATCGGCGGTCTGGCGCACCTGCGCGGTGATGTCGGTGGCGTACTTCACCACACGATACGGCTTACCGGAGCGATCCAGCAGCGGGTTATAGGAGGCGTTGATCCACACCTCCCGCTCACCATTACCCAGGCGGCAATAGCGCCCGGCATGGAAGTCGCCGCGCCGCAGCGTGTCCCAGAACTGCCGGTACCCATCGCTCTCGCGCTCGCTCGGGTGCACGAACATGCGGTGGTGCTTGCCGACCACATCTTCAAGCCGATAGCCCATCAAGGCGAGGAAGTTGTGGTTCGCATCCAGGATGCGGCCCTCCAGATCGAACTCGATGACGGCCATGACCCGATCCATCGCGGTGGCCTTGTGCTGCAGCCCTCGGGTCCAAAGAGAGGTAAGACGTCCAACAAGCGGCTGCAAGCGCATTCCAACTTTCCGTGGTGTGGGTCACATCTTTAGCGGCTTACTGATTGAATTCTTGACCGTTTCCAAGCGCGCATGGAGGCAGGTTTATGCATGATTTATGGCGAAAACCGGGCTCTTCTGGACCGACCACGTCACTGAAGAAGCTTAGGTAGCGCTATCGCGCGACCGCCTATCGATCAGTTGTTCCTATCCATCGGCGGCCGGCATGGCTGGCGCGCATGCAAAGGCCGCCCTGGCATTGCGAGTTCAGTCTTCGCAATGCGATGAAATCGCTCCAAGGACGAAGCACCCACGTCAGGCGGCAATCGCACTATCGTTTCGTGGACGCCAAGGAAATAGATCGCGTGATCATCGGACGCGGTGATGTGTCACGGATGCGGTTGAAACACCATCGCATCCTTTGATGCGACCACGACGCAACGCATCCAATCAATGCCAGCCACGCCAGTAGCCTCAATCTGCGGGCAGAGACTGTCGCGCCGAAATTCCGGAGCGACCTTCGCTAGAAACCGAAACCATCACCAAGCGAAGGCATCTCACCCAGATCAGCCGGCGAGCCAGTGCGGCCGAAGTACGCCAGACGATGCTGCGTTTAGCTGTTTAGCTGATCGAACACAGGATGTAGCCAAAGGAACAGCCATGCGCTCAAGGCCAGGCGATACGCGGCCAGACGCCGGACCCAGCAAAACAGCCGAATCGCACGTCGGCACGCGCTGGTGCCATTCGACACCGGCACAGCAATGCACGGCACCAGCAGCCGCCATCGCGCTATCCGCAACTCCAAGATGCCTGCATAGATCTGCAAGTAGCGCCGAGGCGGCTTCAGACACTGCATGCGGGCGGACAAGGTCATCGCCTGCAAGTGATCGCACTGCACGTGTGATGTTGGGTAGCGCCGCCCGCCTGGACAATCACTTTGACCACTGCAACCACACGGAGCATCCGAGCGCGCGAAGCAGGTGGCGCAGTATCTTCTACTTGGCGAACGCACAAATGAAAACACCCGCAAATCAGGGATTTGCGGGTGTTTTTTAACTGGCGGAGCGAGAGGGATTCGAACCCTCGATAGAGCTTTTGACCCTATACTCCCTTAGCAGGGGAGCCCCTTCAGCCGCTCGGGCATCGCTCCAGTTTTTGCATCCTGCCGCAGTGTCTCGTGGCAGGCCGCGAAGAATACCGGGTAAGAGGGGCTAACGTAAACCCTTTTGAATCGATCAGTCCGAAGAATCGTCGTTGTGATGCGCACCGGACGCAACCGGCTCGTCACCGCGCTGGATGCGCTGATAGATTTCTTCGCGATGCACGGCAACATCCTTAGGCGCGGTAATGCCAATGCGCACCTGATTTCCCTTGACGCCGAGCACGGTCACGGTGACCGAGTCGCCGATCATCAGGGTTTCGCCTACTCGGCGAGTGAGGATCAACATTTTGCAAATCTCCTGGAACTGGCGGGTATCCCACCAGCATCGACGGCCTCCTGAATGAGACGCGCCCTAGGTAAAGGGGATAAAGACCAGAAATGGTAGCGGGACATCCTGCCAGCCAGCAAGGCTTGGCAGGACAAGTGTTCAGCCCAAGTGTTGCTTGACCCAGGAGGGCACGCCTTGGAGCGCAGTCGCAAGGGCGGGCCCGTCCTCGCCACCACCCTGGGCGAGATCCGGACGGCCACCGCCCTTGCCCCCGATCTGACTGGCGATATGGCCGAGGAGTTCCCCTGCCTTCACCTTGCCAGTTGGGCTGCCGTTCACGCCGGCCACCAGGGCGACCTTGCCGCCTGCAGCGCCGGCCAGCACGATCACCGAATCGCCCAATTGTTGTTTCAGGCGATCCATGGCCTCGCGCAGCGCCTTGGCCTCGAATCCTTCCAGACGCACCGCGATCACCTTGACGCCAGCCACGTCCACCGCGCTGGCGCCGAGGTCGGCGGTCGCGCCGGATGCAAGCTTGGCCTTGAGCGACTCCAGCTCGCGCTCCAGGCGCTTCTGGCGATCGGTCAGCGCCCGCACCTTGTCGACGATCTCGGTGCTGTTGCCGCCGAGCAGGCTTGCGGCCTCACCCAGACGACGCTCCTCTTCAGCCACGTAGTCGAGTGCGCCCTGCCCTGTCACCGCTTCGATGCGGCGCACGCCGGAAGAGACGCCGCCTTCAGAGGTGATCTTGAACAAGCCGATGTCACCGGTGCGGCTGACATGGGTGCCGCCGCACAGTTCGGTCGAATAGCCGCCCATCTTGAGCACGCGCACGCGCTCGCCATACTTTTCGCCAAACAGGGCCATTGCACCGAAGTCCAAGGCCTCCTGCATGGCCATGTTGTGCACTTCAACGCTGTGATTGGTGCGCACTTCCGCATTGACCTTGCGCTCGATCACTGCAAGTTCTTCCGCAGTGATCGGCTGGAAATGCGAGAAGTCGAAGCGCAGGCGATCCGGCGCCACCAGCGAGCCCTTCTGCTGCACGTGGGTCCCGAGCACCTCGCGCAAGGCGGCATGCAGCAGATGCGTGGCCGAGTGGTTGAGGATGGTCTTGCCACGACGCTGCACATCGATACCACCGGACAACACGTCGCCAAGTTTCAGCATGCCCTCCGCGATACGTCCGACATGCCCATGGAATTGGCCCGCGAACTTTTGTGTATCGGCGACCTCAATGCTGACGTCCGTGCCGCTGAGCTGACCGCTGTCGCCGACCTGGCCGCCAGATTCGGCGTAGAACGGCGTGCGATCGGTGAACACGATGACCTCATCACCGGCCTCGGCACGGTCCACCGGCCGCCCCTGCTTGAGCAGCGCGACGACCTTCAGCGCATCCGCGTCCTGGGCTTCATAGCCGAGGAATACGGTTGGCGCCATGGTGGCCACCAGATCCGCAGGCAGCGCCACGCCGCCACCGAACTTGCCTGCCGCGCGCGCGGTTTCGCGCTGACGCTCCATGGCGAACTCGAAGCCCTCCATGTCCACGCGCATTCCGCGCTCACGTGCGATGTCGGCGGTGAGATCGACCGGGAAGCCGTAGGTGTCGTAAAGACGGAACGCATCCGCGCCCGGAATGATCTCCTGCGAGCGCGACGCGACGTCGTCGAAGATCTTCATGCCGGCGTCGAGCGTCTCGGCAAACCGTTCTTCTTCGGCCAGCAACGCACGCGCCACAGTCTCCTGCGCGACCACCAGCTCGGGATAGGCCTCGCCCATCAGCTCGACCAGCGTTGGCACCATCTTGCTGAAGAACGGCTGGCGGACGCCCAGCATCCAGCCATGCCGCAACGCGCGACGGATGATCCGGCGCAGCACATAGCCACGCCCTTCGTTGGATGGCAACACGCCATCCACGATCAGGAACGAACAGGCGCGGATGTGATCGGCGATCACCCGCAGCGACTTGTTTTCCAGATCCGCAATACCGGTTAGCGCGCTGGCCTTACCGATCAGCGCCTGGAAGACGTCGATTTCATAATTGGTGTGCACGTGCTGCAGGATGGCGGCCAGCCGCTCCAGGCCCATGCCGGTATCCACGCACGGGGCCGGCAACGGCACCAGGGTGCCGTCTGGCTGGCGATCGAACTGCATGAACACCAGGTTCCAGATTTCGATGAAGCGGTCGCCGTCTTCATCGGGCGAACCCGGTGGGCCGCCGGCGATGTGATCGCCATGATCGAAGAAGATTTCGGTGCACGGACCGCAGGGACCGGTGTCGGCCATCTGCCAGAAGTTGTCCGACGCATACGGCGCGCCCTTGTTGTCGCCGATGCGCACGATGCGGCTTTCCGGGATGCCGATCATGTCGCGCCAGAGTTCAAAGGCTTCTTCGTCGGTGTGGTACACCGTGACCAGCAAGCGATCAGCCGGAAGCTTCCAGACCTGCGTCAGCAGCTCCCACGCCCAGGCAATGGCGTCCTTCTTGAAGTAATCACCGAACGACCAGTTGCCCAGCATCTCGAAGAAGGTGTGGTGGCGCGCGGTGTAGCCCACCGAATCCAGATCGTTGTGCTTGCCACCGGCACGCAGGCAGCGCTGCACGTCCGCGGCACGCACGTAGCTGCGCTTTTCCGCGCCAAGGAAGACATCCTTGAACTGGACCATGCCGGAATTGGTGAATAGCAAGGTCGGGTCGTTGCCCGGCACCAGCGGCGCGGATGGCACGATGGTGTGGCCCTTCCCCTCGAAGAACGCGAGGAAGTCACTACGGATCTGGGAAGTGCTGAATTTGGCAGGTGCGTTCATGGGCTGGCATTGGGCGGGCGGTGGTCCCGGTCACCCCATGAGATGTGGGCGCAGAGGGGCGGAACAACCTGAAACCACGAAGGGTAGCAGGCCTGACGCCCTCAGTCCTCAAGGTCGAAGCGTGTTGCCAGCCGAATGCTGTTGCCATCGAAGCCGCGCCGCGCCAGCAGGTCGGCAGCCTTGCGCCGCTGTACCAGGTCAACCGGCCCATCCTCGCCGAAACGACGACGTATCAAATCGCGTGCGTTCTCGGTCCAGTCCCCTTCGAACGTCGCCATCGCTGCACTGACCGCGTCGCTATCCAGGCCGTGGGTTCCGAGTTCTGCGCGGATGTGCAACGGCCCATACCCCGAACTGGCCCGGTTACGGACCACCGAGGCAGCAAAGCGTACATCGTCCTGCCAGCCCTCGCCTGCGAGCCGCTCCACGGCCGCCTGTGCGGCCTCGGGCTCGACTCCACGCGCCTGCAACTTGCGGTTCAACTCTTTTTTGGAATGTTCACGGCGCACCAGTAATCCCAGTGCACGTTGGACCGGCGTCTGTTCCTTGAACCGACGTCCCCGCTTCGGTGCGGGCGTTTGCTCACTCATCGTGACGTGTCCCGAAGGTAAATGCGCCGTCCGTGGCGCCCGCCCTCCTGGCTTTCAATAGAACTACCGCGAGGAGCGACGGCACTGACTCCGCCGTCCCCGCGATAGGGAAAACTCACTCGCTCTCGGTCTCGCCGGCTTCACGCGGTGCCTCGGCGGGCTGGAACTTCTCGCGCAGCTCGGCTTCGAGCTTGATCGCCACCTGCGGGTTGTCGCGCAGATACCCGCGGGCGTTGTCCTTGCCTTGGCCGATACGCTCATCGCCGTAGCTGTACCAAGCACCTGCCTTGTCGACCAGCTTGGCTTCCACGCCCATATCGATCAGCTCACCCTCGCGGCTGATGCCTTCGCCGTACAGGATCTCGGTAATGACCTGCTTGAAAGGAGGTGCCAGCTTGTTCTTGACCACCTTGATCTTGGTCTGGTTGCCGATGATCTCGTCACCCTTCTTGATCGCACCGATGCGGCGGATATCCAGGCGCACCGAGGCGTAGAACTTCAACGCATTGCCGCCGGTGGTCACTTCCGGGCTCTGGCCCGGCATCATCACGCCGATCTTCATGCGAAGCTGGTTGATGAAGACCACCAACGTGTTGGAGCGCTTGATGTTGCCGGTGAGCTTGCGCAGCGCCTGGCTCATCAAACGGGCCTGCAGGCCAGGAAGCTGGTCGCCCATCTCGCCTTCGATTTCGGCCTTCGGAGTCAGCGCGGCAACCGAGTCGATCACCACGATGTCCACCGAGCTCGAACGCACCAGCATGTCGGCAATTTCCAGCGCCTGCTCACCGGTATCCGGCTGCGACAGCAGCAGGTCATCGACATTGACGCCCAGCTTGGCGGCATAGATCGGGTCCAGCGCATGCTCGGCGTCGATGAAGGCCGCGGTGCCGCCCAGCTTCTGGCATTCGGCAATGGCCTGCAGGGTCAGGGTGGTCTTGCCCGAGGATTCCGGCCCGTAGATCTCGACCACGCGGCCCTTCGGCAGGCCGCCGATCCCCAGTGCGATGTCCAGCATCAGCGAACCGGTCGGGATGACCTCGACGGCCTCGATGACCCGGTCGCCCATTCGCATCACCGAGCCTTTGCCGAATTGCTTTTCGATCTGGCTCAGGGCGGCGGAAAGGGCGCGCTTCTTGTTCTCATCCATCTGGGTGATCCTCGTCAGTGATTTCGGTATGGGGCTAATGTAGCGGCGGTGTATCGCACGGACTGAGACTGCCTGCGACACACTTAGATTAGGGAGGCCAACCTGGTGGCGGCAGCGGGAAATTCTGCGCTACCGGCTCGGGAAACGGCCAGCGCATGCATCGGCGCAGTGCTCAACGGTTGGGCCGCAACAGGCCGCAATACAGGCCCTCGATGGCGAAATCCTGATCCGGCAGCACTTCGATCGGCGCGTAGTCCGGATTGCGCGGCAGCAGCCGGATGCGGTCCTTGCCGATCTTGAGCAACTTGACGGTGATCTCTTCGTCGATCCGCGCCACCACGATCTGCCCCGAGCGGGCGTCGCGGGTGCGATGCACACCGATCAGGTCGCCGTTGAAGATGCCTTCGTCGCGCATCGAATCGCCCTGCACCTTGAGCAGGTAATCCGGCGATGGCGAGAAGAACACCCGGTCCAGCACCACGAAATCGTCTGACCCGATGTCGGCGCCGATCGGCAGCCCGGCCGCCACTCGCCCTAGCACCGGCAAGCGCAGCACATCATCGCGAACCGGCTCCTCTGCAGAGGTGGCCTTGGCGTGCGCAGCGGCGCCGGCCAACCGGATACCGCGCGCCTGGCCCGGCACGCGGCGGATGGCGCCGGCCTGCTCCAGCGCTTCCAGATGGTATTGCGCGGCGCGCACGCCCTTGAAGCCGAATGCCCGCGCGATCTCGGTCTGCGAGGGCGGTACGCCATCGGTCTCGATCCGCTCGGCGATGAGGGCGAGGATTGCTTGCTGGGTATCGGTCAGGTCCATGGTTAGTAGTATTACTACTAACGACCATCCACGCAAGCGATTGCTTGCAGCGCCGCAGGGACGGCGTCAGCGGCGGCTGCGCCAGATCGAAAACAGGATCCAGACCCCGCACAAGGCCGCGCCGATGAACCCGCTGACGCCCAGTGCCAGCAGCCATCGGCTGGCAATGCCGCCAACGCTGTTCATCACGATCGACGAGCCAATCACTAATGCGGCGGTGACGATTCCCATGGTGAGGCGGTTGGCGGCGCGGTCGACCTGCTCGCCGAATTCGCGCAAGGCACGCGTTTCCACATGCAACTGCAGCTTGCCGCGCCGCGCGGCCTGGATCAGCCGCTTGAGATCGCGCGGCAGATCGCCGATCAGGTCGATCGCCCCGGTCACCGTGCGCCGGCCACGCCGCAGCATCGCGCTGGGCGCATACCGCTGCAGCACCACGCGTTCGAGATACGGGCGGGCTTCGCTGGCCATGTCGAAATCCGGGTCGAGCTGGCGCCCCATGCCTTCCAGGGTGAGGAAGGCCTTGATCATCAGCGCCAGGTCCGATGGCAACGTCAGCCCGTGATCGCGCAGGATGGCGGTGACATCGCCCAGCATCGCGCCGATGCGCAGTTCCTTGAGCGGTACGCCGCGATAGGCATCGACGAAGGCGCCGATGTCCTGTTGCAGGCGCGGCTCGTCGATGTCCAGGCTGGTGCCGGCCCATTCCAGCAACACGTCGATCACCGACTCGGCGTCGTAGCTCACCATGCCGTGCAAGAGCTGCGCGACCTGGAAACGGCGCTGTTCGGAAATGCGCCCGACCATGCCGAAGTCGATGACCGCGATGCGCCCGTCGCGCAGATAGAAAATATTGCCGGGATGCGGATCGGCATGAAAACAGCCGTCCTGCAGCACCATCTTCAACACGATGCCGGCGCCGGTGCGTGCCAGCGCCTTGCGGTCCAGGCCGGCGGCATCCACAGCGACCAGATCGCGCCCGGGAATGCCGTCGACGAAGTCCTGCACGTTGAGCGACTCGCAGGTCCATTCCCAATGCACGGCGGGAATGAGGATCTGTGGATCGTTGGCGAAGTTGGCGGCGATGCGCTCGGCATTGCGG
The DNA here is from genome assembly GCF_030208815.1 of Xanthomonas sp. fls2-241-TYG-148. NCBI lineage: Bacteria > Pseudomonadati > Pseudomonadota > Gammaproteobacteria > Lysobacterales > Lysobacteraceae > Xanthomonas > Xanthomonas sp. fls2-241-TYG-148. The sequence continues at coordinate 211,297 of NZ_JARVTE010000001.1, forward strand.
CACTCGGCGGCGAAGTCCAGCTCGCGGCGCAGCGACAGCGTGAACTGCTGCACCACTTCGGCGGGGCGATACCGCTTCAGATCCGGCGCGCGGGTTTCGACGATTTCGGCCAGCCGTGCGAGCAGGCGCAGGTCGGCATCGATGGTGTCGCCGATGCCGGGGCGCCGGATCTTGAGCACCACCGCGGTGCCGTCGGCCAGCCAGGCGCGATGTGTCTGCGCCAGCGATGCGGCCGCCAGTGGTTCTTCATCCAGCCGCGCGAAGACCTGCTCCGGCTCCATTCCCAGCGCAGCCACCAGCTGCGGGCGAATGTGTTCGAACGGCAGCGCCGGCACCGCGTTCTGCAGCTCGCCGAGTTCCTCGATCCAGTCTGGCGGCAACAGATCCACGCGCGTGGCCAGCACCTGCCCCAGCTTGACGAAGGTTGGACCGAGCTCTTCCAGCGCGCGGCGGACACGCGTGGCCGCGGACATGCGCAGACGGCCTTCGGCATTGGTCCAGTGCAACAGCCGGCCCGCACGCTCCAGCACGTCGGCCAGGCCGATCCGCCGCACCACATCGCCGAAGCCATAGCGGATCAGGACGGATGCAATTTCCTGCAGGCGCCCAAGGTCACGGACGGTGCCAAGTGCTTCCCACATCAGCGCGCTCCTTGCGACGCAGCGATCGCGCAACGCAGCGACGCAGATGCCTGGACACTGCCCTGCACGTTGACTCGCCATAACGCAGCGGCCGCGCGCGCAAGCCACGCGGACCCCACAGCATCAGCACGCAGTGCCATCCACACAGACTGTTGAAAGCGAGGCGCATGCTGCGGCACACGCGTGCGCGCACTGGGACGCAGCAGGCCCGTGGCGAGCGACTGCGCGACGAGCGCGCGCAAGGAGAAAGCAGGAGACAAACGCATGGGTCATGCACACGGGAACGATGTACGTTTGTAGCCGATCCGCCCGCATCTGTCGCCTGCGCAGCTGAAGCAGACGCCGCATCCAGGCCTTGGATTACCCAGGCCATGCAGCGCGGAAGCGCGCGCAGGCGGGCGCTGCACCTATCTCAGTAACGCAAGCGCAGCGTCATGCCGAAGGTGCGCGGCGCACCCAAAAATGCATTCCACGAGCCGGCCTGCAGCGGCGCATCGATGGCCACCTGCCGATAGGTCACATTGCCAAGGTTCTCGGCCCAGGCTTCCAGTTGCCAGCGTTTATCGCTGGCGCCGATGCCCAATCGCGCGTTGACGATGGTGTAGGACGGCTGCAGCTTCTGCGGATCCAGGTCGGTGCCGACGTTGTAATCGGAGCTGTACTTGGCGCCCAGATTGGCGCGACCGATCAGCTGGCTGCCGATAGCGTGTTCGTAGCTCAGCGCGAGGTTGCCGGACCAGCGCGGCGCAAAACTCGTACGGCTGCCGGGCAGCAATGCCAGGTCTGCATCGGGCAGGCGGTCCTGACCGTAGGCGGTATCCGTATAGCTGAGGCCACCTTGCAGCATCAGGCCGGGCAACCCGGTCTGCCACAGCACTTCCGCGTCCACGCCTTGCGAGATCACTGTCGGAATGGCGCGCACCACGAAGCTGGTGCCCAGAAAATTATTGAGCTGGAAGTCGCTGAAATCCTGGTAGAACAACGCGGCGTTCAGTAGCAGGTTGCCACCCAACCACGTGGTTTTGGCGCCAAGCTCGTAACTGTCGACGAACTCGCCCGGGAAGGCGGTGTCGTCCACCGGCACGATGCCTTGCACGCCACTGGACAAACCATCGGCAGATTGCACGCGGTCCAGATTGAAGCCGCCGGCCTTGTAGCCGCGCGCCGCCGACACATACGTCATCAGCGCGTCGTTCCAGCGATACGCCAGCTTGGCAGTGCCGGACCATTCGCGCTCGGTGAGTTGTTGTTGGGTCCTGCGGCCGTCATGCGCCACATTGCTCCACGGCAGGCAGGTAAAGCCCACCACTTGCGGAGCGATGCTCGGCACGGCTGCTGCCGGTACGCCACGCGCAGTCAGCGCCGCACCAATGCGTCGCGCCGCAGCCGGATCCAGCTGCCCGTTCGCAGCGAAGTAGCTCGCGCAGGCCGGGCTGCCATCCGGGTTCTCGAACGAGGAAGCCAGCGCCTTGTGTTCGTGGGTGTAGCGCAGCCCCACCACCACATCCAGCGCATCGGTGGCGTGCCAGGTGTTGTTGGTGAACACCGCAACGCTCCGGCCATCCTGGCGGAAGCGGTCCTGGCTGCCCTGGCCGCGAAACAGCGAACCGGTGGGCAAGCCGGTGGCATCGGCGAGAAAGCGCGGTGCATCTGCACGTGCGGCCAGCGCAGGGTTGATGCGTCCCAGCAGCGCCGTGGAGAGGTACGGCTCGTAGGCCGTTCCAAAGCGGTACGACTCGTTGCGATGCACGGTTTCATCGGCGTAGAACGCACCCACCATCCAGTCCAGCTGCTCACTGGAACCGGCCAGCCGCAGCTCCTGGCTGAAGGTTCTGAACCCGGTGAGCATTTCATCCTGCTGCGGTGCGCGGTACAGCACGTCTGCGGCACTGAAATCGAAATCCAGGCCGTTGACCGAGGTCCAGTCACGTAACGCGGTGATCGACGTCAGCACCGGCGCGCCCAGCCAGGGCGTGGTCCAGTCCACCTGCGCCGACACCCCACGGTCGCGAATGTCCTGCGCGGTGCTGCGATTGCTGTAGGCCAGCCGCCGGGATGGATCCGCCTGCCCGATGATGCCCTGCCCGCCCGGCGTTAGTGCGTTGAGGATCGCGGCGGTCGGCCCACGCTCGGTGGTGACGGTGACACAGCAGTTCTCGTCGCGATTGGTGGCATCGGCGGCGATATTGATGGCCAGATCATGCGACGGCTCCCACAGCAGCTGGATGCGGCCGGTCTCCAGATTCTGGTCGCCGTCGTCGGTCGCCGTGCGCGGGCCGGCACCAGTCACGACATTTTCAAACCCGTCGCGGCGGCGTTTGGCGGCATAGACGCGCAGCGCGCTGGTTTCTCCCACTGCATCGTTGAATGCCGCAGCCAGACCGAACGCTCCGTAGTTGCCGGCCGTCAGTTCCGCTTCCGCACTGCGCGTGAAGCTGGGGCGGCGCGTCACCACATTGATGACGCCGGCCGAGGTGTTCTTGCCGAATACAGTGCCCTGTGGACCCTTCAGCACCTCGATGCGTTCCAGCTCGCCGAGGTCCGAGAACCCCACACCGTTACGCGCACGCGGCACCCCGTCGATCACCACGCCCACCGAAGATTCCAGGCCTGCGTTGTCGCCCACCGTGCCGATGCCGCGGATACGTGCAGTGGTTTGCGCGGCGCTTTGGGTACTGGTGACGATCAATCCCGGCACCAGCACCTGCAAATCCTTGATGTCGTGGACGCCGTTGTCCAGCAGCAGTTGCTCGGGCAGCACCGAAACGATGATCGGCACGTCCTGCAATGCTTCTTCGCGCTTCTGCGCAGTGACCGTCAAGGCGGCCAAGGTCGCCGGTTCCGTGCGCTCGGCAGGCGCGTCACTCTGCGCTTGTGCGTACAGCCAGGGCGCGTGCGTCGCTACGAAGATGGCAAGCGCAAGCTTGCCACCGCGTCGATGGTCGATATGCATTGGGTTCCCCGGCGGTGAGACGCTGCGACTGCATCATGCGGCGACGGCCGCGAGATGTGTCGCAAGCGACGCTACCGTTCGCGCATCTACCCAGCGGGCGCATGACCGAATCCATCGCTCGCGCGACGAACGCCAGGCGACTCCGTGCTCGCTTGTGTGAGCACGGCCGCGGTTTACAGCAGCCATCAACACGACTGCGCGGCCGCCAGGGGAGCGCGGCCGGCGCTCGGAATTCTCGTTTGCAGCCGTACACTCCGGATCCTCTGCGCCGTCCGAGCTCGCCTGCCAATTGCTTGCTACGTTTTGTCAGCCACTCTTAGATCGGTCGTGACCTCGCAGGATGCGGTACTGCCGCTGCTTACATGCAACGCGAACGGCCTCTCGCGCTGAGGCGCGGCCTTACAACTACCGGGTATTCGACACTTCAGGGATGACGGCGCCGCAGCGCGTGCCTGCAGCACCCACAAAGCAGCGCGCCGTGCAGCAGTGTGCATGCGCGTGCTAAAGCAGGGCGCTCAGGCCACGTAGCGCAGCGGCCACCGTCTGCCGACGTACCGCGTCGCGGTCGCCGCTGAAATGGAACAACTGCGCAGTGGCGTAGCCGCCGCGCCGCTTCCAGCCGATCCAGACCGTCCCGACTGGCTTGTCGTCGCTTCCGCCACCGGGCCCGGCAATGCCCGTCACCGCGACGGCGATGCTGGCACCGGAATTGACCAGCGCGCCGGAAACCATCTCGATCACCGTCTCGCGACTCACCGCACCATGTACTTCCAGCGTCTGCGGCCGCACACCAAGCAAGGCCTGTTTGGCCTCGTAGCTGTAGGCGGCCATGCCGCACTCGAACCAGTGCGAGGAGCCGGCCACGTCGGTCACCGCCTTGGCAATCCAGCCGCCGGTGCAGCTCTCGGCGGTGACCAGGCGCTCGCGCGCGGCAAGCAACTGCTGCCCCAACACCTCGGACAGCTGCTGCAATTCGGAATCGGTGGACATGGACATGGGCACGGCGTGTGGGGAATCGACGTTTTAGCCCAATTCATCGCCAATGTCTGCGGTGAGACCAGCACAGGACAGGTTACTGGGCGGCCGCGGTTCAGTGGCTACATGGGCAGCGCGTCGCCACTGCCCCGACGCGGGCTGCACCAGAAAAGAATAGCCACCGCGTCAACCGACCAAGCTGGCCGTCTGCTAGCCGCAGACACGCCTATAGCTCTTTGCGAGATTCTCGGCCGCGTGTGCGATGCGCATTGCGGGGCCGCAGGCGACCACAGGAAGGTGGATCTGCCGCTAACAGACTCCATCGGTCGCCAGCATGCAGTACACGCGCGTTACGCGATGCCGCGGGAGCAACGGATGACATGCAATGCCGGAGCGGCCGCATTGCAGCGGCCGCACCGCCATGCATCAGGTCTCCCAGTCCTCACGGCGATCCGGCAACAACGCGCGCAGCGGTGCACCGTCTTCGCCGGCGGCAAGACGTTCGGCTTCGACATAGGGCAAGTCGACTTCCAGCAACCAGCCCTCCTCGTCCACCTGCTCGCTACGGATCACTTCCAGCTGATGCAGCCTGGAGCGCAGACGACCGGCAGAGGCCGGCAAGCGAAGCGAACCGGTGATGTGCCGCAGGTCCAGCCGATGGCCCAACGCACGCTGCAGTTCTTCCAGGCCACGTCCATCACGCGCAGAAATCCAGACGCGCTCGCGGCGTGCCTGGTCGGGGATGCCGTCCTGCGCGTCATGGCGCACCTCGGCGCCCTCGATCTTGTCGATCTTGTTGAACACCAGCAGCTGCGGCAGATCGCCTGCACCGACGGCCTGCAAGACCTCATCGACCTGATGGATACGTTCTTCGCGCAACGGGTCCGCCGCATCGACGATATGCAACAGCAGATCCGCATCGCGCGCTTCGGACAAGGTCGACCGGAATGCAGCCACCAGTTCGTGCGGCAGATCCCGCACGAAGCCCACCGTGTCGGCCAGCACCGCGCTGCCGCCTGGCAAGGCAATGCGCCGCACCGTGGGGTCGAGCGTGGCGAACAGCTGGTCGGCCGCGTAGGCATCGGCGCCGGTCAACGCATTGAACAGCGTGGACTTGCCGGCATTGGTGTAGCCCACCAGCGCAATCCGCGGCAATTCGCTGCGCATGCGCGCACGACGCATCTGGGTACGCTGCACTTCGACTTTTTCCAGCCGCTTCTGCAACTGTTCCACACGCTTCTGCAGCAGGCGGCGGTCGGTTTCCAGCTGGGTTTCGCCTGGGCCGCGCAGACCGATCGCACCGCCGCGCTGACGTTCCAAGTGAGTCCAGCCGCGCACCAGGCGCGTGGCCATGTGGCGCAGCTGCGCCAGTTCCACCTGCAACTTGCCTTCGTGGCTGCGCGCGCGTTGCGCGAAGATATCCAGGATGAGCCCGGTGCGGTCGATCACGCGCCGCTCCAGATACCGCTCGAGATTGCGCTCCTGGCCAGGCGACAAGGTGTGGTTGACCAGCACCAGATCCGCGCCGGTGGCCTCGGCCGCAGCCTTGACCTCTTCCAGCTTGCCGCTGCCGATCAGTGTCGACGGGCTGGGTTTATCGATGCGCGCGGTGAGCGTGGCCGCTACCGTGGCGCCCGCCGACTTGGCAAGCTCGGCGAACTCCTCCAGCACATCCTCTTCGGCAGGCCCACCGGAGTGGGTCTGAATCAACAACGCGTGTTCACCCTTGCGTGAGCGATCAAACACGCGCTACTCCATCATTGCTCGACGTCGTCATCTTCCGCCTGGTTGTTTTCATTGGATTGCACATAGCCGCCACCCGGGCCCACGCGCACGTTGCGCGCCGGAACAACGGTGGAAATGGCGTGCTTGTAGACCATCTGGCTCACGGTATTGCGCAGCAGTACCACGAACTGGTCGAACGATTCGATCGTACCCTGCAACTTGATGCCGTTGACCAGATACACAGAGACCGGCACCCGCTCGCGACGCAGCGCGTTAAGGAATGGATCCTGTAGAGATTGCCCCTTGGCCATCGAAAAATCCTCTTCATTATTGTTCTTATGATTCCGGTCGACCCTGCTTTCCCCAGCCGGTCCCGGAAACGGGATGTTACACGGCTGAAGGCTGCTGCATAGTGCGCTGTTGGCCGAGGAAGCCGGCAACGGCCTGTTCCAATTGACCGCGATCACGCTCCGGGTCGAACCAGCGTGCGTCGAGCTCGCCACGCAGCCAGGTCAGCTGCCGCTTGGCCAGCTGCCGGGTGGCCTGCACTGCCTTGTCGCGGAACTCGGCCAGGCTGCCGGCCCCATCCAGATACTCCCAGGCCTGCCGGTAGCCCACTGCCCGCACCGCCGGCAAATCCAGTGGTGCCGCCACCGCGCGCATCTGCGGCAACGCGCGCAGCTGCTCGACCTCGGTCAGGAAGCCGTCCACCAACATCGCGTCCAGGCGCATGGCAATGCGTGCATGCAGCACCGCGCGTTGCCGGGGCGCGAGCACCAGTTTGAGCACCCGCACCGGCGCACGTGGGCCCGCCGGTCGCGTCTGCCAGTAGCTGATCGGCTTGCCGCTGATGCGGTAGACCTCCAGCGCACGCTGGATGCGTTGCGGGTCGGTGGCATGGATGCGCGCGGCAGCAACCGGATCAATCCGTGCCAGTTGCGCATGCAGTGCCCCCCACCCCACCTGCTCGGCTTCGGCAGCGATCGCCAGCCGCACCGCGGGGTCGGCTTCGGGCATCTGCGCCAGCCCCTCCAATGCCGCACGGAAATACAGCCCCGTCCCGCCCGCCAGGATCGGAATCTTGCCGCGCGCTACGATCTGCGCCATGGCGGTGCGCGCGTCTGCGGCAAATTCCGCCGCCGAATAAACCTGCCACGGATCGCGCAGGTCGAGCAGATGGTGGGGAACGGCCGCACGCATCGCCGCGTCCGGCTTGGCCGCACCGATGTCCAGCCCGCGGTAGACCAGCGCGGAGTCGACACTGACGATCTCGCCGCCCCAGCGCTGCGCTGCCTCGATCGCCAGTGCCGTCTTGCCGCTGGCGGTCGGGCCCATCACGGCGATCGCCAGCGGGCGCTGGTCGGCTGCCATCAGTCCTCGTCCGGCCAGCGAATCGTCGGCGCCGCAGGTGCTGCCACGCGCGGGGTGGGAATTGCAGCCACCGCACGCCATACCTTCAATGCATCCACGGTCGCCGCCACGTCATGCACGCGCAGCAGTTGCGCGCCCTGCTGGGCGGCGATCAGATGCGCGGCCACCGAGCCATGCACGCGGTCGGCCGCAACCTGACGACCGGTCAATTCACCGATCGTGCGCTTGCGCGAGAATCCCGCCAGCACCGGCAGGCCAAATTCCTGCAGCCGCTGCAGTTGCGCCAGCACGGTGAGGTTGTGCACGGTGCTCTTGTCGAAGCCGAATCCGGGGTCAAGGATCAGCCGCCGCTTGTCGATGCCGGCCATTTCCGCAGCAAAAATGCGCTCGGCCAGAAAGCGATGCACCTCGGCCACCACATCGTCGTAATGCGGCTCGGCCTGCATCGCGTGCGGTGCGCTCAGCGCATGCATCAGCACCACCGGCACTGCGAGTTCCGCAGCGGCCTCCAGCGCGCCCGGCGACCGCAACGCGTGTACATCGTTGATCATGCCCGCGCCCGCGGCGACTGCGGCGCGCATGACCTCGGGCTTGTAGGTGTCCACGCTGATCGGCACAGCGGTCTGCGCGCTCAGGGCCTGGATCACCGGGATCACCCGCTGCAGTTCCTCTTCCAGCGATACCGCACTGGCGCCAGGCCGGGTGGATTCACCGCCCACATCCAGCACCGCCGCACTTTCTGCGACCAGTCGCAGCCCATGGGCCACCGCCGCGTCCACCGTCGTGTGCTGACCGCCATCGGAGAACGAGTCCGGCGTGACATTGACGATGCCCATCACCTGCGGGCCATCCAGGCGCAGGAGGCGGCCGGCGCAGTTCAATTGCGGTGTGGTGTCGAACATCGGCAATTCTCGATCAGGAAGAAGGATCCGCATGCGCACTTGGCATGCAGCCGTGCGCGCATTTCGCTGCGCAGCATCTTGTCGCGGAACGCGGACGCGTGGTTGAGACAGCGGCGACCTCAGCCCCGCTTACTTGGCGTGGGGCGGGCATTGTCGCGCAGCGCATCGGCCTCTGCACATCATCCCTGCACTCGCCGTCGGTGGCGCAGGAGCCACTGACATTGGACCGGCAATTCAATCCACACAATGCAACAAGGCCAGGATCGCTCCTGGCCTTGCGCGTTTCATCCAGCTGTCCACCAGGCGTTATAGCTGCTCGGCAGGACCTGCGATCGGCGGCAACGGACGCGGGCTACCCTTGTCGTTGTTGTTGCCACCGTCCTTGTCGGACTTGCCCCAGCCAGCTGGCGGCGGCGGGTCGCGGCCTTCCATGATGGCGTCGATCTGCGGCACGTCGATGGTTTCGTACTGCAGAAGCAGCTGCGACATCGCATGCAGCTTGTCCAGATTCTCCGTGAGGATGGTCTTGGTCTTGCTGTACGCCTTGTCCAGGATCGACCGCACCACTTCGTCGATCTTGCGTGCGGTCTCATCCGAGACGTTCTTGTGCTGGGTCACCGAACGGCCCAGGAACACCTCGTCCTCTTCCTCGCCGTAGGCCACCGGGCCGAGTTCGTCAGACAGGCCCCACTTGGTGACCATGTTGCGGGCCATCTTGGTGGCGCGCTCGATGTCGTTGGACGCACCGGTGGTGACCTTGTCGCCACCGAAGATCAATTCTTCGGCAACGCGGCCGCCATACAGCGAGCACAGCTGCGATTCGATCGCCACGCGATTCATCGAGTAGCGGTCACCTTCCGGCAGGTACATCGTCACGCCCAGGGCGCGACCACGCGGAATGATCGTGACCTTGTAGACCGGGTCATGCTCAGGCACCAGGCGGCCGACAATGGCATGACCAGCCTCGTGATATGCAGTCAGGGTCTTCTCGTCCTCGCTCATGGCCATCGAGCGGCGCTCGGCACCCATCAGGATCTTGTCGCGTGCACGGTCGAAGTGGTCCATGCGGACTTCCTTCTCGTTGCCACGTGCGGCAAACAACGCAGCCTCATTGGCCAAGTTGGCTAGATCGGCACCGGAGAAGCCCGGGGTACCACGTGCAATCACCAGCGGCACGACGTCGTCGGCCAGCGGCAGCTTACGCATGTGCACGCGCAAGATCTGCTCACGGCCCTTGACGTCCGGCAGGCCGACCACGACCTGGCGGTCGAAGCGACCCGGACGCAGCAGCGCGGGATCCAGCACGTCGGGGCGGTTGGTCGCAGCAATCACGATCACGCCTTCGCCGCCTTCAAAGCCATCCATCTCGACCAGCAACTGGTTGAGGGTCTGCTCGCGCTCGTCATGACCGCCGCCCAGACCGGCACCGCGATGACGACCCACCGCATCGATTTCGTCGATGAAGATGATGCACGGCGCATGCTTCTTGGCCTGCTCGAACATGTCGCGCACGCGGCTGGCGCCGACGCCCACGAACATTTCGACGAAGTCCGAACCGGAGATGCTGAAGAACGGCACCTTGGCTTCGCCAGCGATCGCCTTGGCGAGCAAGGTCTTACCGGTACCCGGCGGGCCCACCATCAACACGCCGCGCGGAATCTTGCCGCCCAGCTTGGTGAACTTGGTGGGATCGCGCAGGAAGTCGACCAGCTCGCCCACTTCTTCCTTGGCTTCGTCGCAGCCCGCCACGTCGGCGAAGGTGACCTTGACCTGGTCTTCGCCCTGCAGCTTGGCGCGCGACTTGCCGAAGCTCATCGCCCCCTTGGCGCCGCCGCCACCGCCCTGCATCTGGCGCATGATGAACAGCCAGAAGCCGATGATCAGGATGACCGGCAGGAAGTTGAGCACCAGCGACCAGAAGCCCGGCCCGGTGGACGGCTTCTGGCGGGTCATTTCGATGTTCTTGCTGTACAGCACGTCGACCAGCTTGTCGTCGCGCGGACCGTAGACGGTGGCTTCGCTGCCGTCGGTGCGCTTGAAGCGGATCGCGTTGACGGCCAAGTTGGTCTCATCGGTGTAATCCACCGACTTCACCCGGCCCGAATCCACTTCCTTCAGGAACTGGGTATAGGTGATCGAGTCAGGGCCCACTCCGCCGGCCATGCGCGGCGAGAAGCTCTGGAAGACGACCATCAGCACAACCGCGACGACCACCCATAGCAGCAGATTCTTGGTCAAGTCGTTCATCCTCATTGGCTCCGGTGCCCTCTACTCTTCTATTCTTGAAAAAACAATCATCGTAGGCAGCTTACTTGATCTGGGCACGCTTGCCCTGACCAAGCACATAAACTTCCGCGGAGCGCTTTCGCGAGGCCGCCGGCTTGCGAATCGTCACCTTCTCATAGCGGCGGCGAAGCTCACGAATGTAGTCGTCGGACCCTACACCCTGGAACAGCTTGATCAGGAATGCCCCGCCCACCTTGAGGTGGGTGTCGGCAAATTCCATGGCAAGTTCCGCCAGGTGCATCATCCGCGGTTGGTCGACCGCATCCATACCGCTCTTATTGGGGGCCATATCCGACAGAACAAGGTCTACCGGCACATCGCCCAGCATGGCCTCGAACTCCGATAGGACGGCCTGCTCCCTGAAGTCGCCGTGAAGGAACTCCACCCCGGCCAGCGGCGGCATCTCCAGGATGTCCAGCGCCACCACCCGGCCGCTCGCACCCATCGACTTGCGCACTTGCTGAGACCATCCGCCCGGCGCCGCGCCCAGGTCGACCACCACCATGCCGGGCTTGAGCAGGCGGTCGCGCTGCAGCAGCTCTTCCAACTTGTAGGCGGCACGCGAGCGCATGCCTTCGGCCTGGGCCTTTTTGACGAAGGGGTCGGCGAAGTGTTCCTTGAGCCAGCGCTGGCTGCTTTTACTACGGGAAGGCATTGGCAAAGGGGTCCGAACGGGCCGCCATGATACCCTGAACACCCTTTGCTTCCTTTCGATCCTGCATGTCCATCGTTCTAACCTCCGCCCAGAACCGTTTCCTGCGCGGCCAGGCCCATGATCTCAAAGCACTGCTGCAGACCGGCGGCAAGGGCGTCACGCCGGCATTCGTGGCCGAGCTGGAAGACGTGCTCGAACGCCACGAGCTGATCAAGGTGAAGGTGGCAGCGGAAGACCGTGAAACCCGCGACGCGTTGATCGCCGAGATCATCGAACACACTGGCTGCGCGCTGGTGCAGCGCATCGGCCATGTCGCCATCCTGTACCGCCCCAGCAAGGAAAAGCGCCAGATCGTGCTGCCGCGCGGCTGACCCGACGAGTTCTGCCATGCCTTTGAACCAGGAACACCCCGACTACACCTACGCGCTACGCGCAGCCGATGGCCGCCACGCCAAGGTGAACGAGCAGATTCTGCAGCAGAGTTTCATCCTGATGCCCGACGAGCTGGTGGAACACTGGCCCGTCTCCTCGCTTGACCAGCTGCAGCCTGCCCACATGGACGCCGTGCTGGCGTTGAGCCCGGCAGTGATCCTGCTGGGGACCGGCGAGCGCCAGCAGTTTCCGTCTACGGACGTCCTGGCCGCCTGCCTGACCCGCGGCATCGGCCTGGAAGCCATGACCAACGCGGCGGCGGCACGCACCTACAACGTGCTGGCCAGCGAAGGCCGCCGGGTGGCGCTGGCGATGATCGTAGGCGGGTGAGTTGGGGATTCGGGATTCGGGATTCGGGATTCGGGATTCGGGATTCGGGATTCGGGAAAGCCTGCCTAAGCACTCGTCGCTGTCAAGCAAGCCATGCCACTTCGCTGGATGACGCGCCCTTGGTGAAGCGCAGAATTCGCGCCTTACCGTAGTGCCTCAGCCCAAGGCCGGCACGATTCCCGACTCCCCATTCCCGACTCCCAGCTTCACTTCTTGGGCAAATACAGCAGCGGGTCAACCGGCTTGCCGTTGTAGCGGATCTCAAAGTGCAGCATGTCGCGGGCGGCGCCGCTGCGGCCCATCTCGGCGATCTGCTGCCCGGCCTTCACGTTCTGGCCTTCGTTGAGTAGGCGCTTGCGGTTGTGGCCGTAGGCCGACAGCCACTGATCGTTGTGCTTGATGATGATGAGCTCGCCGTAGCCGACCAGGCCGGCGCCGGAATACACCACCACGCCGTCAGCTGCGGCGCGCACGGCTTGCCCGCTGGCACCGGCAATGTCGACGCCTTGCTTAGTGGTCTCGCCGGTGACGAAGGTCCCCACCACCACGCCGTCGGCCGGCCAGCGCCAGCTGAAGCCGCTACTGACCGGGGCCGCAATCGGTGCGGCCGGGCGCGGCGGAACCACGGTGCCGCCACTGGCCACCGGTGCACTTGCACCAGGCTTGCTCGCGCCGGGCGGATACAGCTTGAGCGTCTGCCCGGGGTAGATCGTGTTCGGCGAAGACAGCCCGTTCCAGGCAGCCAGGTCCGGCGCGGTGATATTGGTACGGCGCGAAATCGCATACAGCGTGTCGCCGCGCTGCACGGTCACGGTTGCACCGGGACGCGGCACCGACGGACGCGGCGCTGCACTGGGCCGTGAAGCGCCACCACCACTGCCCGAGTTGGGCGAGCGCACCACTGTCGCACTGCTGCAGGCCGTCAGCCCTGCCGCCACTACCAGCATCACCGCTGTCTTGCGTACCGATTTCATCTGCGCCCTGCTCATCCGTTCGTTGCCTTCCACACCAGCCAGCCGGCCACCATCGCCAGGACCGCCATCGCCACCCAGCCCAGGGGTTCGATCCAGCGGTGCAGCGCCGCTTCCGCACGCGCGCCGCCAAGGCGGATCGCGCCGGCCACCAGGTACACGCGCTTGCCGCGCCCCACCAGCATGCTGGCAATGAACGGCAGGATCGGCACGCCGACCACGCCCGAGGCCCAGGTAAAGATCTTCAAGGGAATGGGCGTAAAGCCCACGATCACCAGCAACCAGAACGCCTTCCACGGCGATTCGGCCACCACCTGCCGCAGGTTCTGCACCTGCTCGTCGATGCGCGCGCTCCAGCCCAGCCACTCGATCAGCGGCTGCAAGGCAGCGAACGCGAAGTGACCAAGTAGATAGCCCACCAGCGCACCGCTGAGCGATCCGATCAGGCTCAGCGTGGCGAACCACAGCGCGCGTCGCGGTTCTGCCAGCGACATCGGCGCCAGCATCACTTCCGGCGGGACCGGAAAGATGAAGCCCTCGACGAAACTGAGGCCGGTCAGCAGCGCTGGTGCGCGGCGGTGGCGGGACCAACGGATGGCCACGTCGTACAACGGCCCGAATATCTTCATCGAGAAACTCTCATGGGTTCAATCCAGCATGCCCGACAACAGCGGGACGAACGTGACCGGCGCCAGAACCTCTTGCGCGATCTCGCCATCGGCGCCGCGCGTCAGCTGCACCAGCGATTGCGACGAGGCGCCACCGACCGGGGCCACCAACCGGCCACCGACCGCCAGCTGATCGACCAAGGCGTCGACCAGCGCCGGCGCGGCCGCGGTGACCACGATCGCATCATAGGGGCCGTGTTCCGGCCAGCCGATCCGGCCATCGTCGTGCTTGCTGCGCACGTTCATGCCCAGATGGCGAAAGCGCTTGCGCGCTTGGCGCAGCAGATCGCCGATGCGCTCGACGGTATAGACCTCCAGGCCCAGTGCCGCCAGGATCGCGCCCTGGTAGCCAGAGCCGGTGCCCACTTCGAGCACTTTCTTCGGCGCCACCTGCAGCACTGCCTCGGTCATGCGCGCGACCACCCATGGCTGGGAAATGGTCTGGCCATGGCCGATCGGCAGCGCGGTGTCTTCATAAGCGCGCGAGGCCAGCGCTTCATCGATGAACAGATGACGCGGCACGGTACGCACGGCGTTGAGCGTGGCTTCGTCCTGGATGCCGGACTCGCGCAAACGCTCGACCAGACGGTCGCGCACCCGCTGCGAGGTCATGCCAATCCCCACCGATTCTGGTTGCAGGCGCAGCCGCGGGGTCATGCCGGCGCGTCCAGCGCAGCGGTCAGGCCGCCGACCCAGCCGGCGACGGTGTCCAGCGCCTGGTAGCGAGTGAGATCGACATGGATCGGCGTGATCGAGATATGCCCGGTGCGCACGGCGTGGAAGTCAGTGCCGGCGCCGGCATCCTGCTCGGGACCGGCCGGGCCAATCCAGTACACGGTACGGCCACGCGGATCGCTCTGCGGCACGCACGGCTCGGACCGATGCCGGTTGCCAAGACGCGTCACTTCGAAACCGAGCACATCCGCCCAGGCCAGATCCGGCACGTTGACGTTGAGGATGGTGTCGGCGGGCAATGGATCGGCCTTCAACCGCGCCACGATTTCCACCGCGGCGCGCGCGGCGGTCTCGAAATGACGGGCTTCGTGATTCTGCGTCACCAGCGAGACCGCCACTGCGGGCAGGCCGAGAAAACGCCCTTCCATCGCAGCAGACACCGTGCCCGAATAGATCACGTCGTCGCCGAGATTGGCGGAATTATTGATGCCCGAGACCACGATATCCGGGTCGTAATCGAGCATGCCGGTGAGCGCCAGATGCACGCAGTCGGTGGGGGTGCCGGCAACCGCGCAGGTCTGTGCGTCGATGCGGCGGGTGCGGATCGGCACATCCAGGGTCAGCGAATTGCTGGCACCAGAGCGATCGCGATCGGGCGCGACTACCATCACTTCATGACCGGCGCGTCGCAGCGCCTCGGCCAGGATCTGGATGCCGGGGGCGTCGACACCGTCGTCGTTGCTAACCAGTACGCGCATGGGACTCCTCGGAAAACCCGGCCATGATACCGGATGCGTCCGTCCGCTTCGCGCTTGATCTTCGCTTGCGCCTGAGGTTGGGCAGGGTACGCTGTGACGATGTCGCATCCTGAAGACGAAGACGACGGCGCGCTGTTCCGTGCAGCCATTGGCGAAGTGAAGCCGATCCGCGCCGTTGCGCCGCCCGCCAACACCAAGCCGCGGCCAAAGCCGCGTGCGCGTATGGCCGAGCGCGACGAAGCCGAGGCGCACAGCGAATTTGCGCGCCTGCTGCGTGATTCTTCGCCGCTGGAAGCTGGTGACACCGCCAGCTACCGGCGCGACACCCTGCCCGCGCGGCTGTTTCAGCGACTCAAACGCGGGCAGTTTTCGGTGCAGGACGAACTGGACCTGCACGGCGCCACTGCCGCACAAGCCGACGCCTTGCTACGCCAGTTCCTGTTGGAGGCGCATGCACACGAGCACGGCTGCGTGCGCATCATCCACGGCAAGGGCCTGCAATCGGACAGTGGCGCACCGGTGCTGAAGAATCTGGTGGACCGTGTGCTACGCCAGCGCAACGATGTGCTGGCCTTCCATTCCGCACCGCCGACGCAAGGCGGAACCGGTGCTCTGCTGGTGTTGTTGGCACGGCGTTAGAGCAGCTATCAAAACGACTGCGCAGCCGCCAGGCGGGCGCGGCCGGTGCTCAAAATCGGTATGTACTGCTCCTGCACACCGGCTCTTCCGCGCCGCCCGCAACCACCTGGCGGCTGCTTACTACGTTTTGATAGCCGCCCTTAGTCGCACCGGTCATGCACCGTAGGAGCGGCCTTGGCCGCGATGCGTTATCGGGAACGCCTCATCGCGGCCAAGGCCGCTCCTACGGGAATGCTAGTGCTGGCGTACCACTCAGCCCTCGGAACGCGACTGCGGTGCAACGCGCGCTGCATCGACGACCTCGCCCAGTTCCCACAACACCGCGGTTGCGTAGCAGCCCGGTGGCAAGGCGAAGGTGAGCTGCAGCGTCTGCGCGTCCAACCAGGCATGTGCCAACGCCTGAGGACGCAGCCGCAACGCGCGGCGCTCCTGCTTGAGGCCGGCCGCTTCCAGGCCCGTGCGCAACGCAAGCGATTGCGGATCCGACAGTGCCGCCTGTTCAATCGCCGCGGCATCAGCGCTGCAGCGTAATTCGCCAGCGCCCCACAACGGGCCGCTGGGATGAATGTCGAAACGTGCAAGACGCTCGGCCAACACATCGCTCCAGGGTTCGGGACCGAACACGCTGCGTGAGCCGTCCAGCATCCAGGCCTCGCCGTCCAGTGGCGCATCCCAATTGCCCTGCTCCACGCGCGCACTCAGCACCTGGTTGAACAGTGCCGAGCGTGCTGCCGACAACAGTAGCGAACGTTGATCGTTGCGCAGGCGACGCTTGGGTGCCGGCGCGAGCGTGCCATCCAGCTGCCGCGTGTAACCGAACATCGCCAATGCCGCGGCGACATTGCCGCCATCGCGGCCGAAGCGCTGCTCGCCAAACCAGTTGGGGATGCCGCGCGCAGCGATCGCGTGCAGGCGCGCATCGATGGCCGCCTGATCGCCCACCACCTCACGCAGCGTCAGCATGAAGCGATTGCCATGCAAGGCGCCGCGCTGCAGCTTGCGGTTGTGCCAGGTGTGCTCCACCACCTGCATGTCGTCATCGTCCAGCGCGCTCAGGTCCGGGGCGATGCGCTTGGGCAGATGCACGCTGAAGCGTTGCGTGGTCACCGCGTGGCGGTCCTTCAGACCCGCGTAGCCAATGCCCATCTCCGCAATGCCGGCCCACTGCGCCAAACGCTTGGCCACGTAAGCAGTGTTCTGGCCACGCTTGCGCACGGTCAGCAGCAGATGCTCGCCTTCACCCGATGCATCGAACGCGGGCAACTCATCAACCTGGAAATCCTCGGCAGTGCTGCGCATTGCCGCAGTGAGCACCGCGGCGCCATGCGCGCGCGGCAAAACGGGTGAATCGCTCATGGGAAAGTCCAGTGAGATGCGACAGGTGATGTACGCATGCTGCCGGCACCGCCGGCGTCACAATGCAATCGCACGCCTCGCGCGTGCGACGCCAGTTAGGCGGCGATCTTGCCGAGCAGCACCGCGGCCTGTGCGGCAATGCCTTCGCTGCGCCCGGTGAATCCCAGTTTCTCGCTGGTGGTCGCCTTGATGCTCACCGCATCCAGTTCGATGGCCAGCAGCCCGGCAATGCGCTCGCGCATCGCCAACGCATGCGGGCCTACCTTGGGCCGCTCGCAGATCACCGTGATGTCGGCATTGCCCACCCGCCAGCCCCGATCACGCAGCAACTGGTCGCAGTGCTGCAGGAACTGCGCACTGTCGGCACCCTTCCAACGCGCATCGGAGGGCGGGAAATGCACGCCGATATCGCCCAGCGCCAAACCACCGAGCATCGCATCGCACAACGCATGCAGCACCACGTCGCCATCGCTGTGTGCCAGCACACCGTGACTGTGCGCCACGCGCACGCCACCCAGCATTAGATGATCGCCCGGGCCGAACGCATGCACGTCGTAACCCTGGCCGATGCGGAAATTGAAGGACATGTTGCTTACACCTCTTCGGAACCGGACGCCGCAGAACGCGCACCGGAAAAAACGGACGTTGCAGCAGAGGACATAGCGCTGCGCTCAGCCTCCCGGCTTGCGCCACCGCGGTCGCGGTTCGCCAGCTCGAATTCAAAACGCGCCAGGTCCGCAGGCGTGGTCACCTTGAAGTTGTCTTCGGCACCTTCCACCAGCAAGGGACGCAAGCCAAGCCGCTCGATCGCCATCGCCTCGTCGGTCACGTCCACGCCGGCAGCCGATGCCTCGGTGAGACCGCGAATCAACTGATGGCGCCGGAACAACTGTGGCGTCAACGCGCGCCACAACCGCTCGCGCGGCTCGGTGCCGTCGATCCCGCCATCGTCGCCTGCGCGTTTGAGCGTATCGCGCACCGGCGCGGCCAAAATGGCACCGACCGGATCGCCGCGGCCGATCTCCAGCAACCGGTCCAGATCGGCCAGCGCCAGGTTGGGCCGGGCCGCATCGTGCACCAGCACAAAGTCATCGGCGCGCACGCCGTCGGGTAACGCCAGCAACCCGGCCAGCACCGACGCCGCACGCGTGGCGCCGCCCACGCAGGTGAGCACGGGCTTGGCGTGCACGGCTGTCCAGCCCGGCCAGTCGGCATCGTCGGGAGCAATCGCCACCACGATCCCGGCCACCGCCGGATGTGCTGCCAGGGCCGCCAAGGTGTAGGCCATCAGCGGCTGGCCCGCCGCGTGCAAATACTGCTTCGGCACCGCACCGCCGAAGCGCGTGCCACGCCCGGCCGCCGGGACGATCGCCCACACCGAGCCGGTCATGGGTGATCTACCGGGTCGGCAGACGCCGCGGGCGGTTGTGCAGGCGGTGCTGCTTCCTGCGCTGCCGGTGGCAACAGCGGCGCATCTTCGACCACGCGATAGAACGTTTCGCCGGGCTTGATCATGCCCAGCTCGCTGCGCGCGCGTTCCTCGATTGCCGCCTCGCCGTCCTTCAAATCCTTGACCTCTGCCGCCAATGCCTGATTGCGTTGGCGCAGGCCTTCATTATCCCGTGTCTGATGGGCAACCTGGGCTTCCAGCATCATCACTTCACCGGAATTCCCAGGCCCGAACCAGAAGCGGTACTGCAGCCACGCCAGCAGTACCGCCAGCACCAGCAGGAGCCAGCGCCAGTTGCGCACGGCTTATCGCTTGAGCGAAACGAACGCGTCGCGGCCGGCGTAACGCGCGCCGGACCCCAGTGCCTGCTCGATGCGCAGCAACTGGTTGTACTTGGCCACGCGGTCGCTGCGGCACAGCGAGCCAGTCTTGATCTGGGTGGCGGTGGTGGCCACGGCGATATCGGCGATGGTGGTGTCTTCGGTCTCGCCCGAACGGTGCGACACGATCGAGGCGTAGTTGGCCGCATGCGCCATGGCAATGGCTTCCAGCGTCTCGGTCAGCGTGCCGATCTGGTTGACCTTGATCAGGATCGCGTTGGCGGTGCCGCTGTCGATGCCTTCCTTGAAGATCTTCGGGTTGGTCACGAACAGATCGTCGCCCACCAGCTGCACCTTCTTGCCGACGCGATCGGTCAGCAGCTTCCAGCCGGCCCAGTCGTCTTCGGCCAGGCCGTCTTCGATGCTGATGATCGGGTACTGCGCCACCCAGTCGGCCAGGAAGTCGACGAACTGCTCGCTGGTCAGGCGCTTGTTCTCGCCGACCAGGTTGTACTTGCCGTTGTCGTAGAACTCCGACGAGGCCACATCCAGGCCCAGCAGGATGTCTTCGCCAGCGGTGTAACCGGCCTTGCCGATCGCCTCGAGGATGGTGTCCAGCGCTTCGACATTGCTGCGGAAGTCCGGGGCGAAGCCGCCCTCGTCACCCACCGCCGTGCTGAGGCCGTGGCCCTTGAGCACCGACTTCAGCGAATGGAAGATCTCGGTGCCCGCACGCAGCGCTTCGGAGAACGAGCTGCAGCCCACCGGCAGCACCATGAATTCCTGGAAGTCGACATTGTTGTCGGCATGCGCGCCGCCGTTGATGATGTTCATCATCGGCACCGGCAGGGCGACATCGGATTCGGTGATGGTGGACAGGTACTGCCACAGCGGCTGCTTGCGCGAGGCGGCGACCGCATGCGCGGCGGCCAGCGACACCCCAAGCAGCGCGTTGGCGCCCAGGCGGCCCTTGTTCTCGGTGCCGTCGAGGTCGATCAGGCGACGGTCCAGACCCTGCTGGTCGGCCGCATCGAAGTCCTTGAGCGTCTCGGCGATGGTGCCGTTGACGTTCTCCACGGCCTTGCGCACGCCCTTGCCCAGGTAACGGGTCTTGTCGCCGTCGCGCAGTTCCACCGCCTCCTTGGTACCGGTCGAGGCGCCCGAGGGCACGGCGGCGCGGCCGAACGAGCCGTCTGCCAGCGTGACTTCCGCCTCCAGCGTGGGATTGCCGCGGGAGTCGAGGATTTCACGGGCGAGAATCTTGGCGATAGTGGTCATAGGTCCGATCGGTTACCAGTAAGGGGGGAAGTACACCGGAAACAAGCTGCCGGATTATCGCCGCACACTGCCCCGTTGCCAAATCGCATGGGCAGCGAACGCACGGCGAGCCAGCCGGCGCGCCGCTAGGCCATCACGCCCAGCAGCGACAAGCCAAACAACAAGAGCAAGAACAGCAGCGACGCCAGCCCCATCGCCGCGGCAACAGGCTGGCGACCCAGCCGAAGCGCAAGGGGGCCGACCACCAGGCCGCCCAACGTCACCAGCGCGCCCACCACCAGCGTGACCAGCATCGGGGTGCGCGTGGCCTGCATGGCATGACTGCCGTCGCCCGGCATGCCGAAGCTGGCGGCCGCCAGGAAGGCCATTACCGCAAAACAGGCCCACGCGGACAGCGACAGGCCGAGCGCCACCCAGCCCCAGGGCCAGTGACGCCACTGCCGGCGCTGGCGGCGCACTGCCGCCTGCGCCCATGGATCAAGACTCATGCGAAGCGCGCGAACCCGTGCTTCTTGGTCACTGCATCCAGTTCCATCAGCGTCTCGAGCAACTCTTCCATGCGGTCCAGCGGCCAGGCATTGGGGCCATCGGACAACGCCTTGGACGGGTCCGGATGGGTTTCGGCAAACAGGCCGGAAATGCCCACTGCGACAGCGGCACGTGCCAGCACCGGCACAAATTCGCGCTGGCCACCGGAACTGCTGCCCTGCCCGCCCGGCAACTGCACCGAATGGGTGGCATCGAACACCACCGGGCAGCCGGTGTCGCGCATGACGCTGAGCGAGCGCATGTCGCTGACCAGGTTGTTGTAGCCGAACGAGGCGCCACGTTCGCAGACCATGATCTGCTCGTTGCCGGTCGACTTGGCCTTGTCCACTACTGGCTTCATGTCCCACGGCGCCAGAAACTGCCCCTTCTTGATGTTCACCGGCTTGCCGGCGGCGCAGACGTTCTTGATGAAGTCGGTCTGGCGCACCAAAAACGCCGGGGTCTGCAGCACGTCGACGACGGCGGCCACTTCATTCATCGGGGTGTATTCGTGCACGTCGGTGAGCACCGGCACGCCGATCTGCTTTTTCACCGCGTCCAGCACCTTCAGGCCTTCTTCCAGGCCGGGGCCGCGGAAGCTGGTGCCGGAGGTGCGGTTGGCCTTGTCGAAACTCGACTTGAAGATGAAGTTGATCCCGAGCTTGCCGGTGATCTCCTTGAGCTTGCCGGCCACGTCGAGCTGCAGCTGCATCGACTCGATCACGCAGGGGCCGGCAATCAGGAACAACGGCTGATCCAGGCCAACTTCGAAGTCACACAGTTTCATCAGGTCACCTTGTTGATTGAAGCCCCTCTCCCACCGGGAGAGGGGTTGGGGTGAGGGTACGAATAAGGGCACCAAGCGCTTATGAAGCCGGGTGGTTTGCGTTGGTTGACGCGTGGCGACGCGTTCATCAGGGCCGCCATCTTCCGGTGTGTTGCGGCGCCCCTCATCCGGCGCTTCGCGCCCCCTTCTCCCGATGGGAGAAGGGAGCTGCTGCGCGCTTTTTGATTTGAGCCCCTCTCCCACCGGGAGAGGGGTTGGGGTGAGGGTACGGTTGCGAAGCATCGCTAAAGCAACATGGTCTGCCTTGGCTTCCGCGTCGACGCGTTCGTCATGGCTGCCACCTTCCAGTGCGTTGCGGCCCCCCATCATCCACATCTACAGACCACATTCTCCCAACGGGAGAAGGAACGGCTCACGCACGCGCTTCCTTCAACAGCTTGCCGCCGGCCTTCTTCTCGCGCGCGGCGCGCACGAAGCCGATGAACAGCGGATGCCCGTCGCGCGGGGTGGACAAGAATTCCGGATGCGCCTGGCAAGCCAGGAACCACGGATGCGCATCGCGCGGCAGCTCCACCATTTCCACCAGCGTGTCGTCCATCGACTTGCCGGAAATCACCAGGCCGGCATCTTCCAGCTGGGTGCGGTAGCGGTTGTTGAACTCGTAGCGATGGCGATGCCGCTCGGCCACCACGTCCTTGCCGTACACCTCGCGCGCCAGCGTGCCCGGCTTCAGGCGCTGCTCCTGCAAGCCCAGACGCATGGTGCCGCCCAGGTCGGATTTTTCATCACGCTTTTCGACCTCGCCGGTGGCGGTGCGCCACTCGGTGATCAGGCCGATCACCGGGTGCGGCGACTGGCGATCGTTTTCGGTGCTGTTGGCAGCGTCCAGATCGGCCACGTGGCGGGCATAGTCCACCACCGCCGCCTGCATGCCGTAGCAGATGCCGAAATACGGCACCTTGTGCTCGCGGGCGTACTTGGAGGTCTGCACCTTGCCTTCGAAGCCGCGATCGCCGAAGCCGCCCGGCACCAGAATGCCGTCGATGCCCTGCAATGCGGCCATGTCGCTGCCTTCCAGATCCTGCGCTTCCAGCCAGGTCAGGTTGACCTTGGTGCGCTGACGCAAGCCACCGTGCTTGAGCGCCTCGGCCACCGACTTGTAGGCGTCCTGGTGATCGACATACTTGCCGACCACCGCGATGGTCACCTCATCGAGCGGATGCTTGACCGCATCGACCACCGCTTCCCACTCGGACAGATCGGCCGTGGCGACCTTGTCGCGCAGCTTGAATTGATCGATGACCAGTTCGTCCAGGCCCTGGCGGCGCAGCTCCAGCGGCATGCCGTACAGCACATCGATGTCGGGGCAGCTGATCACCGCACGCTCGGAGACGTTGGTGAACAAGGCGATCTTGCGGCGCTCCGAATCCGGCACCGCCTGTTCGGAGCGGCACAGCAGCACGTCCGGCTGGATACCGATCGAGCGCAGCTCCTTGACCGAGTGCTGGGTCGGCTTGGTCTTCAACTCGCCGGCCGCAGCGATGTACGGCACCAGGGTGAGGTGCATGAACATGGCCTTCTCGGCGCCGCGTTCGGTGCGCACCTGGCGGATGGCCTCCAGGAACGGCAACGACTCGATATCGCCCACGGTGCCGCCGATCTCGATCAACGCCACGTCGAAGCCGGCCGTGGCCTCGTCGATGCAGCGACGGATTTCATCGGTGATATGCGGAATGACCTGCACGGTCGCGCCCAGGTAGTCGCCGCGGCGCTCCTTGCGGATCACGTTTTCGTAGATGCGGCCGGTGGTGACCGAGTTCTTGCGCGACAACCGCGTGCGCACGTAGCGCTCGTAGTGGCCCAGGTCCAGATCGGTTTCGGCGCCGTCATCGGTGACGTAGACCTCACCATGCTGGAACGGGCTCATCGTGCCCGGGTCCACATTGATGTAGGGGTCCAGCTTCATCATCGTGACCTTCAGGCCACGCGCTTCAAGAATGGACGCAAGCGAAGCAGCGGCGATGCCCTTGCCTAGCGAGGACACTACACCGCCTGTTACAAAAATCAGGGGAGTCATGGGGCTCAAGGCCTCCCGGAAAGCCATAGTTTAACGGGTGACGGGCGAATGCCCAAGGGTTGCGTGCACTCCAGGCGTCCGTGACGCCACTGGATGCACGCACACCGTGCAAATGCAGACGCCCCGGCCGGAGCCGGGGCGTCTGCGGGCGAAACCTGCGCTGTCCTCAGCGCGACGGCTTCTCTTCTTCCTCTTCCTCGCGCGGGGCCTGGCCGGCTTCCGGCTTGGCCTTGGCAGCAGCGGCGCGGCGCTCGGCCTTGCGCTCGGCCTCGGTCTTGGCCTTGTCGTCATTGGACTTCTGCGTACTGGCGCCCTGCCCCTGCGGCGGAGCGGTCTGCGCGATGGCCGGCAATGCTGCAACCGCGGCGGCGCCCAGGGTGAGCATCAGAATGTGCTTGAACTTCATGGGTCTAGTCCTGGTTCGGTGACATCCTAAGGTGGGGACGTTTGGTTCCGAATCCAACGCCAGCATAGTCAGCGGCGCCCGGCCGGGCACTGAACGCCTGTCGCGTGCAAAAAATCGCCCCAGACCCCACACTTGCGCGTCGTTTCACGTGCCAACGAGATGCATGAACACCCGTTATAACGCCGCCGATATTGAAGTCCTGTCGGGCCTTGACCCGGTCAAGCGCCGCCCTGGCATGTATACCGACACCGCGCGCCCGAACCATCTGGCGCAGGAAGTCATCGACAACTCGGTGGACGAGGCGCTGGCCGGTCACGCCAAGCAGGTCGAAGTGACCCTGTACAAGGATGGCAGCTGCGAGGTCTCCGACGATGGCCGCGGCATGCCCGTGGACATGCACCCGGAGGAGAAGATCCCCGGCGTGGAGCTGATCCTCACCCGCCTGCATGCCGGCGGCAAGTTCAGCAATCGCAACTACACCTTCTCTGGCGGCCTGCATGGCGTGGGCGTGAGCGTGGTCAATGCGCTGTCGACCAAGGTCGAGCTGTTCATCAAGCGCGAAGGCAACGAGCACCGCATGGAGTTTCGCGACGGCAACGCCGCCTCCAAGCTGGAAGTGGTGGGCACGGTCGGCAAGAAGAACACCGGCACGCGGCTGCGTTTCTGGGCCGACCCCAAGTATTTCGACACCCCCAAGTTCAATGTGCGGGCGCTGCGCCATCTGCTGCGCGCCAAGGCGGTGCTATGCCCCGGCCTGACCGTGAAGCTGCATGACGAGGCTACCGGCGAGCAGGACAGCTGGTACTTCGAGGACGGTCTGCGCGACTACCTCAAGGGCGAAATGGCCGACCGCGAGCTGCTGCCTGCGGATCTGTTCGCCGGCAGCCTCAAGAAGGACACAGAGATCGTCGATTGGGCGGCCGCGTGGGTGCCGGAGGGCGAGCTGACCCAGGAAAGCTACGTCAACCTGATCCCCACCGCGCAGCACGGCACCCACGTCAACGGCCTACGCTCGGGCCTGACCGATGCGTTGCGCGAGTTCTGCGACTTCCGCAACCTGCTGCCGCGCGGCGTGAAGCTGGCGCCGGAAGACGTCTGGGACCGTGTCACCTTCGTACTCAGCCTGAAGATGACCGACCCGCAATTCTCCGGGCAGACCAAGGAACGGCTGTCGTCGCGCCAGGCCGCCGGCTTCATCGAAGGCGCCGCGCACGATGCCTTCAGCCTGTACCTCAATCAGAACGTGGAGATCGGCGAGAAGATCGCGCAGATCGCCATCGACCGCGCCAGTGCGCGCTTGAAGACCGAAAAGCAGATCGTCCGCAAGAAGGTCACCCAGGGCCCTGCCCTGCCCGGCAAGCTAGCCGACTGCATCAGCCAGGACCTGTCGCGGACCGAGTTGTTCCTGGTGGAAGGCGACTCTGCCGGCGGCTCGGCCAAGCAGGCACGCGACAAGGATTTCCAGGCGATCCTGCCGCTGCGCGGCAAGATCCTCAACACCTGGGAAGTGGCGTCCGGCAGCGTGCTGGCGTCCGAGGAAGTGCATAACCTGGCCATTGCGATCGGCTGCGACCCGGGCAAGGACGACATCACCGGGCTGCGCTACGGCAAGGTGGTGATCCTGGCCGACGCCGACTCCGACGGCCTGCATATCGCCACCCTGCTCACCGCGCTGTTCCTGCAGCATTTCCCCGCGCTAGTGGCCGCCGGCCACGTCTTTGTGGCGATGCCGCCGCTGTTCCGTGTGGACGTGGGCAAGCAGGTGTTCTATGCGCTGGACGAGGAAGAAAAGACCACGCTGCTGGACAAGATCGCGCGCGAAAAGATGAAGGGCCAGATCAGCGTCACCCGCTTCAAAGGCCTGGGCGAAATGAATCCGCAGCAGTTGCGCGAATCGACCATCCACCCCGACACGCGCCGCCTGGTGCAGCTGACGATCGACGACGGCGAACAGACCCGCTCGTTGATGGACATGCTGCTGGCCAAAAAGCGCGCGGGCGACCGTAAGCAGTGGCTGGAAACCAAGGGCGACCTGGCGTCGCTGGAAGTCTAGGACGCGGTGATTCGGAACTGCCTTCTCGCTGCTCGTTGCAGCGGCGAGAAGGCATCTCTTCGCGCGGAAGTGAGCGTGTTCTGGAATGACCGCACCGCATGCACGGGCCGAGTGGAGCTCGAATTTCAGCAGCGTGTAACGGCGACGCATGTGCGTGTAGAACTTTCAGACGACTGACGTTTCACTGGATCCCGGTGCGCGCGTCACCAACAGCCCGCAACAGCAACCGCTTCAGCACGCATCGCGACCACACGCTCAAGCATCACTCAGCGCACACCCGGCAACACCTCGTGTGCGCCGGTGACCAGGCCACAGGCGTGGTCCTGCAATTCTTCGCCGCTGGCCCGATTGCCGGTGGCCACATCCTGCCGCGTCGCCAGCAACACGAAGCCCGGCTGCCCATCGCGCAAGTGCGTGCCTGCCACCACCAGCGAGTAATCGCGCAGGCTCGCATCGGCAGGAATGGCGCTGGCGAGCAGGCGAATCGGATCGTCGTTGAGCGTATCGCCCGGCAGCGTCCTGGCCAGATATACATGGCCCAGCAAGGGCTCGGCCAACGCACGCCATTGCGGGCTGAT
Organism: Xanthomonas sp. fls2-241-TYG-148; assembly: GCF_030208815.1. Classification (NCBI taxonomy): domain Bacteria; kingdom Pseudomonadati; phylum Pseudomonadota; class Gammaproteobacteria; order Lysobacterales; family Lysobacteraceae; genus Xanthomonas; species Xanthomonas sp. fls2-241-TYG-148. The sequence goes on from NZ_JARVTE010000001.1 coordinate 238,111, forward strand.
CTGCGCGTGCTCACGCCGCAGAGCGGCGTACACATCCGGGCGCAGGCAATCGATGTGGATGTGCAGCTGTTCCTGCGAGCGCCCGTGCGGCGAGTTGAGCGCCAGGCTCACATAGGCGCGCGGCAACGGCTGCGCCAGCGCGGATGCAACGAAGCTGCGCGCCGACCATGCGCTGGCGAAATAGTTCGGCGCATCGGCCTGCAAGAGCGAGGGATCTTCGATCCCGCTGACACGCACGCTGGGCACCAGCAGATATTGGAAGCGCCCGTGGTTGTCCTTCAGCACTACCGCCTGCCGCTGCGGATCAGCCCACACCGCGGCGCAATCGTCCGGCACCGGCCCGGCCTGCAGGCAGTGCGTGGTGACGATGCGCCACAGCGCATCCGGATCGCTGGCATGCCGCACCGGCGGCGGCGAGGCGCAGCCGGCCACCAACAGCGTGGCAGCTGCAAGGAATTGGGCAACACGGCAACGCATGTTCGTCTTCAACCAGCGCCTGCGGCGCGCCATCATAACCAGCCGCGCCGCTTCGGTCAGCGCGTCCTGCCATGCCTTTGGGCACATCCAGGAGCGATCGCAGGCGCCTAGGATCGTCGCTCCCCCATCGCTGTTGACCACCATGCCTTCTTTCCTGCGCGCCAGCGTGCTGACGCTTCTTCTGTTGGGCGGGCCGGCCCTGGCGGCCGCGCCGGCAGACAAAAAGACCGACCCCGCCGCCGATGCACCCGCTGCCAAACCGGCGCCCTTGCCTGCCGATGCCAGCGTGCGCCAGAGCACCCGCGTGGCCGGGCGCGCACTGAGCTACACCGCCACCGTGGGCACCCTGCCGGTCCGCGATGCGCAGGGCAAGACCACCGGCGAGGTGGTCTTCACCGCTTACACCGTCGACGGCAAGGACCGCCCGGTCACCTTTGCGTTGAATGGCGGCCCGGGCGCTTCATCGGTGTATCTCAACATGGGCGCGATCGGCCCAAAGGTGGTGGCGTTTGGCGCCGAAGGCGACAGCGCCTCGGCACCGGCCGCGCTGCGCGACAATCCCGGCACCTGGCTGGACTTCACCGACCTGGTATTCATCGACCCGGTCGGCACCGGCTTCAGCCGCTCTTTGATCAGTGACGACGAAGCCAAGAAGCAGTTCTACAACCCGCAGGCCGACGTCGAATATCTTTCCCGCGTGGTCTACGACTGGTTGCTCAAGAATCGCCGCCTGCAGGCACACAAATACCTGGTGGGCGAAAGCTACGGCGGCTTCCGCGGCCCACGCATCACCCACTACCTGCAGACCCGTCTGGGCGTGGCAATGAATGGCGTGGTGCTGGTGTCGCCGTATCTCAACCCGACCCTGGACGACAACAGCGACGTCTCGCCGCTGGGCTGGATGATGACGCTGCCCTCCATCGCCGCTGCGCACCTGGAACGCCAGGGCCAGCTCACCGATGCGGCAATGCGCCAGGTCATCGACTACACGCGCGGCGACTACGCGGTGGCACTGATGAAAGGACGCACCGACCCGCAGGCCAGCGAGGCGATGCTGCAGCAGGTCACGCGCATGACCGGGCTGGATCCGGCCTATGTGCGGCGCTCCGGCGGGCGCCTGGAAACCCAGGCGTATCTGCGCGAAGTCTTCCGCGATAAAGGCGAGTTGGGCAGCCGTTACGATTCCAACGTGACCGCGTTCGACCCGTTCCCCAACGACCCCGAGCAACGCGCCAACGACCCACTGCTGGACAGCATCATCGCGCCCACCACCACCGCGATGGTGGACTTCGTGACCCGCGTGGTGGGCTGGAAGATCGATGCGCGCTACCAGGCACTCAATTACGACGTCAACAAGCTCTGGGACTGGGACGATGAGCTGCGCAAGGGCGCGGTGACGCAATTGCGCCAGGCGGTGGCGATCGACCCGAAGTTGCGCGTACTGATCGCGCACGGCTGGAACGACCTCTCCTGCCCCTTCATGGGTTCGGTGCTGACCGTGGACCAGATGCCGGCGATGGGCAGCGACCCGAAGCGCGTGCAGGTGCGCGAGTACCCCGGCGGCCACATGTTCTACAACCGCGCCGACAGCCAGGCCGCGTTCCGCAGCGACGTCAAGGCGATGTACGAGACACGCTGAGGTTGGTCCTGCCGGCGGCAGCAGTCGCCGGCAGTGCGCAATGCCTTGCAGCGATCACAGCGCACCGGGCAGCGTGGCCTCCACGTTCCAGCCCAGCCATTCGTAGACACGGTAACGCGCGATGCCCAGGTATTCGTGCAGCGCCACATCGGCCAGCGTGAAGTTGTAGCTCTGCGGCAGCAGCGACCACGAGGCGCGCAACCAGTCCGAGCGGACCGGCGTGGTGCGCATACCGAAGTGCAGGAAATACAGCTCGGCGCGATGCAGATGCGTGGCCGAGGACACCAAGACGATGCGCTGCGGCCGGTACGCGCGCAGCAGCGGCTGGCTGAACTGCGCGTTCTGCCAGGTGGTCATGCTGGAAGGCTCCAGGATCAGGTCACCGGCCTCCACGCCCAGACCCAGCAACACCCGCCGGTACACCACTGCCTCGCTCAGCCCGAGCCCGCGCGCATCGCCGCCGCTGATCTCGATCTTGCAGTCGTTGCCGGTGGCGGCGCAGGCGCGGTACAGGCGCGCCGCCTCGACGATGCGGCCATAGGCGAACACGTTTGCTTCGGCCGGCGCGCCCGCACGGTCGGAGCGCACCGTGCCCGCGCCAAGCAGCACGATGGCGTTGCGCGCGCCCCAATCAGTGAAATCGTTGGCGCCGGTGCGTTGCAGGTCGCGCAGCATCCATGACGGCAGCGGGCCGCAGCCCACGGCCAGCACCAGCACCAGGCTCAGCGCGCCGAGCAGGCGCGAGAAGCGCCGCATGCCCAGCCGATCGATCAGCCAGGCAAAGCCGAACAGCACACAGACCAGCGACAGCATCATCTTGCGTCTCCCTCAGCCAAGAGCGGGACTTCAGGCGTTTGCGTCGCGCAGACGCAGGCGCGTGATGCCTGACAGCGGCGCATGTGTCGCACCCATCCCCCGGCCAGCATGCCTCATTCGTGGACTACTGACCGCATCCGCCCAAGCGTCGGACAGCGCCGTGCGAGGCGGCGCATCGTCGACGATGCAGATGACCGCCGCGCGACAGACCTCAGGTCCAGCCGAACAGTTCGAACCCACGCAGGATCAGATACGCCACACCGCCGGCAGCCGGAATGGTGAGGATCCAGGCCCAGACGATGCGTTCGATCACGCCCAGCCGCAGCGAGCGCGGATTCTTGGCAAAGCCCACGCCCATGATCGCAGTGGAAATGCTGTGCGTGGTCGATACCGGCATGCCGAAATGCGCGGCCACGGTAAGCACGGTCGCCGAGCTGGTTTCCGCCGCAAAGCCGTGGATGGGGTGCAACTTGACCATCTTGTGGCCGAGCGTCTTGATGATCTTCCAGCCGCCCGAGGCGGTACCGGCAGCCATCACCACTGCGCAGGTCAGCACGATCCACATCTGAATGCCGGCACCTGCGGCCAGCCCGGTGCCCGGATGCAGAAACGACAGCCAGCTCGGCAGATCGTCCAGTGCACCGGCCGACTGCGCGCCGATCAGGGTCATCGCGATGATGCCCATGGTCTTTTGCGCATCGTTATGGCCGTGCGCGTAGCCCATGTAGGCCGCCGAGGCGATCTGCGCCTTGCCGAAGAACGCGTTGACCCAGCGCGGACGCGCCAGCCGGCCGATCGGCCCGCCCAGCTTGGCCATGCCGGCGATCAACGCCCACAGCAGCAGCATCACCACGATGCCGAGCAGGAAGCCGGCGATCGGCGAGGTGATCATCGGCACGAACACTTTCCACAACAGGCCCTTGTTCTTGGCCCAGTTGCCGATGTTTTCCGACCAGATCAGCGCATCCCAGTTGTTATGCGCGGCAGCCAGGCCGGCACCGCACAGCCCACCGATCAAGGCGTGCGAGGACGACGACGGCAGCCCCTTCCACCAGGTGATCAGGTTCCAGATGATGCCGCCCAGCAGCGCGCACAGGATCACCTGCGGAGTGACATCCACCACGTTGGTGTTGAGCAGGCCCGAGGCGATGGTGAGCGCCACGGCGGTGCCGGTGAGCGCGCCGATGAGGTTCATGCCGGCCGCCAGCATCACCGCCCAGCCGGGCGACAACACCTTGGTGGCCACCACGGTGGCAATGGAGTTGGCGGTGTCGTGGAAGCCGTTGATGAACTCGAACACCAGCGCCGCCAGGATCACCACCAGAACAAGGGTAAGCACGCGGCGACCTCAGCTGTTCTTCAGCACGATCTGGTACACCACCACACCGGCCTCGCGGCAACGGTCGATGGCCTTTTCCAGGATCTCGAAGAACTCCTTGAGCAGGAACATCTGCAGGGTATCCAGGCGGCCGGAATAGATGTCGCGGTACAGCTCGAGCATCAGACGGTCGGCTTCGTTTTCCAGCATGCGCAGCTTGTCGTTGAGCGCGGTCATGCGGTCGATGTTCATGCGCGGCAGGTCGGTGACCATTTCCACCACCACCGCGGCGGCCTGCTCCAGCATCGAGGCACGCGGGGCGAAATCGATGTGTTCCAGGTGCTGGGTGGCCAGCGAATAACGGTCGGCGAACTTCTCGACCTGCTTGGGAATCTTGTACAACGCCGAGCCCAGCGCTTCGATGTCTTCGCGCTCGATCGGGGTCATGAAGCTGTCCACCAGCGCCTGGCCGATCTTGTCGGAGGCAGCGCGTTCGCGCAGGCGGGCCAGCTTGAAAGCGTCCAACGCGGGTTGCCGGTCGGATTCGCGCATCATGGCGTGCAAGGCCTTGGTGCTGTCGTAGGCGGCCTCGGCCGCTTCGTTCAGAAGCGCGTAGAACTGCTTGCCGGAACCGAAGATGGTCTGCAACGAGAACATGGGTGGAGGACTTCCTGCCGTCGAGGGAGAGACGGCACCAAGGGCGAATTATGACCGTTCCATGACCTGTCTGGGTATATCGGCGCTGCGCGGTCCCTTCACATGGGCATTTCCCGGCTCGAACCACCCTGTGATTTGCTAACATGCCACCGCGCCTTCGGGCGCATCCTATGGAAGACGACCCTAGCCCCCCCTGTTGCCGCTCCGCCCTTGAGGCCGCCGGCGACCCGCGTCCCACCCCGCCCTCCCCTTCACTGACCGGGGAATGCGCCCGTGGTTGAGTTCCTGATCGTCATCGCCCTGATTCTGTTGAACGGCTTCTTCGCCATGTCGGAGATGTCGCTGATGACCTCGCGCAAGAGCCGCCTGAAGCAGATGGCAGGCTCGAGCAAGCGCGCCGCGCGGGCGCTGGCCCTGGCCGAGAGCCCGGAAAACTTCCTGTCCACGGTCCAGATCGGCATCACCCTGATCGGCATCCTGACCGGCGTGTTCGGCGGCGAGGCGATCGGCATCGCCATCGGCACCTGGCTGCAGGGCATCGTGCCGGCGCTGGACCCGTACGCGCCGGTGATCGGCAAGACCCTGGCGGTGGCGCTGATCACCTTCCTGACGCTGATCTTCGGCGAGCTGGTGCCTAAGCGCCTGGCCCTGCGCAATTCCGAAGACATTGCCGGCGTGGTGGCCGTGCCGATGGCCTGGCTGGCGAAGATCGCCGCGCCCGGCGTGTGGGTGCTGGCGCGCTCCACCCGGCTGGTGCTGCGCATGTTGGGCATGGGCAAGGACGAATCGGCGTCTGTCAGCGAAGAAGAGATCCGCATGCTGGTGGCCGAAAGCCACGAAGCCGGCGTGATCGACGCGCACGAGCGCGACATGATGAACCGGGTGATGCGCCTGGGCGACCGCACCGCCGACAGCCTGATGACGCCACGCAACCGCATCGCCTGGCTGGATGCCAACGCCGAACCCGAACGCAATCTGCATGTGATGCGCGAACACGAGTTCTCGCGCTACCCGGTGTACCGCGGTAGCGACCAGGACATTGCCGGCGTGCTGGAGGTCAAATCGCTGGTGACGCGTATGGATGGCCACGGCGCGCACTTGTTCCAGAACCTGCGCGACACCTTGTTCGTCTCCGAATCCACGCATGCGATGAAGCTGCTGGAAATCTTCCGCGAAGAACAGCAATCGATGGCGCTGGTGGTGGACGAATACGGCGAGATCCGCGGGCTGGTCACCATCAGCGACCTGATGGGCGCGGTGGTCGGCCGCCTGCAGGCGGTGGAGAACACCGACGACGATGCCCTGGTGGTCACGCGCGCCGACGGCTCGTTGCTGATCGATGGCTCACTGCCGGTGGAAGAACTGCGCGAAGTGCTGGGCGCCGAGCTGCCGGAAGCCGATGAGGGCGATTACCACACGCTCGCGGGCCTGTGCATCTACTACTTCGGCCGCATTCCGCAGGCCGGCGAATTCTTCGACTGGGCCGGCTGGCGCATCGAGATCGTCGACCTGGACGGTGCGCGCGTGGACAAACTGCTGTTGCGCCGCGTGGGCGACGAGGACAGCGATGACATCGTCGGGTGATGCCGCGCCGCCGCCCGATGCGGCGGCAGACAGCGAGCAGATGCGCTACCGCAACGAAGGTATCCGCAGCCTGCTGGCTGCCTTCAGCGACGGCGACCCGCAGCAGGTGCTGCGCGTGCGCGAGATCCTGGCCGACCTGCAGCAGAGCGCGTTCGGCGTGTTTCTGTTCCTGGCGATCCTGCCCTCTTTTATCCCGATTCCGGGCGTGGCCGGCGGCATCAGCGGCCCGCTGACGGTACTCATTGGCGTGCAGATGATGTGCTGCCTGCGCAAGCCCTGGGTGCCGCACTTCATTGGCGAACGCGGGCCGCGCCGCAGTACCGGCCAACGCTTCATGAAGCGGTTGGCGCCGACGCTGCGACGCCTGGACCGGATGCTCAAGCCGCGTCTGCACGGTTTGGTCGATCGACGGCCGGCGCAGGTGTTCACCGGCTTGCTGCTGGTGCTGGTCGGCATTCTGCTGACCCTGCCGATCCCATTTACCAACTACATCTTCGGGCTGATCCTGCTGCTATTCGCGCTGGCGTTGCTCGAACGCGATGGCGCCCTGCTGCTGGTTGGCTGGGGCGCGGCGTTGCTGTCGGTGGCTGCCTTTGGCGTGACCTCCGACCAATTGGTGGACCTGATCCGTGGCTGGTGGCCTGCCGCCTGGCGCTGAGCGCAGACGGCAGGCACGTGCATCGCCTGGTTTACTTGAGGTCCACGACGCGGTTGTCCGACAGGCTGCCCGGATCGTCGGTCACTGCAGTCATCACGAAGTACAGCGCCTTGCCGAGCAGCCCGCCGGGGCCATCCCAGTACTCGGCCGATTCGGCGCGCACGTGGATCAAGCGCAGGTTCGGGTCGTCCTTTCCACCTGGGAAAAATACTTTCATTGCCGGCGACCACAGTTGCTCGATCTTGGCGCGGTCATCGATCACCCGCGCAGTGCCGGCCACCGAGACGTAGCTGTTCTTCGATGCCGAGGCATAGGCGACATTGACGCGCGGGTCGGCGGCGATTTCGGCCACCTTCGGGCTGTCGGCGGCGGTGGCAAACCACAGGTCGCCATCGAACTCCACTTCCTGCGTGCCGAGCGGCCGGCTGACCAGCCGGCCGTCGGCCGAGACGGTGGTGAACATTGCCACGTTCACCCCGCGGATCAATTCCGCCAGTTGCTTGATGCTCTCGCCACGTTCCTGGATCTGCATGCAGTCACTCCCAATAGATGTGGCTGCATCTGAGCGGATCGGCGCGCAAAGCAACGTGAATCACGCGGTGGTCACGTCCAGCTCGCGGCAGGCCGCCGCAGCGATCTCGAACGAGCGCAGACGCGCGGTGTGTTCGTAGATATTGGCGGTGAACAACAGCTCGTCCGGTGCGTGCCGCTCGATGAAGGCGGCAACGCCCTGCGCCACCTGATCCGCATCGCCGAGCACGGTGCAGGCCAATGCACGCTCCACGCCGGCTTTTTCATGCGGCTGCCAGAACGTTTCGATGTCGTCCACCGGCGGCGGAATCTTGCCCGGCCGGCCGCGACGCAGGTTGACGAAGCTCTGCTGCTGGGTGGTGAACAACTTGCGCGCCTGCGCGTGCGTATCGGCAGCCACCACGTTCAGTGCCAGCATCACGTATGGCTTGGACAGCTGCGCGGAGGGTCGGAACTCGCGGCGGTAAATTGCCACTGCTTCATCCATTGCGTCGGGTGCGAAGTGCGAGGCAAAGGCAAACGACAGCCCCATCGCCGCGGCCAGCCGCGCACTGAACAGGCTGGAGCCGAGCAGCCACACCGGCACGTCCAGGCCCGCACCGGGCACGGCCTGCACCAACTGGCCCGGCACGGCCGGCGCGAAATAGCGCAGCAGTTCGGCCACGTCCTGCGGGAATTGGTCGGCACTGTCGAAGTAACGGCGCAGGGCGCGGGCGGTGGGCTGGTCGGTGCCGGGCGCGCGGCCCAGGCCTAGGTCGATCCGCTGCGGATACAGCGAGGCCAGCGTGCCGAACTGCTCGGCCACCTGTAGCGGGGCGTGGTTAGGCAGCATGATGCCGCCGGCGCCCACGCGGATGGTCTTGGTGCCGCCGGCGACATGGCCAATCAAGACCGCGGTGGCGGCGCTGGCGATGCCCGGCATGTTGTGGTGCTCGGCAAGCCAGTAGCGCTGGTAACCCCAGCGTTCGGCGTGCTGCGCGAGATCGAGCATGTTCGCGAAGGCGTGGGTGGTGTCGCTGCCTTCGCAGACCGGTGCCAGGTCCAGCACGGAAATGGGCGTCATTGGATGACTCCGGGAAGAATGATGGGACAGAGATGGGGCTGCGCTGCGCACATTGCCAGCGATACAAGGGCTGGCTGGGGGATTACAGCGTCCCAGCAGGTGAACACCGGTGGGCGCGTCTGTGGCTTTCGGGCAGACGGCAGCGAAGCGTCTGGTGTCGCGGGAATGGTCGGGCTTGCTTGAGCGGATTGATGGCCAGCGAACGGCAGCCGCGAGGCATGCGTGCGCAAGTTGGGCACGGCATTGCGCGTGCATTTCGCAGGGGTGAAATCACGCAAAGCCGCGCTGCAGCCCTCCGCCAGCGGGCATGTCAGGCGAGCACACACCCCCTTGCGAACACGCAGCGCAGGTGGCGAAGCCGCACTGCGCAATGCCGCAGCCGGCTTGGCTATGCTCAGGCGCCCTGCCCCGGCGCCTGCAATGACGTCTTCTTCTACCTCGGCTGCCGCGACGGCGAGCAGTGCGCAGATCGCCGCGCGCATCGACCGCCTGCCCGCCAGCGCCACGCTGTGGCGGCTGGTGGGGCTGCTGGCGCTGGGCGGTTTCTTCGAGTTGTACGACCTGTTCCAGACCGCCTACATCAGCCCGGGGCTCATTCGCGACGGCATCTTTGCCAGCGGCAATGACGGCGCCTTCGGCATGTCCGATCAAGCCGCGTTTGCCGCGGCGACCTTTCTTGGTCTGTTCGTCGGGGCCGCCCTGCTCAGCCCCTTTGCCGATCGCTTCGGCCGCCGCCTGGTGTTCACGGTGGCGTTGGTCTGGTACACGACCGCCACGGTGGCCATGGGCCTGCAGAGCACTGCCACGGCAGTGATCGTGCTGCGCTTTGTGGTGGGGATCGGGCTGGGCATCGAACTGGTGACCATCGATACCTATCTGTCCGAACTGGTACCACGGCACATGCGCGGGGCCGCATTTGCGTTCGCGTTTTTCCTGCAGTTCCTGGCGGTGCCCAGCGTGGCGCTGACCGCCTGGCTGCTGGTGCCGCACGCGCCGCTGGGTGTCAGCGGCTGGCGCTGGGTGGTGTTGCTGAGCGGTGTGTTTGCGCTGGCGATCTGGTGGCTGCGCAGCCGATTGCCGGAGTCCGCCCGCTGGCTGGCGGCGCAAGGGCGGCATGCCGAGGCCGAGGCGGTGATGGCGCAGCTCGAAGCTGCCTGCAGCCGCGATCTTGGCCAGGCGTTGCCGCCGCCGGAACCGGTGCAACGGGTTGCCGCACCCGATAGCCGTCTATCCGCATTGTGGCGGCCGCCCTACCGCGGGCGTATCGGCATGCTGGTGGTGTTCCAGATCTTCCAGGCCATCGGCTTCTTCGGTTTCGGCAACTGGCTGCCTGCGCTCATCAATGCGCAAGGCGCCGGGGTGACCAAGAGCCTGGCGTATGCCTTTGCGATTTCGCTTGCTTACCCGTTGGCGCCACTGTTGCTGCTGCGTGTTGCGCATCGCTGGGAAAACAAATGGCAGATCAGTGCATCGGCACTGGGCGCAGTGGTCTTTGGCGTGCTGTTCGCGCTACAGCACGCGCCGCTGGGCATGATTGCCTGCGGGGCGATGATCGCCTTCTGCAATGCGTGGATGAGCTTTGCCTACCACGGCTACCAGGCCGAACTGTTCCCCACGGCACTGCGCGCACGTGCGGTAGGTTTTTGCTATTCCTTCAGCCGGTTGTCCACGGCCGGCAGCAGCGTGTTGATCGGCTGGCTGCTGGCGCAGACCGGCAGCCACGGCGTGCTGGCCTTCATCGTGATCAGCATGACGATCGTGGCCAGCGTGATTGCTGCGTTCGGCCCACGCACCCGCAATCGTGCTTTGGAAGACATCGCGGGCTGATTGCCGCGTAGTGCCGTGTAGCGCCTGTAGCGCAAAGCCGTGCGGCGTCGCGCAAGCGTCGTGCGTTGATGGTTGAGCCGCTGCGCTACGGCACGGTTTCAGCGGAGGTAGTCGCCGCAGCACCCAGGGGCACCGTGTGGTCGGCGATGCTGGCCAGGCTGGTGCGATGCGAGACCACCACCAGCGCGGTCTGCGGTAACTGCTGGCGCAACATGCACAGCACCTGTTGCTCAGACTGCGCATCCAGTGCGCTGGTCGCTTCGTCCAGCAAGGCCAGCGCTGGGGCGCGCAACAACACTTGTGCCAGCAACAGCCGTTGCAGTTCACCGCCGGAGAGCCGGCCATCGCTGCCATTGATCGGCGCATCCAGCCCGAGCGGATCGCGTTGCAGCCGCGCACCCAGGCCGACATCGGCAAGCGCCGCCCACATGTGTGCCTCCGACGCGCCGGGCAGCGCCCACTCCAGGCAATCGCGCACGCATCGCTGCCATGGCCGTACGCCCTGCCCCACATACGCACTGTGGCGGATCAGTGCGCGGTACTCGGGAAACCCAAGCATGCGGCCCGCCATGCGTGCCTGCAGGTGCAACGGCGCGGTCTGGCCCGACAGCGCATCCATCAGGCTGCTCTTGCCGATGCCCGATGGCCCCACCACCAGGGTGATCTGACCGGGCACCAGCGCCAGGGGGGGAATCTGCAGCGCGCACAGTGGCTGCAGCAGCGTGACGCGATCGATCTGCAGCGGCGCCGGCAATGTCGAAGCATCCGCGCGTGTCGATTCACTGCGCGGGGCGGCGAGCGCCACGTAGCGGCGCCACAGTTGCAAGGCCGGCCACGCCGAACGCAACTGCTGCACGCTCTGCCGGGTGGAGACCAGATACGGCAGCAAGCGGCCCAGCAACAGGCTGACGGTGATCAACGCGGCGCGATCGGCGCCTTGCCACAGGTTGGCCACCACCAGAATGCCGGCGATGGCGGCCACTGCGGTGAGCTCCAGCAGCAGGCGGCTGTTGGCCACCAATGCCTGCTGCTGCGCGTAGCCCTGCCCCAGGCGATCGGAAATGCGCGTGTAGTGGCCGGTTTCGACATCCTCGCGCTGGAACGAGCGCACGTGGCGCAGCCGCCGCGGGAAGTCTTCGCTCAGCCAAAACAGCCGGGTCATGTCGGCCACGTAGTCGCGACTGATGCGGGCCTGCTGCGCACTGCCCGAGGCCCGCAGCCCGCACCAGGCCAGCACCAGCAACACCGGCGCGGCGGCAGCCAGACCCGGCACGATCAACAGCGCCAGACACACACTCACCACTGCGGTGATGCTGGCCACCAGCAACTGCAGCACCGCACTGAACCCCTGCGTGGCGATCTCGATGTTGTAGGTCAGCACGTTGGCGATTTCCGCCGAGCTGGCATCGGCCAAGGCCGGCAATGGCGCCTCGAGCAAGGAGGTATGCACACGCTGGCGCAGGCCGATGGCATAGCGGCTGGTCAAGCGGGCCGCCAACCGCGCGCTCTGCCAGCGCAACACGGCAAACAGCAGGCTCACCAGGACGAACAGGCTCGCCTGCAATGGCAGGCCGCCGGGCAGGACCAGTACCTGCCCGGCCACGCGCAGGCCCTGGCCGGGCTGCACCAGCGGCACCAGGCACACGGCCACCGCGCTGCCCGCCAAGGCGGCGGCGAGCGACAACAGCACGTAGAGCGCAATGCGGCTGCGATCGGCGCGTACCAGCGTGGCGGCAAAGCTGCGCACCACCAGGCGGACCGATGCACGCGATGTGGCGGCGTCCATTTCAGTGCTCGTCATGGGTTCACGTCTTGCGCCATGCGCTCACGCGCCCGGCAGTGAGGATGCGGCGCGGTGCAGCAGGCGCAGCAGCGCATCCACTGCGGCATCCGGATGCGCGCCGCGTTGCATGCGGTACACGCCACGCTGCTGCACCTGCGCGATGAAATGCGACCAGCCAGGCTGGCCGGCCGCATATGGCTGATCCGCCGCCAGGCACGCAGCGATCTCGTCGTGCGCCATCGGCGTCAGCAGATGGTCCGGATCGGTGGCCGGCACATCGCTCAGCAACACCACCGCTGCTAGCGGCAGCGGTGCCGGCGCGAGCACCGCGCGGCTATCGCGCAGATCGACCTCGAACTTTTCTACCCCGCTGCGCCGCCGGATGGTGGGCGCCGCACTGATCCAGGCGCGGGTGGGTGCGTCCAGCAGGCCCAGCGATGCCGGCCGCAGATGCAGGAAATTGGCTACGCCGGTTGCGACCAGGCTGTGCGGATCCACAAAGACACCGTCTTCGGCCACGAACTGCAGCCCACGCAACAGGCTGTGCAAGGCCAGGGTCGACTTGCCGGCGCCACTGGCCCCGAGCAAGAGCGCACCACGTCCCTGCCAGCCAACGCAGGCGCCGTGCAGCGGCACCAGCGACATGCCACGCGCTGCCAACAGGAACACCGCGAATTCGATCAACTCGTAGCGCAGGTGATAGGCATGCATCAGCATGTCGTCCGACACCACCACCATGGCGCGCCGCTCGGCCACCGACACCATCAGGTAGTTGCATTCGTCCATCACACCGCACAGCAGGCCGGCAGCGGCATGCGTGCGAACCGGCGGCGGCTCGGCCACCGGCAGGCGCGGCGCACGCGCCACCACATCCAGGGTGATATGGAACTGCGGCGCGCCATCGAAGCGATGCGCAGGCAGCCCGGCATACGCGGCCTCGACCAACGCGAGCAGCGCCGGGCTGTCGCTTTCAAAATGGAACCAGGCGCCAAGTACTTGCTTGCGCACGCCATGCCGGCGTGGCCGTTGCTCGTCAAACGGATCCAGCGGGGCCGACATTGCAGCGTGCGCGCGCTCGGCCCGCAACGCGCTGATTGGCGCCAATTCCGCCACTGCGGCCGACTGCGGCATGCCGTTTCATCCGTGCACAAGTTCAGCCGGTGTGTGCGGCTCGGCCGCCGAAAGGTTGCGTGCATTGCCAGCCGCGCGCATGAACGGCGCGCAGCGCACGGCTCGTGCATCGGCACAACCAAAGTGGCTTGCATGCGCACCTACTGCCGAGCCGAATGCCGGTGTCTTGCGCGCGCCGCTGCTGCGCCCACCTGGCGACAGAACGAGAACCTTGCGCAGATGCTAAAGATCCAGGTCAGCCATTCGTACTTCCTGCGTTACGACCCCAAACAATGGGAACGCGGCAAGCCCTATCCGCCGCTTGCCACGTTGCAGGTGGCCGCCTTGCTGCGCGAACACGGCCATCATTTGAGCCTGTTCGATGCCATGCTTGCCGACGACGCGCAGGACTACCCCGGCGCGCTGCAGGCAGCGCAGCCGGACTTGGTGGTGTTCTACGAAGACAACTTCAACTTCCTCACCAAGATGTGCCTGAGCCGCATGCGCGAGGCGGCGTGCACGATGATCGCCGCCGCACGCGCGCAGGGCTGCCGCGTGCTGGTGGCCGGTTCCGATGCCTCCGACAATCCGGACGTATTTCTGGCCGCCGGTGCCGATGCGGTGTTGATCGGCGAAGGTATCGCGCCGTTGCTGGAACTGGTGGCGCGGTTGGACGCGAACCCGCAGTGCGCCCCCGACACCTGGCTGGACGGCGTGGCACGCATCGCCACCGCACATCCGGCCGCCGCTCGCGAACACGTGGGCGCGCAGCCGCCGGATGCGCGGCTGGGCGGCTTGCCGGCGTGGGATCTGGTGGACATCCCGCGTTATCGCACCTTCTGGCAACAACGCCAAGGCTATTTCAGCCTCAACATGGCTGCCTCGCGCGGCTGCCCGTTCCGCTGCAACTGGTGCGCCAAGCCGATCTGGGGCAACCACTACAAGCGCCGCAGCGCAGAGGACGTGGCCGCAGAGATGATCCACCTCAAGCGCACATTTGGGCCCGATCACATCTGGATGGCCGACGACATCTTCGGCTTCCATATCGACTGGGTGGAAACCTTCGCCGAGCAGCTCAGCGATGCCGATGGTGCAATCCCCTTCATGATCCAGACGCGCGCCGATCTTGCCAGCGACCGCATGGCCACCGCCCTGGCGCGTGCCGGTTGCGCCGAGGCGTGGCTGGGGGCGGAGAGCGGGAGCCAGCGCATCCTGGACAAGATGACCAAGGGCACGCAGGTGGCTGATGTCATCGCCGCACGCCGCCGTCTGGGTACGCGCGGGATCCGCGTGGGCTTCTTCATCCAGCTGGGCTATCTGGGCGAAGAACTCGCCGACATCCTGGCCACCCGCGCCTTGGTGCGCGAGGCCGCACCGGATCTCATCGGTGTCAGCGTGTCGTATCCGCTGCCCGGCACCAAGTTCTACGAGGAAGTGAAAAATCAGCTGGGTGGCAAGACGCATTGGCAGGACAGCGACGACCTGGCAATGATGTTCCGCGGCGCCTACGACTCGGAGTTCTACCGCAGCGTGCGCAATCTGTTGCACACCGAAGTGGACCTGCAGCAGGCGCGCACCGCAATGGGCGATGTGGCGTATGCGCAGGCGTGGCAAGCGCTGGAGCAGCGCTGGGACAGCTTGATCGCCTCCGAGCACGCGCATCGCACCGAACCGTTGACGGCGGCGCCGCGACCAGTGCGCCAGCTGGCCAGCGTGCTGGTCGGCTGAAACACTCCAGCGCCCTGCACCACCGTTGTTACCTCTCTTCCGGATTGCCTCGATGCAGCCTTCGCTTCGCACGATCAAACACGGCCTGCGCACGGCCACCGAACGGCTCGCCCGGGAGCTTGCGCAGCCCAGCGAGGCGCCGCCACGCTGGGATCGCCTGCAATGGCAACTGGCAGCAGCAGCCGCTGCTGCACATGGTGTTTCGCCGCTGCTGCAACGCCAATCGCTGTGGCAGACAGCCGAATGGACACGCTTCCTGGATGAGCAGCGTACGCACGTAGCGCATCGCCATCGCCGTATCGCCTTGCTGTTGACCCAGATCGATGCCGCCGCAAGAAGTGCCGGCATTGCAGTGACTGGACTCAAGGGCACTGCCCTGCATCGGCTGGGCGTGTATCTGCCCGGCGACCGACCCATGGCCGACATTGACCTATTGGTGGAGGCAGAGGACGCACCGCGTGCGGCCGAGCTGCTGTGTGCGCTGGGCTATGTGGCCTCGTTCGACCAGTGGAAGCACCAGGTGTTCAAGCCGGTGCACGGCGAGGCCGTGGCCGGGTTGGGCGAGCACCGCAATGCACCGATCAGCATCGAGCTGCACACGCGCATCCAGGAACGCTTGCCGGTGGCGTGCGTGGACATCACCGCGCGTGTACTGCCGGAGCGGCCGCAGCCGGGTCTGAATGCCTATCCGTCGATCGGCGCGTTGATGTGCCATTTGCTGCTGCACGCCGCCGGCGGTATCTGCCACCGCAGCATCCGCCTGATGCACCTGCACGACCTGGCGCTGCTGGTCACGCGCATGGGCCCGCGCGATTGGGAGGTGCTGTGGGAAGACAGCGCCGCGCCGCCGTGGTGGGCGTTGCCGCCGCTGCTGTTGCTGCAGCGCTACTACGGCGACGTGGTGCCGGCCGCGGTGCTCGCACGCCTGCGTGCGCAGTGTGCGCCACTGTTGCGGATGCGCGCCGCGCGCCTGACCTTGACGACCGCGTCCTGCTCCAACCTGTGGCTGCCGGCGTTGCCCGGCATCGAATGGTCACGTTCGCTGGGCGAGGCACGCCAGTACCTGCGCCAGCGCATCGCGCCGTCGGCAGAGAGCCGCAAGGAGCGCGCCGACATGCTGCGCACGCAGCTGTGGCTGCAAGACCAGCCATGGGTGCGCCAGTCACAGACGCGGCGACTGATGACGCGCCTCACCCGGCCGGTGCCACGCACCGACATGCTATACGTGGTGCGCGCGGCGCTGGATGGGTATCTGCAGCCGGCCTGAGGCCAACCTGCAGTTGATCAGCGCAACGGTCGCTCCGCGCAGAGTTCGCGGTACAGTGTTTCGAACAGCCGGGTGGTCAGCCCGGCATCTTCGCGGGTGGCGCGGCATTGCGCGGCCCAGGCAAGCCGCAGGCGCAGTTCGTCATCGGCCAGCACCTGGCGGATCGCTTCGGCCAGGCCGGCCCAATCTCCAGGTGGTACCGCCAGTGCGGCGCTGGGCGCCCACTCGGCCAGATGACCGACCGCCGTCCCCACCGTGGGCACGCCCACCAGCGCGGCTTCCAGCAACACCATCGGCCCGGCTTCGTGCAGCGAGGACATCAGCAGCAGATCGGCGGACTGCATGATCGGGCGCAATTCGCGCTGTGTCTTGAAGCCCACAAAGCGCACCTGCGCGCCGAGATCCAGCTGTTCGGCCAATGCGTGGATCCTGCCGTCGAGCGTGTCGACACCGACGATGTCCACCACGAACGCCACACCGGCACGCTTGAGGGCAGCCAGGGCGCGCAGCAAGGTGGTCTGATCCTTGACCGGGTTGAGGCTGGCCACGTGCAGCAGCCGCGCCACACCGCCGCTGCGTGCACGTGGCGGCGCCGGTGGCCAGGCGCGCAGGTCCACACCCAGCGGCACACGCTGCGCCGTCACGCCCAGCGCATGCAACGAAGCAATGATGGGCAAGCTGGCTGCGGTGACACGGTCTGCCAGGCGCAGGATCACCGCCTCGCGCAGGCGCCCGCGCCAACGCCGGCGGCCGCCGTAGCCGATGCCGTGAAGCGCCACCAGCTCGCCGCCGGCGATATGCACCACGCTGGGCCGCCGCAGCAGCTTGGCCGCCACCACCGCGATCAGGCTGCAATAGCCGGAAAACAGGGCCTGCACCACGTCGAATGGCGCGCGCCGATGCTCCTCGCGGATCGCGGCGATCGCACGCAGGCGGGTGCGGTGTTGGCCGATGTTGTGCACGGTGGCGCCGCGCAGCATCCAGGTCGCCGGCTCCGGCTCCTGGTGCAGCACGAACACATGCACCTCGTGGTTGCGCGCCAACCAGTCGATCAAGGTCAGAAACACCGGAATCACGCGCACTTCGCCGCTGCGATCCACGCCACCGGGCACCACTACCGCCAGTTTCATTGCCGTTGCCCCGCTGCCGTGCGCAGCACCTGTGTGTAGGCGTCGCGCCATTGCCGGCCCACTGCGGCAAACGACAACCGCGCATCGAAATACGCACGCACCTGCGCCCGGCCGGGGCGCTGGCGTGCGTGTGAAACCAGAAGATCGGACAGGCGCGCGGCATCGCCCACCGGAAACAGCGCGCCCATGGACGCGTTGTCGCTGAGCGCACGGAAGGCGGGAATGTCGCTCAGCAGCGGCAGCGTTCCGCAGGCATAGGCTTCCAGCGCGGCATAGCCGCAACTCTCCGCATGGCTGGCAGAGACGAACACATCCGCCGCCCGTTGCAGCTGCTGAATCTGCGCATGCGTGACCTTGCCCAGCAAGTGCACGCGTGATGCAAGCCGTGGGTCGTCGTGGATGCGCTGGCGCACTTCCTCCAGCAGCGGCGTCTCATGGAAGGCGCACCACAGCCGCAGGCCAGGCAGACGCGCTGCCGCCATAGCCACGGCATCCAGCACGCACAGCGGGTCCTTGCCCTCGCTCAAATGGCCAACCCACAACACGCATGGGCCGCCGGCCAGGCCGGTGACCGCGCGCGCCTGGATGCGGTCGCCCGGCGTGAAGCGGCTACTCGATTCGGGGATCGCAAACAGCTGCGTGCGCGGTCCAAACAGCCTGGCACGGACGAAGGGCTGCGCCAGCGCCAGCGAGGTGAACGCGATGCCGGCCGCCGCTGCGTAGCGCGCGCGCCACACTGGCCTGCGCCACCAGCGCGGCGGCCGATTGGCATGGTCCTGCAGCACGATCGGCACCTGCGGCAACAACCGTGCGAGGCGCCGTGCATCGCCGGCAAATTCCAGCCCGTGTACATGGATCACCGCAACGTCGAGCTGTTGCAACAGATCAGCCAGCCGCCGCGCACGTACGGCGCTGCCGCGTTTGCCAGGGTCGAGAAAGTGATATGCCACACCCTGCCGCGTCAGCTGCTCGGTGTGCGCAGACACCTGCACTACCGTCACCTGAGTGCCGGTGCTGGCGACTGCCTCGGCAATGTCGGCCAGCGATGGCCACTGCGCGAATACCTGCGCCGCGTCCCAGCCGCTTGGCGCAGGCAGCAGATTGAGATGGGCCACGTGCACGTCAGTCCCCGGAGCGCAGGGGACGTGCCGGGCGCGCGATGTAAGCGCGACTGCCCGCGTTCTGCGCGACCCGTTGCACGGCGCGGCGCCGAACTGCCGCCTGCACACAGCTCACCATGCAGCTCACGCGAGCCGTCGCAGGCGTAGCACCAGCGCCACCGGCACTTGCAGCGCGGCGGTGTCGAAGCGCGCGCCGGGCGGGATGTCGGCAGGATCGAGCATCGGCTCGGCCACCGCCTCGATCGCCAGATCCAGCGCCGCGCATGCCGAATGCCAATGGCTGTAGAGATGTTGGGTATGGCGGATGGCGTAGTGCTGGCCGTCGGCCTTGAAGTCGCGTCGCCAGCCCAGCGCATGGCCGATCGGATGCACGTCGCTGCACAGCACGCTGCCGCCGATGCGGGTGACGCGCCGCAGTTGCTCCAGCGCAGTCCACAGCCGTGGCAGATGCCCGACCACCAGGCCGCACACGGTGATGTCGGCCATGGCATCGGCCACCGGCAACTGTTCCAGGCTGCCCTGCTGCAGGGAGAAGCACGTGGAGGGCCAGCGTTGCGCCAGTTCGTGCGCGGCGCGTTGCAGCATTTCCGGCGAGAGATCTACGCCAGTGACCTGCGCAGCGCCGCGTTGCAGCGCCTGCAGCATGTAGCGCCCGCTGCCACAGCCGGCATCGAGCACATGCTGGCTGCGCAGATCGGTGGGCAACAGCGCCAGCATGGCCCGCTGCTCGGCGAGCATCACCGGGTTATGCGCATGTGGCGGATACGCCTGCGCCCACAACGCATACGCTGCGGCCGGTTCCAGGGTGGGCATACTGCTCATTGCACTGCTCATTGCACTGCTCATTGCACTGTTCATTGCGCGGCTCATTGCGCGGCTCCAAGTACCACGCGCGTTGCGGCATGCGTGTGCGGCGACAGCAGCTGCACGCCGGGTTCAAGTGCCAGCACCTGTGGATCGGCCAACGCGGCGTCCAGCAATTTGGGGCAGCCATCCAGCAACACCGGCACGGTTGCGATGCCGGCTGCGTCGAACCAGTGGGCGAAATCGGGGTCGGCAATCCGCGGTTTGCCATCGCGGATCACCGCGCGCAGCTGGCTGCGGCTGCAACCCACCACACTCGCCGCAGGCTCACCGCCGCGGTCGCGCACGATCACCAGGTCGGCCACTGCGCCCGGTGCCAGGCTGCCGCGCGCGGGCAGGCGCAGGATGCGCGCCGCTTGATGCGTGGCCAGGCCCAGCAACAGGTCCGGGGCCAACCCGCTGTCGGTGGCCAGGCGTAGATCGTCGAGTAGGTCGCGCCCGCCGCTGACGCGCGCGTCGCTGCCAAGCGCCAGCCGCCCGGCCATGCACAGGCGCCAGGGGTCCAGCGTTTGGCCGAGCAGCGCCAGATTGCTCGACGGGCACCACACCACAGCCGCACCGCAGGCGATGATGCGGTCGATATCCTGCTCGCCCAGCCCCACGCCATGGATCAACACGCTGTTGCCGGCCAGGCAACCGAGACGGTCCAAGGCGTCCAGCTCCGCGCGTGCAACCGCGTCGGTGCCTTCGGCCAGATGGATCATCCAGGGCTGCTCGGCCGGGGTCGCGGCGAAACTCTCCTGCACCGGCGGCCCATAAGCCGGCCCACCCAACGCATAGCTCCAGCCGAATGCACGCAGGAGCGCCACCGGGAAATCCGCCGCATCCAGTGCGGCGTGCCAGGGATCGTGCTGGGCCACGCAGGTAACCCCGGCGAGCAGATTCTTCAGCCCGCCCTGGCGCAGGCGTATGTCCTTGGGCACCTGCAGCGCAACGGCCACCTCGCGACGCTGGAAATGCGCCTGAAAGGCATCGATCCACGCATAGCTGTTGGCGAACGGTGCACTCTGCGGCAGCGGCGGCACGGCGTTGATCTGCAGATGCTCATGCGCGTTGATCAGGCCCGGCGCCAGCACATGCCCCTGCAGATCCAGCCGCAGCGTGCCGGTGCCCAACGTGCCACCGAAGTGGCCGGCACGCAGGGTCACCGGCGCACGCGACGGCCCGGCCAGGGTGATCGCGCGCGCGCCGTGCAGGCACACATCGGCCATGGCCATCGCGGTCTCCACTCAGCGCTTGCGCATCACGATCAGGAAGTGATCGCCCATGTCGCGCAGCAACGGCCAGCCGCCCATGCGGTCGTCCAACTGCCCCAGACGCGCGGACAGGCGCGGATGGCGCTCATAGAAGTCCACCAGATACGGCGGCGGCAGGAACAAGCTCAGCGCCTGGTAACGATCGAGCACGAAGTGCTGGCTGAAAGCGCGGTAGAACTCGCGCGGCAGGTGGTACCAGGTCCAGATGGTGTGGCCGTTCATGCCCACCGCGGTCGCACCCTGCGCCGCACGCACCGCCGCGCGCTTGAAGCGGCCGCGCAGTGCGTAGTGGCCGACTTCCCACGGGCAGATCCGCCCGATCACCGAAAACACCAGGCAGCCATCCGGGCGTAGCAGGCGCGCGCACTCGGCAGCGACGGCCGGCAGGTCCGGCGCGCAGTTGAGCGGGCCGAAGTTGGAATACATGCCATCGAACTCGCCTTCCAGCCGCTCCAGCTGCTGGATGCCGACATGCGCGGCAGTGAGGCGCTCCTCAAGGCCTTGTCGGGCAGCACGCTCACGGGTGCGCGCCACCATTGCCGGCGACCAGTCAGTGGCCAGCACGCTGTAGCCACGGCTGGCGAACTCGCCTGCATCCAGCCCGGTGCCGCAGCCCAGGTCCACCAACCGAGAGCCGACCGGGAGTTCGGTCGCCACGGTATCCCATAGCGTAGTGCGCATGCGCTGGATCAGCGCGTTGTTGCCGCGCGGCCCATCGTAGTCGGCGGCCACGCTGTCGAAGGCACGCTGGGTTTCCAGCAACTGCGACGCATCCACACCGCGGCCACGCCGCGCCAGTGGCTCATTGGTTGCCGACATGCGCGCGCTCTCCCACCGGTCCTGCTGTTGTCACGACACTCTCCAGACGCGGCGCCGCACTCGCGGCATCGCTTGATTGAACCGTGAGTGCCGGCTGCCGCCACTTTGGTTGCGGCACTGCGTGGGTACGGACGATCTGGGCGGAACGCGTGCGCGGGGCAGCGCTCACACCGTCGCGTGCGGTCCCTGCCCACGCGCACGGCGGCGCACGGCATTGCGCAACACTGCGGCCAGTACGCCAAGCGCACCGCCACCGAGAATGCCGGCAGCCCAGGCCATGATCGCGTTAGGAAACGCCTGGTGGTCCGGCACATACAGCGGCCACGCCAGCGAGGTCTGGTAGGTGTAACGCTCGGTGAGCCGTGCGACCAGATCGTCACGCTCGGTCTTCAAGGCGCGGATGGTGGTGTTGCTGTCGGTGAGCAGGACGCCGGCCAGCACCTGCGCAGGCGTGGCCTGGCCATTGGCTTGCGGGTTGCCCAGTTGCTGCTGCAGCTGCGCGCGGCTGGCCGTGGCCACGCGCAGGTCTTCGTCCAGGCCGCGCAGGCGCGTCTTCGCGAGCGCCAATGCCGCGGTGTTGGTCTGGCCATGCAATGCCTGCAGCTGCGCCACGGTGGCCATTGCGAGCGTGCGCGCCTGTGTTGCGGATTCGGCACGGATGGTGATGCCGATCAGGTTGGCGTACGGATCCGGGTCGGGTTTGAGACTGCCGCGGTACAGCTGCGCGGCACGGCTCTTCAGTGGCACGCCGGCGTGCGTCAGCACCGCATCCTGGAACAGCCGCGTCTTCATCCGGTCGATCACCCGCTGGAACGGCTCCACCTTGGGATCGCGCCCGGCCGGGGTCGGCCCAATCTCGCCGACCTGGATCCAGGCCGTGGCCTCCCACTGCGGCTTGGCCACGCGGGTAAAGGCGAACGTGATTGCCAGCACCACCAGCAGCGCGGCGAGCGCCCAGCGCCACTCGCGCAGCAGGATGCGCCACAGGTCGATCAGGTAGATCTCGTCTTCATCTTTCATCAGGCTTGGCTCGGCAATCGAAAACAAACGGAGGCGGCTACGCGGAGGCAACCGGCAGGGCGCGGCGGTTCGGCAACAGCAGCGTGCAGGCGTGCAAGCCCAGGCACAGGCCGATGAAGGCGAAGTTGGTCCAGGTGAATGCCTGCGGGGCGAATGGCGACATCAGGCAGGCGTAGGCGATCCGCAAAAAAATCAGCACGTGGAAGATCGACAGCGACGCATTGAGCCGGCGCACGCTCCACAGCAACGCGGCATACAGCGCCAGCAGTGCGATCACCGCGCCGGGTGCGCCCCAGGCCATCAGGAACGGGAAGAACTCGGTGCCCACGTTGATGTTGGGCGCATCCAGCGGAATGCTGGTGCCGGCGGTGGCGATGGAACCGCTCAGCGGCACCAGCTGGTTGACCAGAAAACTGGCATTGACGTAGCCCTTGGCCAGGATCGCGCCGAAGTTGTACGGGCCCGCGCTGATGTACAGCAGCAGCCATTGCACGCCTTGCGGCATGGCGCGGTAGAACGCGCTGAAGGGCAGCGCCACGGTGGCCAGCGAACCCGAACGCAGCGCGCCGAGCACCGAGAACACCGCGCCACCTGCCATCACCAGCAAGGCAATGCGCTTCCAGGGCAGCTGCCGCGCGGGGTCGCGGCGCAGCAACAGCACCACCACGAACGAGAACAGCCCGGCAAAGATGCGGTTGCGGTCAATCACCACGATCGGAAATACGAACCCCACCAGCACCATCGCGGTGCGCAACCCGCGGTGGCGCACGCACAGCAGCGCAACCGGCGGCAGGATCCAGCACATGTTGGAGATGTGCCGCACATGTGAGCGCAGCGGACTCAAGGTGGCATACGAAGACGGATCACTGAACAGCGGAATCGGAAACAACGCCACGTCCAGCAGGCAGAACACCGCCACCCCGGCGGCCAGCGCCATCACCAGGAATGATTCGCGCGTGCCGGCATACCGCTGCAGGCGGAACTGCTGCACGCCTGGCAAGCCGGTGCCCAGCACGCCGTCCAGCACCAGGACGACCAAGGCGGCGACCGCCAGCAGCGCCACCCCGTCCAGATACCCGTCCGGCAACGTGTAGGTCAGTAGCGTCAGCGCACAGCTGAGCAACAGCGGCAGGGCCAGATACGTGGCCGGGCGGCGCAACAGCCTCATGCAACACCCCGCTGTGGGCGCAGGCGGCCACTGCGCATCTGCGCAGGCAGCGACACCCACGCATAACGCAACAGGTGGCCCAGCGTTCTGATCGGCTGCCGCCGCAGGAACGCGACCTTCGCGGCGATATAGTGGGCCTGGGCGCGCAGCAAGCCTTGTTCGGGCGCGTCGAACAGCTCCACGCAGCGCAGCGCCACCTCGCGTGATTCACTCAGGTTGGCAATACGCGCACGCACATCGGCAGTCTTGCTGAGATTGCTGCCATGCAAGCGGTAGGCACACACCGGCAGGTCGACGAATCCCAATGCATCGCGTGCTGCCAGGCGCAGGAAAAAATCCCAATCTTCGATCCGCAGCGATTCATCCCAGCCGGTGCGCGCATCGAAGGCACTGCGTCGCAGCAGCGCCACCGCGCCACTCACCGCCCAATGCCGGATCACCGCGCGGCGCAGGCCGGCGTCCGACCCATAGAGGGCGGTATCCACCCCATGCAGGTCGCGCATGGCGCTGGCATGCAGCAGCTGCCCATGCTGATCCACCACCCGCGCATCGCCGATCACCGCCAGTTTTTGCGGATGCGCGCGCAGATAGCGCACTTGCGCATCCAGCCCACCTGGCAGCAGGTAATCGTCGCTGGCGCCTAGCCGCAGATACTCCCCGCGTGCGCGCAGCGCCAGCTCGTTGAGCGTGGCCGCCACGCCGCGGTTGCTGCGCTGGACGAACTGCACCGGCACGCGATGGCCGTGCAGCGCGATCCATGCGGCGATCTGCTCGCCGGTGTCATCGCTGGAGCCATCATCGATGATGACGATCTCCTTGGACGGGTACGGGTCCTCCAGCACGCTGTCCAGGCAGCGCTGCACGAAACGCGCATGGTTGAACGCGGGAATCAGCACCGACACCAGCGGCCAGCGCGCACGTCCGCTCGGGCGTTCCAGCACGCTCATGCCGTCGCCCTCAGATAGCGGCTCACCACCACGATGTTGAACAGCAGATACAGCACGTAGTTGACGACGAACGCATACATGGCGCCGATCAGGCCGAACTGCGCAGTGAACAGGTACACCAGCCCCAGATAGCTGGCGGCAAACACGCATTCGGACACCACGAACAGCCGCGTCATCGCCTTGGCCAGCATCACGTAGGAGAGCACGAACGCGGCGATCTTGATCACGTCGCCGAGCAGCTGCGGGCCATACAACGGAGCGGCCGCGGCGAAGCGGGCATCGAACAACAACCAGGTCACCCAGTCACGCAACAGGTAGACGCCCGCGGCCATCGCCACCACCGCGGGCATCACGTAACGATAGGCGGTACGCAGCTCGCGCTGCAGCGCCTGGCGGTCCTGCAGCGAGGCCAGTTTGGGCAGGTAATAGACGTTGATCGCGGTGGTAAAGAACAACAGGTAGGCATCGGAGACCCGGCTCACCGCCTGCCAGTAGCCGACCTGCTGCCAGCCAAACTGCAGCGCCAGATGATCACGCACCAGCATGCCCACCAGCTGCGGCACCAGGGTGGCGGTGAGGGTCATCACCGAAAACGCCGCAAGCTGGCGGGTCATCTGCGCGTCCAGCCGCATGCGCAGCATCTCGCGCTGGAAATACGGGCTGCGCAGCAAGGCCGGCACGGCGGCGATCAACCACAGCACCTGGCCCAGCACCAATGCCAGCAAGGCGCCCTGCAACTGCCACCCGCTGCCCAGCCAGGCGACCAGGGCAACGCTCAATACCGCCCCGCTCACCTGCACGATGGCGAGCCGGCGTACGTCCATGAAGCCGTTGATGATCGCCAGGATGTAGTTGACCAGCGCGATGCCGATCTGCGCCACCGCCAGCACACAGATCAGCCAACGCGCCTGTGAATCGCCCAACAACCGTTCGGCAAGCACGTCGCTGAAGACCAGCGCCAGCACCGCCATCACGCACGCCGCACCACAGGCGTAGCCGAGCGCTGCGCTCAATAGCCGTTGCAGCGCGAGTGCATCGCTGCGGTACTGCGCCACGTACTTGACGATCCCGGCGCTGATGCCACCACCGGCCAGCACCGCCAGCACCGACATCAGGGCCAGGAACTGCCCCAGCCGGCCAACTCCCTGCGGGCCGGCAAACACCGCCACCAACTTGATCACCACCAGCGCCGCCAGGAGCTTGGCCAGCGTTGCAACGCCGGTGTAAGCGCTGCTGCGCAGCAGATTCACGGTGCGCTACCGAATACTTGGCAGGCGGTGATGACGCGGCTGACGGCCGCATCGTCCAGCGCCGGGCTCATCGGCAGGCTCAACACTTCGCGATGCAGCTGCTCGCTGATCGGCAGGCAGGTATCGCCCAGCGTTGCATAGGCCGGCTGCAGGTGTGGCGGCACCGGGTAATGAATCTGGGTCTGGATGCCGAGGTGCTGCAGATGGCTTTGCAAGGCATCGCGGCGCGGGCTACGCACCACGAACAGATGCCAGACATGCTGCTCGGCATGCGCCACCGGCGGCAACGTGATCCAGGGGTGATCGATCTCTCGCAGGTAACGCTGGGCCACTGCGCGGCGCTGTGCGATCTCCTCATCCAGATAGCCCAGCTTGACGCGCAAAAATGCCGCCTGCAGCTCATCAAGGCGCGAATTGACCCCCTGGAACAGGTGCTGATATTTCACCTCCGAGCCATAGTTGCGCAGCGCGCGCACGCGCTCGGCCAGGCGCGGGTCGGAGGTCACTACCGCACCGCCGTCGCCCAGCGCACCGAGGTTCTTGGTGGGAAAAAAACTGAACGCCGCCGCATCGCCAAACGCGCCGGCACGCACACCATCGCGGCTTGCGCCGTGCGCTTGCGCGGCGTCTTCGATGAGCAGCAAGCCATAGCGGTGCGCCAACGTTTGCAGTGCCGGCATGTCGGCAAGCTGTCCGTACAGATGCACGGCCAGAATGGCGCGCGTGCGCGGCCCGATGGCACGCTCCACCTTGCACGGATCCACGTTGAAGGTCTGCGGATCTGGCTCCACCGGCACCAGCACCAGATGGTTGTGGCTGATCGCCAGGAACGTCGCAATGAACGTATTGGCCGGCACGATCACCTCATCGCCCTCGCGCAACACGCCCAGTTCGCGGTAGGCGCGCAGGATCAGCGACAACGCGTCCAGCCCGTTCCCCACCCCCACCGCCTGCTGCACGCCGCAGTAGCTGGCGAACTCCTCTTCGAACGCTGCAAGCTCCTGGCCAAGCACATACCAGCCAGAATCGATCACCCGCGCAGCGGCGGCCTTGAGCGCATCCGCGTAACGCGCGTTGACGGCACGCAAATCCAGAAACGGAACATCCATCACAGCGTCCACAAATAGAAATCCTGCACCACGGCGCGCGCGCCGAAACGTTCCTTCTGGGTGACCAGCCCGTCGTTGAGCACCTGCCCGCCCTGCTCGGTCGAAATGCCAAAACTGAAAGCATGCCGCTGCGCGTACACCGTGCCGATCAGCTCGCCCAACAGCAGGCTCAAGGCATCCAGCTGGCGTCCGCGCTCGGAGGCGGCCAGATACTGGGTATGGACGGTGCGGCCAAAATCGAACACCAGCGCGGCGGCCAGCAATTCGCCTTCCAGGCGCGCTTCGTGCAGCAAAATCTCTTTCGGAAAGCGCCCTTGCAGCAGCTGCAGCTCGTCCAGCCGATGGGTTGGCGTGGCGTCATGGCGGTGCAAGACCTCGCTCAGCAAGGCATGGAAGGCAACCAGGTCCGTACTGGTGTGGAGCTGGATGCCGGCCTTGCGCGCCTTGGCAATAGCGCGGCGACGTTCGGCACTGAAGGAAAATGGCTCGCGCAGCGCAATCGCCGAGGACAGGTCGCGCCGGCACAGCTGCGCGCCCAGGCGATGCAACGCATACAGGTCTTCTTCGGCCGGGAAGGCATGAAACAGATGCGGCACCGGCTTGTACACCACCTCCTGCACGCCCTGCGCCCGGTAGTGCGCGCCAATCAGGTCGAATACCTCCAGTGTGCCGGTCGCACGCAGCGCACTGGACGAGAGCAAACCGGCGTAGGTCAGCCCGGCATGACTGCTCACCCGCGTGCCCTCCCGGTTGGCCGGCAACACCGCCACGATTGCTCCCTCGCGCTCGATCAGCAGCGACGCTTCGGTAAAGCGCTCGGCGTGATAGTCCATGTAGCCGCGCCGATGCAGCAGGTTGCCGTTGCGCGAGCTGACCACCAAGTCATCCCAAGCCTGCGCATCATCAGCGTGGTATGGCCTAACCGAAAACATGGCGCCCCTGCAGCTGCGTCGGCAAGGGGGCCTCGGCCAGACCGAAGCCATCGCGCCCCATCGCGTTGCCGTTGTAGAACATCAACACGCGATCGTCCTGCTGGATCAGCGCCGGGTAGCACAGCGTGTGCGCATCCCAGCCGTCCTGCGACAAGGCCAGACCCAACTGGCTGTCGTCCCGCGCCCAATGCACGCCGTCATGGCTGTCGGCAAAACCAGGGACATAGCCACCATGGATGTCGCCACGGGTGAAATACATCAGATAGCGCTCGCCCAGGCGATACACGCGCGGGCGCCCGATGCGGTATTCGTCGCCAACGGGCGCCAGGCACACCACGTCATCGCGTGGAATCTGCTGCAGATCCTCGGTCTGCGCATAGCGGATGTGGTAGCGCGGAAAGGGCGTACCGCCAATGACTTCCCACGCGTCGCCCACCGCATACCAGAGCCGCCAGACGCCATCTTCGAAGCGTGCCGAATGCACCGCGGCAATCGTGCTGCGCCCTGGCGCGCGATCCAGCAATGGCGTCTCCTGACGACGCTGGAAGCTGTCGCCACCATCGGTGGACACGGCCAGCCCGGTGAAAGCGAGAAACTTTGCCTTGGCCACCTGCTGAAAGCCGACGTAGAACATGTACAGGCCATCGGGGCCGTCCACCACATCGCCCAGGATCATGCCGTTGTCGTCGAAACAGCCGTCGCGGCCGATATCCAGCACCGGCTGCGCACTGACACCGACAACCTGCGTGGGTGCGTCCGCGCGCACATCGACATAACCGATGCGGCTGACGCCCTGCGCATCGCGAAATCCGGCGTACACGCGCAATACCTCGGCTGAACGCCGATACGGCGTGGGTGTCAGCGCCGCATGTTGCATCCAGCCGCCCACGCCATCGCGCGCGACGTCGAACACCAGGCCCCGTTTTTCCCAGGCGAAC
This sequence comes from Xanthomonas sp. fls2-241-TYG-148, assembly GCF_030208815.1. NCBI lineage: Bacteria > Pseudomonadati > Pseudomonadota > Gammaproteobacteria > Lysobacterales > Lysobacteraceae > Xanthomonas > Xanthomonas sp. fls2-241-TYG-148. Next base: position 267,123 of record NZ_JARVTE010000001.1, read on the forward strand.
ATCGGCTCAGAGCACCACGTCGAGACTGGACTTGCCGGCCACCGCGCGTGCGGGCGCACCGACATAGACGCGTTGCGCTTCGGTATGCCGGGTCACCAAGGCACCGGCGCCGATGACGTTGTCCTCGGCAATGCGCACCTTGTCGCTGAGCGTGGCATTGACGCCGAGGAAACTGCGCGCCCCGATCTCGCAATAGCCGGACACCACCACATGCGATGCCAGAAATACGTGGTCATGCACCACGGTGCGGTGACCGATATGGTTGCCGCTCCACAGGATGCAGTTGTCGCCAATGCGCGTGAACGGTTGGATGACGTTGCCTTCGAAGATGAAACAGTTGGCGCCGATCTGTGCATTGCGCCAGACGAACGCGCGCGAGCTCACATAGCTGGCACAGCGGTAACCCCGCTGCACCATGTCTGCATAGAAGCGCATGCGCAGCCGGTTGAGCTGCGTGGCGGGAATCGCCACGAACACCTCCACCGCCTCCGGCGGGTAATGCAGCTCCAGGTCTTCGTACGGCAGTACCGGCAACTCGGCCAGGGTGGGCCGCAGCAGGAAATCGCGTTCCACGCTGAAGGCCACCACGTCGTAGTCGCTGTCGTGCTGAAAATACTCGCAGGCGATCTGAGCAAATTCGCCCGCTCCGATGATGATCAACGGCTTGCGCATGCTCATGCCTCCAGCCGGCTGACGCCGCGGGCTTCGGTGAGGAATTCGTCGTAGTCCAGGATGTAGTCGCCCGGGTCGTAGTACTGGTCGGCCAGCACCATCAGTACGCAGTCGTCGCTGAAATGATGCAGGTCGCGCCACACCATGCGCCCGAGCAGCACGCCCTGCGACGGGTCGTCCAGCACCACTTCTTCAGGGCCCTGGCCCTGGCCTTCATCCAGCAGCAGCGTCACCGACCCATGCAGGGCCACTGCCAGCTGATTGAGCTGGCGGTGCGCATGCTGGCCGCGGTGCACGCCCTGGCGCGTACCGAAGATGTAGTACACGCGACGGATCTCGAACGGGACGTTGCGCTGCTGCTCCAACGAAATGAGCAGCCCGCGGTCGTCGCCGTGCGTATGCAACTGGATGCGTTCGATGGCCATGTTCCGGGGGGCGTAACCGCTGACTGCACGTAGTGCGACATGCCTGTGTGCGTCCGGATGTGCGAAAGGTTGCCGCCCATCACGCCATGCGCACACGCCAGTCAGGCACGCCCATCTCGTTGCGCGCATGCCCATGCACGACGCACCGGCGTGCGATTTCACGGCGATGCAACCTTTCGTCGGCATCGCCGCACATATCCGTGCACGTTCACCTGGCTGTCATGGCCGGCGTGGGGAGCGCAGGCCCGGCGACGCATCGCATTGCCGGATCCAACGACCACCTCCGAAGAGGACCCCAACCCGATGAATGCCCCACGGCATGCCCCTGACATGTCCGCCAGTAACGGCGCCGACGCACTGCCGCCGCCGTCGGCGACCACCGCGCCGCGCGTGGTTCCCCTGCCCCGCTCCATGCGTGTCCTGCACTGGCTGACGGTGCTGTGCCTAGTAATGGCCGCCAGCCTGATCCTGCTGCGCGCCGAACTGGAGGGCCGCGCCCTGCGGCAGTGGTTGCTGGAAGGCCACCGCCACTTCGGCCTGATGGTGCTGTTGCTCTTTGTCTTACGCGTCAGCCTGCGTCTGCGCTTGCGCGCCTTGCCGCCCGGGCCGCCCTCGCCGCTGATCATGCGCCTGGCTGCCGGTGGCACGCATGTGGTGATGTACGCGCTGATGCTCGCGCTGCCGCTGATCGGCTGGTCGTTGAGCAATGCCTACGGCAAGACGGTCTACCTGTTCGGGATAACGCTGCCAAACCTGGTCGCCGCGGATGAGGATCTGGCCGACACCCTCGGCACCTGGCACTTGAATGCGGCCTGGGCACTGCTCGCATTAGTCACGGTGCATATCGTTGCCGCACTCGTGCACCACCTGGTGTTGCGCGATGGCCTGCTGCATCGCGTGCTGCCCGGCAAACATCACCGATGACCCGCTTCCTGCTGCCCGCCCTCGCCCGCTCCCGCACCGCCGAACAAGGACTTCCCATGCCTTCCACACTGCCCGCTCCCCGCCGCACCCATGCCGCACGCACGGCGTCGCTGACCTCCATGTTGTGCGTGTCAGGCCCGTTGCTGCTACTTGCCAGCACCCAGGCCCAGGCCATTCCCTCGTTCGCGCGGCAAACCGGTTCGTCGTGCGCAGACTGCCACATCGGCTCCTACGGCCCGTCGCTCACGCCCTACGGCATGCGCTTCAAGCTGGGCGGCTTCACCGACACCGACGGCAACGGCACCAAGATCCCGGCGTCCGGCCAGCTCACCTGGGCCCGCACCAACCCCAGCCGCGGCGACAGCACCGCGCGCCTCACCCAGGCCGACCTGTATCTGGCCGGCCGGGTCAACGACAACATCGGCGGCTATTCGAAGATCCGCTCCAACAACAGCGGCAACGCCACCTTCGACACGCGCCTGGACGATGTGGATCTGCGCTTTGTCAGCAAGCCGTTCCAGATGGCGGGCAAGGACGCGATGCTCGGCGTCAGCGTCAACAACAACCCCGGCATTTCCGACCCGATCCACGTACTGCCGAATGCCTCGACGCTGACACCGGCCTCCAATGGCGGCGCCTCCACGATGCTCAGCTCCTCGGCGCTGTCCAACCGCGTGATCGGCGCCAGCGTGTACGGCCTGTATGACCGCAACTGGTACGGCGAAGTGGGCACCTACAAGGCGCTTTCCACCGATACGCAGGACCGCCTGGGCTGGCCGATCAACGGCGACCCGGGCCGGCTGAGCGACACCAGCTACGCACGCGTGGCCTACATGAAGGACATGAAGCGGCAGTTCTTCTCGATCGGCATGACCGCGTTGAACACGCGCCGCCAGCGGCCGCGCAACGGGCCCAGCGACGACCTCACCGACCTGGGTTACGACCTGACCTATCAGTTCCTCGGCACCCGCGAGCACACCATGTCGCTGGCCTACGTCAACGTCTACGAGCGCCGCAAGTACGGCAGCCCGCTGGTGTCCTCGGACCCGAGCATGGGCCCGCTGGATCGCGGCAGCGTGCGTGACCAGACCCTCAGCATGAACTACGCGTTCAAGCAGACCTACGGCGTGCTGGCCGCGCACATGATCAATACCGGCTCCTTCGATGCGGCGCGCTATTCGCCGGTCGGCATTCCCGACACCACCAGCAATCTGATCCTGGTGTATTGGAGCCCATTCGGCCGCGAAGGCACCTACACCACCAACGCCAACCTGCGCGTATCGGCCGGCTGGTTCCGCTTCGACAAGTTCAACGGCAGCACCTCCAACGTGTTCCGTGGCCCCCCGATCACCAACCCGCGCGATCTGGACAGCTTCTCGCTGTCGGTGAACCTGGCGTTCTGATCCCCATCGCTGCACGTACTCCGACGGACCCCCATGCATCCATTCCACAAGACCCTGTTGTGCGCCCCGCTCGCCGGCCTGCTGTTGGCCGGCGCCACCCTGGCACCGCCGGCGCGTGCCGCCGACGGTGCGGGCAAGGACACCTTCATGGCCGAATGCGCCGAGTGCCACAGCGCGGCGCAAGGCAAGAACAAGAAAGGCCCGTCCATGTTCGGCATTGGCAACCGCCAGGCGGCCAGCCTGCCGGACTACAGCAACTACTCCGACGCGCTCAAGAACAGCAAGTGGCAGTGGACGCCGGCACAGCTGAAGACCTACCTGTCGCAGTCTTCGTCCAAGGCGCTGCCCGGCACCAAGATGAAGTACGAAGGCCTGGATGATCCCAAGGAGTTGGACGCACTCATCGTCTATCTCAACAGCCTCAAATGAGGCTCGGCATGACCGGCAGCGGGCGGCCAGGCGCGGTGCACGGCGCCTGACTGCCCTGGGCCAGCCGCGTTGTCGGCAGTGGTTTGTTCGCGTATACGAACGGAACTGCTGTTGCCGACGCGGCTGCACCTGGCCCGACCGGGCAGTATCGCCCACCGTTCACCGTAGACACCCACCGTTGCCGTACGCCTTCATCGCCAGCGCCGACTGCCCGCCCTGCTATGCCCAATTGAGCATGGCAGCGGGCAGCTGTGGGCCATGCTGACCCCGCCTGCCTGCCTGCGCCACGGCGTTTCGGCCTCCTTTCGAAACGCAGGCCACCCGTGGCCCGGCCGCCACCGCGTCCGCAGCCACGGCCTATGGCTCGCCCTGGCGCTCACGCTGGGGCCGTGTAGCCACGCCCTGGCTGACAACGTCGGCGGTGCTGTCTCGCTCTCCTCCAGCCTGATCGACCGCGGCATCTCGATCGCGCCGGACAAGGCCACCCTGCAGCTGGCCGGCTATTGGCTGCCCTCACCCGGGTGGTCGGTCTCGGTGTCCGGCGCGCTGCAGTCGCCGTCATTGAGCGACCCGGTGGCGGTCACCGCCCAGATCGGGCGCGCCTGGATGCTGGGCGATCGCTGGCAGATGCAGGCCAGCGCGCTGTATTACGGCTACCCGACCAATCAGGCCACGCGCACCTTCGACCGTCAGGAAGGCAGCCTGGCCTGGTCCTACCGCGATGTACTCACCTTCTCGGTCTCGGTCTTCAACTTCCCGCGCGCCGACCAGTCGCCGTGGAATGTGGCGGTCGACGTCACCGCCAATGTGCCGCTGCGTCACGATGTCAGCCTGGTACTGGGCGCGGGGTCGTCGCGATTTCCGGCAATGGCCTACGGCGCCAGCGAAGCCGGCCGCTATCAATACGGACAGGTGGGCCTGCGCTGGAGCCGTGCCGGCTGGGCATTGAAGCTGGAGCGCGTGATCACCAGCAGCAACACCCCGCGCATGCAGGGCGGGCCGGGCGAAACCCCCTGGCTGAGCAGCGTCTCCAAGTCGTTCTGATCCAGACGCAACCTTTTGCCCGGTGATGGGCACTGACCGATAACCTTTGCAGCGCCTCTTCGATGACTGACACCGATACCCTGGGTGACGCGACCGACCGCATGCTGCTGCGCCGCATGGCTGCGGGCGACCGTGACGCCCTGGCGACCATGTACACCGCCTATCACGGGCGGCTCTGTCGCTTCCTGTCGCGTCTGACCCGGCGCCCGGACATCATCGAAGAAGCGATCAACGACTGTTTCTGGATCGCCTGGCAAAAAGCCGGCGACTTCCGCGGCGATTCGCAGGTGTCGACCTGGATCATGGGCATCGCCTACCGCTGCGGCTTGAAATGCCTGCGCCAGCATGACGGCGAGGCCATCGACGACACCGCCACGGTCGAAGACCATGCCCCCAGTACCGACGACAACGACGACCGCGAACTGCGCGACTGGCTCGACAAAGGCATGGAACGGCTGTCGCCGGACCAGCGGCTGGTGATCGAACTGGTCTACGGCGTCGGCCACAAGCTGGAAGAAGTCGCCGAAATCATGCAGTGCCCGGTGGGCACGATCAAAGCCCGGCTGTTCCATGCGCGGGTCAAATTACGCAATGTGCTGCCCGGCCTGGCCGGCAGCGCGCCATCTACGGAGACCATGCAATGAAGACGTTCTTCATCGCGCCGGGCAAGGAATGCTCGCACGCCTGGGAGTTGATGCCCGCCGTCCTGCTGGACAGCGCCAGCGAAGAAGAGAACACCTGGCTGATCGCACACGTGGCCAAGTGCCCGTCGTGCAGCGCCGAGTTCGCCCAGCAGAGCCGCCTGCGCCAGGCGCTGGCCTTGCCCTGCGCGGTCAAGCTGGATGCCAATGCCGGCCTGCTGCGGCTGCTCGGCAAGATCGATGCGCCCGAGCAGGTGCCGGTCCCGGCACGCGCACCGCCCGTCCGCCGCTCCGGTAGCTGGACGGTGCGTGCGCTGGCCGCCGCCGCCCTGGTGCAGGCAGTCGGCCTGGGCGTCATGGGCGTCAAGCTGGCTGCGCCAGCGCCCGTGCACGACTACCGCACGCTCAGCAGCGCCACTGCCTTGCCGGTGCCGAAGGGCGCGATCCGGGTGGTGCCTGATGCCGGCCTGACCGTGGCCGACTGGGATCGCCTGCTGCATGCACAGCAGCTGCAGGTGGTGGGGGGCCCCAACGAAATGGGCGCCTACACCGTGGTACCGGCCGCACAGCCGCCGGCTCCGTCGCAACAGACCGTGCAGCAGCTGCGCGCCACCCCGGGCATCCGGCTGGCCGAGATCGTGTCCGCGCCATGACCACGCCCTGGGCCATCGGTCTGCTGGCGGCACTGCTGAGCCTCACCACCCCCGTGTGCGCGCAGGCGGCCGATCCGCAGGCCATCGCCGCGGCTGCCGAGGCAGAGAAAGCGGACGCCGACGCAAAGGTGCCCGATAGCAGCCGCGACATCCTGCTGGCGGTGGCCAACCCGCTCACCGCGCCGCCGGCGCGCGCCGGCTCCAGCCTGATCGGGTACGCCTCCAGCTACTACGGCGCCGGCCAGCATGCGGCCGCACGCATGGAAGCGTTGAAGCAGCGCTACCAGTTGCGCGAAGTCTCGGCCTGGCCGATCACCTCGCTGGGCCTGTATTGCGCGGTGCTGCACCCGCCGGCCGGTGTCTCGCGTGACGAATTGATCAAGGCGCTGTCCGACGACGACGGCGTGGAGTTGGTACAACCGGTTCAGGAATTTTCGGTGTTTTCCACCGATGCCTCGGAAAAGACCGGTGCTCTGACCGGCTACAACGACCCGTACGTGGACCTGCAACGCGGCTTCATCGCCACCGACGCGGCAAGTGCGCAGGCCGTCACCCAGGGCCGCGGCGTGACGGTGGCGGTGGTCGATACCGGCGTGGACACCAGCCACCCGGATCTGAAGTCACGCATCCGCGAGGTGCACGACCTGGTGGACGACACCCCGGTCACCACAAGCACCGATTCGCACGGCACCGAAGTGGCCGGCATCATTGCCGCCGGCAGCAACAACCATCAGGGCATTGTCGGCATGGCGCCGCGGGCCATGCTGAGCATCTACAAGGCCTGCTGGTATGCGCCCAGCGCCGGCAGCACCGGCAGCACCGCCCGCTGTAATTCGTTCACCCTGGCCAAGGCGCTGGCGGCGATCAACAACAGCTCCGCGCGCGTGGTCAATCTGAGCCTGGGCGGCCCGGCCGACCCGCTGCTGCGCAAGATGCTCACCCACCTGGTCGACCAGGGCCGCATCGTGGTCGCGGCCATGCCGCCGAACGGACGCCTGGACGGCTTTCCCAACGATGTACCGGGCGTGCTGGTAGTGCGCAGCAGCAGCGCCACGGCGGCCCTGCCCGGCGTGCTCAGCGCACCGGGCAAGGACATCCTGACCACCCAGCCCAACGGCCGTTACGACTTCACCTCCGGCTCGTCGATGGCCACCGCGCATGTCAGCGGCATGGCCGCGTTGCTGTTGTCGCTGTCGCCATCGATGGACGCCAATGCCTTGCGTGCGCTCATGCAGCGCACCAGCAAGGTCTCCGATGGCCAGTTGCAGGTCAACGCCGGCGCCGCGGTCGACGCGCTGGCGCTTTCCAAACACCCCAACTGACGACGCGCATGGCCAAGTGGATTCCCCTGTGGCTGCACAAGCTCAGCTCGCCGCCCATTTTCTACCGGTTCGCCGGTGTGGTGCGCCCGTGGGCGCTGGGCCTGGCACTGCTGCTGGCTGCGGTGGCCGCCTACGGCGGGCTGGTGCTGGCGCCGCCGGATTATCAGCAGCACGACGCCTACCGCATCATCTTCATCCACGTGCCTAGCGCCTGGATGAGCCTTTTCATCTACGCGGCGATGGGCGTATCGGCGTTCATTGCGCTGATCTGGCGGATCAAGCTGGCCGAAGTGGTGACCATGGCCTCGGCACCGATCGGCGCCGCCTTCACCTTGATCACCCTGTGCACCGGCTCGCTCTGGGGCAAGCCGATGTGGGGCACCTGGTGGACCTGGGATGCCCGGCTCACCTCCGAACTGTTGCTGCTGTTTCTGTACCTGGGCGTGCTGGGCCTGTACCACGCGGTGGAAGACCGCCGCCAGGCGATGCGTGCGGCCGGGCTGTTGGCGCTGGTCGGCTTGGTGAACCTGCCGATCGTGCATTACTCGGTGGTGTGGTGGAACACGCTGCACCAGGGCTCCACGGTGCGCCTGCTCGGCCCCTCCAAGATGGGCGCGGACATGCTGTGGCCGCTGCTGCTGATGCTGGTGGCGACCAAGCTGTATTACCTGGCCAGCCTGTTCGGCCGCGTGCGGGTGGACCTGCTTGCGCTGGAAAGCGGCAAGGACTGGGCACGCCGCATCGTCTTGACCGAGCGCACCGCATGAGCGCCTTTCTCGCCATGGGCGGCTACGGCGCCTACGTATGGACCGCGTATGCCTTGTTCGTGCTGGTGCTGCTGGCCGACCTGATCGCCCCGTGGCTGCGCCGGCGGCGCTTGCCCGCGCAACTGCGCGGACAGCTGCAGCGGCAGGCGCCGCGCCGGCCGCGCGAGCAGCCGGTGCCGGTGCTGGAGCGCGACGCATGAACGCCACGCGCAAACAACGCCTGTGGCTGGTGATCGGCGTGCTGGCGGCGGCAGCGCTGGCGGTGACACTGATCGTGCTCGCCCTGCAGCGGAACATGAGCTACCTGTTCACGCCCAGCCAGGTGGATGCGGGCGCGGCGGCCGGCTACCAGCAGTTCCGCCTTGGCGGCATGGTCAAGGCCGGCTCGATCCAGCGCGCCACCGACAGCCTCACCGTGACCTTCACCGTGATCGACAAGCACGCCGCCACGCAGGTGGAGTACACCGGCATCCTGCCGGACCTGTTCCGCGACAACCAATCGGTGATCGCCAACGGCCGCATGCAGGCGGGGCGCTTTGTCGCCAACGAAGTGCTGGCCAAGCACGACGAAACCTACATGCCGAAGGAACTCAAGGACGCGATGGCCGAAGGCCACGTCGGCAAGCCGATCCCAGCGGCCGCGGCCCCGTTGAGCGGTGTGCGCTGACCCGCGCCACCGCTCCATCACTCCGGATCCAGATGACTCTCTCCCGTTGCCCGCAGCGCCACGCCCATGACGCCTGAACTTGGCCAGATCGCGCTGATCCTGGCGTTGCTGTTGTCGCTGGCGCAGGGCGTGTTGCCGCTGATCGGCGCCTGGCGCGGCAACACCGCGCTGATGGCGGTTGCGCGGCCTGCCGCCGCCGGCCAGGCGGTGTTCGTGTGGCTGGCCTTCGGCCTGCTGGCCTGGTCGCTGCTGTCGCTGGATTTTTCGGTGCGCTATGTCGCCGACAACGCCAACATCGCGCTGCCCTGGTATTACCGCATCGCCGCGGTGTGGGGCGCGCACGAAGGTTCGCTGCTGCTGTGGATCGCGATCCTGTCCACCTGGACGGTGCTGCTGGCCGCCTGCAGCCGGCACCTGCCGCAGCACTTCGCCGCACGCGTGCTGGCGGTGCTGGGGCTGGTATCGGTGGGCTTTCTGGCCTTCATCCTGCTGACCTCCAATCCGTTCGGGCGGCTGTCGCCGATTCCGCTCGACGGCAGGGAACTCAATCCGGTGCTGCAGGACCCGGGCATGACCTTCCACCCACCGGTGCTCTACACCGGTTATGTCGGTTTCTCGGTGGCATTCGCGTTCGCGGTAGCCGCACTGCTGGGCGGCGAACTCGAACAGGCCTGGGTGCGCTGGGCGCGGCTGTGGACCAATGTCGCCTGGGCCTGCCTCACCGCCGGCATCGTGGCCGGCAGCTGGTGGGCGTATGCGGAACTGGGCTGGGGCGGCTGGTGGTTCTGGGACCCGGTGGAAAACGCCAGTTTCATGCCGTGGCTGGTGGGCACCGCGCTGATCCACACCCAGGCGGTGACCGAAAAACGCGGCAGCCTGCGTGCCTGGACCATCCTGCTGTCGATCCTGGCATTTTCGTTGTCGTTGCTGGGCACCTTCCTGGTGCGCTCGGGCGTGCTCACCTCGGTGCATGCGTTTGCCGCCGACCCACGGCGCGGGCTGTACATCCTGATTTTCCTGGTGGCGGTGGTGGGCGGATCGCTGCTGCTGTATGCGCTGCGCGCGCCCAAGATCGCCACCGGCAAACCGTTCGCAGCGGCCTCGCGCGAGACCGCGATCCTGGTCGGCAACCTGCTGCTCACCGTGGCCGCGGCGATGGTGTTGCTGGGCACCTTGTTCCCGCTGGTGGCCGATGCGTTCGGGCTGGGCAAGGTGTCGGTGGGCCCGCCCTATTTCGGCCTGCTGTTTCCGTTGCTGATGGCGCCGGTGGTGCTGTTAATGCCATTCGGCCCGTACTTGCGCTGGGGCAAGGCCGAGATGGCACCGCTGCTGTCGCTGGGCGCGCGTGCGGGCATTGCCGCCATCGCCTGCGCGCTCGTCGCCAGCGTGTTTGCCGAGGGCCAGGCGAAGGCCATTGCCGGCATCGGTGCGGCCGCCTGGGTGGCTGCCGGCACCGCGTTGTACATGCACAAGCGCTGGCGCGAGATGCCGCGCGGCCGGCGCTTTCCTGCGGAGATGGCCGGCATGTTGCTGGCGCATGCCGGTGTGGCGGTGTTCGTAGCCGGCGTGCTGGTGTCGGACAGCCTGTCGGTGGAACGCGACGTGCGGCTGGCGCCCGGCCAGAGCGCGGAGATCGCCGGCTACAGCTTCCGCTTCGATGGCGTGCAGCTGGTGGATGGGCCCAACTGGAAAGCCGAACAAGGCAGCGTGCAGGTCAGCCGTGATGGTGCGCCGGTGGCCACCTTGCATCCGCAAAAACGCCTGTACAGCAGTGAGCGCATCCAGACCGAATCGGCGATCGACGCCGGCGCCACCCGCGACCTGTACGTGGCACTGGGCGAGCCGCTGGACGACCAACACATCGAAAACGACTGGACGCTGCGGCTGTACTACAAACCGTTGATCCGCTGGATCTGGGCCGGCGGGCTGTTGATGATGCTGGGCGGATTCGTCAGCGCCTGCGCACGGCGCTTCCGCGCACCGGCGCCTGCGGTTGCCGCGGTGTCGTCGCCTGCTCCCATCGCCCCCACTCCCCTCGCCGTTGCCGGAGAGTCGCACCTGTGAACCGCCTCCTGCCCCTGTTGGGCTTTCTGGCGCTGGCCGCGCTGTTCGGCTTCGGCATCTACTGGACGATGCAGCACAACCCGCGCGACGTGCCCTCGCCACTGATCGGCAAGCCGGCGCCGGCGTTCTCGCTGCCGCTGCTGGATCAACCGCAGCAGCAGGTCACCCGCGATCAATTGCTGGGCAAGCCCTACGTGCTGAACGTCTTCGGCAGCTGGTGCGCCGCCTGCGCGCAGGAGCATCCGGTGCTGATGGCGCACGGCCGCACGCTCGGCGTGGCGTTGATCGGCTACAACTACAAGGACGCGCCGGCCGATGCCAACGCCTGGCTCGCGCAGCACGGCAATCCCTATGGCATGGTGATTGCCGATGAGCCCGGCCAGACCGCGATCGACTTCGGCGTGTACGGCGCGCCGGAAAGTTTCCTGATCGATGCGCACGGAATGATCCGCTACAAGCACATCGGCGTGCTGACGCCAGAGGTCATTCGCAACGAGTTGATGCCGGCGATTGCGGGCTTGTCCCAAGGCGCACCGTGAGCCTGCGGCAACGCATCGCGCGCCTGCTGCTGGCGCTGCTGCTGGGCATGCTGCTGGCCCCACCGCTGGCCGCCCAGGCGGTGGACCCGTTGCCGTTCAAGGACCGCAACGAAGAAACACGCTTCCAGCGATTGACTGCGCAGCTGCGCTGCCTGGTCTGCCAGAACGAGAACCTGGCCGACTCCAATGCAGACCTGGCCCGCGACCTGCGCCACCAGGTGTTCGCGCAACTTCAGGCCGGCCGTAGCGATGCGCAGATCAAGCAGTACATGGTGGAGCGCTATTCGGATTTCGTGTTGTACGACCCACCGGTCAAGCGCGGCACCTGGCTGCTGTGGTTCGGGCCGTTGCTGATGTTGGGCGCAGGCGCGGCCGTGGTCCTGCACACCGTGCGCAAACGGGCGCGTGCCGGCACACCGGTGGCGCCACAGACCGAGGAAGACTGGTGATGATGGGCTTTTATCTCGCAAGCGCCGCGATGGTGGTGGGCGCCACGGCGCTGCTGGTGATGCCGGTACGCCAGCATGCGCAGCGCAACGGCAGCGCGCGGCATGCGCTGCCGTTGCTGCTGATGCTGGGCCTGCCACTGGGCACGGCGGGGCTGTATCGCCTGGTAGGCACGCCCGATGCAATCGCCAGCTTGCAGCCACAGCGTGCGGCTGCAAGCGCCCCTGCGCAGCCCGGCAATGCAGCGCCTGCACCTGGCATGGCTGCTGCGGTGGATGCAACACCAACACCGGACGCGCAACAGGCCGCCGCGCTACAGGCGCTCACCAGCTGGATGCAGCGGGCCAAGGCGCACGAGCAGGAAAACCGCCCTGCCGAGGCACGCGATGCGTATGCGCAGGCGTTGCAGCTGGCACCGGACAACAGCGCGGCCATCGTGGGCTGGGTGGCCTCGGACATGGCCACGCGCGCAGACTTCGCCATCGATGCGTCCTCGCGGACACGTCTGCAGCAAGTCGTTGCCGCCGAGCCGGACAACCAGCGCGGCCTGTGGCTGCTGGGCATCAGCGATTTCCAGCAACACGACTACGCCGCGGCCACCGAGCACTGGCAGCATCTGCATGGGTTGCTCGACACCGGCTCGCCGATGCAACAGGCCGTTGCCGACAAGATCGCAGTGGCGCAATCGCTAGCCAGCGCGCGGCAATCGAAGGCAGCCACGCGTTGATCGCCTGCAGCGCGTGGCTGCAGCGACGCACGCGCAGCGTTACGCGGAAGGCCCCAGCACTTCGTGCAACTTGCCGCTGAACTCGCCCAGCGTAAATGGCTTGGCGATCATGCTCATGCCCTCGCCCAGGAATTCGCCGCGATCGCGCGCGGTTTCCGCATAGCCGGTCATGAAGATCACCGGCAGATCGCGACGCGACTGGCGTGCGATCTCGGCCAGCTGGCGGCCGTTGAGGCCAGGCAAGCCGACATCGGTGACCAACAGATCGATGCGCTGCGGTGAGGCCAGGATCGGCAATGCCGCATCGGCATCGGCCACCACTTCGGCCTGGTAGCCGAGCTCCTGCAGTAATTCGGTGACCAGCAGCCGCACCTGTGCATCGTCTTCGACCACCAGCACCTGCTGGCCCTGCCCGGCGACCACGCTGCTGGGCAGCACGGCCGGGCGCGCATCGTGCACGTTGACGCCGGAGGGCAGATACAGGCTCACGGTGGTCCCCGCGCCCGGTTCCGATTCCACCCACACCTGGCCGTTGGACTGCTGCATGAAGCCGTAGATCATCGACATGCCCAGGCCGGTGCCCTGGCCGATCGGCTTGGTGGTGTAGAACGGTTCGAACACCCGCTCCAGCACGTCCGGGGTCATGCCGGTGCCGCTGTCGGTGACCGAGACCACCGCATAACCGCCCACTGCCAGCGTGATGCCGCGGCCGAGCAGCAACGGCGCGTCGGTGACGGTCAGATGCCGGGTGGCGATGCGCAGCTGGCCACCATCGGGCATGGCGTCGCGCGCGTTGATCGCCAGATTGAGCAAGGCGCTTTCCAGCTGGTTTTCATCCACGTACGCCGCCGGCATGTCCGCCTGCAGGTCGGTCACCAGCTGCACCGATTCGCCCAGCGTGCGCGCCAGCAATTCCTGCAGCGACACCACCAGGTCATTGACGTGCAGATGCCGGGCCTCCAGCGATTGCCGGCGCGAAAACGCCAGCAGCCGCTGGGTCAACGCTGCAGCGCGCAGCGCCGAGGCCGAGGCCACATCCAGGAACCGGCCCAGCCCTTCGCTGCGGCCCTGGTCGATGCGCAGCCGCGCCAGATCCAGTGCCGAGAGAATGCCGGTGAGCATGTTGTTGAAATCGTGCGCGATGCCGCCGGTGAGCTGGCCCACCGCTTCCATCTTCTGTGCCTGGCGCAACGCCGCTTCGCTGCTTTCGCGCGCCTGCATCTGCTGCTCCAGCTCGGCGGTGCGTTCGGCCACCTTGGCTTCGAGCAGCGTGGCCTGCTGCTGGATCGACTCCATCGCCACGGTGCGCGCGGTCACGTCGGTGGCGAATACATGAAAGCCGTCCACCTCGCCATGTGCATCGAAGCGTGGCAGGTAGCGGATCTCCGCATCGCGGCGGCGGCCGTCTGCATGCGGCCAGCTCACCTCCACGGTGAGCGCCTTCCCGGCAAGGGCGGCATCGATCCAGCCGCGCCGCTGGCGCACCAGCGCCGGCCCCATCACCTCGTCCAACGACCGCCCCACCACTGCGGCGGGCGACTGCCCGATCCACACTTCATAGGCCTGGTTGGCGAAGCGGTAGATCAGATGTTTGTCGATGAAGGCGATCAGCACCGGCAACGCATCGGTGACGCGGCGCAGCTCGGCTTCGCTCAGCGCCAGCGCCGCCTGGCTTTCGGCCAGCTGCGCCATCTGGTCGCGAATGACGAATTGCTTCTGACGTGAGCGCAGCGCCGTGGAGATGGCGCTCTGCAACGACACCGCACCCAACGGGCGTTCCAGCTCGATGACATTGATCGCCGCCGCCGGCAGCGTGGTGTGCCGATTGTAATAGGCCCCGCGCGAGGAGCGCAGCAGCACGAACGGAATGTCCGACCATGGCGGCTGCGCCTGCAGCGCGGCGGTCAAGGCCTCCACATCACCGGCCACCGCTTCTTCGGTCAGCACCACTACGCCCGCGGAATCGTCCAGCTGCCGCGCCATCTGCGCGAGCGAGTCGTGGATGCACACCGACAGGTCCTGACGATCCAGGATGACCGCAATGCTCTCCGCATCACGGCCAAATGGCGCCACGATGTGGACCGTGCAGCCGGGGGCCTCAACGCCGCGCAAGATCGTTGCCCAGCAGCGGCGCCTCGTCACCGATGAAATGCGGCGTCCCGGTCAGCACGCCGTGGAAGTCGTTGAGCGGCGCGCTCAGGCGAATGCCCGAATTGCCGATGCGCAGCTCGCGGATGGCATCTTCGTGCGCGCCGCTGCGGTTCTTGATCACCGACAGCGCCTTGCGGATGCGGCCCTGTGCTTCGAAGAAGCGGAACAGGATGACGGTGTCGGCCATGTAGGAGATGTTGAGGTTGCCGGTGGACATCGTGCCCACCAGACCATGCTGCGGATTGATCAGGAACGTAGTCACGCCGCTCTGGTTGAGATACGACAGCAGCTCGTGCATCTGCAGCATCAGCTGTTTTTCCTGCGGCATCGACGACAGATAGCCGTTGAGGCTGTCGATCACCAGCAGGCGGCAGTTGCGCTGCTCCACGCTGGCGCGCACCTGCCAGGCGAACTCGCCCGGCGACAGCTCGGCCGGATCCATCTGGCGTAGCTCGAGCAACCCCGACTCCAGATGCCGGCGCAGATCCAGCCCCAGCGATTCGGCACGGGCCAGCAAGGTGCCGGTGCGCTCGTCGAATTCGAAGATGCAGCAGTGCTCGCCACGCGCACACGCCGCAGCGACGTATTGCAGGGCGACGTTGGTCTTGCCACTGCCGGCCGGGCCGGTGAGCAAGGTGCTAGTGCCACGCAACGGCCCGCCGTGCAGCAGATCGTCGACTTCCTGCACCCCGCTCGACACGGCATCGCCGATGAAGGTGACATGGTGGTCGGAGGCGATCAGGCGCGGATAGATCCGCATGCCGCCACGCAGGATCGACAGATCGTGATAGCCGGCAATGAAATCCACGCCGCGCAGTTTCTGCACCTGCATGCGCCGACGTGCGGCGCCGAAATCCAGGGTCAACCGCTCCAGCGATACCACGCCATGACACAGGCTATGCAGATGCGAATCGCGTCCCTCGCTGGTGCCGGTCAGATCGTCCACCAGCAGCACGGTGATGTTGCGCGGTGCAAAGAACTGCTTGAGCGCCAGCACCTGGCGGCGGTAGCGCAGCGAGTCCTGCGCCAGCAGGCGCAGCTCGGACAACGAGTCGAACACCACGCGCTGCGGCTTGACCCGGTCCACCTCGGCCTGGATGAGCTTGACGGTGCCATCCAGTTCCAGTTCCCACGGGTGCAGGATGGATTGCTGCCGCCCGTCGCCCAGAAACGCTTCGGCCGACGCCAACTCGAAAATATGCAGCGCATCCAGCGACCAGCCGTGCGACTGCGCAACCTCTTGCAGCTCATCCAGCGTTTCGGACAAGGTGATGTACAGGCAACTCTCGCCCTTGGCCGCGCCTTCCAGCAGGAACTGCAGCGCCAGCGTGGTCTTGCCCGAGCCTGGCTGGCCCTCGAGCAGGTACAGCCGGTTGGACGGCAACCCACCACGCAGGATGGTGTCGAGTCCGCTTGTTCCCGTGGCGATACGCGTTGAGGTCATTGGATGAAGTGTCCCTAGGCCATTCAGGTTAACACGCGCATTCACTCCTACATCGAAGCCGGCTGAAGTGCTCAGCTTGCTGCCAGGGCTGCCGCTGGACACCGTCACACCTGCCCCAACGCAACCCTCACGGCCCCTGCCCTAGCGTTGCACGCAGATCGCTGCACCGCGACAGATGGTTTTGAGGCTCTGGTGAATCACGCAACTGCACACGCACGCATCCTGCTGGTGGAAGACAACGACGCTATCCGCCTGATGACCACCGACATCCTGAGTGACGAAGGCTACACGGTGGTCGCCGCAGAGGATGCGGAAGTTGCGTTGCAGCAGCTGCAGAACCTGCCCGTCTTTGATTTGCTGTTGTCCGATATCTGCTTGCCTGGCATGAACGGGCGCGACCTGGCCGACAGCGCACGTGTGTTGTACCCGAGCTTGCCCATCGTGTTCATGACCGGGTTCGCAGGTGCGGCATCGGCGCGCAAGGACTTTCTGGCCAGCGGCATGCGTCTACTCACCAAGCCGTTCACCCTGCGCGATCTGCTGGACACCGTTCGCACTTCGCTGTAACTCACCGCACTGGCAGCAGCAGTCAGCCAGCACCGCCGCCAGAGCGTGCGAGCAGTTGGCCGACCCTGCGCTCCAGGTCGGCTGCCAGGAATGGCTTGGTCAGCACCTCCATGCCTGTCTCCAGTTGCCCGGCGCCTACGGCCGCGCTCGCTGCGTAGCCGGTCACGAACAACACCGGCAGCGCTGGCCGCTGCAGACGGCCGGCATCGGCCACCTGCCGCCCATTGAGCGCGCCAGTAAGGCCGACGTCGGTCACCAGCAGGTCGATCACCTCCGCCGATTGCAGGCGCTCCACCGCGGTACTGCCGTCCGCGACGTCGATGACCCGGTAGCCGGCATCGGTCAGCACTTCGCAGATCAGGATGCGGATCGGCGCTTCATCTTCCACCAGCAACACCGTCTTGCTGTCGCCGGTCGTTGGCAGCGTGGGTGAGTCGATGGCGGCCTGGTCGGCGGGCACGGGTTCGCCGGTAAAGCGCGGCAGGTACAGCGACATGGTGGTGCCGACCTCGGCTTCGGAATGCATACGCACCTGCCCGCCGGACTGCCGGGTAAACCCGTAGATCATCGACAGACCGAGGCCGGTGCCCTGCCCGATCGGCTTGGTGGTGAAGAACGGTTCGAACACTTTTTCCATGACCTCTTCGCTCATGCCGGTGCCGGTGTCCTGCACGCTCAGGCACACGTATTGCCCTTCCGGCAGCTCCAACTGCTGCGCGGCGCTGCCACGCAACTCGGCATTGGTAATGGCGATGGTCAGGGCGCCGCCATCGGGCATGGCGTCACGTGCATTGATGCACAGGTTGAGCAAGGCGTTTTCCAGCTGCGGCGCATCGACCAGCACCTGCCACGCTTGCGCATCGGCACGCAGTTGCAGCGCGATCGATGGTCCCAGCGTGCGCGCAATGATCTCGCGCATGCCGCGCACTAGCGCTTCCACTTCCAGCGCGGTGGGCGCCAGCGTTTGCCGCCGTGAAAACGCCAGCAGGCGTTGGGTTAGCGCCGCCGCACGCGCCGCGCTGGATTGCGCCATCTCCACATAGCGCTCCAGCCGGTCGTACCGGCCTTGCGCGATGCGCGTTTGCAGCAGCTCCAGCCCCACGCTGATGGCAGTCAACAGATTATTGAAGTCATGCGCCAGCCCGCCGGTGAGCTGCCCCACCGCTTCCATCTTCTGGCTCTGGCGCAATTTTTCTTCGGCCAACAACAACTCGGCGGTGCGCTCGCGCACGCGCTCTTCCAGGGTATCGGTGAGCTGGCGCAACTGCGCCTCGGCCTGCCGCTTGTCGGTGATGTCGGTGGCGGTGCCGAACCACTCGATGATGCGTCCGTGCGCATCCAGCAGCGGAACCGCACGCATCTGCGTCCAGCCGGTTTGCTGGTCGGGAAGATTGACGCGGTACTCCACATCCAGGCTGGCCGTGTTTGCGATCGCGGTGGCAATGGCTTGTGCCAGCTGCGCGCGATCGTCCGGATGCACCAGCTCCTGCTGCCAGCGCGGATTGGCCGGCAGGTCGTCACTGAGCACGCCATTGCCCACGCGGTGGCGCAAGGCGCTCCAATCGGCACTGGCCGAAAAGATCGCATGCGACGACGCACGCACCAGCGCATCCAGGCGGCGCTCGCTCTTGAGCAGCGCTTCGCCGGCCAGGCGCTCGGCGGTGCGGTCGCGCAACACCTTGACGAACCCGATGGCCGCGCCGGTTTCCTCGCGCAACACCATCATCGAGCCGTTGGCCCAGAAGCGCTCGCCGGAGCTGCGCACATGCCAGCGCTCATCCGTGCCGCTGCCTGTTTCCAACGCGCTCGCCATTTCGATCAGCAACTGCTTGCGTGCGATGTCCTCGGGGGTGAAGGTGCGCTCCAGCGTCTGGCCCAGCATGTCGGCCTCGGACCAGCCCAGGATGCGCCGCGCGCCCTCATTCCAGGACGTCACCCGGCCCTGCAGATCGGTGGCGATGATGGCGTAATCCATCACGCTGTCCAGGATCTGCCGGTTGCGCACCTCCGCTTCGCGCACAGCACGTTCCAGGCTGAGGCGGTCGGTGATATCCAGGCCCTGGATGAACACACCGGAGATCGCGCCATCGCTGCCGGTGATCGGCTGATACACCAGATCCAGCAGGCGCCGCTCCACCGCACCGCCCGGCTCGGCCTGCATGGTGTAGGCAAGCGCATTGGCCGTGTACGCACGGCCGGAGCGGTACACCTCGTCCAGCGGCTGCAGATAGCCCTGCTCGGCCGCGTCCGGCAATGCCTCGGCCAGCGGCTTGCCGATCACATCGCGGTGCCCGATCAGCTTCGAATAGCCATCGTTGACGAATTCCACCCGATGCTGCGGCCCGGTGAGGAACGCCATGAACATCGGCGCCTGCTCGAACAACCGGATCAGGCGTTCGTGTTCGTCGGCCAGGTGCTGCTGCGCCAGCTTGCGATCGGTGACCTCGTTGGTGACGCAGAACGCACCGCCCACGCGGCCGTCGTCCAGATAGATCGGCGAAAACGAAAACGTCCACCAGGTCTGCTCCGGGCTGCCGTGCCGATTCATGCCGATGGGCATTTCCTCGAAGCGCGACGCGTGGCCGGCAAACGCGGCCTCGATCGGCCCACGCACGGCGTCCCACGCATCGGCCCACAACGCGCGCAACGGCGCGCCCAACGCACGCCGTTGGCGCGGGCCCAGGATCGGGGTGTAGGCGTCGTTGTAGAAGAACGTCAGCGCCTCACCCCACACCAGATACATGCTTTCGGGCGAGCTGAGGATGAGGTTGACCGCGCTGCGCAGCGGTGCCGGCCATTGTGTTGGCGGCCCAAGCGGCGTCAGCGCCCAATCGTGCTCGCGCACCGCTTGCGCCATGGTGCTGGCACCGTGCGGAAATTCCGCCGTCACGCGCGCGCCCGCCGCACATGCAGGGCCATCATCGCGCACGGCAGCGACACCTCGCCGATAAAAACTTCTACGGCGTTGACGCTGGCGAGCAACACCGTGGCATCCGTGGTCACGCGTGCATACATGTGTCTGAACACCAGAAAGCAAAGGGAATGCGACATCGCAGCTGCAGGTGACCATGGCTAGCAGCCGCTGCCGCCAATGATGGGAGTGCGGCGCAGCCACGTCCAGCACGCACGCCTGGAGTGCTGGTTGCTGTTGTCGCAGGTCGCTGATGAAGGTGTCGCGTTCTTTGCTGATGGTGTGGCAGGCATCAGCCACGCAAGCGCGCTCAATCACGCCGCGCCGCTGGATGCTGCTGTGAGTGCAATACGCCGCATGCTGATGCTTGCGTGTTTGCCAATCGGCCGTGATCTGGCGATTCGGCCTTGCTGTGCATCCAGAACGCGTCTTGATGGGTTGATGCACCATTGGCGTGCAACCAAGCAATTGCCGCATTCAGTGCGCGCGCATGCACAACAATGCAGCACGTGCACGACAGTTTGTTTGCACGCAGGTGATCGCGCTCTTACACAGTTGAAGTTTTTGCGCTGAGTCACAGCTCGCGAAATCCAGCGTTGACGCTCGCGCTCGCTTGACGGATATCTAATTCACCGCGTGCCACTGCGTGGCGATAGGGGCGCGGCAACCACCATTCACTGACAGGCCTACACAGGCGGCCTTCGGCTGCCCGCGACATCAACGCAATCACGCATCTCGCTCGACAGGCGGCGGACCTTTCCGGTGCCTGGCGCCAGCGGCGTGCGCCCAACACACACACCACCCACGGAGATGTGCCGCTATGCGTTTGGGAATCTTTCTCGCCGTTTTCCTCCTCACCACCTTCAGTGCCGGTGCCCAGGCCCAGGTGGTCACGCTCAACAAGGGCGGCTTTCTGCTGCGCTACGACTGCACCAACCGCACGGCCTTGCGTTACGAATACACGCTCACCGCCGACACCGGCTCGGCCGCACGTCCGTCCAGCTTCTTTCTCGACACCGACCTGCCCAGCGGTTGCGCCGGCCAGACCACCACCAACTCGTATGCGAGCGTGCGCTCCGGTTACGACCGTGGCCATCTGGTCACCTCCAACCACATGGACTACAACGCCACCTACATTCGCCGTGCGAACTTCATGTCCAACATCGTTCCGCAGGTGGCCGGCTTCAACCAGGGCATCTGGGTGCGTGCAGAAAATGTCGCCGAGTGCTACCGCGATATCGCCAGCGTGCAGGTCTATGGCGGCGTGATCTATAGCGACACCAGCAACGATTATTTTCTGACCAGCCACGGCATCCGCACACCGGATTTCTTCTGGAAGACCATCATCACCGCCAACCCGGGCGGCGGCACGCGCGCGATCAGCTGGCTGATTCCCAACAGCGCCACGCTTGGCTCACTCGACAGCTACATCGTCAGCATCGATGAGCTAGAAGACCTCTACGGTGCCAGCGAGATCGGCATCTCCGCACCAGCCGCAGTGAAGGCAATGCTGCCTGCAACCACCTGGCCGCAGCCGAGCAATTGCGACCTGGGTTAACCGATCTGACGTAATGCGCAAGAAGCCCTGTACGCAGGGCTTTTTGCTTTTGTGCGCGGCGCATATTCGCGCTACATGCTAAAGCTGCTACCTGCTTGCGCTCCGCGCATTGCATGGCCGGCGAGATTGTCTCTTGGCGTTCGCCCGCACTGCTAAGAGCGGCTAACAAAACGTAGCGAGCAGTCGTCAGGTGGGTGCGGACGGCGCGGAGGAACCGGAATGTACGTGGGTACATGAGGATTCCGAGCACCGGCCGCGCCCGCCTGGCGGCTGCGCAGTAGTTTTGATAGCTGCTCTAAACATCGGTGGCGCGTTTGTGATCAGGTTCGTTCCCGACGCCCACGCCGGTGCATACGCGCGCCGCAACTGCAGTGCGTCCCGATGCCAAGCAACCGCGTGGCCGTGGCTGGCCTCGAGCGCGGTGGTCTGTCGGTTTACGTGTGGAACTGGATCGCCGCGCAGCGCCTACGCATCACGGCCGCGCTCTTCAAGCCCATGCCAGGCCAGAATCTCGTCGATGCGCCGACCCACGAAGCGCGCATCTTCGACCGACAACGCGCGTGCCTCGATGACCTCGGCCATCCCGGCAAAGGCTTGCCAGAAATGGCAGCGATCCGGGCACGACTTCAACAACGCCGGCACCGCGGCGTCGAGATGATCCAGATGGGTGCGCAGCGCGGTTCGATCCATCCGACCCAGTATCGGCCACACCGTCTCACGACATGAGACGCGCCATCGCCACACTTCGGCAATGGCACCCCCACCTCACCCGCCCACCAGTCTGTTCGAGCAGCTCTGCCGGCGCGTGGCGACCAGCGCGGACCCGTGGGAGGCGATCGAGGCGTTCGAGCGCGACCTGCTCCGCCGCTATCCCGACGATGGCGCGGAAGCAGTGGAACTAGTGATCGCCTTTGCCTCCAGACTTGGCCTGCTGTCGCGGCAGGCGCTCGACCGCCAGCGCGACGCGTAAGCGCAGGGCGGCAAGACGCAACGCGGAGCCTGCGGTCAGCCGATCCGTTCGAACCGCGGCCGCATGATGCCCTCTACCTCGACCTGCGCCACAAACATCTCGAATGGCCGCACCCACATCCCTACGTCCGTCTCGAGCGGGCGGTACAGCACCAGCGGCGCCAATGTCTCGCTGTGACGAACCACGTCCAACACCTCGTAGTGCCCCCCTTTGAAATGCCGATAACGGCCGGGCTCAATGGACGGGAGTGGAGGCAAGGAAGGCATGGGCATGCGTCATGAGTGGAAGTGCGCAAGGGTAGCGTAGCTTTGCCGACTGCGTTGCGCAGAGGCAGCGGACTGCAGCGCTCGCGCCTGCGATCAGCAGACGACATGACGCGTGCTGGCAGGCTTGCGCACACATACTGCAGCTTGCTTAGGCGATGCGCGCGATGCGCGCAGGCTACGCATCGTGCTCTGCAAATAAAGCGCCCTGCTGCGGTGGATAAATCAAATCCGTGCCTGCCGCTTGCGCGCCGGGCGTCAATTGGTGCCGCTGCGGGGGCTTCTCGCTCATCACGTGCAACACTGCTTGGCCGCGGTGCACCAGCAGATCGGAAATCAACCGGCGGTGGCATTGCCACCACAGCGCCTCTGCACACATCAGCGCGCTACGCGTGCTCGCCGCACGCGTGGTCACCTGCGTGAATGCCTGCTGGAATTCCGCACTGTTCATGTGGTCGGCATAGCCCTGGAACGCGGCATTACGCCAGGCCCCATTCGGCGATACCGGCTGCGCGCGACGGCGTCCACCGAGCTGTGGCAACCAGACGTAGGCCAAGCCGATCTCGGCCAACGCCGATGCCATCACCTCACTGGCAAACCACGGATACCGTCTGGAGCCAGGAAAACGCCGCACGTCCACCACCGCCTCGATGCGGTGCACGCGCAGCAGTGCGACAAACGCGTCCCAACTGTGTGTGGAATGGCCAATCGTCCAGACGGTGCTGGGAGCACCGGCATCCGCTTTGGCCAACGCATGTACCTCATGGATCTGCGGCGTTTCATTGTTCATCGCCATGGCATTCGTTGATCGCAAAAGTTCAGTGCGACCGTAAAAGATCTTCCACGCACGCAAGGTGAACTGGCTGTTGCGCAGTGCATGTGTTTGCTGGCTGCAATTTCGCAACGTCGCTGCGAATGCCGCCGCTCCGAGACTCCCGCCTTCTGTTGCTTGCACGCCAACGAATCCTCGTGACTGTCTGCTCACAGCACACGCAAGCCGACTCAACCGGCGTCATCACCGCGCCGCGATGACCGCCTCACACCTCTTGCACCGAGCGCTGCTTAGCTTTTCGTGATGAACGCACGCATCAGTCCGATGACACTCATTTCGTCATCACCTTCTCCAGCATCTGCGCAGAGCGGCCTCGACCTGGCCGCAGCGAATACGTGGCTGGCCATGCATCCCACGCTGCCCCTACCTGGGCGTGGCAACACCCTCGCACGCTGGCGCATCCTCGCCGACATCGCGGCGGCGGACTTGTGCGTTGCCAAATTGCTGGAGGCGCACTACGACGCGCAGGCCATCTGCGCGGACCTGGGCAGTGATCTCATGCAGCCAGAGCAGTGCTGGGCCGTGTGGGCGGCCGAGCCGCCCGGCACGGACATGCATTTCACCAACAACGCATTGCACGGCACCAAGGCCTGGTGCTCGGGCGCAGCGCATGTCACGCATGCACTGGTCACCGCGCCGCACCAGGGTGCTCCAGGTCTGTTTGCCGTTGCGCTCGATCAGCCCGGCGTTCGCATCGATGCCAGCGCGTGGCAGGCGCTCGGCATGCGCGCGATCGAAACCGCCAACGTCACCTTCTCTGCCACGCCGGCACAGCTGGTCGGCGCAGATGGCCGCTATCTGGCGCGCCCGGGGTTCTGGCACGGCGGTGCCGGCATTGCCGCGTGCTGGTTCGGCGCAACCACGGCGGTGGCAGACGTGTTGCGGCAATCACCGCGCGTGCGCCGCGACCCACACGCCGCTGCGCACCTCGGCGCCATCGATGCCGGCCTGGCCAGCACACGTGCGCTGATGCGCGAGCTGGCGGCACGCATCGATGCGCAGCCACACCTGGCGCATCAGCGCGAGGTGATGCAACTGCGCAGCAGTGTCGAAGCCATCGCCCGCGACACCGTGGATCGCGTCGCCCGCGCACTCGGCCCGGGCCCGCTTTGCATGCAGGGCGCGCATGCGCAGCGGTGTGCAGATCTGCTGGTCTTCATTCGCCAACACCATGCAGAGCGGGACCTGCAATCACTGGGCGAGCGCTGCCACCAGGAGGCGGCCGCATGGACGCTCTAGCAGGGCAGCCGATCGAAGGCACCGGAACTCCGGAATCGGTGTGGCGCGCTGCAGCCGTGCTCCAGCACATGCCGCAAGCGTCACTGGGCGCGCTGGTGCAGGATGCGCGGCGGCTGGTGGTGGTTGCACCACATCCGGACGATGAAGTGCTTGGCTGTGGTGGTTTGATGGCCGCCGCGCAGGCACACGGTATTCCGGTCTGTGTGATTGCGCTGACCGATGGCGAGATGGCCTACCCGCACGTGCCCGCCTGGGCACCGCACCTGTTGGCACCTGCGCGCAGGCAGGAACTCGACGCGGCACTGGCGGCCCTCGGGCTGACCAATCACGCGGTGACCCATTGCGATATTGGCGACGGCGCATTGCACGAGCACGAAGACGCCATGACGCACGCGATTGCCAGCTATGTCCAGCCAGAGGATCTTGTATTGGTCACCTGGCACCGCGACGGCCACCCCGACCACGAAGCCGCCGCGCGTGCCACCCGCGCCGCCTGCGCACGCCACGGTGCGCGCCTGCTCACCTATCCGGTGTGGGCATGGCATTGGTCGCAACCGGGCGACGGCATTTTCGAAGACGACCGCGCGCTGCGTTTCGAGCTCACGCCCGCCGCGCACGCCGCCAAACAGCGCGCGATCACGTGTTTTTCCACCCAGCTCGGCACCTGCACTCCGCCGGTCAGCGAGCCGATTCTTCCGCCGCATGTGCTGGCGCGTTTCGATCGCACGTTCGAAGTGTTCTTCGCATGAGCGTGTTGAACAGCGACGACTTCGAGCAGCTCTACGCGGACGCTGACCCGTTCGGTTACCGCTCGCGCTGGTACGAGCAACGCAAGCGCGCCGTGCTGCTGGCCGCCCTGCCCTTTCCCTTGGTCGACCGCGGTTGGGAGTTCGGCTGTTCCAATGGCGAGCTCACCGCAGAGCTCGGCACGCGCTGCACCCGCTTGCTGGCAACCGATCTTTCTCACCACGCCGTCAAGCTAGCCAGCGAGCGCGTGCAGCAGTACCCAGGCATCACGCTGCAACAAGCCAACCATCCGGCCGACTGGCCAACCGGTCAGTTCGACCTGATCGTCTTCAGCGAAGTCGGTTACTACCTCGACGCCACCGCATTCGAGCGCACCGTCGCCGTGTTCGCCACATCGCTGGCGCCGCAAGGTTGCCTGGTGGCTTGCCACTGGCGGCATCCGTTCGAAGGCGCGGTGCGCAGTGCGGAGCAGGTGCATCAAGCGCTCGATCAGGTGCTGGCGCGCGATACCCTGTGCCGCTACGAGGATGCAGATTTCCTGCTGCAGGCATGGATGGCCGGCCCCTCGATCGCACAACGCGAGCAGTTACGATGATCGCGGTCACCATCCCCGCGCATAACGAGCAGGCACTGATTGGGCCCTGCCTGCAGTCCATCCGCCTCGCCGCGCAGCACCCGGCATTGCAGGGCGAAGCGGTCGAGATTCACGTCGCACTGGACCGTTGCACCGATCAAACCGGCGTCATCGCTCGCGCGCATGGCGCGATCACCCAGGAGGTGTGCGGCGGCGTGGGTGTTGCACGCGCGGCCGCCGCAAGCGCGGCCATTGCGCGCGGTGCGCATTGGCTGGCGTGCACCGATGCCGACACACGCGTCCCGCCCGATTGGCTTGCGGCACAACTCGCCTGCGCGGCAGATGCGTTCTGCGGCGTCGTGGAAGTGACCGACTGGCGCGATCATCTGAGCCAGACCCGGGCCGCGTTTCTGGCCAGCGAAATCCGGCACGACGGCCATCCGCATGTGCATGGCGCAAACCTGGGCATGCGGACCTCCGCCTATCTGGCCGCCGGCGGCTTTTCCAACGCGAGTAGCAGCGAAGATGTCGCGCTGGTCGCCGCCCTGGAACAGGCCGGCATGCGCATCGCGCGCCTGGCCAGCCCGGTGGTGAACACCAGTGCGCGCCGCAGTGCACGTGCCAGTGGCGGCTTCGCCGATTATCTGCTGCGCCTGGAAGCAGCCCTGCTGGCAGCCAGCCCAAGCCTGGGCTGACCCTCTCAACTAAGAGCAGCGATCAAAACGACTGCGCAGCCGCCAGGCGGGCGCGGCCGGTGCTCGGAATCGGCATGTACCGCCGTACACCCCGGTTCCTCCGCGCCGTCCGCACCCACCTGACGACTGCTCGCTACGTTGTTAGCCGCTCTGAGGCTGGCGGCCAGCCTATCCGCCAGCGAGCTCAAACCGGACTGACCAAGCGACACGCGCAGCTACTGCGAATCGCTCCGGGGTGGCAATACGTCTCAAGCAGCCTCTGGCTTCGTTCGGCAGCTTGTCGGTGATCCGCACGCGCCCCCACCTGCATGGCGCCAACGCCGATAAAATCGCCGCACGGCCTCACGGCATCACCATGGTTTGCCCATGCAGGATCAGAACATCCACCCCGGCGCCGCAGTCGCACCGGGATACCTCGCCAACCACGCCGCGCGCGTGTTCAACCGGCAGGTCGACAGCGCGCTCAGGCAGCACGGCGTCTCGCTGGCGCTGATAGGCCCCATCCTGCTGCTGTCGCGGAAGGGCCCCATGCTGCAGCGCGACCTGGTCAACGACTCGGCGGTCAAGCAGCCGGCGATGGTCGCCTTGCTGGGCAAACTCGAAGCACAGAAGCTCATCAAGCGCACCGCCACCCCGCAGGACCGCCGCGCCGCGCTGGTGTCGCTCACCGCCAGTGGCCGCAAGATGGCGGCGATCGGCGGCCAGGTGCTGCTGGATCTGAATGCCGAGGCGCTGCAGGGCTTCACCCAGCAGGAAGCCGCGCAAACGGTCGCCTTGCTGCAGCGCCTGATCGTCAACCTGGAGCGGTCTGCGCAGACCATGTAATATCACTCCTGATATTTCCAGCCCAGGCACACCCATGACGCGTCGCATCCTCATCACCGGCGCGAGCATTGCCGGCAATACTGCAGCCCTCACCCTCGCCCGCCACGGAGTCGACGTCACCGTGGTGGAGCGCGCCGCCGGCTTCAGAGACGGCGGCCAGAACATCGACATCCGCGGCGTTGGGCGTGACGTCCTGCGCCGGCTGGGCCTGGAACAGGCCGCACTTGCACAGGGCACGGGCGAGGAAGGCACCGCCTGGGTGGACGCCGACGGCGCGCCCGCCGCCGAATTCAAGACCGACGCACTGGATGGCGACGGCCCCACGGCCGAAATGGAAATCCTGCGCGGCGACCTTGCGCGGCTGCTGTACGACGCTGCACGTGACCACGTCACCTACCGCTTCGGCGACTGCATCACCGCCATCGAAGACGATGGTGCAAGCGCCACTGTCACCTTCAACAGCGGGCGCAAAGAACGCTTCGATGCAGTCATCGTCGCCGAAGGCGTGGGTTCGGCCACACGTGAGCTGATCTTCCCCGGCGAGAACGCACCGCGCTGGATGGACCTGACCATCGCCTACTTCACCATCCCGCGCGCAGCCGACGATGACCGCATGTGGCGCTGGTATCACGCCCCCGGCGGCCGCAGCGTCTCGTTACGGCCAGACCGGCACGGCACCACCCGCGCAATGCTCTCGATCCAGCAGCCACCAGATGGCGTGCAAGACTGGGACGTGGCCGCGCAGCAGCGCTACCTGCAAGAACGCTTCGCCGATGCCGGCTGGCAAACCCCGCGCGTGCTCGAAGGCATGCGCACCACCGACGACTTTTACTTCGACGCACTGCGCCAGGTGCGCATGCCGCGCTGGCACACCGGCCGCGTGTTGCTCACCGGCGATGCAGCCTGGTGCGCAACACCCTTGGCCGGCATTGGTGCAACCCTCGCGGTCACCGGCGCCTATGTGCTGACCTGCGAGATCGTGCGCAACCAGGACCTGGAGCACGCGGCACAAGCCTACGACGCAGCCATGCGGCCCATGGTCGAACAAGGCCAGGGCGTCCCCAAGATCGGCCCACGCCTGATGAACCCGCACAGCCGGCTCGGCATCCGCCTGCTGCACGGCGTGCTCAAGCTCGCCAGCCAACCCAGCGTGCAAGGCCTCGCCAACACCTTCATGACCCCGGACATCAAGGCACCAGATTTATCGCGTTATGACTGAGGCTGCGGCAATGAGATGCGCCGCGTGAGTTGTTGCCCGATGCAACAGTGAGCGCATCTGCACGCAATTACGTAGCCGCATGCTATGGCGCAGCATGCTTGCCGCAGTGACGCTGTGGACCGCAGGGCAATCCGGCTCGATGACTGAACAAGCAATGCCAGTTTTCACTCTGGCGTGGACCCATCCCCGCTAGCCTCTAGGGTTCAAATTCCTCTCGCTCCGCCATACCGTCTGACACATCCAATATGGACCGCCGCCAAGCTTTAAACAGCTAGCGCCAAAGAGCTCTCCTGCTGCATCTCGACATCGCATTCGCGGAAGACACGGTTCACTACCGCATGTCTCGACATTTCTGCCACGCATGCGTAGCGCGACTCCCAGGCAAGCAGCTGACGGGCCTCTCCGCACCCCAGATGGCCGGTATCTCGTAGTCCGCGGGCGCTTGTGGCGCGCGACCAATCCTGGGCTACCGGCAGAAGCACGCGATGCGCTGGTGCATGCCTTGATGGACGCGCGACGTGCGGTCAAAGCGGCGCTACGTACGCGCGACGCCATGCAGCTCAAAGCAGCGCGCGGTGAGGTGGATGCTGCAAAAACAGGACTCGGTGAGCGTGGGGCGGTCTGGTGGAACGACGGTGCACCCGATTTCAATCGTCACCTGATCAAGAACACCCCTTACGCCGCTTGGTTCGCCAGGCAGGGAGCAAGTCAGGAAACGGATTAAACCTGCTAGCAACCGCGGTACACAGGCGCACTTCCCGCCAAGCCGCCGAGATCAAGAACAAGAAAGGGAATCGATGATTGCTTGGCGTAACCACGGTAAGCGCGAAAGAAAATTCGGTCCCGCGAACCGGCGCTGAGATGGCGGAGAGAGTGGGATTCGAACCCACGGAAGGTTTGACCCTTCGCCGGTTTTCAAGACCGGTGCCTTAAACCGCTCGGCCATCTCTCCGATGCTGCTGGTGCGTGCGCCAACGGCCTTGGTCGCTCGCACGAGCGCCACCATGCAGTGCAGGTGGCGCTGAGGTGGTGACCGCCAAACTGCTTGGGGCTGCCACCGCCGGGATCACTCCCGGGCGCGCATTCTCGCATGCCCGGGCCGGTTTGCCCACGCGTCGGCGTTGGCTCAGCCGGCTTCGGCCACCACCAGGCGCGGGGCCGCTGCGGCGGTGGCGCGCTTGAGCTTTTCCGCCAGCTCAGCGCAGTTGCCGCCGCAATCCAGGCGCGAGCGCTCGATTTCCTGCGGCAGGTGTTCGGCCAGGAAGTCGATGAACACGCGCACGGCTGGCAGCAGGCCGCGGCGCGAGGCGAACACGGCATGGCAGATGCCTTGCGGCAGCGACCAATGCGGCAGCACCACTTCCAGTTCGCCATTGCGCACCGCTTCCGCACACACCGTCTCCGGCAGCATGGTGATGCCGAAGCCGTCGCGCGCCATCGATTGCAGCAGCGGGAAGTCGAAGCCAGCCAGCCGCGGCTGCAGGTCCACGCGGCGCATCTCGCCATTGGGGCCGTGCAGTTCCCAGCGCTGGTGCGCTTCGTCCTCGCTGGTGCTCATGGTGGTGTGGTTGGCCAGCTCGCCCGGGTCTTTCGGACGTCCGGCGCGGTCCAGGTACTTGGGGCTGGCAACCAGCAACTCCTGCACCTGGCCAAAGCTGCGCATCACCAGGCTGCCGTCGTCGTCCAGCCGCGAACGCACGCGCAAGGCAACGTCGTAGCCCTCGTTGATGACATCGACGCGGCGATTGCTGATATTGAGCTGCAGCCGCACCTTCGGATATTTACCGAGGAATTGCGGCAGCAGTTTCGGTAACTGGATCTGTGCCAGCGACACCGGCACGCTCACGCGCACCAGGCCGCGTGGCTCGGCGCTGAGGCGGTCGACCACCTCGCGCGCGGCTTGCGCTTCGGCCAGCATGGTTTGCGCATGCCGGTGCACGCTGGTGCCGACGTCGGTCACCGCGAAACGGCGCGTGGAGCGCTGCAACAGGCGCACGCCCAGGTCGGTTTCGAGTTGGCTGATGCGGCGGCTCAGACGCGATTTGGGAATCCCCAACGCGCGCTCGGCAGCCGCAAAGCCGCCGTGGTCCACCACCATCGCGAAGTAGTACAGGTCATTCAGGTCGTGCATGGCGCAGGTATCCATGGATAGAACGATGCGCGATATTTAACCACCTTTATCCCAATCGAGCAACGAACGTGTCCGGCGTCACGCCTTGCGCCACGGGCATCAAACGCCAACGGGGCCGTCACCGGCCCCGTTGGGTTACGAACACTTTTGGGTCACTGCGTCGAACGCCAAATGCAGCGCTAGCGCCCGCTTGGGCCGGCCGAACGCTGCGGCAGCCGCGTGACTACCAGCTATCTAATGCCCTCACGACTCCGCAGCCACACGGCTGCGCAGCAGTCCAATGACGCTCAGCCAATCCGCTCCAGCCCGCCCATGTACGGGCGCAGTGCGTCCGGCACATCGATCGAGCCATCGGCGTTCTGGTAGTTCTCCATCACCGCGATCATTGCGCGGCCCACGGCGGTGCCGGAGCCGTTGAGCGTATGCAGCAGTTCCGGCTTGCCACTGGCCGGATTGCGCCAACGCGCCTGCATGCGCCGCGCCTGGAAATCACCGCAGTTGGAGCACGAGGAAATCTCGCGATAAGTCGCCTGCGAGGGCAGCCACACTTCCAGGTCGTAGGTCTTGATCGCCGAAAACCCCATGTCGCCGGTGCAGAGCAGCACCTTGCGATACGGCAGACCCAGTTTTTCCAGCACCACTTCGGCGCAGCGCGTCATACGTTGGTGTTCGGCATCGCTGTCTTCCGGGCTGCACGCGGTGACCAGTTCCACTTTCTCGAACTGGTGCTGGCGGATCATGCCGCGGGTGTCGCGGCCACCGCTGCCCGCTTCGGCGCGGAAGCACATCGAATGGGCGGTCATGCGCAGCGGCAGGCGCTCAGCGTCGACGATGGCATCGCGCACGATATTGGTCAGCGGCACTTCGGAGGTGGGAATCAGATAGCGCTTCGAATCGCCCACTTCGGTCTGGAACAGGTCGTCTTCGAACTTGGGCAGCTGACCGGTGCCACGCATCGAATCGGCGTTGACCAGCAGCGGCACGTTGGTTTCTTCGTAGCCATGCTCGCCCACATGCAGGTCGAGCATGAACTGCGCCAGCGCACGGTGCAGGCGGGCGACTGGGCCACGCAGCACGGTGAAGCGCGCACCTGACAACTTGGCTGCGGTTTCGCCGTCCAGCCAGCCGTGCGGCGCGCCGAGCTCAACATGATCCTTGACCTCAAAATCAAACTGCCGCGGCGTGCCCCAGCGCGCCTGCTCGACGTTTTCGCTCTCGTCCTTGCCCGCGGGCACATCGGCGGCCGGCAAGTTGGGAATGCCCAGTGCAATGCCTTCCAGCTGCGCGCGGATGACATCCAGTGCGTCTTCCGATGCTTTGAGCTCATCGCCAAAGCCGGCCACTTCGGCCATCAATGCCGCCACGTCTTCGCCCTTGGCCTTGGCCTGGCCGATTGCCTTCGACTTGGAATTGCGCAGGCTCTGCAGCTCCTGCGTGCGCACCTGGATCCGCTTGCGCTCGCTCTCCAGCGACTCCAGTTCCGCAGTGTTCAAGTCGAAGCCGCGCGTGCTGCGCAGGCGCTCGGCAAGGTCGGCGGGATGTTGGCGAAGCAGGGCCGGATCTAGCATCGGAGGATCGTTTTTGGTGGGAGCCGGGGATTATCGCCTGTTCCGACAGTCGCTGCGATCGATTCACCGATGCTATGCCAGAATCAGCCTGATCCTTCAGGTGAGCCCTATGCCCGCGCCCCGCCCTGCGTCCGATCGCCACATCGTTCTGCGTCTGCCCCGCCACACCCTGAAAATTGCCGGTATCGCGTTCGTCGCGGGCCTGCTGCTGTTCCTGCTGGTCTGGGCCACCGGGCGCAAGGACGACTTCTACAAGGCCTCGCCCGCACAACCAACCGCTGGCGCACCCGCCGACACCATCCAGCCGCTGCCGGCGCCGTTACCGGCGCAGGATGGCTCCATCGAGATGCCGCAGGCCAAGCCGCCCGAAGACGCGCCCACTTTGGTGGAAACCACCCCACCTGCGCCGCCCGCACCGGCCCCGCTGCCCGAAGACGCAGTACCCGGTGCACCTGGCGCCCCGACCAGCGCCGCGCCCGTTGCAGGCGGCGATCGGCCGGTGCCGATGCAGGGCCAGATGCCGCCGCCACGCTATCCCGCAGCGGCGCTGCGCCGTGGCGACGCGGGCGATGTGGTGGTGCGGGTTGACGTGGATGCCGCCGGCAACCCTGGCGGCGTGGCGCTGGTGCAGCGCAGTGGCTCACGTGATCTGGACCGCGCAGCGATGGAGGCGGTGCGTCGCTGGCGCTTCCACCCGGCCCAGCGCGGCGGCCAGCCGGTGGCTGGCAGTATCGATATCCCGTTCGAGTTCAAGCCCGCTCAGTAAGCTGAACCTCGCCCGGTCGCCGACCGGGATGTGAAGGCGCCGCCTTAGCTGCGCCTCAGGCAAGGCCGACCAGACTGTGGGTGTCATCCCAAAGATGCGCCCGGAGGTTGGCCATGTCCTTCACCTCACAGTCTTCATCCCACCACGCCACACCGCTGCCACGCGACGCAGGCCGCCGCGTGCGTGATCACGACGGCGACGGTGCCTCGCCCTGGCTGTGGGCGACCGTGCTTGCCGTGCTGGTGGTCATTCCCAGTTGGTGGTGGGCGCGGCATAGCGACGAATCGCTGGCAACTGATGCTCCAGCGCCGATGGCGCGCCAGGTCCTGCCCGCGTCCGATGCGCCACGTGAGGCAATGATGATCCCGCATCTGCCGGTGCGCCCGCCGATCAGCAGCCAGGAGCCGCAACCGCTGCCCGGCAACGCAATGCCGAGCTATCCCTCGCAGGCTCTGCAGGACGGCAGCGCCGGCAGCCGCATCGCGCGGCTGCAGTTGGATGTACAGGGCCGCGTCAGCGCGGTGACCATCGTGGAGCGCCAGGGCAGCCCGGATCCGCGCCTGGACGAAGCCGTGGTGGAAACGCTGCGTCAGTGGCGCTTCGAGCCTGCGCTGCGTGACGGCCATGCGGTCGTCAGCAGCGTGCAGGTGCCGGTGGAGTTTACGGACGCGCGCTGAGCCCGAACCCGGCGCCCTGCGCCAAGATGTCGAAACCCGGGAATGAGGTGGCCACGTTCGCCACGTCGTTGACCTGTACCGTCCCGGTGGACAGCTGGCCTGCGATGGCAAACGCCATTGCAATGCGGTGATCGCCGTGGCTCTCGATGACGCCGCTGCCCAGCGTGCCGCCCTGAATGGTGGCACCGTCCGGCGTTTCGTCCACCACAATGCCGAGCGCGCGCAGGCCGGTGGCCATCGCGGCGAGGCGATCGGATTCCTTGACGCGCAATTCCGCTGCGCCACTGACGACCGTGTCGCCGCGCGCCGCAGCTGCTGCGACAAACAGCGCCGGGAACTCATCGATCATGTCCGGCACCAGCGCTTCGGGAATCTGCGCACCCTGCAGCGGTGCGTAGCGCACGCGCAGGTCCGCCACCGGCTCACCGCCGTGTTCGGCGTGATTGTCTTCCACGATATCGGCGCCCATCAGCCGCAGTGCGGCTAATAGGCCAGTGCGCCGCGGATTCAGACCTACCGCACGCAAGGTCACGTCCGATCCGGGAATGATGCTGGCGGCCACGATGAAGAACGCCGCCGATGAAAAATCTGCCGGCACCGCGATATCGGTCGCGCGCAGCCGCTGGCCGCCACGCAGACGCGCCTGACCAGGAGAAAACGCGATGTCCACGCCAAATGCGGAGAGCATGCGTTCGGTGTAATCGCGCGTAGGATGCGGCTCACTCACCGAGGTCTCACCCGCTGCGTACAACCCGGCCAGCAGCACGGCCGATTTGACCTGCGCACTGGCCACCGGCGAGGCAAACGTAATGCCTTGCAGTGGCTGGCCACCGTGGACCCGCAGCGGCGGTGTGCCATCCGATTCGGTTTCGATACGTGCACCCATCTGCGCCAGCGGGCCGGTGACGCGGCGCATGGGCCGCTTGGACAACGACGCATCGCCCACCAGCACGCTATCGAACCGCTGCGCCGCGAGCACGCCGGCCAGCAAGCGCATGCCGGTGCCGGCGTTGCCACAATCCAGCGGCCCCTGCGGCGGCTGCAGGCCGTCCACACCGACCCCATGCACGATGCGCTGCGACGCCGACGGCGTTTCAATGCGCACGCCCAGCTGGGCAAAGATCGCCGCGGTGGAGCGCGTGTCTTCGCCCTCCAGAAAGCCGTCGATCTTCGAGATGCCATCTGCCAGTGCGGCGAACATCACCGCGCGGTGCGAAACCGACTTGTCGCCGGGAATGGTCAGGCTGCCCTGCAGCGCAGTGCCGCGCTGTGCGATCCAGTGTTGCGTGCTGTTGCTCATGCGAATGATCCGATTGCGACGGCATCGCTGCAGTCAGCAATGCGCGTGGGAAGGAAGGCGGTGTAGAGACAGGCGCCGCGTCAGGGCCGACGCGGCGCCGCAGCCGATGCGCTGCTCAGGGAATGGCGACCGGATACGAGCCCAGCACCTTGATCTGTGCCGAATGCGCTTCCAGTTCGGCCAATGCCTGTTTCATCGACTCGTCCTCCACATGGCCGGCCAGGTCGATAAAGAAGCCGTATTCCCACTTGGCTTGATGCGACGGCCGCGATTCGATGCGGTTCATGCTGATGCCATGCCGCGCGAACGGGCTGAGTACATCGAACAACGCGCCCGGCTTGTCGTGGATGAACACCAGCACCGAGGTCCGGTCATGCCCGGACGATGGAAAGATCTGCCGGCCGATCACCAGAAAGCGCGTGGTGTTGTCGTCGTCGTCCTCGATCGATTTCATGATGACTTTTTTCAAGCCATACACGTGTGCGGCGCTTTCGCCACCGATGGCCGCCGCATCCTCGGCATTACGCGCACGGCGCGCGCCTTCGGCATTGCTGGAGACCGCAATCTTTTCCACCTTGGGCAAGTGCGAACGCAGCCAGCCGGCGGTCTGCGCAAACGACTGCGAATGCGCGTAGATGCGCTCGATGTCTTCCAGGCGCCCGTTGCGCGAGAGCAGGTACTGATGCACACGCAACTCGACTTCGCCGCAGATCTTGAGGTTGGAAGTGAGAAACATGTCCAGCGTGACCTGGATCGTGCCCTGACCGGAATTTTCTACTGGCACTACGCCGAAATCCGCATTGCCGGCTTCCACTTCCTGGAACACTTCTTCGATGGTCGCCATCGGCAGACCCACCGCCGAGCGCCCGAAATGCTTGAGCACCGCTTGCTGGCTGAAGGTGCCTTCCGGGCCGAGATACCCGATCTTCAGCGGCTCCTGCTGCGCAAGGCACGCAGACATGATTTCGCGGAACACATGCACCAGCACCTCATCGCTGAGTGGTCCCTCGTTGCGGTCCACCACCATGCGCAGCACCTGCGCTTCGCGCTCGGGGCGGTAGTAATCCACCGCCGCTGCCAGCTTGCCCTTGGCCTTGCCGACCTGGTGCGCGAAGTTGGCGCGCTCGGCGATCAACGCCTGGATGCCACGGTCGATCTCGTCGATCTTGGCACGCACATCGGCCAGCACTGGGGCAGCGGTTGCCAGTGGCTTGGCGCTGTCCTTGCCAGCTAACTTGGTGGCTTTCTTACTGCTGGCCTTGGTAGCCGACTTGGCGGTGCCGCCAGCGGCGTTGTTGTTCTTGGGCTTGGGAGCCATCGGGGGGCTTTCCTTCAATAAAACGGCGCACTGCGCCAGCGCGGCAATGCCGCGGTTGTGGGGACTCAGCCGTGGCGCTGCTGGAAATCGTGCATGAAGGCCACCAGTGCCTGCGCACCGGCCACCGGCATGGCGTTGTACAGCGAAGCGCGGATCCCGCCCACGGCCTTGTGCCCCTTCAGCGCGAGCAAGCCGGCCGCCTTGGATTCGCTGACGAACAACGCATCGAGCTGCTCATTGCCCAGAAAAAACGGGATGTTCATGCGCGAACGCACTGTCGGCATCACCTGGTTGCGATAGAAGCCACCGGAGCCATCGATTGCGCCATAAACCAGTGCAGCCTTTTCGGCATTGCGCTGCGCGAATGCGGCCACCCCACCCTGCTCGAGCATCCATTTGACGGTGAGCCCGAGCAGATACCAGTTCCAGGTAGGCGGTGTATTGAGCATCGAATCGCGCGCCACGTGCGAGGCGTAATTGAAGATGTCTGCACGCGGTTGGCCGGCACGCTCGAGCAATTCGCGGCGCACGATCACCACCGAAATACCGACCGGGCCCAGATTCTTCTGCGCCCCGGCATAGAGCAGGCCATAGCGCCTAATGTCCAGCGGCTCGGAGGCGATCGACGAACTGAAGTCGGCAAACAGCGGCAAAGTGCCCACGTCCGGCGTGTCGCGGAACTCGACCCCGTGAATGGTTTCGTTGGCAGTGATGTGCACGTACGCGGCGTGCGGCGACAGCGTCCAGCTCGCGACCGGCGGAATGTCGACATAACCGCCGGGCTGGCCATCGGCGGCCACGCGCACGTCCACATACGGCGTGGCCTGCTTGATCGCGGTCTTGCCCCAGTGACCACTGACCACGTAATCGACTGCCTGGCCGGGCGCGGCGAAATTCAGCGGCAACAGCGCCTGGATGGTGGTCGCACCACCGGAGGTGAACAGCACCGCGTAGTCGTCGGGAATCGACAACAGCGTGCGCAAGTCCGCCTCGGCGGCGGCGGCCACCGCCATGAAGTCGGCGCTGCGGTGGCTGATTTCCACGATCGAGGCACCCACGCCGTTCCACTCGACCATCTCTTCCTGCGCTTGCCGCAGGACCGATTCCGGCAATGTCGCAGGGCCGGCACTGAAATTGAACGCGCGTGTCATGGCACACCTTGTCGAGCTAGCCTCTTAGTATGCCGCAGCGCATCCGCGTTGGCAGCGCCGACAAACGGTTGCACCTGCATCCTTTTGACCCTGCGCCGCGTAGTCTGGAGACCTGGAGCAGAACTTTCGTCCTGGTCCGTTAGTCTCACCTTGCAGCCACTGCCTGGAGCCTGCCATGTCACTTCGCGATGCCTTGAAGACGCCGTCCAGCGAGATCACCGATGAGGCCGTTTATCGCGACCGGCGGCGCTTGCTGCAGTTGTTTGCGCTGACGCCTGCGTTGAGCGTGGCCGGGTGCGCCGAGGCCGATCCGCCGCCTCCGCCGAAGACCGTGGTAACGCCCGCGCAAGCGCGCAGCGGCTTCCGCACCGCCGAGGAACTCACCCGGCTGGAAGATGTCACCAGCTACAACAATTTCTACGAGTTCGGCACCGACAAGACCGACCCGTCAAAGGCGGCCAAGACACTCAAGTTGTCGCCGTGGTCGGTGAAGGTGAGTGGCGAGTGCGAAAAACCCGGCAGCCTGTCGCTGGACGAGTTGCTCAAGGGCATCAGCGCCGAAGAACGCATCTACCGGCTGCGCTGCGTTGAAGGCTGGTCGATGGTGATCCCGTGGACGGGCGTGCCGCTGGGCGAAGTGCTCAAGCGCTTTGCTCCCACCTCCAAGGCCAAGTACGTGGCCTTTACCACGCTGGCCGACCCGCAACAGATGCCCGGCGTGCGCTACCGCTCGATCAACTGGCCCTACCGCGAAGGCCTGCGCATCGACGAGGCCATGCATCCGCTGACGCTGCTCGCCACCGGGCTCTACGGCAAGCCGCTGCCGCAGCAGAACGGCGCGCCACTGCGGCTGGTGGTGCCATGGAAGTACGGCTTCAAGAGCATCAAGTCGATCGTGGAGATCCGCTTCGTCGAGAAGATGCCCGAAACCGCCTGGCACGACCTGCAGCCGTCCGAGTACGGCTTCTTTTCCAACGTCAATCCGGCCGTGGATCATCCGCGCTGGAGCCAGAAGACCGAGCGCCGCATTGCCGGCACCGCCAGCAAGTTGTTTGCGGAGCGAATTGCGACCAAGCCCTTCAACGGCTATGCCGATCAGGTCGCCTCGCTGTACGCAGGGATGGATCTGAAAAAGTGGTTCTAGGGACGCAACGCCCAGCGTGACATCCACCCGTTGTCTGTAGGAGCGCACCCGGGCGCGATGGCTTTCCCGGAAACGCCTCTCGCGCCCGAGTGCGCTCCTACGACAACCAACGCATCGCGGCTGCGATGCATCGCTTCATCTTCGAGATCGCATGGCCAAGACATCCGTTTCCGTGATCGCTGCCAAGACCGCCGTGCATGCCGCCGTGCTCGCGCCGATTGCGCTGCTGGGCTGGCAGTTCTGGCAGGTATGGCAGCAAGGCAGCGATGCGCTGGGCGCCGACCCGGTGGCCGAGATCGAGCATCGCACCGGGCTGTGGGCGCTGCGCCTGCTGCTGATCACTCTGGCCATTACGCCGCTGCGGCAGCTGACCGGCCAGGCGGTGGTGATCCGCTTTCGCCGCATGCTCGGCCTGTATGCGTTTTTCTATGCCAGCGTGCACCTCACCGCTTACCTGTGGCTGGACCTGCGCGGGTTCTGGACACAGATTTTTGAAGAGATCGTCAAACGCCCGTACATCACGGTCGGCTTCACCGCCTGGCTGCTGCTGGTGCCCTTGGCGATCACCTCGACTCAAGGCTGGATGCGGCGGCTCAAGCGCAACTGGGGCCGGCTGCACATGCTGATCTACCCGATCGGGTTGCTGGCCGTGCTGCACTTCTGGTGGCTGGTCAAATCCGATATCCGCGAGCCAGCGCTGTATGCCGGCATCCTGGCGCTGCTGCTGGGGTGGCGCGTGTGGAAACGGCTCAGCGCGCGCCGAACCACAGCAAGGCGCTCAGCGCCGCCGCCAGCAACACCGCGCTGAGCAGCAGCCACGGCCAGCGGGCCACCTTTACCGGCGCCCGGGTCGGGGCTTCGCTCACGCGCGGCAACGGTTGCGGGTCGCTCTCGGGCACATGCCAGGTGGCGTCGTGCTGGATCTTGGGCACTTCCACCACGAAACGGTGGCGCGCGTCGAATACAACCTGATCACCGGCTTGCAGCCAGCCATCGCGCACCTGCACGCCGTTGATCCAGCTGCCCTCTTCCGAGCCGAGATCGCGGATCAACACCCGGTCGCCATGCCGTTCAAGGCGGGCATGCTGGGCGGCGAAGGCCGGGTCGTCGATGACGATGTCCGCGGCCGGGTCGCTGCCGACCAGCCGCGAACGGTCCAGCGTGAAACTGCGCCCATGATGACGACCGCCCAGGCCGCGTAGCAGCAGGCAGACTTCGCTCAGGCCGGCATCGTCGTCCTGGATGTCGTTGGCAGGTGCGCTGGACGGCGCACTGCGCAACAGCATCTCCACGCCATCGGCATACAAGGCATCGCCGGCACGCAGCAACGCCATGCGCCGCACCGGCCGGCCGTTGACATGGATGCCGCGAATGCCGTTGGCCACCTGCAGCCAGAGACCGCGCTGATCCAGGCAGAACTGCGCCAACAGCAACGCGCCCTGGGCATCGTCGACGATCCGCACGCTGCCGGAGGCATGGCGTACGATCCGGTGGACGCCGGGCTGGAGAGGATGATCCGGCTGCTGCCGGTGGGTGAAATGAACTTGCAGATCGCGCACCCGCCGCAGCCTAGCAGGTTTGCCCGCAGCCCCATAGCGCATGCCGCTGCACTTGGAGCGCGCCCCCGCACATGCGCACAATGCGCGCTCCATCGCATGACTTCAGGAACCCATGTCCAGTATCGATATCCGCCACGACCATTCCAGAACGCCGGCGCAGGCCCGTGCGGCGATCGAGGAGGCGGCACGCAAGCTGACCGATCGTTACGGCATCGCTTCGCACTGGGAAGGCGACACCTTGCGCATCGCGCGGGCGGGCGTGGATGGGGCGATCAATCTGCTGCCGCAGCAGGTGCATGTCACCGCTGAGCTGGGCTTTTTGTTGTCGGCCATGCAGCCGATGGTCGAGTCCGAGATCCGCCGCCTGCTGGCTGAAAAGCTGGCCTGATCCAGCCCCTGGCTTCAGCCGCAAGTCACCTGCGCCACAGCCTGCGGGCGGATGCTTGATGGACGCTTCACCTGGCCGATGCAGGACCGGCACTAGGGTGAGGCAACGTCAGTCCGCAACCGACAGGAGCATCGCATGACGACCGGATACGATCAGAACGGCAACCGCGGCAACGCGGCCCATGGGTTCCAGGCGCAGGCCGAACAGGTGTCGCGCCGGCTCGGCGAATCGGCGCAGACCGTCTGGCTGGCCGGGCTAGGCGCCCTGGGCCGTGTGCAGAGCGAAGGCAGCAAGCTGTTCGACTCGCTGGTACGCGAAGGCGCCGCGTACGAACGCAGCGGCCAGCGCAAGGCCGCCGCCAGCGCAGACGAATTACGCGAGGAAGTGGAAACCCAGTTCGAGCAGGCGCGCGATACCGCGGTGCGTGGCTGGGACCGGCTGGGCAAGGCCTTCGACGAACGCGTCAAGGGCGTATTGCGCACCCTCCACATCCCCGAGCAGGACGAGCTGGAAAACCTGCGTCGTGAGGTGGAGTCGCTCAAAGCACAGGTGCGCGCGAACACGGCGGCGACCAAGCGGGCCAACCGCACCGCCAACCAGGCCGCACAGGCGGCCAGTAGCGACACTGCGTCTGGCACCGCAACGCCGGGCAGTGGTCCCTCCACTACCCACAATGCGGCCTTTGACGGCGAATAAACCCTGCGTAACTGGATTGTTGCAAAGCAGCATGGTTTTTTAGACAATCGGGGCGGCCCGCCAGTCCTGCAACACGAAGTCCGTTTGCTCCCCTCCCCTCACGGCTTCGGACTGGCGGGTCTTTCGCTGCCTGGGTCACGGCTCGTGCATTCCCCGACCGCGATCCATTGACGAATCTGCCGCGAAGGATTCTTCTAAGCGCACTGCTTCGTTAGACGCGCCATTGCTTCGCTAGATACTCATGTCCCATTGGATGTTGGCGCTTGTAGCTGCACTCCTGCTCTGGTTGGCGGTGAGTGGCTATCTCTGGTTGGTGCGCCGACGCGCCAACGAACTGACGCAAGGCGTACGCGCGCTGGCCGCGATGCATTGGCGCGACTTTTCCGCCGTGGTGCTGCGGGTGCTGCAGGACCAGCGCGGCTGGCAGCCCACCCAGTTGCCGCAGGACGGCCTGCCCACCGCCGATTTCATGATGCAGACCGAGCACGGCACCCGTCTGGTGGCCTGCAAACATGGCCGCGGGTATCGCATCGGCGTGGCTGCGGTGAACGAACTCGGCGCGATGGCCCGCCTGGCCGGCGCCAATGGCGGGGTGATGGTCACCGAAGGCCGGATGGAGCGTGAAGGCATGGCCGCGGCCGACAAGCAGTCCATCGAGGTGCTGGATGGCGCGCGGCTGTGGCCGCTGCTCAAGCCCTACCTGCCCGGCGATATCGAAACCGGCGTGGTCGGTGCGGCCAGGCGCCGGGCGATCCGCCACACCGTGATTGCCGGCGCAGCGGCGGCAACGCTGGGGCTGGTGATGGCAGTGGCTTTGCAGCCGGCCGAGGTGCCGCCCGCCCAACCACTACCGCGCACGTCAGCACCGCTGGCTCCCGCGCCAGGTGCAGCATCGGCTGCTCCACCGGCCGTTGCGCCGGCTCCGGCATCGGCGGTACAGGCAGCGACGCGACCGGCAATGCCGGTCGCCGCCGGCGACGAGCCGGACCTCGCCACGTTGCAGGGCTACCAGCGCGAAGTCTCCAAGGCATTGGCGCAGACGCCGGGACTGGTGCGCGGAATCTGGCTGACGCAGTTGACGCTGGCGGTAGACCGCACCGTGGACGATGCGACCGCCTGGCCGCTAATTTGCCGCGAACTGGAGCGTTACCCCTACCTGCGCACGGTGCGGGTGCAACTCAATCCGCGCGCCGGCGTCGCCGAGCCGGTGCGCTGGCGGCAGTGCACGACGATCTGAGTCGCGCGGCCTGATGCGTGCGGGCGATGCGTTCTGCGCGAAACCAGCCAGCCGCGACCACCTTGCCCACCGCTCGCCTTGCCCGCCGCTCTCCTTGCCCGTCACTTCGTCCAACCCGTCGATTTACCCAGTACGCACCCTGCCGCCACCGGCCGCATGCGCGCGCAAGCTCGACGTGCGCAGTGCGGAATCGCCTCAGCGCATGCCCGGCGCGAAGCGTGCAATCAGATCGTAAGACCCGCCCAGGAACAGCTGCCGCACATAGGTGACCGGCTGCTCGCCGCGCCAGGTGTGCCGGTCGATGACCAGACAGGCCGCGCCATCGGCAACCTGCAGGCACCTGGCCTGGGCAGGATCGGCGCTGATCGCGCTGATGCGGTGCTCGGCACGGGTCCAGGGCACGTTGCGCAATAGCCAGCTGCCGGGCGCGATGGTGTCGAATGGCTGCGCCAGCGCCTCGGGCACAGTGGTGATGTCGATGACGCGTTGCTCCAGGGCGAACGGACTGCCATCGGCCAGATGCACACTTTCCAGTGCCAGCAATTTGCCGCGGCTGCCCAGCACACGCTCCTGCGGCAGGCGTTGCCGCACCGCGCGCACGCGCCGCGACAGCAGCTGAAACTGGTAGACATGGCCGCGCGTGGTCATCTCCACTTCGATGTCCGGGATCGACAGCGCCACCTGCTCAAGATGCGGATGCGGCCGCGCGACGAACGAACCAGTGCGGCGGCGGCGCTCGATCATGCCGGCGTCGGCCAACAGACCGAGCACCTTGTTGACGGTCATGCGCGAACAGCCGTACTGCGCCATCAATTCATGCTCGGGCGGCACGCGGTGCCCGGGCGGCCAGTCGCCACTGTGGATGCGTTGCTCCAGGTCCTGCCGGATCCGCTGATGCAAGGTTCCGGGTGCGGCGGGGGTGGCGGTGGTCACGACAGGGTCTCCGGTGAGACCTGCATTGTGCCCGCTTCGCAGATCGCGCCGATCACCCGTACAACAGCGTTTGCATGACGGCGGCAAAGCGTGCGGCGACACGTTCGCGCGCCACATGGCGGCCATCGCGCACCACCCACTGCCCTGCACGCCAGACATGCCGCACCGCGCCAGCGCGTGCGGCGAACAGCCAGCTGTCGAGCAACGCATCGTCCGTGCGTGCCAGCAGCGCCGGATGGGTGGGGTCCAGTTCCAGCAGGTCGGCCGATGCACCGACGCAGATCCCGGGCTGCCCACTCCCCAGCGCCTGCGCCGCGCCGGCCAGTGCGCTGCTGTACAACCAGCGGCCACTGGAGGTGTCGGCGGGCGCCAGCACATTGCGCGCGCGCAGCTGCAGGCGCTGGCCGTATTCGAGCAGGCGCAGTTCTTCGGCCGCATCGATCAAGACATTCGAATCCGAGCCCACACCGAAGCGCC
The DNA here is from genome assembly GCF_030208815.1 of Xanthomonas sp. fls2-241-TYG-148. Taxonomy (NCBI): domain Bacteria; kingdom Pseudomonadati; phylum Pseudomonadota; class Gammaproteobacteria; order Lysobacterales; family Lysobacteraceae; genus Xanthomonas; species Xanthomonas sp. fls2-241-TYG-148. The sequence goes on from NZ_JARVTE010000001.1 coordinate 311,187, forward strand.
CGCCGCGGCTGGCGAATGCCTGCATCGGGAACAGGCCGTCGCCGAGATTGGCCTCGGTGATCGGACACAGGCCGACCACTGCGCCACTGCTGATGATTGCGTCGAGCTCACCCGCCTCCACATGCGTGGCGTGCACCAGGCACCAGCGCGCATCCACCGGCGCGTTGGCGTACAGCCACTGCACCGGGCGCTGCCCCGACCAGGCCAGGCAGGCCTCCACCTCGCGCTGTTGTTCGGCGATATGGATGTGGATGGGGCCATCCACCAGCGGCACCAGCGCGGCCAGCTGCGCCGGCGTGACCGCGCGCAGGCTGTGCGGCGCCAGCCCGAGCACCGCGTCCGGCAGTGCGGCCAGGCTGCGCGCGCAGTCCGACAACAAGCGGGCAAAGCCGTCGATATCGTGGATCAGCCGCCGCTGCGCAGGGTTCGGTGGCGCCCCACCGAAATCCGAGTGCGCGTAGAACACCGGCAACAGGGTCAGGCCGATGCCGGTACCCGCGGCCGCCGCAACAATGCGCTCGGCCATTTCGGCGGGCTGCGCGTACGGCGCGCCGCTGACGCTGTGGTGCAGATAGTGGAATTCGCCGACGCGGGTGAAGCCGGCTTCCAGCATTTCCACATACGCCTGCTCGGCAATGGCCTGCAGGCTGTCCGGATCCAGCCGGTCGACGAAGCGATACATCAGCTCGCGCCAGCTCCAGAAACTGTCGCCGCTGCGCCCGCCCACTTCGGTCAGCCCGGCCATGCCGCGCTGGAAGGCATGGCTATGCAGGTTGCCCAGCCCGGGCAGCAGTACCTCGGCACGGGTATCGGTGGTGGCCGGCGCGGCCTCCGTCTGCACAGCGGCGATGCGCCCGTGCGCCACGGTGATCCGCACATCGCTGGCCCAGCCATCGGGCAACAACGCCCGGGCCGCCCACAACGCTTGCACTGTTTGGTCTGCCACTGGACACCCTCGGTTGCCGACTCTATTGTATATACATATCAGACCACACAGGCCTGCGCCATGCATTGCGACGTCCTTTGGCACAACGCGCGGTTGATGACGCTGGACGCTGGCGACGGCGGCCTGGGCAGCGTGGACGATGGCGTGGTCGCCTGCCAGGACGGCACCATCGTGTACGCCGGGCCGGCGGCCGATACGCCGCCGCTGCAGGCCACCCACACCTGCGATTGCGAGCGGCGCTGGATCAGCCCCGGCCTGATCGATTGCCACACCCACCTGGTGTACGCGGGCAACCGCGCCAATGAATTCGAACAACGCCTGCGCGGCGCCAGCTATGCGCAGATCGCCGCGGCCGGCGGCGGCATTGTGGCGACCGTGCGCGCGACGCGCGCCGCCGATGATGCCGCCTTGCTCGCCGCCAGCCTGCCGCGCCTGGACGCGCTACTGGCCGAAGGCGTGACCACGCTGGAGATCAAATCCGGCTACGGCCTCACGCTGGAAGACGAAATCAAGCAGCTGCGCGTCGCGCGCCAGCTCGCCACGCTGCGACAGGTGAAGGTGGTGCCTACCTTCCTGGGCGCGCATGCGGTGCCGCCCGGCGCGCAGGCGCAAACCTATATCGATGCGGTGTGCCAGGAGATGATCCCGGCGGTGGCGGCGCAGGGCCTGGCCGAAGCGGTGGATGTGTTCTGCGAGCATCTGGCGTTTTCGCCGGCTCAGGCCGAACAGGTGTTCGTCGCCGCGCAGGCGCACGGGCTGCAGATCAAGATCCACGCCGAGCAATTGAGCAACCAACACGGCGCCGCGTTGGCCGCAGGCTACGGCGCCTTGTCGGCCGACCACATCGAATACCTGGACCAGGCCGGCATTGATGCGATGGCGCACGCCGGCACCGTCGCAGTGCTGTTGCCGGGCGCGTTCTACTTCACCCGCGACACCCAGCTGCCGCCGATCGCCGCGTTGCGCGCCGCCGGCGTGCCGCTGGCCCTGGCCACCGACTGCAACCCCGGTACCTCGCCGCTGACCAGCCCGCTGCTGGCGATGAACATGGCCGCCACCTTGTTCCGCATGACGGTGGACGAATGCATCGCCGGCTTCACCCGTGAAGCGGCACGTGCGCTCGGACGGGGCGACCGGCTGGGCCGGCTGCGTGCCGGCATGCAGTGCGATCTGGCGATCTGGGACATCGACGCGCCGGCCGATCTGGTCTACCGCATGGGCTTCAACCCTCTCCACACCCGCGTTTGGCGCGGGCATCCTTGCTGACCCGGAGTCGTCATGAGTGCGTCTGTTGTGTTGCAGCCCGGCCAGGTCACCCTGGCGCAGTGGCGTGCGCTGTATCGCGGTGCCGAAGTCACCCTGGACCCTGCCTGCGCGCAGGCGGTGTTGCGTAGCGCGCAGACGGTGGAGGCCATCGTGGCGCGGGGCGAGCCGGTGTACGGGGTCAACACCGGCTTCGGCAAGCTGGCCAGCGTGCGGATCGAACGCGACGATCTGCAGACCCTGCAACGCAATATCGTGCTCTCGCACGCGGCCGGCGTCGGCGATCCCACGCCGGTTCCGGTGGTGCGGCTGATGATGGCGCTCAAGCTCACCAGCCTGGCGCAGGGCGCCTCGGGAATTCAGCCCGATACCCTGGCGCTGCTGGAGGCAATGCTGCGTCAGGGCATCACCCCGGTGGTGCCGTGCCAGGGCTCGGTGGGTGCGTCGGGCGACCTGGCGCCGCTGTCGCACCTGGCCGCGGTGATGATCGGCGTGGGCGAGGCCTTTGTCGGCGATCAGCGCCTGCCGGCGGCGAACGCGCTGGCCCAGGCGCAGCTGCAGCCACGCGTGCTTGGCGCCAAAGAGGGCCTGGCGCTGCTCAACGGCACCCAGTTCTCCACTGCCTGCGCGCTGGCCGGCTTGTTCGAGATCGAAACCGTGCTGCAGGCCGCGCTGGTCACCGGCGCGCTGTCGGTGGAAGCGGCCAAGGGCTCGGACACGCCCTTCGATGCGCGCATCCATGCCTTGCGCGGGCAACCCGGGCAGATCGCAACCGCGGCCGCCTTGCGTGCGCTGATGGCGGAATCGGCCATCCGCGAATCGCATCGGCTGGGCGATGTGCGCGTGCAGGATCCGTACTGCCTGCGCTGCCAGCCACAGGTGATGGGCGCAGCACTGGATGTGATGCGCCAGGCCGCGCGCACATTGGAAATCGAAGGCAATGGCGTGTCCGACAACCCGCTGGTCTTCAGCGATACCGGCGAGGCGTTGTCGGGCGGCAACTTCCACGCCGAGCCGGTGGCATTTGCGGCCGACATGCTGGCACTGGCGGTGTGCGAAATCGGCTCGATCAGCGAGCGCCGCACCGCGATGCTGGTCGACCCGGCGCTCTCGGGCCTGCCGGCGTTTCTCACCCCGCGCCCCGGCTTGAATTCGGGCTTCATGATTCCGCAGGTGACCGCCGCCGCGCTGGTCTCAGAAAACAAACAACGCGCCTATCCGGCAAGCGTCGATTCGATCCCGACCTCGGCCAACCAGGAAGACCACGTGTCGATGGCCGCGCATGGCGCACGCCGCCTGCTGGCGATGGCCGACAACGCCGCGCACGTCATCGGCATCGAACTGCTGGCCGCCGTGCAGGGCTGCGATTTCCACGCGCCGCTGCGCTCCAGCGCCGCACTGGAAGCCGCGCGCGCACTGCTGCGTGCACAGGTGCCCACGCTGCAGGACGACCGTTACTTCCATCCGGACATGCTGGCCGCCAGCGCGCTGGTGCGCTCGGGCGCCCTCGCCACTGCGGTGGGCATCGCACTGCCTGGCGTGGAGCTGAGCGCATGAGCCGGCCCATCGCCTCGCATCGCGGAGCCCGCGCATGAGCGCCCTGCCCGACTGGCTGCACGTGCAGCGCGGCAACGCACCGCTGCTGATCAGCTTCCCGCACACCGGCACCGACCTGCCGGAGAGCGTGGCCAACCACTTCGTCTCGCCATGGCTGGCCTGCCGCGATACCGATTGGTGGGTGGATCAGCTCTACGACTTTGCGCAGAGCCTGGGCGCCACCACCGTGCGCACGGCGATTTCGCGTTCGGTCATCGACGTCAATCGCGACCCGAGTGGTGCCTCGCTGTATCCCGGCCAGCACACCACGGGCCTGTGCCCGTTGACCACCTTCGACAATCAGCCGCTGTACCGCGATGGGCAGGCGCCGGATCCGGCACAGATCGCGTTGCGGCGCACGCAATGGTTCGATCCGTATCACGCTGCGCTGGCCGATGAAATTGCACGTCTGCGCGCGCTGCATCCGCGCATCGTGGTCTATGACGCGCATTCGATCCGCTCGCACATCCCGCACCTGTTCGCAGGCGAATTGCCGCAGTTCAACATCGGCAGCAACGACGATGCCAGCTGCGATCCAGCACTGGCCGATGCGGTGGAACAGCTGTGCCGCAGCAGCGGCTCCAGCACCGTGCGCAACGGCCGTTTCAAGGGTGGCTGGATCACCCGCCACTACGCGCAGCCGGATCAAGGCGTGCACGCGCTGCAGATGGAACTGGCCTGCCGCGGCTACATGCAGGAACCGGAACAGATCACACCGGACACCTGGCCAACGCCGTGGCAACCGCTACACGCAGCCGCACTGCGCGCCGTCTTGCGGCATGTGTTGCGCGCCTGCCTGGACTTCGCCGCGGGCGCCACGCCCGCCGCTCACCGTTGATTGAAGGACCTTGGCATGACCCGTCACGACTCCACCCGCGTCATCCGCGCCGCCACCGGCAGCACGCTCACCGCCAAGAGCTGGCTCACCGAAGCGCCGCTGCGCATGCTGATGAACAATCTGGACCCGGACGTGGCCGAGCGCCCGCAGGAACTGGTGGTCTACGGCGGCATCGGCCGTGCCGCGCGCGATTGGGAATCCTTCGATGCGATCGTCGCCGCGCTGACCCGCCTGGACGATGACCAGACCCTGTTGGTGCAGTCGGGCAAGCCGGTCGGCGTGTTTCGCACGCACGCCGATGCGCCGCGCGTGCTGATCGCCAACTCCAACCTGGTGCCGCGCTGGGCCACCTGGGACCACTTCAACGAACTGGATAAAAAGGGCCTGGCCATGTACGGCCAGATGACTGCGGGCAGCTGGATCTACATCGGCGCGCAAGGCATCGTGCAAGGCACCTACGAAACCTTCGTGGAGATGGGCCGCCAGCATTACGGCGGCAGCCTGGCCGGCAAGTGGCTGTTTACCGGCGGGCTCGGTGGCATGGGTGGCGCGCAGCCGCTGGGGGCGGTGATGGCGGGCGCCTCGTGCCTGGCTGTGGAATGCCGCCGTTCCAGCATCGACATGCGCCTGCGCACCGGCTACCTGGACACCTGGACCGACTCGCTGGACGAGGCGCTGCGTCTGATCGAGGAATCGTGCACCGCGAAGAAGCCGCTGTCGGTCGGCCTGCTCGGCAATGTCGCCGACGTGCTGGACGAGCTGCTGCTGCGCGGCATCAAGCCGGACCTGCTGACCGACCAGACCTCTGCGCACGACCCGGTCAACGGCTACCTGCCGCAGGGCTGGAGCGTCGAAGAATGGGACGCAAAGCGCGTGAGCGCGCCGAAGGACGTGGAAGCCGCCGCGCGCGACTCGATGGCCAACCACATCCGCGCCATGCTCACCTTCCACGCACTCGGCGTGCCCACCGTGGACTACGGCAACAACCTGCGGCAGATGGCGCTGGAAGAAGGCATCGACAACGCCTTCGATTTCCCCGGCTTCGTCCCTGCCTACATCCGGCCGTTGTTTTGTCGCGGCATCGGCCCGTTCCGCTGGGTGGCGTTGTCCGGCGACCCGGAAGACATCGCCAAGACCGATGCAAAGGTCAAGGAACTCATCCCCGACGATGCGCACCTGCACCGCTGGCTGGACATGGCCGCTGAAAAGATCGCCTTCCAGGGCCTGCCCGCGCGGATCTGCTGGGTCGGCCTGGGCGACCGCCATCGGCTGGGCCTGGCCTTCAATGCGATGGTGCGCAGCGGCGAGCTGAAGGCACCGGTGGTGATCGGCCGCGATCATCTGGACTCCGGCAGCGTGGCCTCGCCCAATCGCGAGACCGAAGCGATGGCCGATGGCTCCGATGCGGTCTCCGACTGGCCCCTGCTCAACGCCCTGCTTAACACCGCCAGCGGTGCCACCTGGGTCTCGCTGCATCACGGCGGCGGCGTCGGCATGGGCTTTTCGCAGCACGCCGGCATGGTCATCGTCTGCGACGGCAGCGAAGCAGCAGACAAGCGCATCGAACGCGTGCTCTGGAACGACCCGGCCACCGGCGTCATGCGGCATGCCGATGCCGGCTATGCCATCGCCACCGCTTGCGCAAAGGAAAAAGGGCTGGATTTGCCGGGAATTCTTGGCTGAGTTCGCTCGTCGACAGCGCGGTATACCGCACGCTGTCGGCAGGCTGCGTGCACTGCTCTCACATGCACACCGACCATCTTGATTGGTCCTTGCCCGCTCACCGTCGCGGGACCTTACGCGGCATGGATGCCGCGTAAGAGCCTTATCTGTTCGGATTCTGTCAGTGTGGGTGTCGAGAGCCGGCGTGGGCCACCGTCAGAGCCTGGATCTAAGCGATCGCCGTGTAGCTGGGTGCCCACGCCGGTTTCTCCCCTGTGTCGCCCGAACAGTTGCCAGAGTTGCCGCTCGTAGACGTAAGGCTGGGCAGGCGGGGGAGTTCTCGACCCTTCAAGCCTAGCGGAGTTCGCCCATGAACGGCATCGGGATTGATGTGTGCAAGGCCATGTTGGATGTCGCTGTCCATCACGGCCCTTTTGCGCGGTTTCACAACACCCCCGCAGGCCACCGCAAGCTCGTGTCCTGGCTGGCAGCGCAGCAGGCTGGCCAGATCGTGCTGGAGGCCTCTGGTGGTTATGAGCAGCGGTTGCTGGATACGCTATTCGAGGCCGGTCACCGCATCGTGCGTGCCAATGCGCACCGCTGCCATGCCTTCGCTGCCGCCATCGGATTATCGGCAAAAACAGATCGCCTGGACGCGACTAATCTCGCATGCATGGCAGCCAAGCTGGAGCTGCGTGCTTACCAGCCGATGGAGCCGTGGCGGCGGCGACTGCGCGAGTTCGTGCGCGCACGACAGCAGCTGATGGGGCTGGCGATCAGCGCCCAAAACCAGTTAGAGCAGGTGACCAACGCGGCCCTGCGCCGCACGCTGCAGGCCAACATTGCGCAGCTGAAGAAGACCTGTGCACGCTTGGACGCGCAGATTGCCGAGCAGGTCGGCCAACAACCGCAACTGGAGGCGATGCGCGCGTTCAAGGGCGTGGGAGCGACGCTGCAGGCGGTGATGGCCAGCTACTTGCCGGAGTTGGGAACCCTCAGTGGCAAGGCCATTGCCAAGCTGGTCGGTGTTGCCCCGATCGCCCGCGACAGCGGCACCTTGCGCGGCATCCGCCGAATCTGCGGCGGGCGGGTCGAGGTCCGCAACGTGCTGTACATGGCGTGCCTGTCTGCCATCCAGCACGAGCCACGGATCAGGGAGTTTTATCGCGCTCTGCGTGCACGCGGCAAACCTGGAAAAGTCGCGGTGGTCGCAGCCATGCGCAAGATGCTGGTCATCCTCAACGCCCGCGCCAGAGACGCCCAAGCCGCGACGACGTGAGTGGCGATGGGCTGGAAAAAACCGATGGCTGCCGAAAGGTGGCACGTCTGCGCTTGCCCGGTCCTCGGAGTGGCCAGAGCCACTCCAACACCACAGTTGCTACATGGATGTACTTGCGGCGTGTCCCGCGAGGGTGGGCGGGCAAGGGCCCACCAGCCAAGCTGCAGACATCAGCTCTACAACTGATCTATCCGCCGCACTGTTCAACCACTCCAGGGACAACCGAGATTTCGGTCGCGGCGGCGGTTAAACGCCGTCAAAAGCTGGGTCAGTCGAGGGCGCGATGTCCTCACCGCTCGCGGGACACGCCGTGAATCCATCCGTGGAGGCTCGGTGGCGGCATCCATGCCGCCAACGGTCCCGCAATCGGCGAGGACACCGCACCAGACAGTTTGCTGGTTGCTTTGAGAATAGCTATGCACACCGACCATCCCGACGGGTCCTTGCCCACCCACCGTCGCGGGACCTTACGCGGCATGGATGCCGCGTAAGAGCTTACAAGGACGTACTTGCAGCGTGTCCCGCGATGGTGGGCGGGCAAGGACCCCACAGCCAAGCCACAAATCAACCGCTCTACACGCGTTTTGTTGGCCGCTCTGATCGGCTTTGGTTTCCAGCTCTGTTTACTTGCAGGCCGATGCAGCAGCAGCCAGCAATGCGCTGTCATCGAGCAGCGGCACCGCCCCGCTTGCCGGGTAAGCAGCTGCGATCGCCTTCGCCGCGCGATCGGCATCCGCCTGGATATACCACTGCGACGCCATCGGCAACGTACGTCCACGTACCGCGTGTTCGAATCGATATTGTCCCCAGTAAATCGCCAATGGCTCTTCCAACGCGTTGAGCGGGTTACGCAAGGTGGACGCACTCGGACACAGCCGCAAGAAGTTCGCAGCAAGCATGCGTTTACGCGCGGATGGCTGCCCCGCAGACAAGTAATGGCTCAACTCGTGCAACAGGATCGGCGTCCAGTCCATCGATGCCGTGCCGGTGGGCGCATCGTGCTGCGAATAGAGCAGCATCGTGCGTCCACGCACTTTGGCCTGGGTGGTCTCCATGTCCGGCCACCACACGAATCGTGCCTCGAATACCGGAGGTTCCGGCACCGCAAAGAAATCACGCATCTGCGATGCCAGGCGGGAAACGGCGGGGTTGGACAGCTCCTCGCTCAGCACGCGTATCTGTTGCTCGAAATGGGGTGCAACTGCGATCAAACGGCTAGCACGTGGAACGAACCGCGCAAAATACGCGCGCAACAGTCTCTGGTCATCTGCCGACTGCTCTGCAATGGCGGCATTGGCTGACGCCTCAAAGCCTGCGCTCCCCAGGAAATGCCGGGAGAACGGATCCGCCTCACGGGTGAGGTCTGGCGCAAAGACTCGGTCGACCACCTCCAGATCGTCGTCTTTTGCCAGCCCCGAGGTGCGGCGGCGGAAATCCGCATAGGCGGCAAGCGCGGCGCGGTCCGCCTGATCCAACCCGCCATGGGCTTCCATGTAGCTGCGGTAGACGGGCACCGTAAAACCCGGCAACCAGTCCGACAGGTTATCCAGCAGGTTGAACAGATCCGTCGCTTCGCTGTAGCCCACCTGGACGTACGTCGATGACGTCGATGGCGGTGTGGGTGGCGCGGCATGCGTAGTGGCGCACAGCAACATCCAGATCAGTGCGACTGCGCGCATGTTCCGCAGTGCGGTCGGCCAGCAATCACTCCATCTGCGCATGCGGAACTCTGGGCTGGCGAGTGAGTTGATTCGAGCATGCAGGGATACCGCTCGCAACGTGTCCTTCGTCAGGGGTGCACGATACCTGCACGCTGGCGGCCTGCTTTGACGGCAAAACCACCGTACCCGTCACATTCTCGACAATTGCCCTCAAGACTGCCGGGATCAGGCCGACAAGGTATGCATCGTTCCGAGGAGCCTCCATGGGCATCCTGATCTACCTGGTGCCTGCCTTCGCACTCTGGGCGCTCATCGCCACGGGGTTGGCGTTCGTGCGTGGGCGCCAGCTCACTACCGAGTACGGGCAGCACGCCAGCACCCAGGACAGTCTTGCGCGCTATCAGGCGGCGCTGTCGCAGCTGAAAGCACGCGCGGCGGCGACCACACTGGAGCTGGAGTCACTGCAACGCAGCTACACGGTGCTCAAGCAATCGCTCGATCAGCAGGAACAGAATGCCTCGGCGCAGCAGTCTTCAGACACGCCCGACCAGGTGATTCCGATGGTGATGGTGCAGCGCCTGGATATCGCTGCGGAAATCGGCACGCTGTTTGCGCATGTCGCGCGCGTGGCACGCAGCCTGCGCCGTTACAGTGCCTACAGCCGCGGCCACAACGCGCCCGAACCCAGCACTGCACGCTACGACCTGCATTGGCTGGCCGATTGCCTGCACAGCTTCGACCAGATCGGCCATGCGCTGCTGCGTGGCAACGTGGCTGCGCTGATCACGGCGTGCCAGGATCTGCTGTCGATGTACGAGCACTACCTCAAGGATGGTTCCGGCTACAACAGCCGCGATACCTTCCAACGCCTGAGCAGCGACATACCGCTGTCAGAGGCCACCGACGCCATCCGCTCGATCATCGTCAAGGCCACGCTGGCGCAGGACGTCCAGGATGCCGTGAAGGAAGAGCAAGACAGTCTTGCAAGTGCTGTGAACTGAGTGCCTGGGTTGAGTGCCTGAGGCGCGTGCGCGCGGAATGCGGGACGTTTGCTTTCTTACAAAGCAGTCGCGCAGGTCATTCGTATCGCGCCTTGAATCGAGCGCTCGGGCTGATTGCCTGAGCTGCGCGTCTGGACGGGTTGCGAGGACTGCGTGCTAAAGAAACGCGCCGCAAGCGGCGCGTTTCTGATTCACAGATCCATCGAACCGCGTTGCCGCTTACCGCTGCGGCAACGCGTAGGCCACCAGAGCGTCGCCTGCCGGGGTTTCCATGAAGTGGTGGCCGGCCGCCATGATCACCAGATACTCGCGGCCACCGTAGGCGTAGACCATCGGATTGGCCTGGCCACCGGCCGGCAGCTTGGCGTGCCACAGCTCCTTGCCGGTGGCCAGGTCGATCGCACGGATCAGGTCATCGGTTGCGGCGGCAATGAAGATCAGACCACCCGCAGTGACCACCGAGCCACCGTTGTTCGGCGTGCCGATTTCGATCGGCAGGCCCGAGCGAATCCCGAACGGCCCGTTGCCGCGCGCACTGCCGAAGGGACGGTCCCACAGCGTCTTGCCGCTCTTCAGATCGATGGCACGAATGCCGCCATAGGGTGGCTGTTTGCACAGCAGCTTGGTGAACGGCAAACGCCAGCCGGCGTTGACGTTCACCGCGTAGGGCGTGCCGGCCTGCGGGTCGCCGGCACCTTCGGCACCACCGGCATCGCCACGCACCTGATCGCGCGGAGCCCAGCCCAGTTTGTCCGCCTTGGCGCGCGGCACGAGGATGTTGTAGTTGGGCATGTCGTTGTAGTTGGCCACGATCACGCCACGGTGCGGATCCACCGCCACGCTGCCCCAGTCCGAGCCGCCGTTATAGCCGGGGTATTCGATGGAATGCCGGTCCGCTTCGGGCGGCGTGTAGATGCCCTTGTAGCTCGCCTTGCGGAACTGGATACGGCACACCAGCTGATCGATCGGGGTCATGCCCCACATGTCGCGCTCGGTCAGATCCGGCTTGCGCAGCGTGTGGTACAGCGAGAACGGCTGGGTCTTGGAGCGCATCTGCGGCTCCACACCACCGCCGGGCACGGCGCGCTCTTCCACGCCAACCAGCGGCTCGCCGGTGCGGCGGTCCAGCACGTACAACTCGCCCTGCTTGCTCGGCAGCAACACGGCCGGCACGTTGACGCCATCCTTGGGGAAATCGATCAGGCTCGGCTGCGAGCCGAGGTCGTAATCCCATGCGTCGATATGCGTGGTCTGGAAATTCCACACCGGCTTGCCGGTGGTCACGTCCAGCGCTACCAGCGAGGTGGCATAGCGGTTTTCCGGCGGCGTGCGCGAGCTGCTCCAGTAGTCAGCGGTGGAATTGCCCATCGGCAGATACACGTAACCCAGCTGCTCGTCGGCCGCTGCGGTGGTCCACATGTTGGGCGTGCCGCGCGTCCAGGTCTGGCCCGGCGGCGGTGCACCATTCCATTCGGGATGGGTCATGTCCCAGGCCCAGCGCAACTGGCCGGTGACCGCGTCAAAGCCCTGGATCACGCCCGAGGGCTCGTAACGCTTTTGCCCGTCAAGGACCTGATGCCCGGTGACCACCACGCCGCGCACGATGGCCGGCGGCGAGTTGATCGAGATGTAGCCCGGTGGCGTCTCGCCCATGCCGACGGTGATGTCGACCTGGCCGTTCGTGCCGAAGTCCGCGCATGGCGTCCCGGTGCGCGCATCCAATGCAATCAGACGCCCATCCAGCGTGCCTTCGATCACGCGCGTACGGCACAACGCAGGCGCCGTCGCCGCCTGCGACGCAACTGCGTCATTCGCGGCCGGCGCTGCTGTCGGCACTTCGTAATACGACACCCCGCGGCAGGCCGCGGTGTATGGAATGGCCTCGTCCTTGACCTTGGGGTCGTAGCGCCAGCGCTGCTTGCCGGTGGAGGCGTCCAGCGCGATCACCTGATTGCGCGCGCTACACAGATACAGGCTGTCGCCGACCTTCAACGGTGTGGTTTCGGCGCCCCAGCGCTTGGTCGGCACATCGCCGGTATGGAACACCCACGCCTGCTGCAGCTGGCTGACATTGTCGCGATTGATCTGCGTCAACGGCGAATAGCGCTGCCCAGCCTGGCTGCGTCCATATGCGGCCCAGTCGTCATCGGCAGGCGCATTAGCGGGCTGTGCGCCATCGGCGGGGCGATTGACCACACCTGCGGCGATGCCTGCCACCTGCGTCAATGCACCCTCGGCCTCGGTGATTCCGAACGGCACGAAGGCCAACGCAAAGGCCACCACAAACACCACTGCCAGTCCGCCAGCCACGCTGCGCGAGACGGCGCGCGACACCGGGCGCTCGAGCTTGGGCAACAGCAGCGCCAGCACAAACGCCAGGCCCACGATCAATCCAAGCCGCGGCACCCAGCGCCAGTAATCACTGCCCGATTCCCACCACGTCCACAGCAGCGTGGCGACCACGACGGCGGCAAACCACCACGCGCCGGCATTGCGGCCGCGGAACAGCAACACGCCAGCGATCAGCATCGCCAGGCCTGCCGGTGCGTAATACCAGGATCCGCCCAGCGCGGCGAGCCATGCACCACCTGCCAGCAGCACCAGCCCCAGCAGCACAATCACGCCTCCCAAAATCGCCAGGGCCCAATGGCCGCGACGGGAGGGACGAAGCAATGTCGACATCAGTAGTTCCTCTTTGCATCTGCGGCCAACGCAACGTTGCCGCACCGCGAACTACCTTCGACCCGTTTTTGTGAAAGACCTGCGTTCTTTGCTGACATGTTCTGTCAACAATGCGTTACAGCCAAATACCGCAAAAAAAACGCCGGCAATGCGCCGGCGTTTTTCATGACTGTGCACATCGCACCGCGCGATCAGCCCTCGGCAGGCGGCGCATCGCTGGTGATTGCAACCGCCTCGTCCACCACATCCTCGGGCTCTTCCAGCGAGGCATCCAGGCGTTCGACGGCCTGCAGTTTTTCGCCCTTGGACAGCCGGATCAACGTCACGCCCTGGGTGTTGCGGCCCACGCGCGAAATCTCCGAACCACGGGTGCGCACCAAGGTGCCACCATCGGAAATCAGCAACACTTCATCGGTGGAACCCAGCAGCACCGCACGCACCAACTTGCCGTTGCGCTCGGTGGTCTGAATACCGATCACGCCTTGCGTGCCGCGTCCCTTGCGCGGGTATTCGGCCAACGGCGTGCGCTTGCCATACCCGTTCTCGGTGGCAGTCAGGATGTAGGCCACATCACCGTTGTCGGCGACATCGATCACTGCCGGCTCGGCGCCGTCGGTGGCCTCCACGACCTCCTCGGCACTCTCGTCCTCGACCTCGTCTTCCACTCCGCCGGCACGCTCGGAAACGATCAGGCTGACCACCTCCTCGCCCTTGGTCAGACGGATACCGCGCACGCCGGTGGCGGTACGGCCCATCGAACGCACGGTCGACTCGCCAAAGCGCACGGTCTTGCCGTTGGAGGCAAACAGCAGCACGTCGCGGTCGCCATCGGTCAGCGCCACACCCACCAGCGCATCGCCTTCATCGAGATTGATGGCGATCTTGCCGCGCGCCAGACGGAACGCAAATTCGCTCAGCGGGGTCTTTTTGACCGTGCCGTTGCGGGTGGCGAAGAACACGTAGCGGTTGTCGGCGTATTCGCGCACCGGCAGCACCGCCTGCACGCGCTCGCCCGATTCCAGCGGAATCCAGTTGATGATCGGGCGACCGCGTGCATTGGAGCCGGCCTCCGGCAACTGATGCACCGGCAGCCAGAACACCTTGCCGCTGCTGGTGAAGGTCAACAGCGTGTCGTGCGTGTTGACCAGCCACAGCTGATCGATGAAATCTTCTTCCTTGGTCGACGCCGCCGAACGGCCACGGCCACCGCGGCGCTGCGCGCGATACGCGCTCACCGGCTGGCGCTTGGCATAGCCCGCGTGCGACAGCGTCACCACCACGTCTTCCGGCGCGATCAGATCCAGGATGTCCAGGTCTTCTTCGCTGTGACGGATTTCGGTGCGGCGCGCATCGCCATACTCTTCGCGGATGTTGATCAGCTCGTCACGGATCACCTGCAACAGCACGTCGGGGTTCTCCAGGATGCGGATCAGACCCTGGATGACTTCGAGCAACTGCTTGTATTCGTCGGTGAGCTTTTCCTGCTCCAACCCGGTCAGGCGATGCAGACGCATTTCCAGAATCTGCGAGGCCTGCACTTCGCTGAGTTGATAGAAGCCGTTGGACAGGCCCACGCCCGGCGCCAGATCTTCCGGCTTGGACGCCTCGGCACCGGCAGCGCCGAGCAGCGCGCCCACCAGGCCCGGTTCCCAGGTCTTGGCCAGCATGCGCTCGCGCGCTTCTTGCGGATTGGCCGAGGTCTTGATCAGCTCAATCATCTCGTCGATGTTGGCCAACGCAACGGTCAGACCTTCCAGCACATGCGCACGTGCGCGTGCCTTGCGCAGTTCAAAAATGGTGCGGCGGGTGACCACCTCGCGCCGGTGGCGGATGAACGCCTCCAGCATCTGCTTGAGGTTCATCAACTGCGGGCGGCCATCGACCAGCGCCACCATGTTGATGCCGAACACCGACTCCATCTGGGTCTGTTGGTACAGGTTGTTGAGCACAACCTCGGCCGACTCGCCGCGCTTGATTTCGATGTAGATGCGCATGCCGTCCTTGTCGGACTCATCGCGCAGCTCGCTGATGCCTTCGAGCTTCTTTTCCTTCACCAGCTCGGCGATCTTTTCGATCAGCCGTGCCTTGTTGACCTGGTACGGAATCTCGGTGACCACGATCGCTTCGCGGCCGTTGTCGGCCACTTCCACGTCGGCCTTGGCACGGATGCGCACCCGGCCACGGCCGGTGCGGTAGCCGGCGGCAATGCCGGCGGTGCCGTTGATGATGCCGGCAGTGGGGAAATCCGGGCCCGGGATGTACTCCATCAGCCCTTCGATATCCAGCTCCGGCGTGTCGATCAGCGCGATGCACGCGTTGATCGCTTCGGTCAGATTGTGCGGCGGGATATTGGTGGCCATACCCACCGCGATACCAGCCGACCCGTTGACGAGCAGGCTCGGGAACCGTGTCGGCATGACCGTCGGCTCGAGTTCCTTTTCATCGTAGTTGGGCTGGAAATCGACGGTTTCCTTTTCGATGTCGGCCATCAGCTCATGCGCCAGCCGCGACATGCGCGACTCGGTGTAACGCATCGCCGCGGCGGAGTCGCCGTCGACCGAACCGAAGTTACCCTGGCCGTCCACCATCAGGTAGCGCAGCGAGAACGGCTGCGCCATGCGCACCAGCGTGTCGTACACCGACTGGTCGCCGTGCGGGTGGTACTTACCGATGACGTCGCCGACGATACGCGCCGACTTGAAGTAGGCCTTGTTGCTGTGCGCGCCCAACTCGTTCATCGCGAACAGCACACGGCGATGCACGGGTTTGAGGCCGTCGCGCGCATCGGGGAGTGCGCGCCCCACGATCACGCTCATCGCGTAATCGAGGTAGCTCTTGCGCATCTCGTCTTCCAGGTTGACCTGGATGATTTCCTTGGCGGTTTCTGCCATTCGGGTTCCGTAAGTGAGGTGGCGGGCGAGCCGGAAAGCCGCGTCGGGGGCGCCTCAGAGACAGGCTGCCGACCCCACGCTCCCGCCGATCGATTCAAGCGCCGGATTGTAGCATGAAGGGGCAACCCAATGCCGCCGGTTTACCAGCCAGAAACAAGCACTTGCAGGACTTTGCGGTGCACTTGCCGGCCCCGCGCCCGTGTACAGGCTCAGTTGCCGAAGGCAGCCTGCATGCGCGCCAGGTCCGGCTGCGCGATGACGCCACGTTCGGTGACGATGGCATCGATCAGATGGCCCGGGGTGACGTCGAACACCGGATTCCAGGCATGGATGCCGTCGGCCACGGTGCGTACGCCGCCCACGCCGAACAATTCGCCCGGATCGCGCTGTTCGATCTCGATCTGGTCGCCATCGGCGGTGGCCATGTCCACCGTGGACGACGGCGCCACCACCATGAACTTGACGCCGTGGTGGCGGGCGGCGATCGCTAGCTGGTAGGTGCCGATCTTGTTGGCAGTGTCGCCATTTGCGCAGATGCGGTCGGCGCCGACGATCACCCACTGCACCAGGCCCGATTTCATCAGGTGCGAGGCGGCCGAATCGGCGATCAGGGTGGCATCGATGCCATCCTGCTGCAGCTCCCACACCGTCAGCCGCGCGCCCTGCAGCCAGGGCCGGGTCTCGCCGGCAAAGACCTTGCTGATGCGCTGCTGCGCCATGCCGGCACGGATCACGCCCAGCGCGGTGCCGAAGCCGGCGGTGGCCAGCGAGCCGGTGTTGCAGTGGGTCAGCACACCGCTGCCAGGAGCGATCAGGCCGGCGCCGAGCGCGCCCATATGGCGGTTGGCGGCCAGGTCCTCGTCGGCGATGGCCTGCGCCTCGCGGGCCAGCACATCGCGCCAGTCCGGCCCTGCGGCGGCGAGCACGCGCCGCATGCGCATCAGCGCCCAGGCCAGGTTGACCGCGGTCGGGCGCGCGGCATTGAGCCGCAACAGCGCCGGTTCCAGCTTCTGCAGTGCCTCGCTGCCGCTGTCGGCGGCGATCTCGCGCGCCGCCAGCACCACGCCCCAGCCGGCCGCAATGCCGATCGCAGGCGCGCCGCGCACGGCCAGCGAATGGATGGCCTCGGCCACCGCATCGCTGCTGTCGCAACGCACGTGCTCCACCACGAAGGGCAGCTTGCGCTGGTCGAGCAATTCCAGGGCATCACCGGTCCACAGCAGCGGACGGATGTGGTCGTAGCGGGCGTAATCGATATGGGCGCTGTCGTTCATGCCGCCATTGTAAGGCGCGTGCGCCGGGCAGTCAGTGGACGGGCCCGTCAGTCGACGATGAACTCGGCCCGGCAGCCGTCGTTGACCCACACGCCATCGCGGCTCCAGCCCCAGGTCTGGCCTTCCACGCACGGCGAGCCGGAGATCTGCTTGCGCAGGCGCACACTGCGCTCCACCGACACCCCGCACATGCGGCGCGAGCGGCTCTTGGATTCGCAGGTGAGGGTACGCGGCATGTCGACGAAGCCGGAGCCATCCTCGGCGCCCACTTCGAATTCGCCATCACACCCACGCGAGACCCAGATTTCATTGCGGCGGGTGCCCCAGCTGCGGCCTTCCTTGCACGGCCACACCGAGCGTTGCCGCAACAGGCGCACCGGCGCGCCGCGCAGGATCACCGGACACGCCACCTTGCTGCCATTGGAATCGCAGCGCACCACACGGCGCATCTGTGGAGCGGTCAGCACGCGGGCCGAGGCGAATTCCGCACGGCAGCCCTGCTCCACCCACACGCCATCGCGTTCGATATCCCACTCGCTGCCGCGGATGCAGCTGGTTTCGGACAGTTGGCGCACCAGTTGCACGCCGTGTTCGGTGTCCATGTCGCAATGCACGCGCGCCATGTCCTTGGATTCGCAACGCACCACGCCGGAGCCACGCTCCGCCGCCTGCACATCGGCCAGCATCAGCAGCGGCAAGCCCCACAAACCGCATAAGCCGATCAGCCACTTCATGCTGAAAATCCTCACCCGAAACGACCAACGCCGCGCCCCCGTGGACGTGACGATGAGAGCACCATCGATGTGAAGAAAGCAATACGACGCCGATGACAGTGCGGTGGCGGCTCAGGCGTGTGCGAACGCAAATGCCAGCACATCGGCAATCTGCGTGGTGCCGCGCATAGCCATCAACAGGCGGTCCACGCCGACCGCCACGCCCGCACAATTGGGCAGCTGCGGCAATGCCTGCAGCAGGCGCTCATCCAACGGCAACGGTGGCAGGCCACGCGCCGCACGCCGCTGGTTGTCGCGTTCGAAGCGCATGCGTTGTTCGTGCGCGTCGTTCAATTCGTGATAACCGTTGGCCACTTCATACGCGCCCAGGTACAGCTCGAAGCGTTCGGCCACCGGCGGGGTGTCGTTGCGAATGCGTGCCAGCGCGCATTGGCTGGCCGGCCAGTCGTGCACCACGGTCAGCGTGTCGTGCGCAAAGCCTGGCTGGATGTGGTGGGTCATCAGCAGATCCAGCCAATCGTCGCGGGTCAGCCCGTCGGCAGCGATCGCCACATCGGCCAGCGGCGCGCGCAATGCGTCCAGTGGCGCCAGCAAGGGGTCGATTCCCAGGTGTTGCAGGAACAGTTCGCGATAGGTGAGCACGTTGACCGACGCGCTGCGCCCGACCAGCGCCAAAGCCTGTTCGATCAACACGATGGTTTCATTCGCCAGCGCGCGATGATCCCAGCCCACCCGGTACCACTCGAGCATGCTGAACTCGGGATTGTGGCGGCCACCGGCTTCGCCGTTGCGAAACACGCGCCCCAGCTCATAGCAATCGCCGACGCCGGCGGCGAGCAACCGCTTGAGTGGATACTCAGGCGAGGTCCGAAGCCAGCGCGTGGGCGCACCCGCATCGACATGGCCACTGAAGCGGGTGCTGAAACTCTCGATGTTCGGCTCGGTATTGCCTGCCGCCGAGAGCACCGGGGTTTCCACTTCCTGCACGGCGCGCTCGGCGAAAAACCCGCGAATCAGGGCATTCAGGCGCGCGCGCAGGCGCAACGCCTCCAGGTCCACCGGTCGTTCGCCGGGCAGCGTGCTCATACCGCTTGACCGTGCTCACTCAGGAACGCCAGCAGCCGCGCTTCGTCCCATATCTCCACGCCCAGGCTCTGCGCCTTGTCCAGCTTGGAGCCGGCTTCTTCGCCCGCCACCAGGAATGCGGTTTTCTTGGAGACGCTACCGGCCACCTTGGCGCCCAGCGATTCCAGGCGCTGCTTGGCGGCATCGCGCGTCAATGCGGCCAGCGTGCCGGTGATGACCACGGTCTGGCCGTCCAGCGGCCCGGCCTGCACCGCATCGGCCTGCGGCAATTGCGCCAGCAACGCGTCCATGGCGCGTTGCGCGGTCGTTGCCAGTGCCGCGTTTTCCGGACGCGCCAACCACTGCTGCAGCGAGGCGATCACCGGCGCCGGCACACCGGCTTGCAGCAACGGGTCGGCCTCGGAGGCGATCAACGCATCGAACGAGGACGTCGCGGCGGCCAGTTGCTGCGCACGCACCGGGGTGACCTTGGGAATATCCAGGTCTTCGACCAGCACCGCAAAACTCAGCGCGCCGCGCAGCTTGGGCGACGGCGGATGCGCATCGCCGATGCGCACGCCACGCTGCAGCAGGTCATCGATCGCCTGCTGGTTGCCGGCCTGAACGAAGAAATGCCCGAGCGAGCGCGCCACTTCACCGCCGATGTCCGGCACGCGCTTGAACAGCGGCCAGGGCAGATGGCGGATCACCTCCAGCTCGCCAAACCACGCCGACAACGCCTTGGCGGTGCTCTCGCCCACATGCTCGATGCCCAGCGCAAACAGGAAGCGCTCCAGCGTGGTGTCGCGCGAGGTCTCGATCGCCTCGATCAGGTTTTCGGCCCACTTGGTGGCGATTTTCTTGCGGTTCCAGTCGAACGCCGGCAAGCCCGCGCGCAACAGATCGGCCTGCCAGGTCTGCGGCGCCGGCTGCACGCCGGCAAGATCCACACCGATGCCGACCATGGTTTGCTCGACCTGCGCATACGCACCGGCAGCCAGGTGCTCGCGTGCTTCACGCAAGAACGCATGCGGGCTGTCGGCGGTGCTGATCAAACGCAGCTGCAGCAGCTGGTCGACATTGAGCAGATACAGGTCGGCCACACCCTGCACCACGCCGCTATCGACCAATACTTCAATGAATTTTTCGCCCAGCCCGTCCACGTCCATCGCGCGGCGCGACACGAAATGGCGGAAGGCTTCCTTGCGCTGCGCCGGGCACGTGAGCTCGCCCGAACAGCGCCACACCGCCTGGCCTTCTTCGCGCACGATCTCCGAGCCGCATACCGGGCATTGAGTCGGCATCTGCCAGGCCTGGGTGCCGGCAGGGCGCTGCTCGGCGACCACACCGGCCACCTCCGGAATCACATCACCAGCGCGTCGCACGATCACCGTGTCACCCACGCGCACATCCAGGCGCGCGATCTGGTCGGCGTTGTGCAAGGTCGCGTTGGTCACCACCACGCCGGCCACGTGCACCGGCTTCAAGCGCGCCACCGGTGTTGCCGCACCGGTGCGGCCGATCTGGATTTCGATCGCCTCCACCGTGGTGGATTGCTCCTGGGCCGGGAACTTGTGCGCCAGCGCCCAGCGCGGTGCGCGCGAGACAAAGCCCATCTCGCGCTGGCCAGCCAGATCGTCCAGCTTGTACACCACGCCATCGATATCGAATGGCAGGCCGTCGCGTGCTTCACCGATGCGCCGGTAGTAGGTCAGCAAACCCTCGCTGCCCTGCACCACCTCCACCAACTGGCTGACCGGGAAGCCCCACTCGCGCAGCTGCGCCAGCATCGCCGAGTGAGTCGGCGGCAACGCACCTTCCGCGACCTCGCCCACGCCGTAGGCAAAAAAACTCAACGGCCGTTGCGCGGTGATGCGTGCATCGAGCTGGCGCAACGAACCGGCCGCACCATTGCGCGGATTGGCCAGCACCTTGCCGCCCTGCAGGCGCATCTGCGCGTTGTAGGCCTCGAACGCGGCACGCGGCATGTAGACCTCGCCACGCACCTCCAGCACTTCGGGCCAGCCCGTGCCACGCAGGCGCAGCGGAATGGCCTTGACGGTGCGCAGATTGGCGCTCACATCCTCGCCAGTGGCGCCATCGCCGCGGGTGGCGCCCTGCACGAATTCGCCCTGTTCGTAGCGCAGGCTGATCGCCAGGCCGTCGAGCTTGGGTTCGGCGCAAAAGACGGGCTGCTTGCGCTCCAACCGTTCGCTGATGCGGCGCACGAACTCGGCCACCTCCTCGTCGCTGAAGGCATTGCCCAGCGACAACATCGGCAGCGCATGCCGGACTTCGGCAAACCGCGACGCGGCCAGGTAGCCCACGCGCTGGGTCGGCGAATCGGCAGTGGCCAGCTCCGGATGCGCCGCTTCCAGTGTCTCCAGCTCGCGCAGCAGCCGGTCGTACTCGACATCGGCGATCTGCGGCTCGTCGAGCACATGGTAGCGGTAGTTGGCGTCTTCGATGCGCTGACGCAGGGCATCGATGCGCTGTGCGGGATCCGGGCTGGCAGTCATGCGATCGCAGAAAGGATGCTGGGCCGCCCATTCTAACGGCCGCCGCCGGTGCCGGACGTGGTGCAGGCAGAGCGCTGCGGAGCACCGTTTGTCGGAAGCGGCCGCGGCAGCGTGATTCCCGATAGGCAGACGGTCGCAAAACCGCTAGCGTTGCGCCCTCTTCGCCCAACCCCTCCGGAGCTCACCCGTGTCGTTGCCCGTCTCGCGCCGTTCCTTCCTCAGCCTTGCCACGTCCGGCCTGGCGGTGTCCGCCCTGGGGCTGACGCCTGCGGCAGAGGCGGCCCGCAAGCGCGCTGCCGCACCCGCGGCGCCGAGCGTGGCGCTTGCGGCCGGCACGGTGTACCTCAACTTCAACGAGCATCCCACCGGGCTGTCGCCGGCTGCACTGGATGCGGCGAGCCGCTCGCTGGCGCGCTCGGGCCGCTATCTGTTCGAAATGGAACAAGACCTACGCAACCTGATGGCCGGCGAACTGCAGCTGCCGCACGACCACCTTGCGTTCTTTCCCGGCTCCAGCGACCCGCTCAACCGCGCCGGCACCTTGTTCACGTCACCGCGCGCCGGCCTGGTCATGGCCGACCCGACCTTCGAAGCACTGGCCGACCTGGCCGCCGCGCAAGGCGTGCCGGTCCGCAAGGTGCCGCTGCGTGCCGACGGCGCGCATGACGTCAAGGCCATGGCCAAGGCCGACCCGAGCGCCGGGCTGATCTATCTATGCAACCCCAACAACCCGACCGGCTCGATCACCCCGCGCGCGGAGATCGAATGGCTGCTCGCCAACAAACCCGCCAGCGCCGTGCTGGTGGTGGACGAAGCCTACATCCACTACAGCACCGAGCCGTCGGTGGCCGATCTGGTGCGCCAGCGGCAGGACCTGATCGTGTTGCGCACGTTCTCCAAGCTCTACGGCATGGCCGGCATGCGGCTGGGTGCCGCACTCGCCCCCCCGGGTCTGCTGACCAAGCTGGCCAGCCTGGGTGGCAACCCGCTGCCCGTCCCGGCGATGGCCGCAGGCATCGCCAGCCTGCGCGATCCGATGCTGGTGCCCAGCCGCCGCGCCGACAACGCCCGTGTCCGCGACGACACCATCGCCTGGCTGAAATCCAAGGGCTACACCTGCCTGCCATCGCAGGCCAATTGCTTCATGGTCGACGTCAAGCGCGACGGCAAGGTGTTCGCCGACTCGATGCAGAAGCAGGGCGTCATCGTCGGCCGCAGCTGGCCGATCTGGCCCAAGCGGGTGCGTGTCACCGTAGGCAGCGAGGCCGAAATGCTGCGCTTCCGCGAGGCGTTTGCTAAAGCGAAGCGTTGAGCACTAAGCACTGAGTGGCAATCCCTTCTCCCCTCGGGAGAAGGTGCCCCGAAGGGGCGGATGAGTGTGCGAGCGAAGCCTCGTGCCGCCCAGCCGCGCCAGGGCTTCGCCCCGTACCCTCACCCCAACCCTCTCCCGCAGGAGAGGGGCTTTGATTCCCTGTCCTGCGGGAGAGGGGAATCACCAGCGCGGCGACTTGGTCAGCGGCGGGGCCTGATGCTGGCGGTCGTAAGCACGCAGTTCGTCGCGGATATGCGCAACGCGCTGGCGACCCAAGGCGTTGCGGCTGTCGTCCAGCACCACGCCGTCGAGCAGTTCGGCCATGCGTTGCACGGTGGGCAACATCTTTTCCCAGGCATCGAGCGCGGTCATCGGTGCCGGCAAGGTCAGGAAGAAGGCAATCGCCGGCGTCTGCATCTCGCGGATGTTGGCCATGTCGAAGCTGCCCGGCTTGAGGATGCTGGCCATGCTGAAGATCGGGCCGCGCTCGGGATGCCCTTCCACCAAGCGGTGAAAGACATTCATGTGGCCAAACACCAGGCCGGTCTTTTCGGCGGCAACCACCACGTCTTCGCCACGCAGCACCTGGCCGGCCTTGGCCGCCACGAACAGCGACACGATCTTGTCGAAATCCTGATTCGGACGCTTGCCGACATCGTTGCCGCCAGCGCCGTCCTGGTCATCGAGTTCCAGTTCGCTCTGCTCGGCGCCGGTGTCGCTGCGCTCAAAGGGCATGCCGTCCGCGTCCACGCCACTGGAAATGACCGGCTCACGGCGTTCGCGCGGCTGGGTGTCGTCCTTGTCCACCCGTCGCCCCTGCGGCGATTTCTTCGGGCGGCCAAACAGGAAGATGGCCGCGACCAGCAGCAGTCCAGCGATCAGGATCCCGATCCGGATCATGGCCATGTCGGACATTCAGCGTGCCTCCGCGCAAGAGTGACAGGTGTAATCATTCCAGCAAGCATGGCACGTCATGCCGCGCCCGCCAAACGTGCGGCCTCTTCCAGGTCCACGCTCACCAGGCGACTGACGCCGGGTTCGCGCATGGTCACACCGGAGAGCTGGCGCGCCGCTTCCATGGTCGCCTTGTTGTGGCTGACGAACAGGAACTGCACCTTCTCGCTCATCTCCTTGACCATGTTGGCCAGGCGACCGACGTTGGCCTCGTCCAGCGGTGCGTCCACCTCGTCGAGCAGGCAGAACGGCGCCGGGTTGAGCTGGAAGATCGCAAACACCAGCGCCACCGCGGTCATCGCCTTTTCGCCACCGGACAGCAGCGAAATGCTCGACACGCGCTTGCCCGGCGGGCGCGCCATGATGGTCACGCCGGTGTCGAGCAGATCCTCGCCGGTGAGCTCCAGATACGCGTGGCCGCCGCCGAACAGGCGCGGATATAAGGCCTGCACACCGGAGTTGACGCGGTCGAAGGTGTCCTTGAAGCGGCCACGGGTTTCGCGGTCGATCTTGCGGATCGCTTCTTCGAGCGTTTCCAGCGCGGTCGTCAGGTCCACGTTCTGCGCGTCCAGATATTCGGAACGCTGCGCGGCTTCGCCGTATTCCTGGATCGCGGCCAGGTTGACCGGCTCCAGCCGGCGCATGCGCGCATCGATCTGCCCCACCGCCGCTTCCCACTCGGCCGGGTTGGCGGCCTCGTCCAGGCCGTTGACCACGTCTTCGAGCACGAAGCCGGCCTTGACCACCGCCGCGGCGAGTTGTTCGGCGTTGAGCACCAGCGCCTGCTGGTCGAGCTTGCGCTGGGAGATGCGCTCGCGCTGCGCCAGGGCCTGCTCGTCGCGCTGCTGGCGGGTCTGTTCGAAGCTGCGCAGTTCGCCGTCGATGCTGTCCAGCATGGTGCGCGCCTCGCCGAGCACGCGCTCGGTGCGCACGCGCTCGCTCAAGGCGGCCTGATGTTCGTGTTCAAGCGTTTCGACCGGCGAATCGCCTTCGCTCAACTGCGCCACCAGATCTTCCAGGCGCGTGTCGAGCTGGCCACGCTGGCTGTCCATGCGCTCCAGGGTCTGGCTCAGCGAGGTGATCTGGGTGCGCTGGGATTCCAGCGTGAGTGCCAAGGCATGCATCGCATCGCGTACGCCGCGCGCGGCATCACGCGCTTGGTCACGTGCATCAGTGAGCTGGCGGCGTTCGCTTTCCAGCGCTTCGCGGGTGCCTTGCAGGTCGCCCATGCGCACCACCGCGTCCTCGAGCTTGGCGCGCGCTTCGCGGGCCTGCTCGCGGCTGGTGTCCAGGGTTTCCAGCAACTGCCCTAATTCGGCCTCGATCCGCTCGATGCGCCCACGTGCCGCGTCCACCTTGCCCTGCTGGCTCTGCAGCTGGCCGGCCAGTTCGGACACGCTGCGGTGCGCCATGTACAGCTGGCGCTGCGCGTCTTCGCGCTGTTGTTCGGCGGCCAGCAGTTGCTCGCGGAAGCTGGCCAGTTGTTCTTCCAGGTCGCCCTCACGCTCCTGCAGCGTGTCGATCTGCGAGCGCAGCTCCTGGATCTCGCGCTCGCGCAGCAACGCGCCCTGCTTGGCCGCGCCGGAGCGCGACACGCGCACCCAGCCCTCGCCCAGCCGCTCGCCGCTGCGGGTGATCACCGAATCGCCGTCCGGCAGGTTGCGCTGCAGGCTGCGCGCGGCATCCAGGTCTTCGGCGGCATGCAGGCGCGCCAGCAAGCGGCGGATCGCAATCGGCCCCTGCACCTTGGCGGCAAGCGAGGTCGGCGCGAACTGCACGTTGTCGGTAGCCGACGACACCAGCGCGATGCGCCCGTCGCCCAACTCACCCAGCGCGTCGACCAGTTGTTCCGGCGCCTCCACCAGCACGCCTTCGATCAACTGGCCCAACGCGCCTTCCACCGCGTTTTCCCAGCCGCTTTCCACGCTGATGCGCTCGCCCACGCGCGCGGCCGAATCCAGCCCGCGCGCTTTAAGCCAAGCCACCGCCGCGCCCTGCTCCTGACCCAGCGCAGCCTGCTGCAAGGTTTCCAGTGACGAGAGCCGGCCACGTGCGGCCTGCGCCTGCTTGCGGACTTCGGCCAGTTCGCCCTGGCTGGCGCGTTGCTGTTCCTGCAAGCCACCCAGCGCGTGCTTGCGTGCTTCGACCTGCTCGGTCAGCCCGTCCAGCGAGGCCTTTTGCGTTTCATGCCGCAGTTCGATCTGTTCGAACGCTTCGGCCAACGCATCCAGATCCAGCCCGGCGCGTTCGTTGACCAGCGCCTCGCGGCGACGGTCGGCTTCCAGCGATTGCCGGTCCAGATAATCGACGCGGGTGCGCTCCACTTCGCCGGCGCGCGAGGCTTCGCCGGTGTCGCGGTTATGGGTTTCCCAGCGCTGCTGCCAGTCGGCCAGGCGGGCTTCGGCCTCGCGCAGTGCGTCCTGGCGGAATTCGTGGTCTTCGCGCAATTGCTCCAGCTGCGGTTCGGCATCGGCCACCGCCTCGCGCAACACCGCCAGCTTGGCGGAGTCGCCGCTGATGTGCTGGGTGAGCTCCTGCAGCTGGCTCTGCGCTTCGTCGCGCGCCTTGTGCAGGCGGTGCGAGAGTTCGCGCTGGTGCTGGATCTGCTGCTCGATACGCGCCAGTGCGCCACCGACCTGGTAGACATCGGCCTGCGCCTTGGCCACCGCTTCGGCAGCCTCTTCGCGGCGCACACGGCCGGTTTCGATGCGCGCTTCGGCATCGCGCTGCTCGGCGATCAGCTGCTGCAGGCGGGTTTCTTCCTGATTCAACTTTTCGCGCAGGCCTTGCAGCTGGCCATCCAGGCCGCGGTATTCCAGCGCCTTCCACTCCGCATCCTTGATGCGGCGCTCTTCCTGCAAGGCTTGGTACTGCTCGGCCTGCCGCGCCTGGCGCTGCAGATGCGCCAGCTGCTTGGTGATTTCCTCGCGCAGGTCACCCAGGCGATCGAGGTTTTCGCGCGTATGGCGGATGCGCGTTTCAGTTTCCTTGCGGCGTTCCTTGTACTTGGAAATGCCGGCGGCTTCTTCCAGGTAGACGCGCAGATCTTCCGGGCGCGCCTCGATGATCTGGCTGATCATGCCCTGCTCGATGATCGAGTAGCTGCGTGGCCCCAGACCGGTGCCCAGGAACAGGTCGGTGATGTCGCGGCGCCGGCACTTGGTGCCGTTGAGGTAGTACGCGCTGGTGCCGTCGCGGCTGACCAGGCGTTTGACCGAGATCTCGTTGAACGAGGCGAATTCTCCGGAGATGGTGTGATCGGAGTTATCGAAGATCAGCTCCACCGTCGCCTGCGACACCGGCTTGCGCGCCGAGGAGCCGGAGAAGATCACGTCGGTCAGCGAGTCGCCGCGCAGGCGGCTGGCCGAGCTTTCGCCCATCACCCAGCGCACCGCATCGATGATGTTGGACTTGCCGCAGCCATTGGGGCCGACGATGCCGGTCATGTTGGTGGGCAGGTGCAACGTGGTCGGGTCGACGAACGACTTGAAACCGGACAGCTTGATCGTGGAAAGACGCATGGACGCTAGGGATCTCGGTCAACGGCGCAACAGGCGCCGTCGGGACGGGTTTGCGAGGGCTTCGCCCCTGGCTGGCAAGGCGCCGGCGGCAGTACACGAAGCGAACGATTGATGGCGAGTATAGCCGGGCAGGCACGGCGGGCATGGCCGCCGCGCAGGCCATGGCGGCCGGCGCGGTTCAGGACCGGCGCGGCCGGCGGCCACGCACCGGCAGGCCCGCGCGTTCTTGCAGCGTGGCTCGCAGTGCGGCGCGGAACACTGCCGCATGGTGCAATGCGGGAAATTCCTGGTAGCGCACCGCCAACCGCGGCACCGTTGCCAGGCGCTCGGCCAGGCGTGCAGCGGCATCTGCGGGCGCGTCGGCAATGGCCTCCAACAACGCGGCACGGTGTGGATCCTGCCGGGCATGCGGATCGATGTGCCCTGCCCGTTCGGCACCGCCGAGAAACAGCCACAGGCGCATGGCGCGCGCCGGCCCCTCACGGCTGAAACGTTGCTCCGGATCGCCCAGCAACGCTCCCTGCGACCACCACAGCGACGGGCTCGCGGCCGCGTATTCGGTGAACGGTCCACGCCCGGAGTAGAGCGCGTGCAGCACGAACAGCCCGGCCAACGAATGCCCCCAGAGTGCCTGCCGCTCACGGTCCAGCGGCACGCGCCGCGCCAGCGCGGGCATGGCCTGCCCCGTCAACACCTCCAGCAGCGCGTCGGCGCCGCCGCCCACCGGCCCGGGTGGCGACGTGGGCGCGGCCAGGAACGGATGGTCCGCTGGCTGGAACGTGTAGTCATGCGCACGCCTGGGCAGATCCACCAGCAGGTCGTTGTCGGGCCCAACGAACACCAGTACCCACGGGGTCCGCGCAGCGGCCAGGCCCGGCAGCCATGCGTGATCGAACTGCGCCAGCGCCCGGTTACCGTCCAGCATCCACAACGCAGGGAATCCGCGCCGCGGTGGCCGGGTCCGCGGAATGCCGACGCGCATGCGCCAGCGGCCGCCGTGTCCGTCACCCACCTCGAACGTTTCGAACCGGTAGAACGGCGAGCGCGCATCGAGAACCGAACGGCCAAGCCGTGCCGATGGCCGACCGCCGCGCGGCCGCGTTCCGGAGACAGCGTATCGATGCGACCGCATGCACTGCGCCTCGAATCATGCAAGGAACGCCGAGCCTGCAACGCAGCACGCCACGCGGCAAGCACAGGCGTCGCACCGGTTTGGTCGCGAATCAGAAAGGTGCGCCTGCGCCTGGTCTGTTCAACGCGTCAGCAGATACGCCGGGTCGCTCCATTGATGCAGCATGCAACGCGGCAGGTTCAAGCGTCACGCCGGTTTGGCCGCGAATCAGACAGGTCCGCCTGCGCCTGGCCTGTTCAACGCGTCAGCAGACAAGCCTGATCGCACCGTTGATGCAACTAGCGCCCGTCACCGCCTTGCGCTGTCCATTTTTCCGCCCATAAAAAAAGGGCGCCGTGAGGCGCCCTTCTTGATGCAGACACGTATCGCAATCAGGCGTCGGATTCGACGATGACCTTGACGGTGGTTTCCACATCGGCGTGCAGGTGCAGCACAACGTCGTACTCGCCGACATTGCGGAATGCGCCTTCGCCCAGGATCACTTCGCTCTTTTCCAGCGGCAGGCCGGCGGCGGTGAACGCCTCGGCGATGTCGCGCGGGCCGACCGAACCGTACAGCTTGCCTTCCGTCGACGCATGCGCGCCGATGGTGACGCTGGCGCCTTCGAACTTGGTGGCGCGGCTCTGCGCATCGGCCAGGATGGTGTTGGCCTTGGCTTCGTACTCGGCGCGCTTGGTTTCGAACGCTTCAACGTTCGCAGCGGTGGCCGGCACGGCCTTGCCCTGCGGCACGAGGAAGTTACGGCCGTAGCCCGGCTTGACGCTGACCTTGTCGCCCAGGTTGCCCAGGTTGGTCACTTTCTGCAGAAGAATCAGATCCATGGTGGTGCTCCGTTATTCGTTAGCGCCGGCCTGTGGCCGCCGCAACGGGTGCTGTCCGAATAGGAGAAGCCGGGAATCGGGATTGGGGAATCGGGAATCGTAGAGCCCCGACTGCCACGCACCTTCAATTACCAGACTTCTATGAATTTAATAACCCGCACATGGATGTGCGGGCTTTTCGTGAGGGACTCACATCAGACCGTGCGGGCCTTTGTGAAGGACTCACATCAGACCGTGCGGGCTCTTGTGAGCGACTCACACAGAAAAACCGTGTGGGTCTTGCGAAAGGAGCCGCGCCACTGGCGGGCTCCCACGCAGTACTACTTAGACGTCGTGATTGTCCGTGTACGGGATCAGCGCCAGGAAACGCGAGCGCTTGACGGCCGTTGCCAGCTGGCGCTGGTACTTGGACTTGGTACCGGTCACGCGGCTCGGCACGATCTTGCCGTTCTCGGTGAGGTACTGACGCAGGGTGTTGAGATCCTTGTAATCGATCTCTTTGACGCCCTCGGCGGTGAACTTGCAGAACTTGCGACGACGGAAGAACTTGGACATGACAGCGCTCCTTAAGCGGCTTCGGCGTTGTCGCCGTCGGTATCGGTGGCGGCAGGTGCAGCATCGCCTTCCTCGTCGTCACGACGACGACGCTCGCTACGCTCGGGCTTGTCGCCCTTCTCGTCCTTGCTCTTCATGATCAGCGACTGCTCGGTATCCGGGCCATCGCGCTTGATCACCAGGTGACGCAGCACCGCATCGTTGAAGCGGAAGCTTTCCACCAGCTCGCTCAGCACGGCCTGGTCGACTTCGATGTTGAGCAGCACGTAGTGCGCCTTCACCAGGTTCTGGATCGGGTAGGCCAGCTGACGACGGCCCCAGTCTTCCAGGCGGTGGATGGTGCCGTTACCGCCCTCGATCAGCGACTTGTAGCGCTCGATCATGGCCGGGACCTGCTCGCTCTGGTCCGGATGGACCAGGAACACGACTTCGTAATGACGACTCATGTTGTTTTACCTTTCGGATGTGGCCACGTGGGCCGGACAGCTCCCCGGGAACCCGCACAAGGCGGCCGGTGGAGCAAGGGTTTCCCGCCCAAACGGACAGGAAGCCGGAAAGTATGGCAGTTCAAGCGCTTAGCCGCAACCGGGCCATCCCAACAGCCACGCTCACGAGTGCGGCGACTGCTTAAGCCCCTCTCCCGCCGGAGAGGGGTTGGGGTGAGGGTACGGGGCAAAGCCACTCGTATCGTTCAGCCACGCGAGCTTCGCCCGTCCCCTCATCCGCCCCTTTGGGGCACCTTCTCCCGATGGGAGAACGAAAAACACTCCGACGCTGCGCGGCTCACTCTCTTAGCTCAGCGATGCTCGGCTTCGGTGGTGAAGCTTTCCCCGCAGCCGCACTCGGCCGTGGCATTGGGGTTGCTGAAGGTGAAGGTCTCGCTCAGGCCGTGCTTGCCGAAGTCGATGCAGGTGCCATCCACCAGCGGCAGGCTGGTCGGGTCGACAAAGATGCTGACCCCGCCCTGCTCGAATACCGCGTCGTCGTCACGCTTTTCGCGCGCCAGGTCGGTGATGTGGCCCCAGCCGGAGCAGCCGGTCTTGGTCACGCCAAAGCGCAGCCCCAGCGCACCCGGGGTCTGCTGCACGAAACGCTGCACGCGCTCCAGCGCGGCGGGGGTGAGGCTGATGGTCATACGGGCACTCCAACACAATAACGGCAAGTATAGAGGCCGACCGGCGCGATCGGCATGCAGGCCAGATGGGGCCAGCGTTGCCCGTAGACAAGCGCGGCGCGCCTGCGCCTGTTCAGGTGCTCGCGCCGGCGCGGCCGCAGCCAGTAAACTCGCAGGTCACTCCAAGGTCGCTACGGCGAGGAATAGTCATGACGGTGGTCAGCGTTGAACATGCGCTTGCGGGGAAACTCCCGGAAGGCGGCGAAGTTACGGTACGCGGGTGGGTGCGCACGCTGCGCGGGTCTGCCGGACTGGCCTTCATCAACGTCACCGATGGCTCCTGCTTCGCGCCGATCCAGGTCGTGGCCACCGAGTCGCTGCCGAATTTCGACGAGATCAAGCGGCTGACCAGTGGCTGTTCGCTGATCGCCAAGGGCGTGCTGGTGAAGTCGCAAGGCAAGGGGCAATCGTTCGAGATCCAGGCCAGCGGTGTGGAGATCGTCGGCTGGGTCGAAGACCCGCTGACCTACCCGATCCAGCCCAAGCCGATGTCGCCGGAATTCCTGCGCGAAGTGGCGCATCTGCGTCCGCGCACCAACCTGTTCGGCGCGGTCACGCGTATCCGCAACTGCCTGGCGCAGGCGGTGCACCGCTTCTTCCACCAGAACGGCTTCAACTGGATCAGCACGCCGATCATCACCACCTCCGACGCCGAAGGCGCCGGGCAGATGTTCCGCGTCTCCACGCTGGACATGGTCAACCTGCCACGCGATGCCAAGGGCAACGTGGACTTCAGCCGCGACTTCTTCGGCAAGGAAACCTTCCTGACCGTGTCCGGCCAGCTCAACGTGGAGGCCTACTGCCTGGCACTGAGCAAGGTCTACACCTTCGGGCCGACCTTCCGTGCCGAAAACAGCCACACCACCCGCCATCTGGCCGAGTTCTGGATGATCGAGCCGGAAATCGCCTTCGCCGATCTGGCCGAAGACGCGCGCCTGGCCGAGCAGTTCCTCAAGTACCTGTTCCGCGCGGTGCTGGACGAACGTGGCGACGATCTGGCCTTCCTGGCCGAGCGCGTGGACAAGAACGCCATCAGCAAGCTGGAAGCCTTCATCAATGCGCCGTTCGAGCAGATCGACTACACCGAGGCGGTGAAGCTGCTGCAGAACTCCGGCAAGAGGTTCGACTTCCCGGTCGAATGGGGCCTGGACCTGCAGACCGAGCACGAGCGCTGGTTGACCGAAGAACACATCGGTCGCCCGGTGGTGGTGACCAACTATCCCGAGCACATCAAGGCGTTCTACATGCGCCTGAACGACGACGGCAAGACCGTTGCGGCGATGGATGTGCTGGCGCCGGGCATCGGCGAGATCATCGGCGGCAGCCAGCGCGAAGAGCGCCTGGACGTGCTCGACGCGCGCATGGCGCAGTTCGGCCTGGATAAGGAGCACTACAGCTGGTACCGGGATTTCCGCCGGTATGGCTCGGTGCCGCATGCCGGCTTCGGCTTGGGGTTCGAGCGCCTGGTGGTTTACGTGTGCGGCTTGAGCAATATCCGCGACGCGATCCCCTACCCGCGCGCGCCGGGCAGCGCGGAGTTCTGATATGAGCATGTTGGCCGCCTCCACACTGCAGATGCTGGCCTTCGTGCTGGCATTGCTGGCGGCCGGCATCGCCGGCGCGCGAGGCGTACGACTGGCGCGGCAGTCAGCCATGCAACTGGATTCCGCTGCATGGTGGCAAAGCGAGCCCGCACGCAAGGCGATCAGCCACGCAGTGCGCCCGCTGTGGTGGACCATTGCTGCGCTGCTGGTTGGCGCAGCCCTTCCCAAGCTGGCCTCGCTGATGGCGGACACATGACCCTGTTCTTCGCGCTGTGTTTCGTGGGTGTTGCGGTCGCCGGGCTGACCGCCCTGCTGATCTTCTGGCCACTCACCCTGGTACACCTGCGCGACCGCCACCCGGATGCGCTGGACAGCTTCGGCGACCCGGCCTTCATCAGCCCCACCGCGTGGCGCTGGTTGTTGGCGCGCCGCTACCGCAGCTACCGCGACAGTGCGCTGTCCGGTCTGGCCACACCCGCCTGGCTCTCGCTGCTGACCATTTTTTTCGGCCTGGGCATGGCGGCCCTGCTCGGGCTGCTTTCCAAGGTACTGGCATGAACATCATCGACATCGACGCAGCGCACAGCTCTGGCAGCCACGATCAGTGGTGGCTGGCCACCATCGGCCGCACCCTGATCTGGGCGCGCCTGCGCATCAAGGAAGCCGGCACTGCCGAAGTGCTGGACAGCGATGGCAAGACGCTGGCCTACGACAGCGAGGACACCGCACGCGCGGCCTTGTTCGATGCCGAATTCGTGGCACTGGACGGGCTGGACGAAGAAGACGCGCTGATGCGCGGTTTTTCGCTGCATGAGGTGTCGCCACCGCGCGGCGACAGCGATGCCGACCTGCGCGAGCGCATGGTGGTGACGATGGGCGGCCGCGCCTGAGATGTACGCACCGCGCGCGTTCGCACAGACCGATCTGGCGTTGCTGGACGGCCTGATCGCGCATGACCCGTTCGTCACCTTGATCACGCCGGGCGAGACCGGGCAACCGGCCATCTCGCATCTGCCAGTGATCTACCGGCGCGATGCGGAGGCGATCCTCATCGAAGGGCATTGGGCCCGCCCCAATCCGCAGGCGCGCCATCATGGCGATGCAGTGATGCTCGTGCACGGCCCGCATGCCTATGTGTCGCCCACCTGGTATCCGGACAAGGAAGCCGCCGCCCGCGTGCCCACCTGGAACTACGCGGTGGCGCATCTGCATGGCCAGTGCAGCGTAGTTGAGGACGAGGTGGCGGTCGGCGACTTGATCGGGCGCATGAGCGCGCAGTTCGAACACAGCATCGGCAGCGACTGGCTGTTCGAGATGGACCGTGACAGCCATCGGCGCCAGCTGCGCGGGCTGGTGGCCTTCCGCTTCGTGCCCAGCCGCATCGAACTCACTTTCAAGCTCAGTCAGAATCACCCGGTGGCCAATGTGCGTGCCGTCAGCGATGCGCTGGCCGCCCAAGCCTCTGCCGAGACGCAGGCGGTGGCCGCGCTGATGCGCGATGCACTGCAGGCGCGCAGCAGCCATGACTGAGCAGCGCCGTCGGCTTGGCGTTCCTGCACCACGGCTTTACGCCACTGCGGTGGCACCTACGCTCCCTTCCCCACGTTCTGGAATACTGCGCGCATGAACGAGCTCAACCATTTGCTTGAAAACAACCGCGCCTGGGCCGATCGCATCAATCGCGAAGACCCGGAATTCTTTGCCAAGCTGTCCACCCAGCAATCCCCGGAATATCTGTGGATCGGCTGTTCGGATTCACGCGTTCCGGCCAACCAGATCATCGACATGGCGCCGGGCGAAGTGTTCGTCCACCGCAACATCGCCAATGTGGTGGTGCATACCGATCTGAATTGCCTGTCGGTGATCCAGTTCGCGGTGGACGTCCTCAAGGTCAAGCACATTCTGGTCGTCGGCCATTACGGCTGCGGCGGCGTGTTTGCCAGCCTGACCCAGAAGCGCATGGGCCTGGTGGACAACTGGATCCGCCACGTCACCGATGTGGCCGACAAACACGAGGCCTGCCTGCACCAGGCCGGCGACCTGTCGGTGCAGCACGCACGCCTGTGCGAGCTCAATGTGCTGGAACAGGTAGTCAACGTCTGCCGCACCACCATCGTGCGCGATGCCTGGGACCGCGGCCAGGAACTGCGCGTGCACGGCTGGGTCTACAGCCTGCGCGACGGGCGTGCGCACGATCTGCGTATGTCGGTCGATCGTGCGGACATCCTGCAAGAGCGCTACGACACGGCGCTGGCGCAGATTCAGGCCGACCATAGCGAACGCTGAGCGCAGCCGGCCGCGCGGCACCCATCGGTGCCGCCGGTTGGCTATGCTGGGCGTCTTCTTCGCCAAGGAACGCCGATGCTGGTCCCACCGATCAACCTGCACGCCTGGGTCGAGCAGCACCGCCATCTGCTCAAGCCGCCGGTGGGCAACAAGTGCATCCAGCAGGACGGCTTCATCATCATGATCGTCGGTGGGCCGAACGCGCGCACCGACTATCACTATGACGAGGGCCCGGAGTGGTTTTTCCAGCTCGAAGGCGAGATGGTGCTGAAGGTGCAGGACGACGGCACCGCGCGCGACATCCCGATCCGTGCCGGCGAGATCTTTCTGCTGCCACCCAAGGTGCCGCATTCGCCGCAACGCGCCGCCGGATCGATCGGCTTGGTGATCGAGCGTGAGCGATTGCCGCATGAGCAGGACGGCCTGCAGTGGTATTGCCCGCAGTGCAATCACAAGCTGTATGAAGCGATGTTCCCGCTGGAAAATATCGAAACCGACTTCCCGCCGGTGTTCGATCATTTCTATCGTTCGCTTGCGCTGCGCACCTGCTCACAGTGCGGGCATGTGCACCCTGCGCCGGAACGCTATGCCGCCGCCGAGGCCTGAGCCGCGGGCCGTGAGTTGCACCCGCATTTGCCAACCACCTTGTTTGTGCTGACCTCCACGCCATGCTGCGCGCACTGATCGACCTCAAGCCGCGCGACGTGCCATTGCGCGTTGCACTGCGCAACACCGCCGCGGTGGTGTTGCCGCTGCTGATCGGCGTGGCGACGGGGCATGTTGCGGCCGGCCTGGCGGTGTGCAGCGGCGCGTTGAACACCATGTTTTCCGATCAGCCCGGCCCGTATCGGGCGCGCCTGCAGCGCATGCTGATGGCGGCGCTGGCTGCCGGCGGCGCCGCGCTGCTGGGCATCTGGGTCGGCCATAACACCCCCGCCCTGGTGCTCGCCGGGCTGGTGCTCGGCCTGGGCGGCGGCCTGCTGGTCGCATTGGGCCCGGTGGCGGCGCGGGTGGGCCTGACCAGCATGATCCTGTTGGTGGTCAGCGCCGACATGCGCCTGCCAGTAGCGCAGGCGCCAGGCGTTGCGCTGCTGATCTTTGCCGGCGGCGTGCTGCAGGTCCTGCTGGCGCTGGCTGCATGGCCCCTGCAGCGTTACCGGCCCGAGCGCTTTGCATTGGCAGAGCTGATGCGGCAGCTGGCCAGCATTGCGCGGCAACGCCCGGAAGCCAGCGCGCCGCCGCCGGCTACGCAGGAAGTGCTCGATGCCATGGTCATGCTGCATGGCGAGCACCGTTCGCGCGCAATCGCGGTGCAGAGCTTCCGCATCATTGCCGAGCTGTGCGACCGCGTGCGCCTGGAACTGCTGTCGCTGGCCGATGCCGACACCCGCCTGGGCCAGTCGCAGGCGCGGCCGGCGATCGAACGCGTGCTGGAGCGCAGCGCCATCGTGCTGGAACAACTTGCCCACGCGATGACCGTGGGGGAAGACCCCGCTGCCGCCACGGCCTCGATGACCGGCTTCGACGATCTGGTGGCGGCGCTGGCGCAGTTCCAGCACGACAACGCCGATACCCGCGAGCGCCGCCTGGTGCGCGTGGCAGTGGCGCGCGCGCAAGGCCTCGGCGGCCAGCTGCGCGCCCTGGTCCGCAATGCGCACTGGGCCAGCAGCCGCGGCGAGATCCAGGCGCAGCTGGCCGAAGCGCGGCTGCCCGCGGCGCTGCGCCCGGCCGCCACCTGGGCCACGCTGCGAGCGAACCTGGACCTGTCTTCGGTGGCGTTTCGTCATGCGTTGCGCTGCGGCGTGTGCCTGGCCCTGGCGATCGCCTTTCAGCGTTGGCAGCAGATTCCGCACGGCTTCTGGATCCCGATGACCACCGCGATCGTGCTCAAGCCGGATTTCGGCGGCACCTTCAGCTTTGGCGCCTTGCGGGTCGCCGGCACCTTCGTCGGCTTGTTGCTGGCCACGCTGCTTGCGCATCTGGCGATGGACGGTGCCGGCATCCGCCTCAGCCTGTTGGCGCTGTTTTGCCTAGGATTTCGCCTGTTGACACAGGTCAACTACGGCATCGGTGTGGCGTTTTTGACCGGCATGCTGGTGCTGCTGTTGTCGTTCGAAGGGGTGTCGCCGGGCGAGGCAGTCGGCGCGCGTCTGCAGGCCACCGTGGCCGGCAGCGCGCTGGCGCTGATTGCCTACGCACTGTGGCCCACGCGCGAACGCCGGCAGATCCGCGCCTCGCTGGCGCAATTGCTCGACGCCTACCGCGCGCACCTGCGCAACCTGCTGCTCGGCCAACTGGATGCCTTGAGCGACAGCCGCGCTGCCGCGCGGGTAGCGCGCACCAATACCCAGGCCTCGATCGAACGGCTGCGCGGAGAACCCCGCAGCCGACGCAACCTGGACGAGCTCAAGCGCGCCGAATCA
This sequence comes from Xanthomonas sp. fls2-241-TYG-148, assembly GCF_030208815.1. Taxonomy (NCBI): domain Bacteria; kingdom Pseudomonadati; phylum Pseudomonadota; class Gammaproteobacteria; order Lysobacterales; family Lysobacteraceae; genus Xanthomonas; species Xanthomonas sp. fls2-241-TYG-148. The sequence goes on from NZ_JARVTE010000001.1 coordinate 348,320, forward strand.
TTGTTGGCCAATGGCAACCGCTTGATCCGCGCCACGCTGTCACTGGAAGCGGTGCTGCGCGATGGTCACCCGCTGCCGGCACTGGATGGATTGCCTGCGTTTGCCGAGCAGGCCGATCAGGCCCTGGCCGAGTTGAGCGCCTGTCTGCGCGAAGGCCGCGTGCCGGCGCCGGCCACGCTGCGCACCGCCGAGCGCGGGGTGTCCGATGCGCTGGCGGCCCTACCTGATGGCCTGCCCGCAGCGGCGGCGCTGGCCGACACCATCGACCGTATCACCGACAGCATCGGCACCCTGACCCACCTGTTGCGCCCCGCCCGCCCCGCCACTGCCGAGGCGCCGGCCGTGCATGACGGCGCACAGGGCGCCGGCAGGTAAACTGCGGCATTGACCTGCGCCGCGAGCCGATGATGACCGATCCACTGTCCCGCTCCCATGCTGCCGCACTGGACGCTGCCGACCCGCTGCGCGCGCTCCGCGATGCGTTCGTGTTTCCGCAACATGGCGGCCAGGATCAGACCTATTTCGTCGGCAATTCACTGGGCCTGCAACCGCGCCAGGCGCGTGCGATGGTGTCCGAAGTGCTCGACCAGTGGGGCGCGCTCGCGGTGGAAGGCCACTTCACCGGCCCCACCCAATGGCTCACCTATCACCAGCTGGTGCGCGACGGGCTGGCACGGGTAGTCGGCGCACAGCCGGACGAGGTGGTGGCGATGAACACGCTCACCGTCAACCTGCACCTGATGATGGCCAGCTTCTACCGGCCCAGCGGCGAGCGTGCCGCGATCCTGATCGAAGCCGGCGCGTTTCCGTCCGACCGACACGCCGTGGAGTCGCAGCTGCGCCTGCACGGACTGGACCCGGACACGCACCTGATCGAAGTGGAGCCCGACGCACCCGACGGCACGCTGTCGATGGACGCGATCGCTGAAGCAATTGCGCAGCACGGCCCGCGGCTGGCGCTGGTGCTGTGGCCAGGGATCCAGTACCGCACCGGCCAGGCTTTCGCGCTGGGCGAGATTGCGCGGCTGGCACGCGCCCAGGGCGCAGCGGTGGGTTTCGACCTGGCGCACGCGGTGGGCAACATCCCGCTCAGCCTGCACGACGATGGCGTCGATTTCGCCGTGTGGTGCCACTACAAATATCTCAACGCCGGCCCGGGTGCGGTGGGTGGGTGCTTCGTGCATGCGCGGCATGCGCATAGCAACCTGCCGCGCATGGCCGGCTGGTGGGGCCACGAACAACCCACACGCTTCCGCATGGAACCGCAGTTCGTGCCTTCGCCCGGTGCCGAAGGCTGGCAGCTGAGCAATCCGCCAGTGCTGGCGCTGGCGCCGCTGCGCGCGTCGCTGGCGCTGTTCGACCAGGCCGGCATGCCGGCGCTGCGTGCCAAATCCGAGCAGCTCACCGGGCATCTGGAACAGCTGATCCACGCGCGCGTGCCGCAGGTGCTGCAGATCGTCACCCCGGCCGATCCCGCGCAGCGTGGCTGCCAGCTGTCGCTGCGCGTGGCCGGTGGCCGCACCCAGGGCCGTGCCCTGTTCGAATACCTGCAATCGGTGGGCGTGCTGGGCGACTGGCGCGAGCCGGATGTGATCCGCATCGCGCCGGTACCGCTGTACAACCGCTTCTGCGATCTGCACCAGTTGGTGGAGCACGTGGAAACCTGGGCCGCTGCCTGAGCCCTTCCTCCTTGCCGGCGCCCCTGTCCGGCCGCTGCCGGATACCGCATTGAGCGCTGCTGCCTCCCCTCGTTCCCTGACCCTGATCGGCGCCGGTTTGGCCGGTTGCCTGCTCGCCATTCTGCTGTCGCGGCGCGGCTGGCAGATCACCTTGTACGAACGCCGTGGCGACCCACGCATCAAGGGCTACGAGTCCGGGCGTTCGATCAACCTCGCCTTGGCCGAACGTGGCCGGCATGCCTTGCGGCAGGCCGGCGCCGAAGACGCGGTGATGGCCAAGGCGGTGATGATGCGCGGACGCATGATCCACCCGGTCAGCGGCGAGCCGCAGCTGCAGCGCTACGGGCGCGACGACAGCGAGGTGATCTGGTCGATCCACCGCGCCGCTTTGAATGTCACCCTGCTCGATCTGGCCGAACAGGCCGGCGCGCGCGTGCATTTCTATCGGCGCCTGCACACGGTGGATTTCGACGCCGGCTACGCGCGCTTCATCGACGACCGCGACGACCAGCCGCACGAGATCCACTTCCAGGCACTGGTCGGCAGCGACGGCGCCGGCTCGGCCTTGCGCGCGGCCATGCAGCGCAAGGCGCCGGTGGGCGAACACATCGCCTTTCTCGATCATTCCTACAAGGAACTGGAGATTCCGCCGCGGGCGGATGGCGGTTTTCGCATCGAACGCAATGCGCTGCACATCTGGCCGCGCGGGCGCTACATGTGCATCGCCCTGCCCAACGACGGCGGCACCTTCACGGTGACCTTGTTCCTGCCCAACGAAGGCACGCCGAGCTTTGCCACCACCCGCAGCGGCGACGAAGCGTTGGCCTTGTTTGCCCGCGACTTTCCCGATGCATTGCCGCTGATCCCGCAGCTCAAGGAACACTGGGAAGAGCACCCGCCCGGCCTGTTGGGCACGCTGACCCGCGAGCGCTGGCATCTGGATGGCCGCGCCGTGCTGCTGGGCGATGCCGCGCATGCGATGGTGCCGTTCCACGGCCAGGGCATGAACTGCGCGTTCGAAGATTGCGTGGCGTTGGCCGAGCAGCTGGATGCACACAGCGACCTGGGCGAGGCGTTCGCGGCCTTCGAAGCCGCGCGCCGCGACGATGCAGCCGCGATCCAGCAGATGGCACTGGAAAACTATCTGGAGATGCGCGATCGCGTGGGCGATGCGCAATTCCTGCTGCAGCGCGCGCTCGAACAGGAACTGCAGGCACGCTGGCCCACCCGCTTCGTCCCGCACTACACCATGGTCACCTTCCTGCGCACGCGCTACGCGATCGCCCTGGCACGCAGCGAGATCCAGCGCGAGATCCTGGTCGAAGCCACCCACGGCCACACCGATCTAGCGCGGATCGACTGGGCAGCACTCGAAACGGTGGTGCATGCGCGCCTGGAGCCGCTGGAAGGCGCGCACTGAACGCAGGGATGCGGCGTTGCCGATGACGTAGTGGCAGCGCCGTGGCGCGCAGGCGGCCACGACCCGAGCGACGCCTCGCTGTCAGTCGCCGCATGACATGTATGCGCGCCTTGGTCGCTATCTCGCGTGCGGCGCACGGGCAGCAGCGCTGGGCCATGACGTCAGCCGTTTGCCCGCACCCGCTGGCATCGACGAGCGCACAGCGCCTCTCTGCCGCGGGTGAAGCATGCGGCGTATTCCACTGCACCTCACAGCGCCCCCCGCACAGCCGCGCCTCAGCGAGGCGGCGGGAGGATGAGAGATACTAAGCAGCACCGGCGGCGCCTTGCAGCGCGCCGCAGCTTTGGATTGTGATACGGCATGCCTGACAGCTTTCTCTTCTACGACCTGGAAACCTTCGGCCAGGATCCGCGCCGCACCCGCATCGCGCAGTTCGCTGCGGTGCGCACCGATGCGCAACTGCGCGTGATCGAAGAGCCGATCAGTTTCTTCGTGCAGCCGGCCGACGATCTGTTGCCCTCGCCCTACGCCACCATGGTCACCGGCATCACCCCGCAGCACGCGCTGCGTGAGGGCGTGAACGAGGCCGAGGCATTCGCGCGCATTGCCGAGCAGATGGGCCGCCCGCAGACCTGCACGCTGGGCTACAACTCGATCCGCTTCGATGATGAGTTCGTGCGCTGCGGCCTGTTCCGCAATTTCTATGATCCCTACGAGCGTGAGTGGCGTGGCGGCAACTCGCGTTGGGATCTGCTCGACGTGCTGCGGTTGGTGCATGCACTGCGCCCGGACGGCATCGTGTGGCCACAGCGCGAGGATGGCGCCACCTCGTTCAAGCTGGAGCATCTGGCCGATGCCAATGCCGTGCGCGAAGGCGATGCGCATGAAGCCCTGTCGGACGTGTACGCCACCATCGGCATGGCGCGCAAGTTCCAGCAGAGCCAACCCAAACTGTGGGACTACGCGCTGCGGCTGCGCGACAAGCGCTTTGCTGCCAGTTTGCTGGACGTGATTGCGATGCAACCGGTGCTGCACATCTCGCAGCGCTACCCGGCCACGCGCCTGTGCGCGGCGGCGGTGTTGCCGCTGACCCGTCACCCGCGCATCGACAGCCGCGTGATTGTGTTCGATCTGGACGGCGACCCGGATGCGCTGTTGCGCCTGAGCCCGGACGAGATCGCCGACCGCCTGTACATTCGCGCCGCCGATCTGCCCGAAGGCGAGCAGCGCATCCCGCTCAAGGAAGTGCATCTGAACAAGGCCCCCGCCCTGGTGGCCTGGCAGCATCTGCGTAGCGATGATTTACAGCGCCTGGGCGTGGACCGCGCCGCGGTGGAAGCCAAGGCCGCGCGGTTGCGCGAACTGGGCCCGGAGCTGGCGGAAAAAGTACGCCAGGTCTACGGCGCCGAGCGCGCAGGGGCAGCAGCGGTCAACGACGCCGATGCCTCGCTGTATGACGGTTTTCTGGCCGAGGGCGACAAGCGCCTGCTGACGCAGGTGCGCAGCAGCGCGCCGGGCGAACTGGGCGCACTGGAAGCGCGCTTCCGCGACCCACGCCTGATCGAACTGCTGTTCCGTTACCGGGCGCGCAACTGGCCGCAGACACTTTCGCCGGACGAGCACCAACGCTGGAACGATTATCGCCGTCAACGTTTGCTGGAAGACCGCGGCCTGGGCGAGGTTACGCTGGAACAGTTCTACGCGCAGATCGCCGATTTACGGCTTGCTCACCCCGACGATGCTACCAAGCAATCCCTGCTCGACCAGCTCGCCGCCTGGGGTTCGGACCTCCAACGCACGCTATGACCACCTATTTTTCCGACGCCAGCTTCAAGTTCCTGCGCGCCCTGGCCCGCCACAACGACAAGACCTGGTTCAACGACCATCGGCATCAGTACGAGGCGCATGTGCGCCAGCCGTTCCTGCAGCTCATCACCGACCTGCAACCGGACCTTACGCAGGTCAGCGAGCACTATCGCGCCGATCCCAAAACGCAGGGCGGCTCGCTGTTCCGCATCTATCGCGACGCACGCTTTTCCAACGACAAATCGCCCTATAAAAACTGGCAAGGCGCGCGGCTGTTCCACGCGCGGCGGCGCGAGCTGCCGGCACCGTCGTTCTACATCCATCTGCAACCCGGCGAGAGTTTCGTTGGCGCGGGGCTATGGCATCCGGAGCCGGAGACGCAACGCAAGCTGCGGCAGTTCATCTTCGACAACCCGGGCAGCTGGAAAGCCGCCGCGCACGCGCCCAAGCTGACCCGCAAATTCGCACTCGACGACAGCGAAAAACTGGTGCGTGCGCCGCGCGGTTTCCCTGCCGACTTCGAGTTCATCGACGATCTCAAGCACCGCAACTGGGCGTATCTGCGTCCGCTCGACGACGCCACCATGACCGGCAATCGACTACGCCAGACCATTGCGGCCGATCTAGTGGTGTTGGCACCGTTCGTTGACTACCTGTGTGCCGCGCTGGATCTGGAATTCTGAGCGCAGGCACGCCATGCATGCCCGCGCACGGCCTGCCGCAATGCGCACATCCGCCACGCCTTCCAACACGTGCACCCGCTGTAATGCGCTATCAATCCAGGAGTGGCGGCAATGAAAAAATGGTGGTGGTTGCTCCCGCTGTTGATCGTGCTGGCACTGGCCGGCTATGTGGTCGGCGGGCCGTATCTGGCAATCCGCGGCATCAGTCAGGCGGTGGCCAACCGCGACACCGCGCAGCTGGCGCGGCACGTGGACTTTCCGACGCTGCGGGTCAACCTGAAAGCGCAACTGGACGACTACGTGGTGCGCGAGGCCGGCAGCGGCCTGCAATCGAGCCTGCTGGGTGGTTTTGCATTGCAGCTTGCCAGCCGTCTCGGCGGCGCCGGCGTGGATACGCTGGTGACACCGTTAGGCATCAGCGCGTTGCTGCAAGGCCATCAGGTCTGGAACCGCGTGACCGGCGAGACCGTCAGCCCGGACACCTACGCAGCACCCTCGCCTGCGCGACCGCTAGACGGCGCCGAGCAACGCTTCGAATCGACCCGCAGATTCACCGCCACCACCCACACCGCCAGCGGTGCGCCGGTGGTGTTCGTGCTGAGCCGCCAGGGCCTGCGTTGGCGCCTCACCGATATCCAACTGCCGCTGCGCGATGCTGCAGGCAGCGCCCCTGTCGGCGGCTGAGTCGCGCCAGCATGCACATTGGTCGGCACGCAGCGTTTAGCTGAATCGCCAAGCCCGCTCCGTCCACGCCGCCTGCAGGCGCTGCATGGAGGGCCGCAGTTGTCGCGCCGCTGACCACGGCAGCCGCCGCAGTGCATCGGCGACGCTGCCGGGCGTGCGTTTACCTTCCCAGCAAAACACGATCTGGTTACGCAGATCCGGCTCTGGCAGCACCAGCATGTGTCCATCGAACAGCGCGCGCAGCGTGCCCAGATGCTCGGCGGTCGCCACCTGGAACAGGTTCAACACGAGCACACCGCCGGGCCGCAGCGCCGCCTGGCACGCCGCGTAGAATGCGGTAGTGCACAGCGCCGGCGGAATGCCGTCGGCGTCGTAGGCGTCCAGCAATAACAGGTCATAACGTTGCGGACGATGGGCGATCCAGGCCGCGCCATCGTCCAGGCTGACCTCCAGGCGTGCGTCATCGCGCGGCAGGCGAAACACATCGCGCAAGGCCAGCACCTGCGGATCGGCCTCCACTGCTTCGACACGTGCCCAGGGCAGATACCGGTGACAGAACTTGGCCTGCGCGCCGCCGCCCAGACCAATGATGCCGATGCACTGCGGGCGCGGCTGTAGCCATAACGCGGCCAACATGCCGCGCGTATAGGGCACCACCAGCCGGTGCGGCGCCCAGCGCGCCATGCGCGTCTGGATGGTGTCCTCGGCGAAGGACAGCTCCACCGCGCGCCAGCTCATCCGCAGCGCGGCGCGGACCGGCGTGCGCTGCGGCCCGCTCATCCGATCGGTGGGTCGTTGGCCACGCCGTGCGGCACGTGGCCGGCGGCCACATGCTGGTGCTGGCGTGCGCTATCGATGTTGTGTTGCGAATCATCGAAGAAGATATCCGCGCCAAATGCTTCCAGGAACGGCCCCTTGTGGCGCCCGCCCAGGAACAGCGCTTCGTCCAGCCGCACACCCCACTCGCGCAGGGTGCGGATCACCCGCTCGTGCGCCGGTGCCGAGCGCGCGGTGACCAGCGCGGTGCGGATCGGCGAAGCCTCGCCCGGCGGGAACGCCGCCTGCAGCGCATGCAGGGCCGAGAGGAAATTACGAAACGGACCCACCGACAACGGCTCGCGTGCGCGCTCGCGCTCGTGGCGGCCAAACGCTTCCACGCCCTGTTCGCGCGAGATGCGCTCGCTCTCGTCGCCGAAGATCACCGCATCGCCGTCGAAGGCGATCCGCAGCTGCGTGGACAAGCGGGTGTCGTCGTTGTCGACGATGGCCGCAGCCGCCTCGGCCCGTTCGCCCGGTGCACGCGGCATGATGGTGGCCGCTGCGATGCCATGGGTGAGCGCGCGCCGCACCGACTCGGGATTGGCCGACAGGAACAGATCGGTGCCGAACGGTTTGACATAAGGCCAGGTCGGCTGACCAGAGGTAAAGGTGGCGCGCACGATGCCCAGGTTGTAATGCTGGATGGAATTGAAGATGCGCAAGCCGGTGTCGGCGGAATTGCGCGACAGCAGGATCACTTCAACGCGCGGCGTTTCTTCGGGCGTGTCGTGGTTGAGCGCCAGCAACTTGCGCACCACCGGAAACGCCACGCCCGGCTCCAGGATGTCGTCCTCGTGCTCGCGCTGGAATGCGGAATACGCCTCCACCCCGTCGGCCTCGAACAGCGCGTGGCCTTCTTCGAGATCGAACAATGCGCGGGAGGTCACCGCGACGGTCAGCAGTCTGGGGGAGTTGTCAGCCATTTGAATGCCGGGATTGGGGAGTGGGGAATCGGGAATAGGTAGAAGCAGGAACGGCAGATCGGGAGTGCCTCGGGCATCCGTGCAGCATCGTAGCGTGTGCGTACACGTCTAAAGCACACGTGCCGCGCTGTTGCTGTTGCCAATCCCGCATCCCGACTGCCCAATCCCCGCCCCTCACACCGCAAACTGCTCGCTGAAGATGCGTTCTTCCAGGTTGTGTTCGGGGTCGAACAGCAAGGTCACGCGGCGCTCGGTGGATTCGCGGATGGTCACTTCGACCACGTCGCGGATTTCATGCGAATCGGCGGTCACGCTGACCGGGCGTTTGTAAGGATCCAGCACGCGAAAGCGCACTTCGGTATCGGCCTTGAGGATGGCGCCGCGCCAGCGCCGCGGCCGGTACGGCGCGATCGGGGTCAAGGCCAGCGTGTGCGAGCCCAGCGGCAGGATCGGGCCGTGCGCGGAGTAGTTATAGGCGGTGCTGCCGGCTGGGGTTGCCACCATCACCCCGTCGCCGATCAGCTCGGCAATGCGGGTCTGGCCATTGAGATCCACGCTCAGATGCGCGGCCTGGCGGGTCTGCCGCAGCAAGGAGACCTCGTTATAGGCCAGCGAACCGGCACTGGTGCCGGATTCGGTCTGCACCAGCATTTCCAGCGGACGCAGGTGGGCCGGCTCGGCGCGTTGCAGGCGCGCCAGCAGGTCGTCCTCATCGTCGCGGTACTGGTTCATCAAAAACCCGACCGAGCCCAGCTTCATGCCGAACACCGGCTTATCGGCGGCACCGTGCCGGTGCAGGGTCTGCAGCATGAATCCGTCGCCGCCCAGCGCGCAGACGATGTCGGCATCGTGCAAGGCGTGGTCGCCGTAGCGCTGCACCAGGCGCGCGCGTGCGGCCACTGCCGGCTCGGCGGGGCTGGCAAGAAAAGCGATGCGGGGCATTGCGGTCATCGTTGACTCCAGGGCATGCGAATCAGCATACCGCAGCGCCGTGGTGGGCTTGTGCGTGGGCCGCTGTCACGGCGCGCGCGCCGCAGCGGATGCGTTGCTGCGCGGCATCCGCTGCGTGCGGCAGGCCGCCGCGCCGCCAAGGTGCATGAACCCGCCGCAGGTCGTCCAAGCCCTGCGCTGCGCCGTCATCCGCCGCTGGCGCGGCGTGTCATCACGCGGTCAAACGCCAGGCGCGGTGGATGCGTGCATGCCGCTCGAAATCCGGGTCGATGGTGCGCGGGCTGATCTCCTCGCATTGCGCAAACTCGGCCACCGCCTCTTCATCCAGCTTGAACCGGCGGAAATTGTTGGAGAAATACAGCACGCCGCCCGGCGCCAGGCGCGCCACTGCCGCGCGCAGCAAGCGCACATGCTCACGCTGGATATCGAAATCCTCGGCGCGTGCGGAGTTGGAGAACGTCGGCGGGTCGCAGAAGATCACGTCGAAGTGCGCACGCTCGGCTTCCAGCCAGGCCAGCGCGTCGGCCTGCACCAGCTTGTGCTTGCTGCCGGCCTGGCCGTTCAAGGCCAGGTTGTCCGCGCACCACTGCAGATAGGTACCGGACAGGTCCACGCTGGTCGTGGCGCTCGCGCCGGCCACCGCCGCCTGCACGCTGGCCACGCCGGTGTAGCAGAACAGGTTGAGGAAGCGTCGCCCCTTGGACTGTTGCGCCATGGTGCCGCGCAACGGGCGGTGATCCAGAAACAGGCCGGTGTCCAGATAATCGAACAGGTTCACCCGCAGCAGCGCGCCGTGCTCGCGCACGTTGACGATTTCGTTGCGCTGCTCGAAGCGGCCGTACTTGCTGCCACCCTTGCCACGTTCGCGCGACTTCAACGCGACACGTTCGGCCGGCACCTCGAACACCTCGCGCGCAGCGGCCAACAATTCGCCCAGGCGACGGCGCACATCCGCCTCGGGAATGGTCGCCGGCGCGGCGTATTCCTGCACATGCAGGAAGATGCGGCGGTCGCCATCGGCTTGCTGGTACACGTCGATGGCAGCGGAATATTCCGGCAGGTCGGCATCGTAGACGCGGAAGCACTCGATGCCTTCGCGGGCGCGCCACTTCTTGAATTTCTGCAGGTTCTTGCGCAGGCGGTTGGCCACCATCTGCGCGCCTTCGCTGAGCGCCGTCGGTGCCGCCAACGGAGTCCGGCGCGGTACCGCGATCGGGTCGCAGACGATCAACGCGCACTCGATCGCGCCATTGAACAACTGGTATTTCTTGCCCGCACGCAGGCCGGTGGCGTACGCCAGCTCGGCATTGCCGCACAGCAGGCTCGCCCGCCACTGCGGCACCACGCGCTGCAGGGTGTCGCCAAGTTTGCGATACAAGGCCGCGTCGGCAGCCAGGCGCTCGTCGTACGGCGGGTTGCACACCACCACGCCGGTGGCCTGCGGCGGAGTCTGCAGGTCGCCGACCTCGCGCACGCCGAACCAGATGGCCTCCGCCACGCCGGCCACCTGCGCATTTTCCTTGGCAGCGCGAATCGCATGCGGGTCCATGTCGCTGCCATGGATCACCTGCTTGAGCGCGGCACGGCCAACGCTGTCGCGCTCGCGTGCCTCGGTCACCAGCTGCTGCCAGCTGTCGCGGTCGAACCCGCGCCAGCGGCTGGGAATGTCGCTGCCATACCGCTGCAGACCGGGCGCGACATCGGCCGCCATCAGCGCGCCTTCGATCAACAAGGTGCCGCTGCCGCACATCGGGTCCAGCAAGCCACCGCCATCGGCATAGGCACGCGGCCAGCCGGCGCGCAGCAGCACGGCAGCGGCTAGGTTTTCCTTCAACGGCGCTTCGTTCTGCGCCATGCGCCAGCCACGCCGGTGCAGCGGCCCGCCGCCCAGATCCACCGAAATAGTGGCGCGGCCCTTGCGCAGCGACAGGTTCAGGCGCAGATCCGGGCTTTCCACGTCCACCGACGGGCGCTCCAGCCCCTGCCGGCGAATGGTGTCCACCACCGCGTCCTTGATGCGCTGCGCCGCATAACGGGCATGCGTAATGGCGGTGCCGGAGACGTGCGCGTCGACCGACAGCGTGTGCCCGGTAGACAAATGCTCATGCCAGGGCAGCTCGGCAACGCCGGCATACAGGGCGTCTTCGTCCGGGCACTCGAACTCGGTCAGCGGCCACAGCACCCGGCTGGCCAGCCGCGACCACAGCACGGCGCGCTGGGCATCGCGCAAGGCGCCCTCGACGTTGACGCCGGAAATGGTGGCGGTGGCCTTGCTGGCACCGAGCGCGAGCAACTCGTCGGCGAGCAGGTATTCCAGGCCCTTGGCACAGGATGCGAAGAATTTCACGTAGGCAGGTATCGATGGAGACGATGACCGCGCAGCTGGCGGCGACCGTGGAAGCAGGACAGCGGGCCGGTGGCGGTGAAGCGCTGCCGTGGCCGCCGCGGGCGGGGGCAAATGGTCGGCCATCAGGGCCGGCATTACCAGCCCGACGGCCTGCCCTGCCCGTGCGCGGTTCACCACGGCGCCAGCCGCCACTGCGGCTGGGCCGTGTCCAGGCGCTGCTGCAGACCCAGCCGTTGCAGGAAGGCGGCGTCGTGCGAGACCACCATCAGGGCGCCCCGATAGTCCTGCAGCAGCGCTTCCACCGCCTCCACTGAGGCCAGGTCCAGATGGTTGGTTGGCTCGTCCAGCAGCAGCAACTGCGCCGGCCGGGCCCGGTATAGCGCACAGTCCAGCGCCACCTTCAGCCGCTGGCCGCCGCTGAGCTGGCTGGTGGGCAGGTCGGCACGGGCCTGGTCCAGGCCCAGCAGCGCAAGCCGCAAGCGCTGCGAATGGGCCTGGCCATCAGGGTCGGCAGCGTGCAGGTGCTGCGCGGCAGAACGCGCCGGGTCCAGCTGCGCCAAGTCCTGGTCCAGATAGGCCACTGGCACGTGGATCGCGCACTGCCCGGCTGACGGCAGCAGTTGCCCGGCCAGCAGCCGCAGCAACGACGACTCGCCGGTGCCATTGGGCCCGACCACCCCGATGCGCGGCTGGCCGTGCAGCAGCAGGTCCAGCCGCCGCCCACCCAGCCGCCCATCCGCCAGCGCCACCTGCTGCAGCGTGGCGAGCCGGTGCGCCGCGGTGGCCGGCGAGGACGGTGGCAGCAGCGCGACCGCCTGCGCGTGATCCACCTGCAATGCCGCATCGATGACGGCAGTGGCCAGGCGTGCGCGCTCGGCGCTGCGCTGCTGGTGCAGGCGCCCGGCGCTGGCCTCGCTGCGCTGCTTTTGCCGGCCAAGCAGGATCGGCGCCTGATTGGCCTGGCTGGCGGCACGGCTGCCACGTGCCTGGCGCTGCTGCTGCCGTTGCTGCTGGCTGCGCAGGGCCTGCTCGCCCCGCTGCCGCTCCAGCTTGCGGCTGGCCAGCAGGTCGCAGGCGGCCTGCCGTTCCAGCGCCCGCTGCGCGGCATAGGCGCTGTAGTTGCCGCCGTAGCTGCGCAGCCCCTGCGGCGACAGCTCCAGGATGCGCTGCATCGTCTCCAGCAACGCGCGGTCATGGCTGATGACCAGCAGCCCGCCGGTCCAGGCCTGCAACTGCGCCAGCAAGCGCGCGCGCTGCACGCCATCCAGATGATTGCTCGGCTCGTCCAGGATCAAAAAGTCTGGCTGCGCCAGCCATGCGCCCGCCAGAGCCACCCGCATCGCCTCGCCACCGCTGAGCGTGTCCGCCGGCGCACGCGCATCGCGCCCGCCCAGGCCGTGCTGTTCCAGGGCAGCGGCGAATGTCTGATGCGCGGTCCAGCGCTCGCCGACCCGTTCGAAATCAGCCGCTTCCACGCTGCCGTTCGCAATGCGGTCCAATGCATCCAGAAGCGGCGCCACGCCGGCCAGCGCGGCAATGCTCTGCCCAGGCGCGGCGCTCACGCGCTGCGGCAGGTAATGCGCGCTGCCAGTACGAACGCAGCGCCCGGCACTGGGCGCCAGCGCACCGGCCAGGATGCGGCCAAGCACGCTCTTGCCCACGCCATTGCGACCGACCAGGCCGGTGCGGCGCTGATCGATGTGCGTGGTGAGATCAGAAAACAAAGGGCTGCCATCGGGCAGCAGATACATAACGCTTTCCAGCGCCAGCGAAGGACAGGTCATCGGTTACTCCATTGCATGCCAGCACGCGCGCCGATCCAACCGGAACGGCAGCGGGTTCGGCCGTCATCACGACGGCGGCATCAATAGCGCATTGGACCAACCCTCAAACGGTGAGCAATGGTGCAAGTGTAGGCCGGTGCGTGGGCGTGACGGAACCCTCTGGCACGTTTACGCCGCTGATTCCATTCAAGTTGCGCGTCATGTGAGCGCGGCTAGTGCGCGTCGCATCCAACGCCCGGCGTTGGATGCGCACCGCGATCCATCTTGCAGAGCAGCGCGTGCCGCCTGATGGCCACGCACACACCGAGGCCACGTTGCACACGGCCAAGAACGGGCAACCAGGGCCTGCACTCGGGAGTTACATCTCAGTCGCGCATCGGTTTCCGCGCAATCACCGTCGGAAAGATGCTTGCGCGATCATCGATGAAACGCACATCGGCAAACCCTGCGCTCTCCAGCTGCGTGCGGGTCTGCGCATGCGTACGGAACGACGCCCAGCGCGCCTGCACCACATCGATGAATACCTGGCTCTGCAGCACCAACGCAGCCCCGTCGATCAGGGCCAGTTTCCAGGGCGACTCGGCACACAGGCTCGGTGGCGGCGTGAGAAAGCTCGCCACCAGCGTGCCGCCCGGCCGCAGCCTGTCGAAAAATGCGCGGTACAAGGCAATCACGCGCGCATCGTCCGGCTCGTAGAGATTGAGGCCGTTGCTGGTCAACACATCCACGCTGTTCGCCTCGCCCGGCGCCCAGGCATCCTCGAGTTGCAGCGTCAACTGGCCTTCCAGGCCGTACTGCTGCGCAAGCCGCAATGCACCGTCCAACGCCTGCGGGTCGAGATCGATACCCATCAGCCGCACATCCGGGCACTGCCCGTAGTCCAGGCTCAGCACATCGGCCATCCAGCCGCACGGCAGCGAGGCCAACGTCATGCCGGGCCGCAGCAACGCCTGCAACTGCGTACGGAAGATGCCAAAGCGCTCGCGCGTTGCGAGCACGGCGGGCGTCTTTTCGAAGAGTTGGTACTCCAGCGCAGGCGTCGTCTGCTGCACCAGGGTTCCTGTCTGATACGTCACCAGCTGATGCGTCCAATACGCATTGAGGCCGCGGTTGCGCAGCAGGAACCGGCCCAGTTCCATCGCCCACAATGCATCAACCAGTTGCAGTAGATGCTCCAATTCTGCAGCAGAGCGATCGCTGTGTTGACGCAGCCGCGTCTTGATCGACGCGAGCAAGGTCGCGTCATCGGTGTCCGTCTCGCCCAGATGCGAAATCACCCGGCCGTGCGGTGCCGTCTGCGGCAGTGGTTGCTCGTCCCGTTGCATCGTTCACCTCGGCAAGCGCCAATCGCTGTCTACCGCCATGGTGGCGCGTGCGGCGCTGCGATGCGGCCCAAAGGGCGAGGCAAGATGCCGGCGAGCGAATGCGCACGATGCGAGCGCAGCGCGGCTGCGCCATTACCCGTGCGCAGCGACCACAGCGCAGCGAACGCGAAAAGCTCAGCCCAGCCCGAAGGCCGGGTGATAGGCCACATCGGCCAGCGGCAGCAGCCGGTCGCCGAAGGCCAGCGCCTGCAATTCGGATGCGGGCGCGTCGGGCACGCTCAACCCCGGCTCCACCGCAAATCCCAACCGCCGGAAAAAGCCGGGTTCGCCGTAGGCCACGCACCCGGCCGCACCGCGCTCGCGCAAGGTGGCCAGGGCCGCCTGCACCAAGCGCGTGCCGAGCCCCTGACGTTGATGGCCTGGACCCACTGCCAGCGGTCCGAGTGCAAACCAACCGGAAGAACCGTCGGACAGCGCCACCGGCGACACCGCCAGATGGCCGACCACATAGCCGTCGTGATCGGCGACCAACGACAGCGCCAGCGCATCGTCGTTACGCAGCGCGGCAATCACATGCTGCTCGTCATGCCGGCTATGCTCGGCGCGCATGAAGGCCACCATCGTCAGCACCTCGATGGCAGCGGCGTCGCCGTCGCTCGCCTCGCGGATCAGCACACTCATCGGCGCATCGGTCTGCGCCGACGGCATATCGTGGTCGTCGTGCATCACAGGCTCTGCAGCAGTTCGGCGAAGGCGCGCGAAGCGGCCTCCACGTGCGCACCCAGACGATGCCCGTCATCGACCAATAGCAGCCGCGCCGAACGGGCCTGCGCCCAGGCAATGACGTCGGCGGCCGGAATCAGTTCATCGTGCCAAGCATGCACGATGGAGATCGGCACCGCAGCGGCATCCAGCGCCGGCAGCGGCCCCATCTTGGTCGGCGGCACCATCAGGAACAGCGCGCGTGTCGGCACCTGCAGCGAGACCTGTGCGGCGATGTAGGAGCCCAGGCTGGAGCCCGCCAGCACCACCGGGCCTTTCTCGGCGGCGGCGCGCGCAATCTCCAGCAAACGCTGCAGCCGGCCGCGCACGTCGCCCAGCTGGCCCAGGTCGCGGCGCGCGTCCAGGTCGGTGAAATCGGGCCGCTCATGCGTCCATCCCAGGCGCTCGGCCACTTCTGCCAGCGCGGTGACCTTGAGCGCATCGGGCCCGCTTTCGAACCCATGCGCCAGGATGCAATGGCCGCGACTCATAGCGCCTGCACCGTATCGCCGATGCGCAGCACGCCGCCGCGCAGGATGCGCGCGCACAGCCCGCCGTGGCCGCGCATCGCGTTATAGCCGCCCGGCCCCAGCGCCTCTTCCATGCGTGAACACGGGTCGCAAGGGTCGGTGCCTTCCAGCTCCACCTCACCGATGCGGAACCGCCGTCCTTTCAGTGCAATCAACGGAATTCCAGCCACCACCAGGTTGCGACGCAAGGTCGCCGGCGCCAGTGCCGCCTGGCCGGCCAATGCGGCAATCACCGGCAGGTGCTCGGCCTGGATCAGGGTGATGCCGCGCTTGCCGCTGCCGCCCTTGTAGCGATCGCCCACCAAGCCAATACCGGTGGTGGCCTGCGCCGCATCCACTTCCAGCATTGCCACATCACGCGCAGGACGCACGCCGATCCAGGTCACCTGCCCGGTCTGCGGCAGCGTCGCCATCAATTTGCCCAGCGGGCTGTCGGGATTCAAAGCCATCGTCGAATGCTAGCATCCGCACCATGTCCGATGCCGTCCTGCCGTCGCCCCCGATCACCTACGCGCCGTTGTCCTACGAATCGCGGCTGGCCCGGCGCACGCTGCGCGACATCGACATGGTGGTCATTCATTGCACCGAGCTGCCCGACATGGCGATGGCGCGCGAATACGGCGAACGCGTGCTCTACGACAGCGGCACCGGCAACAGCGGCCACTACTACATCGACCGCAATGGCAGCATCCAGCAGTACGTGGCGCTGGAGCGCGTCGCCCACCACGTGCGCGGCCACAATCCGCACACGCTGGGCATCGAGCTGGTCAACAGCGGGCGTTATCCGCATTGGCTGGATTCGCGCCATCAGCAGATGCACGAGCCCTACCCCGACGCGCAAATCAACGCGCTGGTGACCTTGCTGCAATGGTTGCAGCAACAGCTGCCGTCGGTACGGCGGATTGCCGGCCACGAGGCATTGGACACCACCCAGGAAGCGGCCAGCGACGACCCTTCGCGCAAGATCCAGCGCAAGCGCGACCCCGGGCCGTTGTTTCCGTGGGAGCGCATCGAAACTGCCGTGCGCTGGGTGCACGCGCCGCGCTGAGCGCCGCGCTCAGCGACCGGATGGGCGATAGGTCTTCTCGCCGGCGTTGACCGCCAGATCCAGGCGATTATCCGGCGGTGCAATCGGGCACACCACATGCGGGGTCAGCGCGCACGGCGGGTTCTCGGCCAGATTGAAATCCAGCACAACGCGGCCGTCGCGCGGCGCGTCTGTGTAGAGGTAGCGCGCGCCGCCGTAGCTTTCCTTACCACTGGTACGGTCGGCGAACACGAAGAACAGCCGCGCATCCCCGTCCTGTGCGATTGGACGCAGGCGATAACGCTGGCCGTTGCGGGTGAACACCGCTTCGCCCGGCACCTGCACCGTCAACGGTGTGCCGATAGAGGTCAACAACGTGGTGGCACGTGGCGCGTCATACGGCTGCCACTGCGCGTCGATACGCCAGTGCGCATCGGTGGGGAAATAGTCGAGCTCACCGAACTGCGCCAGCGCCGCCGGGTCACGAAATCGCCACCCGTACAAGGCGCCGGTCTGCACCACATAGAACTCGCGCGCATCGATGCGCAGACGGTCGCCCGGCTGCCCTGCCCGCTCGGGCGCGAGCACCACCTCTGTCACGGGCTTGCCGTGCAGCGTCACTCCGGTGCCGGCCGCGGCCTGGAAGCGCAGCTGGCCTTCGGGATCCAGCGTCAGGTTGCCCAGCTGCGCAGGCCCCGCCGGCAGCACGATATCGGCATGCGGGTCGGCCCCCACCCGATAGCGGCCCGGGCGCACGCGGCCGGAGCCGGTGTAGCTCAACCAGCCATCCGGAGCATGCAATTGGGCACGGCGCGCCGCGCGTGCCTGCGCAAGCGCTGCAGCGTAGCCATCACGATCGGTACGCGCGCTCGACGGCTCAGCCGCTGCACCACTGCCCTGCGAGGTCGACCCGGCCGAACATGCAACCACCAGCACGATTCCCACGACGCCTACCGCGCCACGCTGCAACTGCCACCGCATCAGCACACCCAACACTGCGAGAACTGCGCTCCGCGCAGCGAGCCTGCGTCCCCACAGGCCACCTTTCCTGCGGCTATTGTGCCTGCAATTGGCTAGCGACCGCGACCGGGCGGCTGCGATCCTGCAACCAGCCGCTCCACGATCCGGCATACACGCGCGCACCGGAGAGCCCTGCCACCTCCAGCGCGAGCAGCACATGGCAGGCGGTCACGCCCGATCCACACATCACCACGGCCTGCTCCGGCGCGTAGTCGCCCAGCAGCGCGCCCAGTTCGGCGTGCAACTCCGCCGCCGGCTTGAACCGCCCATCGCGCAGGCTCATGCCGAGCGGGCGACTCACCGCGCCCGGCACATGCCCGGCCACCGGATCGATGGGCTCCACCTCGCCACGAAAGCGCTCACCGGCGCGTGCGTCGAGCAGCCAGCCCGGCGCCGCGTCCAGGCGCGCCAGGATCGCCTCGGCGTCCACCACCGCATCCGCATCGAAACTGCCCGGATACGCGCCGCTGTCGGCCGGCGAAGGCACTGCCGTGGTCTCGGGCAACCCGGCCGCACGCCAGGCGGCCAGACCGCCATCCAGTACCGCCACGCGGCGATGGCCCATCAGCCGCAGCATCCACCACGCACGTGCGGCCGCCATGCTGCCGTCGGCCGCGTCATAGACCACCACCTGGCTGTCGGGCGTGATCCCCCAGCGGCCGAGCTGGGCCGCGAAGACATCGCTGTGCGGCAGCGGATGACGCCCTTGCCCAGGGCGCGACACATCCGCCAGCACGTCGTGCAGATCGGCGAAATGCGCACCCGGCAGATGTCCTTGTGCGTAGTCGCGCTGTGCGGCGCTTGGGTCCGGCACAGTGGGCGGTGCCGCCCGCGCATCCAGCAGACGCAGCTGCGGGTGCTGCAGCGCTGCGGCCAGGGTGGCGCTGTCCACCAGCGTGGTCCAGTCGGGTTCGGCACTCATGCACTCTGCTCCAGACGACGGCGAAGATTGAGAAGAATGGCCGCGGTGGCACCCCAGATCCGGTGACCGGGCCAGTCGTATTCGAGCACGCGGCGTGGCCGGCCGCGGTACTCCAGCTCCACGCTGCGCAGATTGTCCGGGTCCATCAGATAGGCCAGTGGCACCTCGAAGACGTCGGCCACCTCGTCCGGCTGCGGTACGGCCACAAAGGCCGGGTCGATCACCGCCACCACCGGGGTGACGCGGAATCCGCTCACGGTCAGAAACGGGTCCAGGTAGCCCAGCGCGTGCACCTGCTGCGCGCCCAGCGCGATTTCCTCGCAGCTTTCGCGCAACGCCGCCGCTGCCGCATCGGCATCGGACGGCTCGATCCGGCCACCGGGGAAACTCACCTGCCCGGCATGGTGGCGCAGGCTGTCGGTGCGCCGCGTCAGCAACACCATCGTGCCCTGCGTGCGCGGCACCAGTCCGCACAACACTGCCGCTTCGGCCGAGGCGCCACCTTCGGTGAGATCGATCAACTCGGCATGGTTCCAGCCGGGCCCGTCCGGCGCGGTGTGCAGCGGATACAGCGCACGCTGCAAGGCCGCGCACTCGGGCAGCTGCGCCGCCAACGCGCGCGCGGGCAGCACCGTCTGCAGATACTCCAGGCGTTCACCGTCACTCATGCTCATCCAGCGTGCAATTTCATCCAGGCTCCGCAGGCAACCGACACAGCTCCCCTGCGCGTCCAGCGAACATACACCGATACACGGGCTGGCCAGGCTACCGCTGTTCGAATCCTCGCCCTGCATCGTGCGGCCTCCGCGCGTGATGTCCTTCCGATACCTGAAACGACAACGCCGGCCTGGTGGCCGGCGTTGTCACAGCAACAGCAAACGCAATTACTTGACGCTGACCAGCTTGATCTCGAACTGCACGGCCACGTTCGGCGGGAACGGGGTACGCGGGTCGGCACCGTAGGCCTTTTCCGGCGGCAGGGTCACTTCCCACTTGGAGCCGGCAGGCATCTGCAGCAGCGTGTCGCGCATGGCCTGCATCTCGACTTCGCTGACCTTGATGGCCGGGATCTGCTGCGCAGGACGTGCCTTCTCGCGGTCGCCGAAGGGGAACGGACCGGCGACTTCGAGCTGCACGGTGCTGGCCTGGGTCGGCTTGGCGCCCTTGCCGGCTTCGATCACGCGGTACTGCACGCCGCTCGGCAACGTCTGCACGCCAGCGGTGCTCTTGTTCTTGGCCAGGAACGCATCGCTCTTGGTCTTATTGGCGGCAGCGGCCTTGTCGTACTCGGCCTTGGCCTGCTGGGCACGGCCCTGCTCACGCTTCTGGAACGCTTCCACGGCCGGCTTCAGCTGGTCGGCAGTGATGGCCGGCTGCTTCTTGGCATAGGCGTCCTGCAGACCCTTCACCACCGAGTTGATATCCAGCTGTTCACCACGTCCGGTGAGCTCGGCAAGGTTGTTGCCGTAGTCATAACCAAAGTAGTAGCTCAGCTTGCCCTTCTCGGACGTTGTGTCCTGGGCCAGCGCATTGCCCGTCAGGGCCAGGGCCGCCACAGCGACCGCGATCGAACGCAACTTCATCAAACAATTCTCCAGGGTGGTGGCACAGGACGGGTCTGCCGCCTGAGATGACGCGCTAGGATAGCGGCCGCGATAGCGAACCGCTACTTATCACGAAACCTATGACCAGCAAGGGTTTCAGAAGTTCCGCATTTACTTTTTTTTTACGTTAGCCAGGAAGTTCGATGTCCAATCACGTCATTCTGATCGCAGACCACGCCAATGTCCGGACCATTACGGTCAATCGCCCGGACAAACTGAACGCCTTGAACCAGCAGACCATGCAGGCGCTGGATGCTGCATTCGCAGAGGCGGCAGCGGCCGAAGACGTGCGCGTGGTCGTGCTGACCGGCGCCGGCCCCAAGGCTTTCGTAGCCGGCGCAGACATCGCCGAGATGAGCGAGCTCTCCGCAATGCAGGGCCGCGAGTTTTCGCTGCTGGGGCAGCGGCTGATGCGCAGGATCGAACGCATGCCCAAGCCGGTGATCGCCATGGTCAACGGGTTCGCGTTGGGCGGCGGGCTGGAACTGGCGATGGCCTGCCACCTGCGCATTGCCGCCGCCACTGCACGGATCGGGCAACCGGAAATCAATCTGGGCCTGATCCCGGGCTTCGGCGGCACGCAACGCCTGCTCCGCCTCACCGGCCGCGCCGCCGCATTGGAGCTGTGTCTGCTCGGCACACCGATCGATGCCGCGCGCGCCCTGCAACTGGGCCTGGTCAATCGCGTGGTCGAACCAGAGGCCTTGCAGGCAGAAACCACCGCACTGGCCGAGCGCCTGGCCGGCTCCGCACCGCTCGCACTGCGCGGCATCTTGGATGCGGTGGTGGTGGGTGGCGAATGCGGCATGGAAGAAGGCCTGCAGCTGGAAACCGCACAATTTGCCCTGCTGTTTGCGACCGACGACATGCGCGAAGGCACACGTGCGTTTCTCGACAAGCGCCCCGCGCAGTTCCGCAATCGCTGATCGCATCGCCATGAATGCCGATGCAGTTTCCTCGCCGCATGCACTGCCTTTGCAGTTGTTCGAACGCGTGCTGGCCGACGATCTCGATGGCGCGCTGGCGCTCGGGCTGATGGAGTACTGCCCTGAACAGCACGACGCAGTGGATGCCGCTGTGACCGCCACCCTGCTTGCCGCACAGCAACGCCTACACACCGCATGGGCCGCGCGTCAACGCTATCAAGCACGCACCGCACGGTTGCAACGACGCGCGGCCGAACGTGACGCGCGCCGCGCGCCTGCGCCCACGCCTGCGCAACCCGCAACGCCAGCGCTGCCCCCGCTCGCCGCCGCGATCCTGGCGCGCGCGAAAGCCAAAGCCAGCGGTGGAGCGTCTACATGAGCAGCGCACTTCCCGCATCGCCCCCGCGTCGCGGTAGCACCCTGCGCAAGCCGGAGATACAGGAGCTGTTTGCGCGGCTGCGCGAACTCAACCCGCATCCCACCACCGAGCTGGAATACACCACGCCGTTCGAACTGCTGATTGCGGTGCTGTTGTCCGCACAAGCCACCGACGTGGGCGTCAACAAGGCCACGCGCAAGCTGTACCCGGTTGCCAATACGCCATGCGACATCCTGGACCTGGGCGAAGAAGGCCTGAAGCGCTACATCTCGACGATTGGATTGTTCAACGCCAAGGCCAAGAACGTCATCACCACCTGCCGCATCCTGCTAGAGCGTTACGGCGGCGAGGTGCCACATGATCGGGCCGCGCTTGAGGCGCTACCTGGCGTGGGCCGCAAGACCGCCAACGTGGTGCTCAACACCGCGTTCGGCGAACCCACCATGGCCGTGGACACCCACATCTTTCGCGTCGCCAACCGCACCGGCCTGGCACCCGGCAAGGACGTGCGCGTGGTCGAAGACAAATTGGTCAAGGTCATTCCGGCCGAATTCCTGCACGACGCCCACCACTGGCTGATCCTGCACGGGCGCTACGTCTGCAAGGCACGCAAACCGGATTGCCCGAATTGCGTGATCCACGATCTATGCCGCTACCGCGACAAGACCGTGGCTGCCTGATCGCGAAAGAAAACCGGGGACGTAAGGATCTGGCTGCGCGCAGTAACCGCCACCCGAAAGCCGCCATTGCGAATCCTCAATCTGCGAATCCCCAATCCCGGCCCAAAAAAAATCGCGACCGGATGATGCGTCTTATCGGCGCCATGCATCATCCGGTCACGACAGGACACACCCGGCGCGAACGCCGGGTGGCTATCAGGGTCAGGCCGCTTTGCGCGGTTCCTGCGTCGGCACAGGATCCACCTTGCGCTGGCCCTCCACGCGACGATCCAGCTCATTCCAGTCCACCGCCAGCTCGCAGCCGCGCGACGCTGCATTGCGGCTCCAGTCACGCAGCAACTCGATGCACGCATGGTCGACGTGATGCAGCTTGGCCACGTCCAGATGCAGCACCGTGTTCGGCGGAACGCTTTCCAACGTGCGCGCCATCGCCGGCACCTTCAGGAACGTTGCAGAACCCTGCAGGGTCAGATGCATTTCGTCCTTCTTGTCGGCGTGCTCGCGCACCTCGACCTTCAGGCGCGAGGAATGCAAGGCCAGACGGAACAGCGACAGACCGAAACCAATCAACACACCGGTCAGCAGGTCGGTGGCCACGATCGCGAACGTGGTGGCCAGATAGATCGCTGCGGTGCCGCGGCCATAGGTCGCCAGTTCCTTGACCTGACCGATCTTGATCATCTTCACGCCGGTGTAGACCAGGATGCCGGCCAGACAGGCCACCGGCGTCATCCGCAACAGCCACGGCAGCAGCATCGCGAACACCAGCAGCCAGCTGCCGTGCAGGATGGTCGACGCACGCGTGGCAGCACCGGCCTGCACATTGGCCGCACTACGCACGATCACGCCGGTCATCGGCAATGCACCCAGGAAACCGCACAGCATGTTGCCCACGCCCTGCGCCGCCAGCTCACGGTCGTACTGCGTCCGTGCGCCCTGGTGCATCCGATCCACCGCCGCTGCCGACAACAAGGTCTCGGCACTGGCGATGAAGGCGAAGGTCACCGCCGACACCAGCAAGGTGTGATTGAACACCCCGAAGATGTCGGAAAGGCTGGGAATACTGATCGCCGAGAACAGGTTGGTCGGAACATCGACCTTGTTGACGTTCAGTCCCTGCAGCTGCACGGTCGCCGTCACCACCACCACCGCGATCAACGCACCCGGCAGGAAGCGCAAGCGCTGCGGACGCAGCTTGTCCCACGCCAGGATGATGCCGATGGTCGCCAAGCCCACGAACAAGGCGGTGCGGCCGGTGCCCTCGCTGATCGCCTGCCACAACACGGCAGGCAGTGCAGCGAAGTTCTCCAGACCACGCGCCTTGGGCGCTGCATCCATCAATACGTGCGCCTGCGAGGCCACGATCAGGATGCCGATGCCCGACAACATCCCGGCCACCACGGCCGGCGACGTCATCCGGAACCACACCCCTGCCCGGCACAGACCAGCGACCAGCTGGATCGCGCCAGCCACCAGAATCACCGGACCGAGCGCGGCAGCGCCATGCTCGCGCACCAGTTCGAACACCAACACAGCCAGGCCGGCGGCGGGGCCGCTCACCTGCAACGGTGAGCCCGCCAGAAAACCAACAACCAGTCCGCCGATGATGCCGGTGATCAGACCCGTTGCCGGCGGCATGCCGGATGCGATCGCGATGCCCATACACAAAGGCAACGCGACAAGGAAGACCACCACTGACGCGAGCAAATCACGCCCGAACAGCCCCTGACGGAAATATCCGCCGATACCTGCTGTGTTCATGAGTGTGCTCCGTCAGACGAGTTCAGCCCGCACCGCTTGCTGCAAGCGCGGGCGAGGAGTGGCTTCGGGAGTCTTCTCGCCCAGGAGCGGGCGGAAGCCCCCCTTTTCGGCATCGAAGGCGCGGATCTCTCCGTGGGCGATATCGTAGATCCAGCCATGGATCCGCAACGTGCCTGCCGCCAGGCGTGCTGCCACGACCGGTTGCGTCCGCAGATGGTCCAACTGCGAGACCACGTTCTCTTCGGTCATGCAGCTCAGCGCCTCCTGGCTGGCCGGATCATGGCCATGGTGTGCGGTGACGTGACGCGCTGCGTCGGTGTGCTTCAACCAGGCAGCCACGGACGGCACATCTTCCAGCGACTCGGGCTTGAGCACGGCCTTCATGGCGCCGCAGTCGGTATGGCCGCAGACCACGATGTGGCGCACACCCAACACGGCGATGGCGTATTCGATCGCCGCAACCACGCCACTGACGTGCTGCGAGTAAGGCGGCACCACATTGCCGATGTTGCGGTAGACGAACAATTCGCCGGGCTGCGCGGAGAAGATCAGCTCCGGCATGACGCGCGAATCGGCGCAGGTGATGAACAGCGTGTGCGGCTTCTGGCCGGCAGCGAGTTCATGAAAGCGCGCACTCTGGCGCGGATACACTTCCTTACGGAAATGACGAAAACCTTCAAGCAAACTTTCCATGGGAGATAACCTCTAGGCAACGGATAGCGATCCGCGGCGCAAACCGCGAATTGCGAAATTGAACAAATCAAGAGAATCCGGCGGAAACGCCGGGTACAGCGACAGCTGGGATCAGGCGCGCAGGGCGTTTGGAGGACGCAGTTGCGGGATCAGGTCGCGTTTGTGATTTGCCGGCGCGTGATGCGCGTACCAAGAGGGTGAATACCGCGCCAGCACCGGCCATGCTTGGGAGAGCAAGGGGATATCGTCTGCAGGCTGTGTATCGACTTGGGTCTGGGAGTCCCCATCGTCCTGCGGATCTTCGGTGGCATCGCGTTCTTCGCCAGCATCCACCATCACCGCCAAGCCGTCGCCCATCACCGCATTCTGGATGCGGGTGTGCGCATTGGCTGCCGACCACGCGGTGAGCGCGAGCAGGCAAACCAACAGCAATTGGAGGAATCGCGGAAACATGGCCTCGAAACTAACAATTTAGAACCCGACAGCGCAAGTGGTGCGATGCACAAAGTGCGATGGAAAGCGCCACTTGCGGGCTGCGGTTCAGCTCGTCATTAACTAAGTCACGCAAATCGCCGGGTTCTAGCGCTTACCAGAACTGTCATAAACGCGACTTCGTTCAGACTCATGACACACACTGACAAAAACTAAACACGCGTAAATCTTTGTCTTGATTGACAAAAAGTGTTCCGACGAGTGGTTGCGGAATTGTCACATTAACGCAACTTTCACAGCCTAGCCTGCGCCCACTTTCTCGTCAGGTCGCAAGGCACCATGAAACTTTCTCCTACCCTGCTCGGCTCCGCATTGCTGATGGCGCTCGCCGCGCCGGCAGCCCACGCCGAAATCGCCATCGATGTGATCGGCGGCTCGGAAATGTCGCTGGAAGGCCTGGTCCAGGCCGATGGCAACTGGTTCCACAACGACGTGCAGGATCTCAACGGCCCGATCGGCGCCAACGGCGACAATTCCGAATTCAGCATTCGCCGCGCCGAGTTGGTGCTCAAGGGCAAGGGGCCGGGCAACTTTGAATGGGTCGCCGGCTACGACCCCAGCGTGCTGAAGGAAGTCACTGTGCGCGGCACCACCATCCGCAGCACCGGGCGCTTCCTGGACAACAACATCAAGTACAAGTTCGGCGGCAACGCCAACAACTACCTGCAGTTTGGCCAGTTCAAGCAGCCCAACAGCCTGGAAGAGCTGTCCAGCACCAAGAACAATGACTTCGTGTCCAAGGCCGCGGTCACCAATACCTACGGCATCTCGCGCCGGCTCGGTGTGGCGTACGGCATGGGCGACAACAACTGGAGCCTGACCGCCAGCGCGTTCGGCCGCGAACTGACCCGCAACCAGGCCCACGGCAGCGGCTACGGCGCACGCGGCACCTGGGCGCCGATCAATGAGACCGGCAATGTGCTGCACTTCGGCCTCAGCTATCTGGCCTACGACACCGACGACGACACCCTGCGCCTGCGCGCGCGGCCGGACGCCGACCTCACCACCGTGCGCCTGATCGACAGCGGTGCCATCACCAATGTCGACAACGTGGGCGTGGCTGGCGCTGAAGCGATGTGGATCACCGGGCCGTTCAAGCTGCAGAGCGAGTACTTCCAGGAAAACGCCAACCGCATCGGCGCCAACGCAAACGACTATAAGAGTGACGGCTGGTACGTCAGCGGGGTCTGGAACATCACCGGCGAGACCTGGGGCTACAAGGCCGGCGTGCCGACCACCCCGCTGCCCAACGAACCGGCATCGGGCATGTGGCAGCTGGCAGTGCGCTACGACACCCTGGACCTCAACGACGGCCACCTGGTCGCCAACGGCAACACGCCGTTCGTCGATGGCGTGCTGGGCGGCAAGATGGATGTGTGGACCATCGGCGCCAACTGGTACTGGCGCTCCAACTTCAAGTTCGCACTCGACTACGCCAAGGTCGAAAGCACCCGCTACAACAGCGCCACCCGCGGGCTGGTCGACGACAACCCGTCGATCATCGAGGCACGCGCGCAGTTCTATTGGTAAGCCATCGCAGCGGCCGGCGTCTGCGGACGCCTGCCGCCGGCATTGACGGCACGTGGCCCTGTGCGTCGCTGTGACAGGCGCCACTTCCGCCCCGTCATCTTCGTGTCATCTCCCCGACATTGCGCAGTCACGCCGTTGCCCTGCAATGGCGCCCTGCGGGACGTCATCCCTATCGCTACAAGGAGCTGTTCCGTGATCTCTTCCATCAAATCCCGTCTGGCTGTCGGCGTGCTCGCTGCCGCACTGGCCATGGGCGCACAGGCTGCCGATGTCACCGGCGCCGGCGCATCGTTCATTTACCCGGTCATGTCGAAGTGGTCGTCCGACTACAACACCGCCACCAAGAAGCAGGTCAACTATCAGTCGATCGGCTCCGGTGGCGGCATTGCGCAGATCAAGGCCGCCAGCGTGGATTTCGGCTCTTCCGATGCCCCGCTCAAGCCCGAAGAGTTGGCTGCCGCCGGGCTGGCGCAGTTTCCCTCGGTGATCGGCGGCGTGGTGCCGGTGATCAACGTGCCGGGCATCGCTGCCGGTGCGGTCAAGCTGGACGGCAAGACCCTGGGCGATATCTTCCTGGGCAAGGTCACCACCTGGAACGATGCGGCCATCGTTGCGCTGAACCCGGGCGTGAAGCTGCCCGACAGCAAGATCACCGTGGTGCATCGCTCCGACGGTTCGGGCACCAGCTTCAACTTCACCAACTACCTGTCCAAGGTCAATCCGGACTGGAAGAGCAAGGTCGGCGAAGGCACCGCGGTGCAGTGGCCGACCGGCATCGGCGGCAAGGGCAACGAAGGCGTGGCCGCCTACGTGAAGCAGATCAAGGGCGGCATCGGCTATGTCGAGCTGTCGTACGCGCTGCAGAACAAGATGGCCTACACCGCAATGAAGAATGCGGCCGGCAAGTTTGTGCAGCCGTCCGATGGGACCTTCGCCGCGGCCGCCAACAGTGCCGACTGGGGCAGCAGCAAGGACTTCTACCTGGTGATGACCAATGCCGCCGGCGACAACGCCTGGCCGATCACCGCCACCAATTTCATCCTGGTGCAGAAGAAGCCGAAGAATCCGGCCGGCCTGAAGAACACCCTGGAGTTCTTCCGTTGGGTCTACAGCAAGGGCGATGCGCAGGCCAAGGCGCTGGACTACGTGCCGCTGCCGGACACGCTGGTCAGCCAGATCGAGGCCTACTGGGCCAAGACCCTGCCCCGCTAAGTGCACAGGACCGACGCCGTCTCTCTCCCCGGCGTCCGGACCGGGACGCGGACTTTCGGGTCCGCGTCTTTTTTTGTGATGCCAGTGCCCGGATGGCACTGTCATGCACGTGTAACAAAAACATCATTTCATAGCTGCGTCTGCCGGACACCCGGCCAATCCTGCCTCGGAGCCACCATGAAACTGCAGTCGGCCAGCCTGACCGCCCTGTCCCTCACCATCGCCCTCGCCCTGGCGGCCTGCTCGCCCGGCAAGGACGCGCAGTCCGGCGATCCCGCACAAGGCGGTGCCAACGCAGGCGCGGCGGCCGGCGAGAGCAAGACCGCGGAGATCGCCGGCGCCGGTGCGTCCTTCATCTACCCGCTGGTGTCCAAGTGGTCGGCCGACTACAACGCCGCCACCGGCAACAAGGTCAATTACCAGTCGATCGGTTCGGGCGGCGGCATTGCGCAGATCAAGGCCGGCACCGTGGATTTCGGCTCCTCCGACAAGCCGCTCGATAGCGCCGAGCTGCAGCAGGCCGGCCTGGGCCAGTTCCCCTCGGCCATCGGCGGCGTGGTGCCGGTGGTGAACATCGAAGGCATGGCGCCCGGCAAGCTGCGCCTGACCGGCGCCCTGCTCGGCGACATCTTCCTGGGCAAGGTCACCATGTGGAACGACGCGGCGATTGCTGCGGCCAACCCGGGCGTGACCCTGCCGGCGACCAAGATCAACCTGGTGCATCGCTCCGACGGTTCGGGCACCACGTTCAACTTCTCCAACTACCTGTCCAAGGTCAGCCCGGAGTGGAAGACCAAGGTCGGCGAAGGCACCTCGGTGCAGTGGCCGGGCGGCGTGGGCGGCAAGGGCAACGAAGGCGTGGCCTCGTACGTGCAGCAGATCAAGGGCTCGATCGGCTATGTCGAACTGGCCTACGCGCTGCAGAACAAGATGCCGTACGCGTCGATGCAGAACGCTGCCGGCCAGTGGGTGGAGCCGAACGCTGAAAGCTTCGGCGCCGCAGCGGCCAGCGCCGACTGGACCAATGCCAAGGACTTCAACCTGGTGATCACCAATGCACCGGGCGAGAAGGCCTGGCCGATCACTGCGACCAACTTCATGCTGATGCACAAGCAGCCCAAGGATGCGGCCCGCAGCAAGGCCACGCTGGACTTCTTCAAGTGGGCACTGGAAAACGGCCAGGCCCAGGCCAGCGAACTGCACTATGTGCCGTTGCCGCCGGAGCTGGTGAAGCAGATCGAAGCCTACTGGGGCAGCGAGTTCAAGTGATGTTCGCCTCCCGCCGCTGTGGCGGGTTGCGCTGCGACGCGGTGCCTGAGGGCGCCGCGTCGATCCTGCTATCTCACGCTCCCGCGATTGCGCGGGTGACGAGCCCAATCGAATGAATGCCACCGCCATTCCCGAAGCGATGACCGCACCGCGCGGCCGCGATCTGCGCGATGCGCGTGCCGATCGCCTGTTCAAACTGGCATTGGCGGCAACCGTCGTCTTCGTCCTGCTGGCCCTGGGCAGCGCTGCGCTGTCGATGTTGTGGGGCGGACGCCACGCGCTGCAGATGCAGGGCCTGAGCTTCTTCTATTCCGCCGACTGGAATCCGGTCGAGAACAAATACGGTGCGCTGGCACCGATCTACGGCACCTTGGTCACTGCGCTGATCGCGATGGTGATCGCAGTGCCGGTGAGTTTCGGCATCGCCTTCTTCCTCACCGAAGTGGCGCCGCGCTGGTTGCGCGGCCCGGTCGGCACGGCGATCGAATTGCTCGCCGGCATTCCTTCGATCATCTACGGCATGTGGGGCCTGTTCGTGCTGGTGCCGGTGATGACCGAGCACGTGACGCCATGGCTCAACGACAACCTGGGCACGCTGCCGCTGATCGGCAAGCTGTTTCAGGGCCCGCCGCTGGGCATCGGCCTGCTGACCGCCGGCTTTGTGCTGGCGATCATGGTGATCCCGTTCATTTCCTCGGTGATGCGCGAAGTGTTCCTGACCGTGCCGACGCGTCTGAAGGAATCGGCGTACGCGCTGGGATCGACCAAGTGGGAAGTCAGCTGGGACATCGTGCTGCCCTACACGCGGTCTGCAGTGATTGGGGGCGTGTTCCTGGGCTTGGGCCGCGCACTGGGTGAGACCATGGCAGTGGCCTTCGTGGTCGGCAACACGGTGCGTCTGTCGCCGTCGCTGCTGGAACCCGGCACCACGATTGCGGCATTGATCGCCAACGATTTCGGTGAGGCAACCGAAACCTATCGCTCCGCGCTGCTGTTGCTGGGCTTCGTGTTGTTCATCGTGACCTTCATCGTGCTGGCCATTGCGCGCTTCATGCTGATGCAGCTGTCGCGTCGGGAGGGCAACTGATGTCGTCGGTCTCGCAACACCTCTACACGCGGCGCCGCATCACCAACGTGGTGGCGCTGCTGCTGTCCTGCGTCACGGCGTTGTTCGGGCTGTTCTTCCTCGGCTGGATCCTGTGGACGTTGCTGTCCAAGGGCGTGCCCGGCATCGACGTCAACCTGTTTACCAAGATGACCCCGCCGCCGATGCAGGAAGGCGGCTTGCTCAATGCCTTCTTCGGCAGCGCGGTGATGTGTGGCCTGGCAATCGCGATCGGCACGCCGCTGGGCGTGGCGGCCGGTACCTGGCTGGCCGAATACGGCAATGCGCGCAAGACCGGCGTGGTGGTGCGCTTCGTCAACGACATCCTGTTGTCGGCACCGTCCATTGTGCTGGGCCTGTTCGTGTACACGCTGTACGTGATGCAGACCGGCGGGCGCTTCTCCGCGTTCGCCGGTGCGCTGTCGCTGGCCTTCATCGTGCTGCCGGTGGTGGTGCGCACCACCGACGAAATGCTGCGCCTGGTGCCTTCGCAAATGCGCGAAGCGGCGCTGTCGCTGGGCATTCCGCACTGGAAGGTGACCGTGCAGGTGCTGTATCGCAGCGCGTCTGCCGGCATCGTCACGGGCGTGCTGCTGGCGCTGGCGCGCATCAGCGGCGAAACCGCACCACTGCTGTTCACCGCCTTCGGCAACCAGTACTGGAACAGCAACATCTTCCAGCCGATGGCCAGCGTGCCGGTGATCATGAACCAGTTTGCCGGCAGCCCGTATGAGTCGTGGCAGACCCTGGCCTGGTCGGGTGCACTGGTACTGACCGTGTTCGTCTTGTTGGTGAGCCTGGGCGCACGTGCGCTGCTGTTGCGTAACAAGATTTCCAATGACTGACCTTTCTTTCCGGACGCCCGACATGAACGATCTCCAAAACGCCAAGCCGATGCATCGCATCGCTGTTCCGGCCGCCAAGGGGGCGCCGACGGCGCAGGCGCCGGTGAAGGTGGCCGCACGCAATCTGGACTTCTATTACGACAAGTACCACGCGCTCAAGGGCATCAATATCGAAATCCCGGAAAAGCGCGTCACCGCGCTGATCGGGCCATCCGGTTGCGGCAAGTCCACGCTGCTGCGCATCTTCAACCGCATCTATGCGCTGTACCCGAAGCTGGAAGCGCGTGGCGAAGTGCTGCTGGATGGCGAAAATATCCTGTCGCCGAAATATCCGATGAACCGCCTGCGCAGCAAGGTCGGCATGGTGTTCCAGAAGCCGGTGCCGTTCCCGATGACGATCTTCGAGAACGTGGCCTACGGCATCCGTCACCACGAGAAACTGTCCAAAGCCGACATGCAGAACCGCGTCGAGCACGCGCTGCGCCAGGGCGCGCTGTGGGACGAGGTCAAGGACAAGCTGGGCCAAAGCGCACTAGGTCTGTCCGGTGGCCAGCAGCAGCGCCTGTGTATCGCGCGTGCGGTGGCGCTGCGGCCGGACGTGCTGTTACTGGACGAACCGACCTCCGCGCTGGATCCGATTTCTACCAGCCGTATCGAGCAACTGGTGGAAGAACTCAAGCGCGATTACACCATCGTGATCGTGACCCACAACATGCAGCAGGCCGCGCGCGTCTCCGATTACACCGCCTTCATGTATCTGGGCGACCTGATCGAACACGATCGCACCGAAACCATTTTCTCGCAGCCGTCCAAGCAGCAGACCGAGGACTACATCACCGGCCGCTTCGGATGATGTAGGCCTGCCGTATCACCGCATTGAAGCAGCTCCGCCATCACCCCGCCGCGTGCGACGCCACCTGCATGCGCGTGCCTGGGCAGGGACGGACATCCACCACTGCCACGAATCGAGAACACGATGAACCAGCACCTCAACGACCACATCGTCAAAAGCTACGACGAGGAGCAGCACCGTCTTGTCACCGAAATCGTGCGCATGGGTGATACCGCAGTGGCGCAGCTGGAAGCGGCGCTGGATGTGGTGGAACGCCGTGATGACAATGCCGCGCACCGCATCGTGGTCAACGACGAAGCCATCGACGCGCTGGAACATGCAATCAGCCACGACGTGATGCGGCTGGCATTGCGCGGGCCGATGGCGCGCGACCTGCGCGAGATCCTGGCCGGCCTGCGGATTCCGGCCGACATCGAGCGCATCGGCGATTACGCGGCCAACGTGGCCAAGCGCTCGATCGCACTCAATTCCGCGCCGCCGCTGCCGCAGACGGTGGGCTTGCGTGCACTCGGCCAGATGGCGGCCGATGCGGTACGCGAAGCCGTGCAGGCCTACCGCAACAAGGATGCCGATGCGGCCATCCGTGTGCGCGACGAAGATGCACGCCTGGACGCGCAGTACACCGCGCTGTTCCGCGAGCTGCTCACCTACATGATGGAAGACCCGCGCAACATCACCCCGTGCACGCATCTGCTGTTCATGGCCAAGAACCTGGAACGGATCGGCGACCACGCCACCAACATCGCCGAGAACGTCTGGTTCCTGGTGCATGGCGAGCAGCCGCTGCCGCCGCGACTGAAGCGCGACGAGACCAGCACTACCGGCGTCATCTGAGGGCAGCGCCCTGCCCCAGCGGCGCTGCGGATGACCGGGAGATCGCCTGCAAAGCCTTATTTCATTACGTATTCATCTTCCGACGCCTAGGGTGAAATTACACAGGCAGTCCCTGTGACCTCAGGAGTCGCGCAGATGAAACGCATCATTGGTTCCTTCATGGCCCTTTCGCTGCTGGCGTCTGGCGGCGCGTTTGCCGCACCTCAGCAGCACGACAATCGCGGCCACGACGACGATCGCAACCGGTCTGCACAACGCCATGACGACCGTGGCCCTGACCATCACGACGACCGCCACGATGATCACCGCGACGACCACCGCAATGCGCGCGCCAACGACCACCGCAACGATCGCCACGGCCCGCCGTACCGCCGCGGCGAACGGCTGGCACCGGACCATCGCGGCAACCGCGTGGCCGACTACCGCAAGCATCATCTGAACACGCCGCCGCTTGGCCACGAGTGGCGCCGGGTGGACAACACCTATGTGTTGATCGCGGTTGCGACCGGCCTGATTGCCAGCGTGGTCGCCGGCCGCTGATACCTGCGCCCCGCAGCTGACGTCACCAGGCCCGATCCGTGCACGCACGGGTCGGGCCTTTTCGTGTTTGGTCGTCTTTCTCATGCGCACGGACGGCGGCCGTGTGACCGATCGGGCCGGCCATGCGACCTGCTAGGCTATGCCGATGAACGAACCGGTCGACCTACAACCCTCCCCCTCCCTGCTCCCCATGTCGCGGCGTTTTCGCGGCTATTTGCCGGTGGTGGTGGACGTGGAAACCGGCGGGTTCGACTGGAACAAGCACGCGTTGCTGGAAATTGCCTGCGTGCCGATCGAGATGGACGCGCAGGGGCATTTCTTCCCGGGCGAAACCGCCAGTGCGCATCTGGTGCCGGCGCCGGGGCTGGAGATCGATCCGAAGTCGCTGGAGATCACCGGCATCGTGCTCGACCATCCGTTCCGTTTCGCCAAGCAGGAAAAGGACGCGCTGGACCACGTGTTCGCGCCGGTGCGCGCAGCGGTCAAGAAGTACGGCTGCCAGCGCGCGATCCTGGTGGGCCATAACGCGCATTTCGATCTGAATTTCCTCAATGCCGCGGTTGCCCGCGTTGGCCACAAGCGCAACCCCTTCCATCCGTTCAGCGTGTTCGACACGGTGACCCTGGCCGGCGTGGCATACGGCCAGACCGTGCTGGCGCGCGCCGCCCAGGCCGCCGGCCTGGACTGGAACAGCGCTGACGCGCACAGCGCGGTGTACGACACCGAACAGACCGCACGCCTGTTCTGCAAGATTGCCAACGCGTGGCCGGGCCCAGCCAGCGCGGGGTGAGTGGGTGGGGATTTGGCAGTCGGGATTAGGGATTCGCAAAAGCGGCGTTCCCGGCTTCTGAGACAACGTCGGTGGCAGCAGTGCTGCATGCACGCGATCAATCATTGCGCCGTTTGTGGTAACCAGCACAGCGCCAGACAGCGCGCTCTTGCGAATCCCAAATCCCCAATCCCCACTCACGTCCTAACCAATACAGATCCGGTCGCGCCCGGCGCTCTTGGCTTCGTAGAGCGCATGGTCAGCGCGTTGCATCAGCGATGAACCCGACTCTTCCTCGCCCAGTTCTGCCAGCCCCGCACTGAAGGTCACCTGCAGGCCTTCCACGCCGCCCCAGTCGTGCCGTGCATGAAACTGCGCGCGGATGCGCAGGCATAGGGCGTGCGCCTGCTCAAGCGTGGTGTCGCTTAGCAGTAGTGCGAATTCCTCACCGCCCAGGCGCGCGGGCAGGTCCGAGGCACGCGCCGCCGCCGTGAGCAGTACGCCCACGTCATGCAGCACCGCATCGCCGCTGGCATGCGAATACTGGTCGTTGATGCGTTTGAAATGGTCGATGTCCAGAATCGCCAGCACCAGCGGCCGCCCGCTACGGCGGGCACGACTTAGATCACGTGCCAGCGCCTCGTCGAAATGCCGCCGGTTCGGCAAACCAGTCAACGCATCTTCGTGGGCCTGGCGTTCGAACGCATCGGACTTGATGCGCAAACGCGTCAGCAACTCGCTCTTTTCCTGGTTGGCCTGCAACAGCCGTTGCGCCTGCCGTTGCAGGTCTTCGGTGCGCTTGCGCACCAGTTCGGCCAGCCGCGCGTTGTGGGTCTTGTAGCGCCGCAACAGAAAGCGATACAGCAACGCCAGCAGCAGCAGCGCGCCCAGCACGCCGGCCAGCCGCACGTCCTGGCGTTGCCACCACAGCGGCAGCACCTCGAACGCCCAGACCGCCTCGTGCGGACTCCAGGCACCACCTGGGTGGCGCGCGGCCACGCGCAAGCTGTAACGCCCCGGCGGCAGGCCGATGAATTCCACGCTGCGCTGCCGGCCGCGCTCGATCCAGGTGTTGTCCAGACCATCCAGGCGCGTGCGGTACTCGATGCGTTCGGGCAGCAGGAAACTCATGCCGACATAGGACACCGTCAGCCGCTGCCCGCCCGGCAGCTTGGTCTGCTGCCGCCATGGCACCGGCCGGCCGCCTTGCTGCACGTTTTCGATCAACGGCGGCGGCGCGGGCCGTTCGCGGAAGCGCTGCAGGCGTGCCGGGTCCACGGTGCTCACGCCACCGGCCGTCACCACCCACACGCTGCCATCGGCACGTTCGATCATGCTCGGGCCAGAGCTGCCATTGGCCTGCGCGTTGCCCATGCCATCGATCTCACTGTAGCGTTCGATGCCGAGCCGGCCGCGCCCGTCGGCCACTGCATTGAGTGTATTGAGTTCAGTTCGCAGCACGCCGCGGTTGCTGCTGATCCAGGCATTGCCCAGGCGGTCGGCGACCAGCTGGAATACGGTGTCCACCGGCATGCCCTGCTCCAGTCCCACGCGTGCCAGCGCGCCATGACGTGCCCGGTACAACCCACGGTCGGTGGAGATCCAGACATCTTCGCCAATGCGCTGGAAACCAAACACGCTGCGCGCGCCGCCCAGCCGCTCCAGTGGCAGTTGCTGCAGCACACCGTTACGGACCACGGCCGCGCCATCGACCGAACCGACCCACAGCGCACCATCGATGCTGGCCAGCGCAGTCACCACACCATCGGGCAGGCCGTTGATGGCCAGCGGCGCACGCCGCCCATCGACCAGATGCACCACCCCACGCTGGGTCGCCAGCCAGACGGTGTCGGCATCGTCGATCACGATTGCGCGAATGTGCCCGTTGGGAATGCCGTCGGCCTCACCGAAGTGGCGCAGCACACGCCCGTTGCGCAGCACGAACACGCCATCGGCGTAGGTGCCCACCCACAGGTCGCCGCGCCGATCCAGCGCCAGGCTGAGCACCGACAGCCGCCGCCCGGACGGCGTGGCCACCGGCACAGGCACGATGCGGCCGTCGGGCAGCAGGCGGTCCAGGCCTGCGGTGGTGGCCACCCACAGGCTGCCGTCGCGGTCTTCCAGCAGCGCGCGCGCGTAGTCGCCACTGAGCCCGTCGCGCTGGCTGTAGCTGCTGAACAAGGTTTCGCGCAGGCGGAACAGGCCACCGTTGGCGCCCACCCAGATGCTGCCTTCGGCATCCTCGCGCAGGCTGACGATGCGCCCGGTGGGCAGCGCACGGCCAGCCTCCAGATGCTCCACGCCGTGGCTGCCAATGCGCAGCAGGCCCTGGCTCTCGCTGCCCAGCCACAGGTCGCCATGGCGATCCTGCAGCATCGCAGTGAAGTGGCCCTGCCCCGGCACCTGGTGCACCAGCTGCGCACGTTCGCCCTGCAGGCGATACAACTGCTCGCCGGCCACCACCCACACGGTGCCGTCCGGTGCCCGATACGGCCAGGCCAGACCCGGCGGCAGGCCGAACGCTGTGGGTGCGCGATGCATGCGGCCATCCGGCTCGCGGTAGATCAGCCCATCCAAGGTGCCGATCAGCAGCCGTCCACGGCCGTCGAACACCATCCGCGGGAAGCTGCTTTGCAACGGCACGCCGGCCTGCGGCGGGAAATAGTCGAAGCGCCCATCCGGCCACAGGCAGCCCAGTCCATGGCCTTCGAACAGCAGCCACATCCGGCCATCGGCATCCATGGTCATGCCGTGGATCAGCGCCTGCGGCCAATCAGCACGGCGCGGCCACTGCCGCCAGTGACCATCGGCACCGTGGCGCACCAGATTGCCGCGTGCATCACTCAGCCACAGGGCGTCGTCGTGATCCACGTATAGCGCACCGACGCCGTTGTCGGGCAAGCCGGGCCGCGTGCTGCGATCGATGACAGTGAATTCCAGCCCGTTGTAGCGGACCAGGCCCTCCCAGGTGGCGAACCACAGGTAGCCATCGGCGGTCTGGGCGATGTCGCGCAACGAGTTATGCGGCAGTCCGTTGCGCGAACTCCAGCTGTCGATGGCGTAGTCGCGCAGGCGTGCGCTCGTGCCCGGGGCCGCGTGTGCTGCAAGCGAGCACATCCACAACAGCGCGCACACGCAGGCCGCGAGCCAGCATTGCCACTGCCCCCACCCTCGTGTCGACGCCGTTGCGCCATCCCCACTATCGCCCGCGCTGCGAGCGCCCACCCCAAGCTTCATCACCCACACGACACGCCGTTCGCTGCGGATATGGTAGGCAAAAACGCGCGCCAGCGCCGCTGCCGCGATGGCCGGGCCTGGTGTAGTGGGCTTGCCGGTGCGTGGGCGAGGCCAGCGCACCGCGCAATGCGCTGCAATTGCGCAGGAGTGTGGTGTTGCCGGTATGCCACCGATGGGCGCTGCGCGCTTATAAACTCGCTGCGGCAGTGCCCGGCCCGCGCACTGCGGCGCCGGCGCACCGCATGACTCAGGCGCCCAGGCGCTGGCGCACGGCCTCGAACAAGGTCACGCCGGTGGCCACCGAGACATTGAGGCTTTCGATGTCGCCGGGCATCGGGATCTTGACCAGGCCATCGCAATGCTCGCGGGTGAGCCGACGCAGGCCATCGCCCTCGCCGCCCAGCACCAGGCCGACATTGCCGCGCAGGTCCACGCTGTAAAGCGAAGCCTCTGCTTCGCCGGCCAGGCCATACAGCCACACGCCCTGCTTCTGCAGATCACGCAGGCAGCGCGCCAGGTTGGTCACCGCCACCACCGGGATGCGGTCGGCCGCGCCGGCCGAGGTCTTGCGCACGGTGGCGTTGACCGTGGCGGACTTGTCCTTGGGAATCACCACCGCGGTGACGCCGGCAGCAGCGGCGCTGCGCAGGCAGGCCCCCAGGTTGTGCGGGTCCTGCACGCCGTCGAGGATCAGCACCAGCGCGCGCCCTTGTGCGGCCTCCACCAGGCCTTCCAGTTCGTTCTCTGCCCAGAGTCGCGCCGCAGCGTAGCGCGCAGCCACGCCCTGATGGCGCACCTGCCCGCCCACGCCGTCCAGCGCCTGGGTGTTGACGCGGCGCACGTCGATGCCCTTGCGGCGCGCCTGTTCTTCGATCTCGGTCAGGCGCGGGTTCTTGCTACCGGCCTCGATCAGGACCTCGCGCACGTTGTCGGCGTCGTTCTCGACGGACGAGGCGACAGCATTGACGCCGACGATCCACTGGTTCTGCTTGCTCATTGCGCGGGCATACGAAGAAATGAGGGGGAATGGTAGGGCCTGCGGCCTGCTACGTCACGGCCGGGGCATGGATCGCCTGATAAAGCAGGTAACCGCATTGCAGCGCCGCCGCCGGCACCTGCGGGAGTCATGCGCCGCTGGCCGCCGCGCGCATGCCGTAACGGCAACCGTGCGCCGGACTGTTTTCGCGCGACGTGAACCGCTGTGGACCAGCGCTTTAACGCATATCGCGCCGACGTCGGCAACAAACCGCAGTGCACCGACATCAGCCTGATTGACCACAGCGAGGACCGCAAGGCGAGGCCCCATCGCTGCTTACACCGGCCACCGCTCGGTGTCGTGATCCGGATGCTGATGCGATACGAGCGCGGCCTGGAATGCCAATGCCGCCGCGTCATCCTCGCTCGGGCGTGTCGGCAGCTGCGTCAGGGTATCGACGAACGGCACCTTGCGCTCCAGCCCGTACTGAATATGTGGGGGCAACCGCTCTGGCGTATCGAATGCACCAGCGGCAATCGCCACGCCATCAGGTGCTTCATAGGTCAACGGCGTCCCGCACTCGGCGCAAAAACCGCGCTGCACCAGCGTCGAAGACGCGAAGCGCTTGGGCTCACCGCGGGTCCAGCGGAACGCGGCGCCACGCACCGACACCAGCGGCGCGTAATACGCCCCAAACGCTTTCTGACACATGCGGCAGTGACAGATTGACGCGTGGTCCAGCACGCCGCGCACATGAAAGCGCACCGCGCCGCATTGGCAGCCACCGCTGTATTCGGAAGATGCGCTCATCGTTTGCCTCGCAGATCGGCGTGTTAGGCAAACCACCGCGTCATCATGGCGCGGTGGCACTCACTCCGCACTGTCCGGCTCAGCAGTGCGGGCCGCCATGCCGGCCACCCGCACTACCGCGCAGCATCAATACGGCTTTTTCTTGCGCTTGGCCGGCTTCTCACGCGGCGGCAGCGGTGCTTCTGCAGGCGCACCATCTTCGGCCAGACGGAAGTCGATCTTGCGTTCTTCCATGCTCGCCTTGAGCACCAACACGCGTACCGGGTCGCCCAGACGGAATTCGCGACCGCGGCGTTCGCCGGTCATCGTCTTGCGGATCGGATCGAACTGGTAGTAGTCCTGCGGCAGCTGGGTGACGTGCACCAGGCCGTTGACCTTGGACTGGGTCAATTCCACGAACAAGCCGAAGCTGGTCACGCCGCTGATCACGCCGTCGAACTGGCCGCCGACATGCTTTTCCATCCAGGCGGCGCGATAACGCTCGTCCACTTCGCGTTCGGCTTCATCGGCACGGCGACCACGCTCGGAACACTGCAGCGACAACGCGGCCATCTGGCGCGGGGTGTAGATGTATTTTTCCGGGCTGGCGCCGGTCAGCGCGTGCTTGATCGCACGATGCACCAGCAGATCGGGATAACGGCGGATCGGCGAGGTGAAGTGCGCGTACGCCTCCAGTGCCAGACCGAAGTGACCGTTGTTTTCCGGCGAATACACCGCCAGGCTCTGGCTGCGCAGCAGCACCGATTCCAGCAGCGCGGCATCCGGACGCGCACGCACCTTCTTCAGCAACTTGGTGTAGTCACCTGGGCGCACCTTGCTCCACGCCGGCAGGCTCAGCTGGAATTCCTTGAGGAACTCCAGCAGGTCTTCGAACTTGCTCTCCGGCGGCCGCTCGTGCACGCGGTACGGCGCAGGCACATGCATGCTCAACAAATAACGCGCTGCCTCGACGTTGGCAGCGATCATGCATTCCTCGATCAGCTTGTGCGCGTCGTTACGCACCAGCATGCCGGCCTGCGTGACCTCGCCGGTATTGTCGAGCACAAAGCGCACTTCGGAGGTTTCGAATTCGATCGCGCCGCGATGCGTGCGCGCCTTCGACAACACGTTGTACAGCTGATGCAGACGCTGCACCTGCGGCAACAACGGGCCGATAAACGCCTTGGTATCGGCATCGTCTTCGCCCACCGCCTTCCAGACCTGGTTGTAGGTCAGGCGCGCGTGCGAATTCATCACCGCTTCGTAGAAACGCGAGCCGGTCACTTCACCATCGCGTCCCACCTGCATATCGCAGACGAAACACATGCGGTCGACCTTGGGCATCAGCGAACAAATGCCGTTGGACAAGGTCTCCGGCAGCATCGGCACCACGAACCCGGGGAAGTACACCGAAGTGGCGCGCTTTTGCGCTTCGTCGTCCAGCGGCGTGCCGGGACGCACATAGTTGGACACGTCGGCGATCGCTACCACCAGACGGAAACCGTCGGCATTGGGCTCGCAATACACCGCGTCGTCGAAATCCTTGGCGTCCTCGCCATCGATGGTGACCAGCGGCATCTGCCGCAGATCCACGCGCCCGCCGATCATCTGCGGCTCGACCACCAACGGCACCGCCGCGGCTTCGTCGAGCACTTCCTGCGGGAATTCATGCGGCAGCTCGTGGCCATGGATGGCCATTTCCACCACCAGCGACGGCGTCAGCTTGTCGCCAAGCACCGCGATGATCTTGCCGATCGCCGGGCGGCGCGCGTCCGGCGGTGCGATCAGCTCGCACACCACCAGCTGGCCTTCGCGGGCCTCGCCGATGCCGTCCGGGGCGATCTGCACATTGCGCTGCACGCGCTTGTCGTCGGGGTCGACGTAGGCCACGCCGTGCTCGTAGAAGAAGCGCCCGATCATGCGCGACATGCGCCGTTCCAGCACACGCGCAATGGCGCCTTCGCGGCGGCCACGGCGGTCGATGCCGGTCACGTT
This sequence comes from Xanthomonas sp. fls2-241-TYG-148, assembly GCF_030208815.1. NCBI lineage: Bacteria > Pseudomonadati > Pseudomonadota > Gammaproteobacteria > Lysobacterales > Lysobacteraceae > Xanthomonas > Xanthomonas sp. fls2-241-TYG-148. The sequence goes on from NZ_JARVTE010000001.1 coordinate 389,491, forward strand.
GGCCAATGCACGGTCGCCGTGCATCACCTTGCGCATTTCGAACGGCGGCAGGAACAGGTCGTCGCCACCTTCGTCCGGCTTGAGGAACCCGAAGCCTTCCGGATTAGCGATCACCACGCCGGCAATCAGACTGGTCTGCTGCACCGGTGCATAGCCGCCACGGCGGTTCTGCACCAGCTGCGCTTCGCGCACCATCGCGGCCAGGCGCTTGCCCAACGCATCGATGCGATCGCTCAAGCCCAGCTGTTCGGCGATTTCTTCAGCGGTCTGCGGGCCGTCGCAATCTTCCAGCAATTGCAGGATGGCTTCGCGGCTGGCAATCGGCTCGGCGTAGCGCAGCGCTTCGCGGTCGGCGTGCGGGTCCTTGAATCCGGCGTCCGCAACCGCCTGGACAGGGTCTTTCTGGAATCGTTCCGGCGGCGGCGCAGGCGGGCCGCTCTTGCGAGGATGCGGTGCGCGGGGCGCGGCAGGCTCGACGGGAGGTGCCGGCTGGTCGGACGACGCCTTTGCCGCAGCGCGCTTGTTGGCGGATTTGGTGGACGCACCTGCCGCAGCGCGGACCAGGAAGTCCGGCATCCAGCCCGGCAGTTTCTGTTGCTCGGCGGTGCTGGACTCGCCCGGGCTTGCGGATTTGCGGCGGCTGGGCCGGTCGGAATCGGGGGTATTTTTCTTTGTCATTACCCTAATGGTACCCCTTGCGGTCCTGACGTGGGCGGCAATGCGAGCCAGGCCCTTGGCAATTGCTCCACATCCCCCGTTGACAAGCCCGCCAGGAGTCTGCAAAATTCGCGGCTCACCTGCCCAGGTGGCGGAATTGGTAGACGCACTAGCTTCAGGTGCTAGCGGGGGCAACTTCGTGGAGGTTCGAGTCCTCTTCTGGGCACCAGTTTAAAAAGACCTCCGAGCGATCGGGGGTCTTCTGGTTTCTGGGGCCAGGTTTTTTTCGGGTAGGTGCTGCGACGTGGGCACTGCACGCTGCGCGAGATCGGTGATGCAGGCCTTGCGCCAGAGGCGCGCGGCTGCGCTCGGCTTGTGGCGAAAGCGCCTAACCAGCCCTGTTTTTTCCTGCTCGATGCGTTGCCGCTTGCGCCCTCGATGCAGGCAGCCTCAGCCTGCCTGTTGACTGCATGACCATGCAGTTCAACGGACTCTGACAAGCACGGCAACTGCGTGGTTTCTGCCCTGCCCCACGGCTTGCTTGCTCCCAGCCTTTCCGAACTCATGTGCGCACCGCGCGCAGACGTGGTGTTCCATCGCAAGGCTCGACCATCAGAGCGATAGACGTCAGGTTGTAAGCCATAACGATGGGCGTCGACGAAACCGGACGCGCCGTGCGCCAGCTGCGGCGCAACAGCAACTCGACCTAAGCAACTCGACCCACCTCATCGCAACCGCATCGCATCGCATCGCATCGCAGGGACGATCACAGGCGCAGGCGACGCCGCCCCTGAACACCGCAGCTCAAGGCGCGGCAGTAATGCCTGCCGCGCGCAGCGCCTGTGCCCAGATCCTATAGCCGGCCTCGCTGGGGTGGGTACCGTCGGGCATCAGCGCCTCGGGCAAGGCGCCGTCGGGTTGCAGCATTTGCGGCCCGATATCCACCAGCCGCACCGCCGGGTCACCGGCAAAGCGTGCAGCAAGCAGGCGGTTGGTTTCGGCGATCAGCGCTCGCTGCGGGCTGTCGGGGTGATGGCCGCGGGGCATGATCGCCATCAGGATCAACTTGCTGTTGGGCAGGCGCTGGCGCACCTCGGCAACTACGGCTTCTACCCCCTGCGCGGTCTCAGCGGGCGTGCTGGCGCGCGATTGCGCGGTGCCGGTGAGATTGTTGGTGCCGATATGCAGCACCACCCAGCGCGGATCGAGCCCATCGAGTTCGCCCTGGCGAATGCGCCACAGCACGTTTTGGGTGCGGTCCCAGCCAAAGCCCAGATTCAACACCGGCCGCTTGCCATACAGCCAAGCCCAGGACGCAGGCCCGCTGACGCGCGTGGCCTGCGGCGGGCCGGCCCAGAAATGCGTGATCGAATCACCAATCATCACCACCTCCGGCTTGAGGCTGCGCGCGGTGGCCAGTGCGGCGTGGTGGCGCGCGTACCAGTCGTAGGAGTCCTGTTCCAGCCAATCGACCGGGATCAGCGAGGTTGCCACCCCGCGGCTCAGCTCGGCGACCAGCTTGACCGGTGGCTCGCCCAGCAGCTTTGCCAGGGTCGGCTCGATGGCTTCCGCCAGCATGCGCTGGCCCTGCGTGTCCGGATGCAGGGCACCGGCCGGCGGGCGGAAGCGGGTGTCGTAGAACAGCTCGGTGCGCAGCGCGCCGTCGCGCAGGAAGATCGATCCCACATCCAGGTAGGTCACGCGCGAATTATCGCCATAGCGCATCGCCAGGGTCTGGTTGACCTGCGCGTCGCGGCGTGACTTTTCTGCCGAGACCGCACTTGGCAGCACGCCCAGCAACAAGATGTGCGTGCGTGGCAGCTTCTGTTCGATCGCCGCGACCACCGCATCGATGCCCAGCTGGGTCTGCTCGGCGGTGTGCTGCAGGTGCCCGGTGTTATTGGTGCCGATCAACACCACGGCCACCTTGGGATGCAGGCCATCCACTTCACCGTTGGCCAGGCGCCACAGCACGTGCTCGGTGCCGTCGCCGCTGAAGCCTAAGTTGAGCGCACCACGGCTGCCGTAGAAAGTCTGCCAGGTGGGCTGGAAATTCTCGTCGGGCGCCTGGGCCTTGTCGTAGTTCTGGGTGATCGAATCGCCGATCAGCAGCAGCGGCGTGTCGGCGTGTTGTTTTGCCTGCTCCAGCACCTGCGCATGCCGTTGCGCCCACCAGGGCTCCTGCAGCCGGTCAGTCGGCACGATCGACGGTGGCGGCGTCTGCGCAGTGGCCGCGGTGCAGACCAGCAACAGCCCACAGCACACCAGCGCGGGCGCAATGGCAGACAGCGAAAGGCGGGAAACCACCGCGTGCAAAGACCGGAACATGCGCGCACCAGAGACAGGAGATGCGGCGATTGTGGTCTGCGTGCACGGCGTACGACAAGCCGTGAACGCGGCGAGGCTGCGGTTCGGTGCTGCTGTGGTGGTGGCTCGGCGCCTGACGCCGTGCAGGCTGAGCAGCCTAGACATTGTAGGAGCGCGCTTGCGCGCGATGCGGCGTTCTCGGTAACGCTTCATCGCGCGCGAGCGCGCTCCTACGAGGCGGGGTATCGCAACCGGATACGCCACGATTCCAGCAAAACTATTACGCGCCTGATGTGGATAGGCCTCGACCGGTGGCACGTGACGAGACGCGGCCGACCTCAGCGCAGCCCTGTTTCGCCGCGCGCGATCACCAGGCGTTGAATCTCCGAGGTGCCTTCGTAGATCTCGGTGATCTTGGCATCGCGGAAGTAGCGCTCCAGCGGCATTTCCTTGGAATAGCCCATGCCGCCGTGGATTTGCACGGCCTGATGGGTGATCCACATCGCCGCTTCGGAGGCGGTGAGCTTGGCCACCGCTGCTTCGGTGCCGAACTTCTGCCCCTGCCCCTTGAGCCAGGCCGCGCGCAAGGTGAGCAGCAAGGCTGCGTCGAGCTTGCACTTCATGTCGGCGATCTTGGCCTGGGTCATCTGGAAGGTGCCGATCGCCGCGCCAAACGCCTTGCGCTCCTTCACATACGCCAGCGTGGCTTCATAGGCCGCACGTGCAATACCCACCGCCTGCGAGGCGATGCCAATCCGTCCGGCATCGAGCACGCTCATCGCGGTCTTGAAGCCCTCGCCTTCCGCGCCCAGCACCTCCTCCGGCTGCGCCACATAATCGGCGAACTCGATCTCGCAGGTGGCCGAGGCGCGGATGCCGAGCTTGGGCTCGGTCTTGCCGCGATGGAAGCCGGCGCGCGCGGTGTCGACCATGAAGGCGGTGATGCCGCGCGAACCCTTGTCCGGCTCGGTCACCGCGAACAATACGATGTACTTGGCCACCGGGCCGGAGGTGATCCAGCTCTTCTTGCCGTTGATGACGAAGCTGCCATCGCCCTGCTTGATCGCACGGCAACGCATGGCCGAGGCATCCGAGCCGGACTGCGGCTCGGTCAGCGCAAATGCGCCGATGTGCGTGCCTTCGGCGATTGCGCGCACGTACAGCTGCTTCTGCGCCTCGGTGCCGTTCTTCAGGATGCCGGTGCAGAACAGCGAATTGTTGACCGACATGATGGTGGAATGCGCGCCATCGGCGGCGGCAATCTCGATCATCGCCAGCGCATAGCTGATCGGGTCCATGCCGGCGCCGCCGTACTCGGCCGGCACCTCGATGCCCATCAGGCCGTTCTCGCCCAGCAGCTGGATGTTCTCCAGCGGAAACTCGCCGCTGCGGTCGAACTGCTCGGCGCTGGGGGCGATCTTTTCCTGCGCGATCCGGCGGGCCACGTCCTGGATCATCAGTTGTTCTTCGGTAAAGCTGAAATCCACGTTCGATCCCTCCCGGGTATTGGCTGAGCGGCCATTGTAGCCACAACCATTCGCATGCGTATGTAGTTGACCCCACACCCCGCGCGGCCGAAAATATCTCCATATCGCGATATAGAGATATTCATGGATCTGGAAGACTGGTCGGCCCGCCTGAAAGTGTTTGCCGACGCCACCCGGGTACGCCTGCTGGCCTTGCTGGAACAGGAAGAACTCACCGTGGCCGAGCTGTCGGCCATCACCCGTCTGGCGCAGCCGCGCGTGTCCACCCATCTGGCCAAGCTCAAGGAGGCCGGCCTGGTGCGCGACCGCCGCGCCGGCGTGTCGGCCTATTACCGCTTCGACGAAGTGTCGCTGGACCCGGCCCAGCGTGCGCTGTGGCTGGCGCTGAGCACCGGCAGCGACGACCCGTTGTTGCGTCAGGATGCCGAGCGCGTGGCCGCCGTGCTCGCCAACCGCGCTGCCGACCAGAACTGGGCCGATTCGGTGGCCGGCGACATGGAGCGTCACTACTCGCCCGGCCGCACCTGGGAAGCGCTGGCGCGCACCGCGCTGCCGCTGCTGGAAACCGGCGACGTGCTGGACATCGCCTCCGGTGACGGCGTACTCGCCGAGCTGGTGGCGCCGCACGCCACCCGCTACATCTGCATCGACACCAGCGCACGCGTGGTCGCTGCGGCCAGCGAGCGCCTGCGCAAGCTGCGCAACGTGGAAGTGCGCGAAGGCGACATGCATGCACTGCCCTTCCCCGATGCCAGCTTCGACCTGGTGGTGCTGATGCACGCACTCACTTATGCAGCCAAGCCCGCGCAGGCGGTGGCCGAGTCGGCGCGCGTACTGCGCCCCGGCGGCCGCTTGCTGCTGTGCAGCCTGGCCAAGCACGAACACCGTGCAGCGGTGCAGGCCTACGGCCATGTCAATCTCGGTTTTGCGGCCAAGGAACTGCGCAAGTTCGTTGAGAAAGCCGGCTTGGACGTGTCCAGCCTGGAGTCGGTGACGCGCGAAAAGCGTCCACCGCATTTCGAAGTGATCTCGTTGATTGCGATGAAGCCGGGAATTGGGAATCGGGAACCGGGATTGGTTGAAGGCAAGAGCAACACGTCGCGGAGAGCCAGCGCATGACACCCCTGCCAATCCCCAGTGCCGAATCCCCCACTCCGTTTTCGCTGCCATGGCTGCACCCGGAGCGCGCGGCCAAGCTCACCGCAGCGCTACGCGAGCGCATCCTCATCATCGATGGTGCGATGGGCACCATGATCCAGCGCCACGATCTGCAGGAATCCGATTACCGCGGCAAGCGGTTTTCCGAAGGGTACGACAGCACGCAAGGGCACGTGCACGGCGCCGGCTGCGATCACGCGCCGCAAGGGCATGACCTGAAGGGCAACAACGATCTGCTGCTGCTGTCCAGCCCGGAGATCATCGCCGGCATTCATCGCGCCTATCTGGATGCCGGTGCGGATCTGCTGGAAACCAATACCTTCAACGCCACCTCGGTCAGTCAGGCCGACTATCACCTCGAACACTTGGTGTACGAGTTGAACAAGGCCGGTGCCCAGGTCGCACGCGCCTGTTGCGATGCCGTCGAAGCGCTGACGCCGCACAAGCCGCGGTTTGTGATCGGCGTGCTTGGCCCCACCAGCCGCACCGCATCGATCAGCCCGGACGTCAACGACCCCGGTTACCGCAATACCAGCTTTGATGCGCTGCGCGAAACCTATCGCGAGGCCATCGACGGCCTGATCGATGGCGGCGCCGACACCTTGATGGTGGAAACCATCTTCGACACGCTCAACGCCAAGGCAGCGCTGTATGCGATTGAAGAAGTGTTCGAAGCGCGTGGCGGCCGCCTGCCGGTGATGATCTCCGGCACCATCACCGATGCCTCCGGGCGCACGCTGTCCGGGCAGACCGCTGAAGCGTTCTACGCCTCGGTCGCACACGGCAAGCCGTTGTCGGTGGGCCTGAACTGTGCGCTGGGCGCCAAGGAGTTGCGCCCGCACGTGGAGACGCTCTCGCAAATCGCCGATGCCTACGTCAGCGCGCATCCCAATGCCGGGCTGCCCAATGCGTTCGGTGAATACGACGAGACGCCAGAAGAAATGGCCGAAACGCTGCGCGAGTTCGCCAAATCCGGCCTGCTCAACCTGGTAGGCGGTTGCTGCGGCACCACGCCGGACCATATCCGCGCGATTGCCGAGGCCGTGGCCGACCTGCCGCCGCGCCAGCTACCCAACGCGCTGGAGCAAGCCGCATGACGCAGGCCTGCGCGCGCCATCTTCGTTGCCGGCCTGACACGCACGCGTGCTCTAGCCGACCCGTCACCTTTCAGATGCCCGCATGAACGCACAGCCCCGCTACACCCGTCTGTCCGGCCTGGAACCGCTGGTCATCACCCCGGACCTGCTGTTCGTCAACGTGGGCGAGCGCACCAACGTCACCGGCAGCGCGCAGTTCCGCAAGCTGATCAAGGAAGAGCGCTACGAGGAAGCGGTGGAGGTGGCGCGCCAACAGGTTGCCAACGGCGCTCAGATTCTCGACGTCAACATGGACGAGGGCCTGATCGATTCCGAGAAGGCGATGACGCGCTTTCTCAACCTGATCATGTCCGAGCCGGATATCGCGCGCATCCCGGTGATGGTGGATTCGTCCAAATGGACCGTGATCGAAGCGGGCCTGAAGTGCCTGCAAGGCAAAAGCATCGTCAACTCGATTTCGCTCAAGGAAGGCGAAGCGGTGTTCATCGAACAGGCGCGCAAGGTGCTGCGCTACGGCGCCGCCGCGGTGGTGATGGCGTTCGATGAAGTGGGCCAGGCCGACACCTGCGCGCGCAAGGTGGAGATCTGCACACGCGCCTACAAGGTGCTGACTGAAAAAGTGGGCTTCCCGCCGGAAGACATCATCTTCGACCCGAACATCTTTGCGGTGGCCACCGGCATCGAGGAGCACGACAACTACGCGGTGGACTTCATCGAGGCCACGCGCGAGATCAAACGCACCCTGCCGCATTGCCATATCTCCGGCGGCGTCTCCAATGTGTCGTTCTCGTTCCGCGGCAATGAAAGTGTGCGTCAAACGATCCACTCGGTGTTCCTGTTCCATGCAATCAAGGCCGGCATGGACATGGGCATCGTCAACGCCGGCGGCATGCCGATCTACGACGAGCTCGACCCGGAGCTGCGCGAGCGCGTGGAGGATGTGATCCTCAACCGCCGCAAGGACGGCACCGAGCGGCTGCTGGAAATCGCCGAGCGCTACAAGGGCACCAAGGGCGCCGCCAGGACCGAAGATCTCGCCTGGCGCGAAAAACCCGTGCGTGCACGCCTGGCGCATGCGCTGGTGCACGGCATCGATGCGTTTGTGGAAACCGACACCGAAGAAGCCCGGCAACTCTCCACGCGCCCGCTGGACGTGATCGAAGGGCCGCTGATGGATGGCATGAACGTGGTCGGCGATCTGTTCGGCGCCGGCAAGATGTTCCTGCCACAGGTGGTCAAATCCGCACGCGTGATGAAAAAGGCCGTGGCCTATCTGCTGCCCTTCATCGAGGCGGAAAAACTGCGCACCGGCGATGTCGGCAAGTCCAACGGCAAGATCATCATGGCCACGGTCAAGGGTGACGTGCATGACATCGGCAAGAACATCGTCGGCGTGGTGCTGGCGTGCAACAACTTCGATGTGGTCGACCTGGGCGTGATGGTGAGTGCACAAGTCATCCTGGATCGTGCGCGCGAAGAAAACGCAGACCTGATCGGGCTATCGGGCCTGATCACGCCCTCGCTGGAAGAGATGTCGCACGTGGCGCGCGAGATGCAACGGCAGGGCTTCGAGATTCCGCTCTTGATCGGTGGCGCCACCACCTCGCGTGCGCACACGGCGCTGAAGATCGACCCGCATTACACCGCGCCGACCGTGTGGGTGAAGGATGCCTCGCGCGCGGTGGGTGTGGCGCAATCGTTGATCTCCCGCGATCTGCGCCAGGCCTTCGTCGCCGCCAACGATGCCGATTACGCCGAGATCCGCGCGCGCCACCGCAACCGTGGCGATGCCAAGCGGCTGGTGTCGCTGGAAAAGGCACGCGCGCAAAAGTTCGATGGCGGCTGGCACAGCTACACGCCCCCCGCTCCGCGCCAGCCCGGCCTGCACGTGTTCGACGACTACCCGCTGGACGAGCTGATCGAGCTGATCGACTGGACCCCGTTCTTCCAGGCCTGGGAACTGGCCGGCAAGTTCCCGGCCATCCTCAGCGACGAGATCGTCGGCCCCCAGGCCAGCGAGCTGTATCGCGATGCCCGGCGCATGCTCAAGCGCATCGTCGAAGAGAAATGGCTGACCGCCAAAGCCGTCTTCGGCCTGTGGCCGGCGAACAGTGTGGGCGATGATGTTGTTGTCCTCACTGAGCCGGCGGACTCGGCAATCCCGCGTGTCGAATCGCACAGCGCCGCGGAAGCGCTCGACCATTCCCGATTCTCCATTCCCCATTCCCTGCATTTTTTGCGCCAACAAGTCGACAAACCCGTCGACCGCCCGGACTTCTGTCTGGCCGACTTCATCGCGCCCAGGAGCAGCGGCAAGCAGGACTGGATTGGCGCGTTCGCGGTCACCGCCGGGATCGGCATCGACCCGCATGTGGCACGTTTCGAAGCGGCCCACGACGACTACAACTCCATTCTGCTCAAGGCGTTGGCCGATCGCCTGGCCGAGGCCTTGGCCGAACGCCTGCATCAGCGCGTGCGCACCGAATTCTGGGGCTATATCGCCGATGAGACGCTGGACAACGAGGCGCTGATTGCAGAGCGCTATCAAGGTATCCGCCCGGCGCCCGGTTATCCGGCCTGCCCGGAGCACAGCGAAAAACGCACCTTGTTCAATCTGTTGCATGCCGAGCACAACGCGGCGATGTCGCTGACCGAAAGCTTCGCCATGCTGCCCACCGCGGCCGTGTCGGGCTACTACTTCAGCCACCCCAAGAGCCAGTATTTCGTGGTGGGGCGCCTGGGCAAGGAACAGGTTGCCGACTACGCCAAGCGCAAGGGCATCACGCTGGCGCTGGCCGAACGCTGGTTGGCATCGAATCTTGATTACGACCCGGAGTGAGGGCAGCTGATCTGCCGCCTGGCTGCAGGGCCCCTGCCCGCCCCCCCATCACGGGACACGCTGCAAGTACGTCCTTGTAAGCGCTTACGCGGCATCCATGCCGCGTAAGGTCCCGCGACAGTGGACAGACAAGGACCAGTCGCGATGGGCGGTGTGCGTGGTTTTCAACAAAGCAACCAGAAAACTCTCTGGCGTGGTGTCCTCACCGCTTGCGGGACCGTGTGGCGGCATGGATGCCGCCACCGAGCCCCCAGGGATGGGTTCACGGCGTGTCCCGCGAGCGGTGAGGGCATCGCGCCCTCGACCCGACTAGGCTTCTGACCTCAACGTCTGACTGCGTCTAAACGCCGCTACGAGTCGATATCTCGGCGTCTTGGAGTCATTGAAGGTGGGCACACTTCGCCGACCGTGTCGCATCACGCAGCCGGCCGCAGCACGTTCAACACTTCGTAGCACGCACCCATGGTGTGGTAATCGGTCTTGCCGGCCGGACTCTTCTCGTCGCTGTACTTGCGGTTGTCCGCATCCAGGATGCGGTACCACGCGCCGTAACGGTGATCGATCATGTGCGTCCAGGAGTACTCCCAGAGCTTGTCGTACCACTGCCAGTAGCGCGCCTCACCGCTGCGCTGCGCCAGCAACGCAGCGGCAGCCAGCGACTCGGCCTGCACCCAGAAATACTTGTCGTCGTCGCAGACCTTGCCGTCGGGGTCGAAGCCGTAATACAGCCCGCCACGCTGGGCGTCCCACGACCGCTCCACCGCCACATCGAACAGGTGCTGCGCAGTCGGCAGCAACCAGTCGGCCGGAGCATAGCGATCGAGCAACATCAGCAACTTGGCCCATTCGGTCTGGTGCCCGGGCTGGAATCCCCACGGGCGGAACAGGTGCTTGGGATTGTCGCGGTTGTAGTCCCAATCGATATTCCACTGCAGATCGTAGTGCTCCCACACCAGACCATCGGCCTTGGCGGCCTGGCGCCGGGTCATGTTGTCGGCAAGCAGCAGCGCGCGGTCGAGATAGCGTTGCTCACCGCTGGCCTCGTAGGCGGCGATCATCGCCTCGCACATGTGCATGTTGGCGTTCTGGCCGCGATACGTGGTGAAGTTGAACTGCGCATCGGCTTCGTCACGGTACAAACCAAAACCCGGCTCCCAGAAATGTTTCTCCAGGAGCTGCCAGGTCTCGTCCATCCACGCGCGTGCTTCGTCCACGCCGGCCTTCAGGCCGCACGAATACGCCAGCAACACGAACGCCACGCCGTAGCAGTGGTTCATGTCGTCTTCCACCACGCCATCGCGCAGCGTCCACGCATAACCGCCGGTAGCGGCATTGCGGTGCACGTTACGCAAATAGGCCAGGCCATGCCGGACCGCGTCCAGATAGTCGGCATTGCCGAATTCGCGGTAGGCCATCGCATAGTTGAAGACAAAGCGCGTGCTGCTCACCAGATGCCGGTGCCCGGCATCGTAGATCGAGCCGTCGTCGCGGAAATACTGGAAGAAGCCACCGGCCGGGTCGATCGCGCGCGGGTGGTAGAAGGCCATGGTGTCGGCGATGTGCTGGCGCAAGACATCGGCCGAACGGAAATCCGGTGCGGGGGTCGCGGGCAATGGGCTCATGATTGTTCCTGGATCAAAGAATGGACCTCGTCAACGCTGGGCATCGCAGCGAACGCGCCCTTGCGTGTCACCGCCAGCGCACCAACCGCGGCGGCGAAGCGAATCACCTCGGCAATGGCCGCCGGGTCGGCACACAGCTGCTCAAGCGTGCTCGCGCGCGCTGCCAGCTGGAACAACAAGCCGCCAACGAAGGCATCGCCGGCCGCCGTGCTGTCGCGCACCTGCACATGGAACGCGGGCACCTGCCCGGAATCCACACGCGTCTGCCAATGCACCGGCCCGCCGCCATCGGTGACCAGCAACCAACGGGCGTGGCCTTGCCACAGCTTCTGCGTCACCGCGCTGGCATCGCTGTCGAGCGTGCCGGCGAGATAGTCGAGCTCCTCGCGCGACAGTTTCACCACGTCGGCAAGCGCGAGCGCTTCCCACAACAGCGGTGCAGGGTCGACATCCTGCGGCCACAGCATCGGGCGCAGATTGAGATCCAGGCTGACGATGGCACCATCGGCACGCGCGCGGCGCATGCCGTCGAGCGTGCACTGCGCGATGGCCGGCTCGGTCATGCTGTTGGAGCACACGTGCAACACGGCTGCCTGCGCAAAGCCATCGGCGGCGAAATGTTCGGCACGGAACAGCAGGTCCGCCGCCGGCGGGCGATAGAAACTGAAACTGCGTTCGCCGGCCGCATCCAGCGCGACGAATGCCAGCGCCGTCTTGGCCTCATCGGTGCGCACGATGCCATCGGTCACGACGCCCGCCTGCTGCAGGCTCTCCAGCAGAAAATCGCCAAACATGTCGCGCCCGAGCATGCCCACAAAATGCGCCGCGCCGCCCAGGCGTGCCACCGCAACAGCCACGTTGGCCGGAGCGCCACCCGCATATTGGGCGAAGGTGCGAGCCTCGTTGGGGCCGGCCGGCGGCAGTGCCAGCATGTCGATCAGCGCTTCGCCGAAACACACCACCTGGTTCTTGGCAGCACTCATGCGCGCGCCTCCGCCAGTGCGCCGCGCAGACGCGAGCCCCAGATGCCGTAAAACACGATGTACAGATAGCACAGCAGCGGCAACACGAACGACTCATGCAAGCCAATGCGGTCTGCCAGCAGACCCTGCAGGTACGGCACGATCGCGCCGCCCACAATGGCCATGATCAGCAAGCTCGACGCACGCCCGGTCAGCGGGCCAAGACGCTCGATGCCCAAGGTGAAAATGGTCGGGAACATGATCGAGTTGAACAGGCCGATCGCCACCAGCGCATACACCGCCAGCATCCCGCCACTGGCCATGGTCAGGCCCAGCAGCAGCGCATTGATACCTGCGAATACCGACAACAACACGCGCGGCGACAACTTGGCCAGCAGCGCCGAGCCAATGAAGCGCCCGATCATCGCCAGCGTCCAGTACGCGGAGACGTAGTTGGTCGCCTGACGCTCGGTGAAGCCGCCAATCTGCGGCAGCGAGAAGTAATTGACCATCAGGCTGCCGATGGCGACTTCCGCCCCCACGTAGAAGAAGATCGCCAGCACGCCGAACCGCACATGCGGGTGGCGCAATGCATCCAGCAGTGAATGCGCGCTTTCGTCCTTCTGCGCACTCGCATCGGTGAGCGCCGGCAGGCGGAACAGGAACACGAAGATCGCCAGCAGGAACAACACCACCGCCAGGCCGATATACGGCCCCTGCACTGCCTGCGCTTCCTGCACGCGATAGGCCAACTGCTCGGCTTCCGGCAGCACCTTGAGCTGGTCGCCCGTCATCACCGTGTTGGACAGGATCAGCCAGCCACCGAACAGCGGCGCGATCGCGGTACCGAGCGAATTGAGCGCCTGTGCCAGGGTGAGCCGGCTCGACGCGCTGCGCTCGGGACCGAGCAGCGCCACGTACGGATTGGCCGCTACCTGCAGGATGGTGATGCCGGTGGCCAGCACGAACAATGCACCGAGAAAGGCGCCATACACGCGCAATTCCGCCGCTGGCCAGAAGCCCAGCGCGCCAACCGCCGCCACCGCCAGGCCAGCCACGATGCCCTGTTTGTAGCCCAACCGAGCCACCAGCCAGCCGGCCGGCAGCGACATCAGGAAATACGCGCCGAAGAAGGTGAACTGCACCAGCATCGCCTGCGCGAAGTTGAGCTCGAACACCGCCTTCAGATGCGGGATCAGGATGTCGTTGAGGCAGGTGAGAAAACCCCACATGAAGAAGATCGTGGTGGCCACCGACAATGCGACGCCGTTGTTGACGGGCGCCTTGTTGCCGCTTGGCACAGTGGATTGCGTGGAAAGGGAAACCATAGGAGTTGCCTGGTCAGCGGCCTGGGGCCTTGGTGGGGGGATGGGTGGACACTGCGGGGGACGGTGCACATGCGCTGCTCGCGCGAATCTTCAATGCCACCGCGGCGGTAAGCCGCTGCGGCGCATGGTCGGGGTGTTCAATGCGCTGCAGCATCAGCTGTGCGGCCTGCTGGCCACGCGCGCGTGGGTCGGCCGCCAAGGTGGTGAGTGCGGGGGTGAACAAGCCGGCTTCGGCGATATCGTCAAAGCCGGTCACTGCAAAGTCGCGGCCGGGCACGATGCCGCGCATGGCCAACGCGGCCATCAATCCGAGTGCAACGCTGTCGTTGTAGCAAACCGCGGCACTGGCAGTGCGATCGGGGTGCGCAAGCATCTGGGTTGCACACACTGCGGCGTCCTGGCGGTTGGGCGCCGATTCCACCCACTGCACTGCCAGACCGGCGGCCGCCATTGCGCGCGCATAACCGGCGCGCCGTTGCCGGCAGGAACTGGACGCGGCATGCCCACCGAAAAAGACAATGTGCCGATGGCCCTGCGCGATGAGATGCGAGCAGGCCTCGAACGCGCCCTGCTCGTTGTCCAGCGCCAGCAGATCCCACTCTGCATCGGCGACCTCGCGATTGAACAGCAGCACATTGCGCTGCCGTCCCAATGCCTGGGTCAGTGCCTGCGCCTGGCTGCCTTCGGCCGGCGAGAGGATGATGCCGGCAGGCGTGTGCTCCATCAGCGAGCTCAGCACCGCCTGCTGGCGTTGCGTGGATTCGCCGGTGCTACCGAGCAAGGTCACGTACCCGGCTGCGCCCAGGGCTTCGTCCACGCCTGCGGCGAATTCGGCAAAGAACGGATTGGACAGATCGTTGATCACCAGCGCGATGCTGGATGACGTGCGGCGGCGCAGATTGGCTGCGGCACGGTTATAGACATAGTGTTGGCGATCCAGCTCGGCCTCGACCCGTGCGCGCGTGCTCGCATGCACCAGCGGGCTGCCGCGCAGCACCAGCGACACGGTCGCGCGCGAGACACCAATGGCGTTGGCGATATCGCGCAAGGTCACCGCGCCACGGCGGGTACGGCCCGCTGCGTCGTCCTCAGGCGACGGAGGCGCCGGCGTGGTGCGGGTCACGCAGCAGACCTGGAGTGGTAAGGAAGAGGCATGCACTCGACGCTGATTGGATCGATCCAATTAGGCCTTTTCCCTGCATTCAATGCATGTGGCAGTGCAGCATTTCCGTGGGAACGGGCTGGAGCGTGCGTTGGTCAGTCCAATGGTACTGACGAGTGTCCCTGCCCCACGACGACCAGAGCAAGCGCCTTGGCTCCAAATCCAGCGCCTGTGTGCTGGCCCCAGCGTATCCGCAGCTCACCGTCACTGGAACGCGATCGACAGCCCTAGCCCGCCCTGCCAGTCCGGGCTCTCGGAGGTCAGCCCACGCAACACCGAGAGATCCAACTGCATCGCGTGCGGCAGCTGCCAGGCACCGCCCGCGCCCGCCACCCGTGCGTGGTCACCCCCCGAGTCGATACCGGCCTCCACATAGCTGCTGAAGTGCTCGCCGGAAAAGAAGGTGTAGTTCGGTGCGAAGGTCCATTGGTGGCCATCGCTATCGCGCGCGTAGTTGACGTACAACGCAAACGCGCGCTCCTGCGGTAGGTCCCACGAGGCGGTGACACCCAGTTCGCGCGAATAGCCGTCGCTGAAGGCCGCACTGCCGGTCGGCACGCTGTAGCTGCCGAGCACGGCCCAATGAAAGCTCTCCACGCGCGACGGCAGCGCCACCTTGAGCGCAACGTGACTGTCGCCACCACCCCGCACGCGCTCACCACCGGCGTGCTGCCAGTTGTAACTGTCACTGCCCAGCTGCAGCTCGACGTTCTCAAACAGGCCCAGGCGCAGCACGGTATCGGCCGTGTACAGCGTGGCGCGCTGTCCGCCGCTGCGGTCGGTGCTGGCATCGGGAAGCCCCTGCTCCCAGGCAAACGCGCCGGGGCGCAGCGTCTCGGCCGCGAACGGGATCCCCGGGCGATCGAACGCCGGCGCATCGTCGGCCTGCGCGAAAGCGCGCTGGCTGAGCAGAGTCAGTGCGAGCAGCACTGCGGCGGATGTACCGAGACGGCGTGCAAATGATCGGTGACGTGATTGCGCGCAATACGTTGCTTCAGCCGCAGAGGAAGAGGAAGAGGAAGAGCGAAAACGTGACAGTGTGGACATGGCAAGACCTTCCAATGAAGAAGCGGCGGCGCATCAGTCGCGTCATCATCCGCGAAGCCGCCATCCGCGAGCGCTGCGATGGTGGGGTGCTGGCCGTGATTGGCCTGTGTATCGCGGCGCAACAGAACCGAAGCGCTGGAAGCCAGGCATTCGTTAGGCCTACGAGCCAACAAAGACAGCGATGGGCCAACAAAAAGGCACCGCTCAGGTGCCTGATTTGTTGCCTTCAATGTGCCGGAAAAACAAGCCCCGACTCACCAGACCAGGTCGTCCGGCACCTGATACTTCGGGTCGGCGTACGGGTCGTCACCGGCCGGTGCATTGGGGTCCACCTTCAACGCCACCGATGGTGCAAACACGGCTTCGGCTTCGGCCAGCACCTGCGCTGTCACCAGCAGATAGCGGCCGTTGAGTTGCAGCACGCCCAACTCGCCGGCATTGAGTGCCTTGAGCTGATCGGCGGTGACGTAGATGCGCTTGATCTTGCCGCCATACGGAAAGTGGCGGGCGATGTCCGCTTCCGCGTGATTGAGGCTCTTGTCCTTGAGCAGTTCTTCCAGCTTGGCCTTGGCTTCGCGCCGCAGGCGTGCTTCTTCCTGCTTCACGCGCTCGGCTTCGATACGCTCGTCCTTCTCGCGTTGCGCGCGGATCGCGTAGGCCTTGGCCAGGTCGATGTCCTCGCGCGTGCGCGCAGGCCGGGGCCCACGACGGTCTGCGTTCGGATGCGGCCTGGCGGAGGGCGCGGGCTTGCCGTCGGGTGCCGCAGCGGCATGCGGCCGCTGCGGTCCCCTGCCCTGTCCCGGCTTGCCGGGCGCAGGCTTCCCACCCTTGCCATGCGGACGCGCGGCAGGCCGTGCGTCGGGTTTGCGTTCGGGCTTGGGGGCGGGCTTGAAGCCCAACCCAAGCAACTGGTCACGTAGGGTATCGCTCATGGCGGTGGCAATCTGCAATCAATAGTGCGGCGGTGGCGGTTCGTCCGCCGCATCCGCAAACAACGTGGAGCGCACCTTGCCCAGATCCTCGAGCAGGTGGCGGATCAATTCGGCATTGCGGGCGCCCGTCAAACGGGCGTCCGCAAGCGCTTCACTCAGTTCGGTCAGCGCCTGCTCCTGAAAGGAGAGGCGCGTTTCCAGTTCCACCAACCGCGCTTCCAGTTCCTGGTCGCGCGGCGAGAGTTGCTCATGCATGCAGCGAACGGCCTCGTCCGATGGCGTAGTACGCCAAACCTGCGGCTTCGATCTCCTGCGGGTCGTAAAGGTTGCGGCCGTCGAACACGACGTCGTCCTTCAGAGCCTGCTTGATCTTGCCGAAATCCGGGCTGCGGAACTGCTTCCACTCGGTGACCACGACCAGCGCGTCGGCGCCTTCCAGTGCGGCGAAGGCGTCGTCGCAGAACGTCAGGTCATCGCGCTCGCCGAAGATGCGCTTGGCTTCGTGTGTGGCTTCGGGGTCATACGCGCGCACCTTGGCACCGGCTTCCCACAACTGCGCCATCAGGCGACGGCTGGAGGCTGCACGCATGTCATCGGTATTGGGCTTGAACGCCAGGCCCCACACCGCAAAGGTCTTGCCGGCGATGCTGCCGTTGCCATCGGCATAGTGACGCTGCACCAGCTCGAACAGATGCCCCTTCTGCGCGTTGTTGACGCTTTCCACCGCGTTGAGCAGGGTCGGCTGCATGCCGTACTGCTGCGCGGTCTTGGCCAGCGCCTGCACGTCCTTCGGGAAGCACGAGCCG
The DNA here is from genome assembly GCF_030208815.1 of Xanthomonas sp. fls2-241-TYG-148. NCBI lineage: Bacteria > Pseudomonadati > Pseudomonadota > Gammaproteobacteria > Lysobacterales > Lysobacteraceae > Xanthomonas > Xanthomonas sp. fls2-241-TYG-148. Next base: position 406,895 of record NZ_JARVTE010000001.1, read on the forward strand.
CCGTAGCCGGCACCGGGGTAGATGAAGTGCCAGCCGATACGCGGATCCGAACCGATACCGTTACGCACGTGCTCGACGTCCGCACCGACACGCTCGGCAATGTTGGCGATCTCGTTCATGAAACTGATCTTGGTCGCCAGCATCGCGTTGGCCGCGTACTTGGTCAGCTCAGCCGAGCGCACGTCCATTTCCACGATGCGATCGCGGTTGCGGTTGAACGGGGCATACAGACGGCGCATGCGTGCAATCGCTGCCGGCTTCTTGGCACCGATCACGATCCGGTCCGGGCGCATGCAGTCGGCCACCGCGTCGCCTTCCTTGAGGAACTCAGGGTTGGAAACCACGTCGAACTCATGGTCCACGCCGCGTGCATCCAGTTCTTCCTGGATGGCCGCGCGCACCTTGTCGGCGGTACCGACCGGCACCGTGGACTTATTGACGATCACCGACGGCCCGTCGATATGACGGCCAACCGTGCGCGCCACCGCCAGCACGTACTGCAGGTCGGCGCTGCCGTCCTCGTCCGGCGGCGTGCCCACGGCGATGAAGGTGATTTCGCCGTGCGCAATCGCCTCGGCCGCGTCGGTGGTGAAGCGCAACCGGCCAGAGGCGTGGTTGGCTTTCACCATCGGCTCCAGGCCGGGTTCATAGATGGGAATCACCCCACGATTGAGACCATCAACTTTCGCCTGGTCGATATCCACGCAGATAACGTGATGACCTACTTCCGCCAGACAGGTACCGGTGACAAGACCAACATAGCCGGTACCAAAGATCGCAACTCGCATGGGTGGGGGTACTCCTGTGGGGGATCAGGGAAGGATACCCATCAGTTCGACATCGAACGTCAACGTTGCGTCCGGTCCGATCGGCCCCCCTTGCGTGCCGTTCGGGCCATAGGCCAAGTTGGATGGAATCCAGAAACGATATTTCGAACCGACCGGCATCAAGGCGACACCCTCGGTCCATCCAGCAATCACTTGATTCAGACCGAACTCGGCCGGCTGGCCGCGCTGGTAGGAGCTATCGAAGACCTTCCCGTCGAGCAGCTTGCCTTCGTAGTTGACGCGCACCGTGTTGGTGGGCATCGGGCGCTCGCCGCTGCCCTGGCGCAGCACCATGTACTGCAGACCCGAGGCCGTGGTGATCACGCCTTTTTCGGTCTTGTTCTTGGCCAGGAACGCATTGCCTTCTTCGCGATTCTTGGCACCGGCTGCGCCCTGCTTGGCAGTGGCGAACGCCTGCATCGTTGCGGCCGCTTCCTGCTGGGTCAACCGCGTGGTGCCCTTGGCGAATACGGTGCGGACGGCTTCCATCAGGATCGACAGATCGATCTCGTCCTTGATGCCGGCCAGCGACGGGCCAACCGCGCGGTCACCGAGCATCAGGCCGACATTTTCCTTGGACGGCGCCGCCGGGGCGCTGCCCGGTGCCATGCCCGGCATCTGCTGGCCATTGCGTGCCGCCAGCGCGGTGCGCAGTGCGGTGTCGGTGGCCTGGGTCTGCTCGTCGGACAACAGCGGCTTGCCGCCCTTGAAGGCGTTCTCGATGGCGCGCTGCATGGCGCTCACATCGATGTCCTGCGCGATCGGCTCGAACGAACGTGCCACGTCCATACCGATGGCGTAACTCACGTTGCTCTTTTCAGACGATGCATTCAAAGCCGGCTTCTCCTTGGCGGCCGCTGCGGCCGGTTGTTGCGACATCGCAGGCATCGTTGCCGACATTGCCACCATCAGTAGCGACGCCGCCGCGCCGCGCTTTCCCATCTTCATTCGATGCACTTCCCGAAAGTGAAAAGATCACGCCGACGCCGGCGCTGAATGCGCATTGTCGCATGTGCACGCGACGTTGCGCGCGCCGCGCTCAGCGTGCCGGCGCCTTGAGCTCGCGCTCGATCGCCGCCAACACCTGCGGATCGTCCGGCTTGACCTTGCTCGGGAACTGCGCCACCACCTGTCCATTGCGACCGATCAAATACTTGTGGAAGTTCCAACCCGGCGCCACGCCGGTCTCGCGCGTCAGTCGCTGATACAGCGGGGTCGCCTGCGCGCCCAGCACATGCACCTTCTCAAACATCGGGAACTTGACGCCATAGGTCAGCGTGCAGAATTCCTGGATCTGTTTCTCAGATCCGGGTTCCTGTCCCTGGAAATCGTTGGACGGGAAGCCGAGCACCGTGAACCCGCGGCTGCCGAAGCGCTGATTGAGCGCTTCCAGGCCTTCGTACTGCGGGGTGAAGCCGCACTTGCTGGCGGTGTTGACCACCATCACCACCTTGCCGCCGTAACTACGGTTCAGGTTGATTGGGGCCTTGCCGGCCAGCGGGCGGTAGTCCAGATCCAGCACCGAGGTACCGGCCGCCACCGCAGCAGTGGAAAAAAGTCCAGCAAATACAAGGACCAACAGACGATTGAGCGACATGAGCGGTGCCCTAGGTAGTGAGGACACGCGCGCCAGCGGCGGGGTGCCATCAGTTGGGTATGACAGGCAGTTGACTGCCTGCGTGTCGGTGTTATAGTTGAATACAACACCAGTCATCCAACGCAGGGGAAAGCATGAACAGCACACGCTTTACGCGACCAGTTCCGCTGCTGCTGTTCGGCAGCACCCTGTTCGCCATTGGTTGCCTGGGAGCCGCTTCCAGTCAGGTCACGGATACCGGCGCCGATTATGGCGCGTCGGAGGCGGTTACGGAAAACGCGACAACTCCCCCCGAGACACGCACCCGGCCCAGCCGGCACCTGCGCGCCTCGCTGTCGATGCCCTATTTCTCCTTCGCGCAAGTCCTGCGCCCACGGAGCTGATCATGACTGACATCCAGTGGAGCGACGGCGCTCCCATCTATCGCCAACTCAAGGAACGTGTGATTGCCATGATGCTCGATGGAATCCTCAAGCCTGGCGACGCCCTGCCCTCGGTACGGCAAGTGGCGGCCGACTATCAATTGAACCCCATCACCGTTTCGCGCGCCTATCAGGAACTGGCCGACGAAAACCTGGTGGAGAAGCGCCGCGGCCTGGGCATGTTCATGACCCCGGAAGCCGCACAGAAATTGCGCGGAAGCGAACGCGAGCGCTTCCTCAATGAAGAATGGCCTGCGGTGCTGGAACGCATCCAGCGCCTGGGACTGACCATCGACGATCTGCTGCCACAGGGGAAAACACCATGACCGCCGTCTCCACCGACCACGTGGTCGACGCTCGTGGCCTGCGCAAGGCCTACAAGCACCGACTTGCGCTGGACAACACCAGCTTCACCATCGCCGCCGGCCGCATCATCGGGCTGATCGGCCCCAACGGCGCCGGCAAGACCACAGCGCTCAAGGCCGTGCTGGGCCTGACCGATTTCGACGGCGAGCTGCAGGTGCTGGGCATGGACCCGCGCACGCAGCGCAATGCGCTGATGAACGAGGTCTGCTTCATCGCCGATGTGGCGGTGTTGCCGCGCTGGCTGCGTGTCGGCGAGGCCATCGACTTCGTCGCCGGCGTGCACCCGCGCTTTGACCGCGCCAAGTGCGAGCGCTTTCTGGCCAACACCCAGCTCAATCGCAAATCGCGGGTGCGCGAACTCTCCAAGGGCATGATCGTGCAGCTGCACCTGGCCCTGGTGATGGCCATCGATGCGCGCATCCTGGTGTTGGACGAACCCACGCTGGGCCTAGACATCCTGTACCGCAAGCAGTTCTACCAGCGCCTGCTGGAAGACTACTTCGACGAGCAGAAGACCATCATCGTCACCACCCACCAGGTGGAAGAGATCGAGCACATCCTCACCGATGTGATGTTCATCCGCGATGGCCGCATCGTGCTCACGGCCGATATGGAACACGTCGCCGAGCGCTACACCGAAGTACTGGTCAATGCCGAGCACCTGGACAGCGCGCGCGCACTGGGCCCCATCGACGAGCGCAGCCTGCCGTTCGGCAAGACCGTGATGCTGTTCGACGGTGCGCCCAAGGAGCAACTGGCCCGCTTCGGTGAAACCCGCAATCCCGGCCTAGCCGATCTGTTTGTTGCTGTCATGAAGGGGACCTACGCATGAATGCAATGACCCACCAAGCATCTCCCGCACGCACGTTCACCTGGCTGCTCAAACGCGAGTACTGGGAGCACCGTGGCGGTTTCGTCTGGTCGCAGGTGATCACCGGCGGCATCGCGGTGTTCTTCGCGCTGCTGGGCGCGGTGATCGGCGCAGTCAGCGCGCGCGGCAACATGTCCGGCGACAGCATGAGGATGGACGACCTGGCCGAATACACCCGCACCCTGGGCCAGGTGGGCGACGGCCTGCTGCTGGGCGGCATCGGCATCGCCTCGGTCGTACTGGCCTTCGTGGTGTTCTTCTATGCGCTGGGCAGCCTCTACGATGACCGCCGCGATCGCAGCGTGCTGTTCTGGAAATCCTTGCCGGTGTCGGACACGCAGACAGTGCTGTCCAAGGCCGCATGGGCGTTGTTGCTGGCGCCGCTGATCGCGATTGCGATCGGCCTGGTGGTCGGCCTTGCCCTGTGGTTGATCGCCATCGGTGGCGCGTTGATCGCCGGCGTCCCCAGCCCGTGGGCCATGGCCACGCATTCGCATCCGTTCGCCCTGGTTGGACGGCTGTTGATGACCGTGCCGATGAGCCTGTTGTGGTCGCTGCCGACCGTGGGCTGGCTGATGTTCTGCTCGGCCTGGGCCACGTCCAAGCCGTTCCTTTGGGCGGTGCTGTTCCCGCTGCTGGCCTGCGTGATGCTGAGCATTCTCTCGGCCATGCCCGGTGTGTCGCTGCCGATCGGCTGGGTCTGGTACATCGTCGGCTACCGCGGCCTGCTCAGCGCCCTGCCCGGCACCTGGTCGCCGCGCGCGGTCAGCGGCACCCTGGACAGCAGTGCGATGCAGAACCCCAGCGATCTGGTGCAGTGGGTGTTGCAGCACACCGACAGCGCACGCGTCTACGGCAACCCGGACATCTGGATCGGTGCGGCCATCGGCGTTGCCCTGATCGCTGCCTCCATCTACCTGCGCCGCCGGCGCTCCGAAGCCTGAGGTCGCGCCATGCGCCTGCCACTGAGTCTGCTCCTGCTGCTTGGTCTGCCCGGCGCTGCCGTGGCCGAAGAGCAGTGCAAGTTTTCCGACCCGCGCAGCCTGGAGTTGCAGCTGTCCGGGATCAAGACGGTGTTGTTCGAGATCGCCTCCAATGACCTACGCCTGGAGGCGATCCCGGGCACCAGCGGGCGCGTGAGCGGGCGTGCCTGCGCTGCCCGGCCCGAGTTGTTGCGCAACCTCACCGTCACCCAGAAACGGGTGGGCAGCAAACTGGTGGTCACGCTGGAAGACGACCGCCCGCTGCGCATTTCCATTGGCGAAAGCTACGCCTATCTGGACCTGCGCGGCAGCGTGCCGAATACGCTGCTGGTGCAGTTCGATATCGGTTCCGGCGTTGCCGAGATCAGCGGCGCCGCAGCCGTCAGCGCCGACGTGGGCTCCGGCGACATGACCGTGCGCCGCACCAAGGGCCGCGTGACCGCCAAGGTGGGTTCGGGCGATATCGAACTGGAGGACGCGGGCGCCTTGCAGGTGCTGGCCGTGGGCTCTGGCGATATCAAGGCGCGCCAGATCCGTGGCGCGGCCGAGGTCGGCAAGATCGGCTCGGGCGACGTGAAGCTGCATGGCGTCGCCGGCAACGTGCAGGTCGGCAGCATTGGCTCGGGCGATCTCGAAGTCCGCGATGTACAAGGCAGCGTCAACATCGAATCGATCGCCTCCGGTGCCGCGGAGGTGCGCAACGTGCGGGGGGATCTGACGTTGGCGCATAAGGGCAGCGGCGATATCAACGCCAGCGATATCTCCGGCACCACGCGTGTGCCGGCCGACAACTGATCAACGTCCAACATGGGGAGACTGCAGATGAAAGTGCTTGCTTCGGCATTACTGATGGGGGCGTTGCTGGTGGGGTGCGGCGGGCACTCGGAAAACACGACCAGCGGCTCGGCGCAGGTCAACGGCAGCGGCGTGACGTTCGACAACAACAGCGTCACGCTCAACCGTAGCGGCTTGCCGGCAGCCAGGATCGGTGCAGACGGCAGCTTGCGCATCGCTGGCAAGCCAGTGGCGCTGAACGCTGCGCAGCAGCAGGCCATGCGCGGCTATTACGCGCAGTTACAGGCCGTGGCCAAGCAAGGCATCGAGATCGGCACCAAGGGCGCGGCGTTCGGTGCGCACGCGGCCGGCGAAGCGCTCAAGGGCGTACTGAGCGGCAACCCCGACCAGATCGGCGAGAAGATCGAAGCCGAGGCCGACACCTTCAAGCAACACGCACTGCAGATCTGCGACCGCCTGGTCGGCCTGCGCACGGCGCAGGATGCGGCCGCCAGCCTGATTCCGGCCTTTGCGCCCTACGCCAGCCTCACCCAGCACGACGTCGAGGATTGCCGTAAGTAACGCCACTGTGCAGGCATGCGCCGCCCCGGTCGATTGATCGGGGCGGCGTTGACGGACGCGGGATTACACTAGTGGTCTTCCCACGACCCACCGACCCCATGAACAAGTTCGTGATGCTCTGCATGGCGCTACTGCTGTGCACCCTGGCCGCCTGCGGTGACCAATCGTCCCGCCGCGCCGAACGTGGCAAGCCACGCGTCGCGGTGACCACCCAGTCGGTGATGATTCGCCGCCCACCCGCAGCCAACGCGGAGATCACCCCGGACGGCACGCTGAAGATCGACGATATCGCCCTGCCGCAGGCCGAGCCGACCCGGCTCAAGTTGCAGCTGCTGTTCGGTCACCTGCAGATGTTGCGCCAGCAGGCCATCGCCGATGCGGGCCCGGACCCCGAGTACAAGTCGATCAAGCTAACCGCAACGCCGGAAATCCAGCGCCTGAGTGGCGAATTGCTCAACGACATCCCGCCGCTGCAGCCGTATCGCGAAAGCTTCGGCAATGTGCAGGCCGAGCGGCACTGAGTCTGCATAACCGCGGCAATCCGTAGGAGCGCGCTTGCGCGCGATGAAGCGTTATCGATACCGCCCATCGCGCACAAGTGCGCTCCTACAACAGCTGAGTGCAATCAGCGCCTACGCCACCTGCGCAAAGCTAACCCGTCGCTGTAGCCGTATCGCGAAAATTCGGCAGCATGCAGACGGCGAAACATCGGGCACGCGTAATGCTGGGCGTTACCGCGAACCCGTAGGAGCGCGCTCGCGCGCGATGAAGCGTTATCGATAAAACCCATCGCGCACCAGTGCGCTCCTACAACAGCTGACTGCGGTCAGCCGCCACCACCGCCACCCGCCTGGATGCCACCGCGCGTCAGCGCCGCCGGATCCAGCAAACGGCGCAGCTCTGCCTCGCTCAGGCCGCTGTCTTCCTTGGCCACATCCAGCACCGGGCGCTGTTCCTTGTAGGCGCGCTTGGCGATCGCGGCAGCCTTTTCGTAGCCGATGATCGGGTTGAGCGCAGTCACCAGGATCGGGTTACGGTCCAGGGCCTCGCGCACGCGCTCCTGGCGCACCTTCAATCCGGCAATGGCGGTATCGGCGAGCAGGCGCGAGACGTTGCTGAGCAGGTTGATCGAATCCAGCAGGTTCGCGGCGATCAGCGGCAACGCCACGTTCAACTGAAAATTGCCGGTCTGCCCGGCCACCGTGATCGCGGTGTGGTGCCCGATGACCTGCGCGCACACCATCACGGTCGCCTCGGGAATCACCGGATTCACCTTGCCCGGCATGATCGAACTGCCTGGCTGCAGCGCCGGCAATTCGATCTCGCCCAGCCCTGCCAGCGGCCCGGCATTCATCCAGCGCAGGTCGTTGGCGATCTTGATCAAGGCCACCGCCAGCGCATTGAGCTGGCCCGACAATTCCACCGCATCATCCTGCGCCGCCAGGCCTTCGAACTTGTTCTCGGCACTCTCGAACTTGACGCTGCTCAGCGTGGACAAGGCCTTGGCCACCTTGCCGCCGAAGCGCGGATCGGCGTTGATGCCGGTGCCAATCGCAGTGCCGCCCAGCGGCAACCGGCGCAGCCGCTTCAGGCTGTCGTCGATGCGCTCCTGCGCGGAACTGAGCTGCGCAGACCACGCGCCGAACTCCTGGCCAAAGGTCAGCGGCATCGCATCCATCAGATGCGTGCGGCCGGTCTTGACGATCTTGTCCAGACTCTTGGCGCGTTTGTCGATGGTCTTGCGCAGGTGCTTGAGCGCCGGCTGCAGCTGCTCCTGCACCGCCAGCAATGCCGAGACGCGAATGGCGGTGGGCACCACGTCGTTGGAACTCTGCCCGAGATTGACGTGGTCATTGGGATGCACCGCGTCCTTTCCGGCGCGCGTGGCCAGCGTGGCAATCACCTCGTTGGCATTCATGTTCGACGACGTACCCGAGCCAGTCTGATACACATCGATCGGGAAATGCGCATCGTGCGTGCCCTGCGCCACCTGCAAGGCGGCTTCCTGCACCACCTTGGCCACCGATTTGGACAGCAGCCCGAGATCGGCATTGACCCCTGCGGCCGCGGCCTTGATCAACCCCAGCGCGCGAATGAAACCGCGCGGCATCGGCTGGCCGGAAATCGGGAAGTTCTGCACGGCGCGCTGGGTTTGCGCACCCCACAACGCATCGGCAGGCACCTGCAACTCGCCCATGCTGTCGTGTTCGATCCTGAAACTCTCGCTCATCTGCACTCTCCGCACATCGTTGATTGGTGGTGAAGGAAGGCTGGCAGCGGGGCGCACCCGGGCTGGCGACGCCATACGATACGCGCCCGCACCGTTGCCGCGATGTCATCGCAGCACTGCGGCTAGACTGTTGCCTGTGTTTGCTGGAGATCTTTCGCTGCCATGGGCGACGCGCCTGACTGTAGAACCCAACTGTTGATCGCGTGTTTCGCCAGGCCACACCGCCGCCCCAGCCTCGCAGACGTTACGCAGCGCGTTCCAGTCAACGCACGGCGTGGAGCACGCCATGTGGGCTAACGTCGGGCTGTTGCTGATCGCGCTCTTGCTGGTGCTGTTGAACGGGTTTTTTGTCGCCGCCGAATTTGCACTGGTCAAATTGCGGCATACCCAGGCGGTGGGTCTGGCCGAACACCACGGCTGGCGCGGGCGCCTGCTGCTGGGCGTGCATGCACACCTGGACGCGTATCTATCGGCCTGCCAGCTCGGGATCACGCTGGCCTCGCTTGGCCTGGGCTGGGTCGGCGAGCCGGCCTTCGCGCATCTGCTGCAGCCGGTGTTCGACACGCTGGGTCTATCGCCGGAAGCCGCACAGTTCACCGCGCTGGCGATCGCCTTCAGCCTGATCTCGTTTCTGCACATCGTGCTCGGCGAACTGGCGCCCAAATCGATGGCCATTCGCCGCCCGGAACGCATGTCGCTGTGGACGGCCGCACCGCTGTACGCGTTCTACTGGGTCATGTATCCGGCGATCTGGTTGCTCAACACCAGCGCCAACCGGCTGCTACGCGTGCTGGGCTGGGGCGAGGTGGAGCATCAATCGCATCGCTATTCGCGCGAGGAACTCAAGCTCATCGTGGGCCGCCAGGACCCCAACGCGGTCGCGCCCGATCACGGCATGGCACTGATGAGCCATGTACTGGAGCTGCCCGACCTGGTGGCTGGCGACCTGATGCGCCCACGTGAGCACCTGCGCAGCCTGCGGGAAGGCATGACGCTGCAGACGGTGCTGGCGGAATTCAGCACCTCGCGTTACAGCCGTTATCCCTGGTTCGACGCCGATGGCGAGCAGGTACTCGGCATCCTGCACACCAAGGACATCCTGGTGGCGATGGCGCGCGGCCAGACTCTTGATGCGCTGCGCCCCCTGCTGCGCCCGGCCACCGTGCTGGCGCTGGAAAGCCCGATCCCGCAGGCGCTGGAGCAGTTCCGCAGCGGCGCCACCCATCTGGCGCTGTGTGTGGACGAGCACGACCGCATCCTGGGGTTCTTCACCCTGGAGGACCTGCTGGAGGTGGTGGTGGGCGAGATCGAGGACGAGCACCGCCACGTGGTGCGCGACGCACCGGTGCGCGGCCAGGACGGCTCGCTGCTGGTGGCCGGCAGCACCTCGATCTTTCGCCTGGAGCGCCTGCTGGGCCGGGATCTCAGCGCGCCCGACCAGGTCAATTCGGTTGGCGGCCTGATCGTGCACCAGCTGCAGCGGCTGCCGGAAGAAGGCGAGACCCTGGAACTGGACGGGCACCTGCTCACGGTCCGGCGCATGGTCGGCCACCGCATCCAGGCGGTGACGGTGCGCCCGGTCGGCGAAGCCGGCGCCGGGGCGGCGTAGAATAGCCGCCCCGCCTGCTTCCCAGTGCCCTGCCCATGTCGGATTCCGCCCTGCTCGCCCTGTCCCCGCTCGATGGCCGCTACGCCTCCAAGGTGGACGCGCTGCGCCCGATCTTTTCCGAATACGGCCTGATCAAGGCACGGGTGAAAGTGGAGATCGAGTGGCTGCTGGCACTGGCCGCCGAGCCGGGTATCGCGGAACTGCCGGCCTTCTCGGCCGCCGCCACGCAGCGCTTGCGCGTCCTGGCCGAGCAGTTCAGCGTGACGCACGCCGCACGCGTCAAGGAGATCGAGCGCACCACCAACCATGACGTCAAGGCGGTGGAGTACTTCATCAAGGAACAGCTCAAGGACGACGCCGAGCTTGGCCCGGCGCTGGAATTCGTGCATTTCGCCTGCACCAGCGAAGACATCAACAACCTCAGCTATGGCCTGATGCTGGAGCAGGCGCGCCGCGAAGTGCTGCTGCCCACCCTGGACGGCGTCGCCGCCTCGCTGCGCACGCTTGCGCACGCTCAGGCCGCGCAGCCGATGCTCTCGCGCACGCATGGCCAGACCGCCTCCCCCACCACGCTCGGCAAGGAGATCGCCAACGTGGTGGTGCGGCTGGAGCGCCAGCGCAAGCAGATCGCCGCGGTCGAGCTGACCGGCAAGATCAATGGCGCGGTGGGCAACTACAACGCACACGTGGCGTCCTACCCGTCGGTTAACTGGCCGCAGTTCGCGCAGCGCTTTGTCGAAGGCTTGGGGCTGGTCTTCAATCCCTACACCACGCAGATCGAGCCGCACGACAACGTGGCCGAAATCGGCGATGCCACCCGCCGCGCCAACACCATCCTCATCGACCTGGCACGTGACATCTGGGGCTACATTTCGCTCGGCTATTTCAAGCAAAAGCTCAAAGAAGGCGAAGTCGGCTCCTCGACCATGCCGCACAAGGTCAACCCGATCGACTTCGAGAACGCCGAAGGCAATTTCGGCGTCGCCAATGCGCTGTTCGAGCATTTCAGCGCCAAGTTGCCGATCAGCCGCTGGCAGCGCGACCTCACCGACTCCACCGTGCTGCGCGCCCTCGGCACCGCGTTCGGCCATACCCAGGTGGCGCTCGACTCGCTGGCCAAGGGCCTGGGCAAGCTGACCGTCAATCCCGAGCGCCTGGATGCCGATCTGGATGCGGCCTGGGAAGTGCTGGCCGAGGCCGTGCAGACGGTGATGCGCCGCCATGGCCTGCCCAATCCCTACGAGCAACTCAAGGCACTGACCCGCGGCCAGGGGATCACCGCCGCCTCGATGCAGGCGTTTGTGGAAAGCCTGCAACTGCCCGAGGACGACAAGCAGCGCCTGCGTGCGTTGACGCCCGGCGGTTACACCGGCCTGGCCGAGCAACTGGCACGCGCCATCTGACGCGTCGGTCCGGCGTCAACAGCGCGCACGGGTGAGGCTGGTATGGTGCCGGTCTCATCGACCTGCCTCATCCATTGAAGGATCGACCATGCGCGCAGTCCGGATCAACGCTCCTCTGCTGTCCCTTGCCACCATTGCCCTGCTGAGCAGCTGCGGCGGCGATGGCCCCGCCGCGCAGGCGGTCTCGGCGGTGTCTTCGACGCTCACCGACCCGGCCAGCGGCGCCGATTGCAACGGCAAGGATCTGCGCTTGACCCGCGATGACACCGAATGGCTGATTCATGGCGCGTGCGCCTCGATCACCATCACCGCCTCGCGCGGCGCACTGAACGTCGATAAGGCGCGCGCGATCCGGCTGGAAGGCAGCAACTTCACTGTTCTCAACAAACAGCTCGGCGAGCTCAGCGTCACCGGCCAGAACAACACGTTGAACCTCACCAACGTCGACAGTGTGGACATCCAGGGCAATCAGAATCTGGTGCTGGCGCGCGAGGTCAAGCAGGTGCGCTTTTCCGGCAACGACAACACCGTCAACCCGTCCAGCAAGCCCGCGCTGGACGACCGTGGCCGTGGCAACAAGGTGATGTGAGGGCCGGCGGCGCTTGCGGATCCGGTTGCAGATCCGCTTGAAACCGCTCGACGCGTTCGCCACCATTGCGAAGCCGACCGCGCGTACTGCAGTGCCGCAACCGTCGATTCGCTCCTGCCTGCCACCGGCTTGCCTGATCGTGCGGCCTGCACACGCCACAACACACGCTCCGTCACGCACATTGCTGAAGGAGGGCCGCCCCGTGCATGCGGCGCAGGTGCACATCCGGCGCAAGCATCGGACAATAGGCGCCTTCGCGCGGCCAGACCGCGCCCGCGCACTCCCGTCTACACCTTGCAAGGATTTCCTCCATGGCTGCACGCAAAGCGACCCCTCCCGTCATCGAAGTCCATGCCCGTCCAGGGTTGCCGTTGGGCATGCCGGTCGAGCGCTTTCTGCGCACCTACTGGCACAAGCATCCGCTGCTGATCCGCAACGCGTTCCCGGATTTCCAGTCCCCGCTGCAGCCCGAAGACCTGGCCGGCCTGGCCTGCGAGGACGGCGTGCTGGCGCGGCTGATCAGCCATGACCGCGCCACCGACGACTGGACCGTGCGTACCGGCCCGTTCCAGGAAACCGACTTCCCCGGCCTGCCCGACCACGACTGGACCCTGCTGGTGCAGGACGTGGACAAGTGGGACGCCGACGTGCGTGCGCTGCTGGAGCAGTTCCGCTTCCTGCCGCGCTGGCGCATCGACGACATCATGATCAGCTTCGCCGCCACCGGCGGCTCGGTGGGCGCGCATGTCGACCATTACGACGTGTTCCTGCTGCAGGGCCTGGGCCATCGCCGCTGGCAGGTCGACGCACGCAGCTCGCAGGGCCGCAAGCCCACGCCGCTGGCGTTCCGCGACGATGTGGACATCAAGCTGCTACGCGAATTCAAGCCGACCCATGACTGGGTGCTGGGCCCGGGCGACATGCTGTACCTGCCGCCGCTGGTGCCGCACCACGGCGTGGCCGAGGACGCTTGCCTGACCTTCTCCATCGGCACCCGCGCGCCCTCCTCGGCCGAGCTGATCGGTGACTATCTGGATACCTTGATCGCCGATGCCGACGAGGCCGTGCGCTATCACGACGAAGACCTCAAGGTGCCGGCCGATCCATACGAGATCGATGTCACCGCGATGAACCGCGTGGTCGCCGCGCTCAACGCCTTGCGCATGAACGACCCGGACCGCCTGGGCGACTGGTTTGGCCGTTTCATGACCACCTACCGCGCCTCCGGCGACGTGGTGCCGGCACCGGAGCCGATCCCGCGCGAGGCCGTGGAGCAGGCCCTGGACGAAGGCGTGCTGCTGCATCGCCACCCGTGGTCGCGGTTGGCCTGGCGACGTGCCAAGCGCGGCGCCACCCTGTTCTGCAGCGGGCTGGAATTTGCGCTGTCGGTCAAGGACGCCAGCCGCCTGGCCGCCGCCGAGGAGATCGACGGGGCGCTGTACGGGCAGTTGTCCGTGCGTGGCCGCGAGGTGGTGCTCGAACTGCTGGCGCAGGGCCATTACCAGCGCGCGCATGAAGATCAGTACGAAGACCTCGACGACGACAACGATGCGCATACGCTGAGCCTGTCGGCCGACCACGCCGACGACGAAGACGCTGATCTGGATACGGACACCGACACCGCGCAGATCGATGCGGACGCCGACGTAGAAGCGGTCGCAGACGACGCAGACCAGCCGGATGCGCTCGAGGAAGCGGAAGACGAGGACGACATCGCCGACGCGGCCGCCGACACCGGCACGACACGCGACGCCACTGCCACGCAGGAAGACGACGACGCCAACCCGGCTGACGACGACGCGCTACACGACGACGAGGATCCGCAGCGCGCATGACCCCCGCCGGCCCGGCGCAGATCGTCACCCTGGACCCGGCCACGCAGGCCGGGACCTTGCGTGCGCTGCGTGCGGGCTGGGCGGCCAGCGCTACCGAGGACTCCTGGGATGCCCTCGACCCGCTCAGTCTGCATCTGGCCGCACGCGATGCGGAAGGCGAGCTGGTCGCCGCCGTCCGGCTCACGCCGGATCGGCGCATCGACCGCCTGGGCGTCCTGCCGGCCTGGCGCCGGCGTGGTCTGGCCACTCACCTGCTTGCCGCTGCCGTGGACAACGCCCACCAGCGCGGCTGGCCCAACGTGAGCACGCGCGTCAGCGCAGAAGCCGCCGCCCTGTTCGGCCGGCTCGGTTTCCTGCCTGTGCCTCCCGCTGCGCTCTCGACAACCGCAGAGGAGGTGCCAGCAGGCCAGGCGCTGTATCGCCGCCTGGACGGCCCGATGGCGGTCGAAACCCTGGCTGCGGCACACACCGCCACCACCGCCCTGCTCGGCACCGCGCGCCGGCAGGTGTTGATCTACACGCGCGCCCTGGACGTGGCGTTGTTCGATGCCCCGGCCGTGCTCGACGCGCTGCGTCGCTTTGCCACCGCTCGCCACGACAAGCGCGTGCACGTGCTGGTGCAGGAGCCCGCTGCAGCCAACGCCAGCGGCAGCGCACTGCTGCGGCTGGCGCAACGCCTGCCCAGCGTGTTCCGGTTCCGTGCGATTAGCGATCCGGTCGATACCAGCTATGCATCGGCCTACGTGATCGGAGACGACGCCTACTACTTTCGTCCAACAGGGCACCGCTTCGACGACGGCGAAACCTGGCTGACCGGCGCGGCGCGCAGCCGGCAACTGGAGCGCGAATTCGCGCAGATATGGGAGCGCAGCGCACTTTGGAACGAGCCGCGCGCGCTTGGCATCTGACGCCGCAGCGCCCCTTGCGCGTAGGCGTCTGGCCAATTGGTCTACCCCGCCGGTCAGCTCGCAGACGCCCCCTCACAAGCGCAAGGGGGTATAATTTTTCGAGATTTGAGATCGACCGATAGGGCAACTCGCCCTGCCGCTTCCGCACAATCATCCCCACAGCAGACCCGACTTACCATCGTGGATAATCTCCTAAAGCAGTTCGCGCAGTCATCGCAGCTCGCCGGCGGCAATGCCGCCTATATCGAGGATCTGTACGAGCAGTACCTCGTCGCCCCCGACAGTGTCGATCCGAAGTGGAAGGCGTATTTCGACGGCTTCAACGGTCGCGATGCTGGTGATGTGCCGCACTCGGCGGCAATTGCCCATATTCTCAGCGCCTCCAAACAGGCTGCCAATGCCGGTACCGGCGTGGGCGCCAGCGACGAGCGCGAGCGCAATGTCGGTCGTCTGATCACCGCCTATCGCTCGCGCGGCCATCTCGGCGCGCAGCTCGATCCGCTGGGCCTGACCCCGCCGGTCAACCCGCCCGACCTGGACCTGCCGTTCCATAGCCTCTCGCAGGCTGATCTGGACAGCGAGTTCAGCACCGGCGGTGTGGGCGGCCAGCCGCGGATGAAGCTGAAGGATCTGCTGGCGCGCCTGAAGGCGACCTACGCCAGCACGATCGGCGCCGAATTCATGCATATCCCCGAATTCGACCAGCGCCAGTGGATCTACAAGCGCCTGGAAGATGCCGGCGGCAAGATCGCTGCCGATGCGGCCAGCCGCAAGCGCACGCTGGAGCGGCTCACCGCCGCCGAAGGCCTGGAGCGCTACCTGCATACCAAGTACGTCGGCCAGAAGCGCTTCTCGCTGGAAGGCGGCGACGCACTGATCCCGATGATGGACACCATCATTCGCCAGTCCGGCAATGACCAGGTCAAGGACATCGTGATCGGCATGGCCCACCGCGGCCGCCTCAACGTGCTGGTCAATACGCTGGGCAAGAACCCGCGCAAGCTGTTCGACGAGTTCGAGGGCAAGTTCGAGCACGCCCACGACGACCGCGCGCACACCGGCGACGTCAAGTACCACATGGGCTTCTCGGCGGACATCGCGGTCGGCGACGACAAGCAGGTCCACCTGGCGCTGGCGTTCAACCCCTCGCACCTGGAAATCGTCGACCCGGTCGTGGTCGGCAGCGTGCGGTCGCGTCAGGAGCGTTTCGGTGATGCGGATCGCAAGACCGTGCTGCCGATCCTGATCCACGGCGACGCCGCGTTCGCCGGCCAGGGCGTGGTGATGGAGCTGTTCCAGATGTCGCAGGCGCGCGGTTTCGCGGTCGGCGGCACCGTGCATATCGTGGTGAACAACCAGATCGGCTTCACCACCAGCGCACGCGACGATGCCCGTTCCACGCTGTACTGCACCGACGTGGCCAAGATGATCGGCGCGCCGGTCTTCCACGTGAACGGCGACGACCCGGACGCGGTGATGTTCGTGTCCAAGCTGGCCTATGAATTCCGCCAGCAGTTCAAGAAGGACGTGGTCATCGACCTGGTCTGCTACCGCCGTTGGGGCCATAACGAGGCCGACGAGCCGGCCGCCACCCAGCCGGTGATGTACCAGACCATCCGCAAGCACAAGACCACCCGCGAGCTCTACGCCACCAAGCTGGAAAGCGATGGCGTGCTGAGCGCCGACGAGGCCAAGGCGCTGGTGGATGGCTACCGCAACAAGCTGGATTCGGGCGAATACACCACCGAATTGGCCAAGCGCAAGCCGGACGAATTCGCCATCGACTGGTCCAAGTATCTGGTCGGCACTGCGGCCGATCCGGTCGATACGCGCGTCAAGCGCGATGAGCTGGACCGTCTGGCCAAGCTGATCACCACCATCCCGGCCGGTGTGGAACTGCACGCCCGCGTGGCGAAGATCTACGAAGACCGCGTCAAGATGGCCGCCGGCAATCAGGCCGGTGACTGGGGCTTTGCCGAGAATCTGGCCTACGCGACCTTGCTGGCCGAAGGCCACAAGCTGCGCCTGGTCGGCCAGGATGCGGGCCGCGGTACGTTCTTCCACCGTCACGCGATCCTGCATGACCAGAAGACCGACAGCTATTACCTGCCGCTGCGCCAGCTGGTGGAAAACCCCGAAGACGCCACCATCATCGACTCGCTGCTGAGCGAAGAAGCGGTGATGGGCTTCGAGTACGGCTACTCCACCACCGACCCGAATGCGCTGTGCGTCTGGGAAGCGCAGTTCGGCGACTTCGCCAATGGCGCGCAGGTGGTGATCGACCAGTTCATCGCTGCCGGCGAGGCCAAGTGGGGCCGCATCGCGGGCCTGTCGCTGTTCCTGCCGCATGGCTACGAAGGCCAGGGCCCGGAGCACAGCTCCGCACGTCTTGAGCGTTTCCTGCAGCTGTGCGCGCTGGAGAACATGCTGGTGTGCGTGCCGACGACCCCGGCGCAGTGCTTCCACATGATCCGTCGCCAGATGCGCATGACCACCCGCAAGCCGCTGGTGGTGATGACCCCGAAGTCGTTGCTGCGCCACAAGCTTGCGGTGTCGACGCTGGAAGAACTGGCCGATGGGCAGTTCCAGCACCTGATCCCCGATGCCAAGGCCGACGCGAGCAAGGTCAAGCGCGTGGTGCTGTGCTCGGGCAAGGTCTATTACGACCTGCTTGAAGACCAGACCAAGCGTGGCCAGGACGACGTTGCCATCCTGCGTGTGGAGCAGCTGTACCCGTTCCCGCGTGCGCAGCTGGCTGCAGAACTCAAGCGCTTCGGCAATGCTGCCGACGTGGTGTGGTGTCAGGAAGAGCCGCAGAACCAGGGTGCGTGG
Organism: Xanthomonas sp. fls2-241-TYG-148; assembly: GCF_030208815.1. Lineage (NCBI taxonomy): Bacteria > Pseudomonadati > Pseudomonadota > Gammaproteobacteria > Lysobacterales > Lysobacteraceae > Xanthomonas > Xanthomonas sp. fls2-241-TYG-148. The sequence goes on from NZ_JARVTE010000001.1 coordinate 424,723, forward strand.
TACCAGATCCGCCATCACCTGAATTTCTGCCTGGCCAGCGGTCAGAGCCTGCACTACGCCGGCCGTGCCCGTTCGCCCTCGCCTGCTGCCGGCCACATGGCCGACCACATCGCCGAACAGCAGAAGCTGGTCGCCGATGCGCTGCTCAATCCGTTCAACGACCAAGTCGCTGAATAACTCCTCTTCCCCAAAGAACGAAAACCCTAGGACGCTCCCCGAATGGCCACCGAAGTCAAAGTTCCGGTACTGCCCGAATCCGTTTCCGACGCCACCATCGCCAGCTGGCACAAGAAGGCCGGTGAAGCGGTCAAGCGCGACGAGAATCTGGTCGATCTGGAAACCGACAAGGTCGTGTTGGAAGTTCCTTCGCCGGTCGACGGCGTACTGAAGGAAATCAAGTTCGAAGCCGGCAGCACGGTCACCAGCAACCAGATCCTGGCGATCATCGAAGAAGGCGCCGTGGCCGCGGCCGCACCGGCCGAAGAGAAGAAGGCCGATGCCCCGGCTGCCGCCGCTGCGCCTGCTGCTGCACCGGCACCGGCTGCCGCTGCCGCTGCCGCGCCGGTTGCATCGAAGTCGTCTGCTGACAGCCTTCCGCCGGGTGCGCGTTTTTCCGCCATCACCCAGGGCGTGGATCCGTCGCAGGTCGACGGCACCGGCCGTCGTGGCGCGGTGACCAAGGAAGATATCGTCAACTTCGCCAAGGCCGGCGGCGTGGGCAAGGCGTCTGGCGCCCGTCCGGAAGAGCGCGTGGCGATGACCCGTGTGCGCAAGACGATCGCCAAGCGCCTGATGGAGTCCAAGAATTCCACCGCGATGCTGACCACCTTCAACGAGGTCAACCTCGCCAAGGTGTCGGCCGCGCGCAAGGAACTGCAGGACGAATTCCAGAAGGCGCACGGCATCAAGCTCGGTTTCATGAGCTTCTTCGTCAAGGCCGCGGCCAACGCACTGCAGCGCTTCCCGCTGGTCAATGCCTCGATCGACGGCGACGACATCATCTATCACGGCTACAGCGACATCTCGATCGCCGTCTCCACCGAGAAGGGTCTGGTGACGCCGGTGCTGCGTAACGTCGAGCGCCAGTCGTTCGCCGAAGTCGAACAGGGCATCGCCGACTACGCCGCCAAGGCACGCGCCGGCAAGCTGGGCCTGGACGACCTGCAGGGTGGCACCTTCACCATCACCAATGGCGGCACCTTCGGCTCGCTGTTGTCGACCCCGATCATCAACCCGCCGCAGAGCGCCATCCTGGGCATGCACGCGATCAAGGAACGTCCGATCGCCGAGAACGGCCAGGTCGTGATCGCGCCGATGATGTACCTGGCGCTGTCCTACGACCACCGCATCATCGACGGCAAGGATTCGGTGCAGTTCCTGGTCGACATCAAGAATCAGCTGGAAAACCCGGGCCGGATGCTGTTTGGCCTCTAAGAGCCGGGAATCGGGAATGGAGATTCGGGAATGGGACAAGCGCCCATCGACCGCTCCATTCCCGCCTGGACCTGGATGGGACGCGACAGGCGCGTGCGCTGTTGCGATTCCCCATTCCCTACTCCCCATTCCCGTGAGCAAATGAAATGAGCGAACAATTCGACGTCGTCGTCATCGGTGCCGGCCCGGCCGGTTATCACGCTGCGATTCGTGCAGCGCAGCTCGGCATGAAGGTCGCCTGCATCGACGCAGCCATCGGCAAGGACGGCAAGCCCGCCCTGGGCGGTACCTGCCTGCGCGTGGGCTGCATCCCGTCCAAGGCGCTGCTGGATTCCTCGCGCCAGTTCTGGAACATGGGCCACCTGTTCGGCGACCACGGCATCAGCTTCAACGACGCCAAGATGGACGTGCCCACCATGATCGGCCGCAAGGACAAGATCGTGAAGCAGTTCACCGGCGGCATCGCCATGCTGTTCAAGGCGAACAAGATCACCCCGTACTACGGCTTCGGCCAGCTGCTGCCGGGCAACATCGTCAAGGTCGCCCAGCACGAAGGCGGCGAGATCGAGCTCAAGGGCACCAACGTGATCCTGGCGGCCGGTTCGGAATCGATCGAACTGCCGTTCGCCAAGTTCGACGGCGACACCATCGTCGATAATGTCGGCGGCCTGGACTTCACCGCGGTGCCCAAGCGCATGGCAGTGATCGGTGCCGGCGTCATTGGCCTGGAACTGGGCAGCGTGTGGAAGCGTCTGGGCGCCGAGGTCACCATCCTCGAAGCGCTGCCGGATTTCCTGGCGCTGGCCGATGCAGAAGTGGCCAAGACCGCGCTGAAGGAATTCAAGAAGCAGGGCCTGGACATCAAGCTGGGCGCCAAGGTCAGCAAGACCGAGATCACCGGCAGCGGCGACGCCAAGCAGGTGGTGCTCAGCTACACCGACGCTGCCGGCGAGCAGACCCTGACCGTGGACAAGTTGCTGGTGGCCGTGGGCCGCAAGGCCGCGACCAAGAACCTGCTGGCCGAAGGCACCGGCGTCAAGGTGACCGAGCGTGGCCAGATCGAGGTCGATGGCCATTGCCACACCGGCGTCGACGGCGTGTGGGCGATCGGCGACTGCGTGCGCGGCCCGATGCTGGCGCACAAGGGCTTCGAGGAAGGCATCGCAGTGGCCGAGCTGATCGCCGGCCTGCCCGGCCACGTCAACTTCGACACCATTCCGTGGGTCATCTACACCGAGCCGGAAATTGCCTGGGTCGGCAAGACCGAGCAGCAGCTCAAGGCCGAAGGCGTTGCCTACAAGGCCGGCAGCTTCCCGTTCGCGGCGATCGGCCGTGCGGTGGCCATGGGCGAGCCGGCCGGCTTCGTCAAGGTGATCGCCGATGCCGAAACCGACCGCGTGCTGGGGATGCACCTGGTGGGCGTCGGTGTCTCGGAGCTGGTGCACGAAGGTGTGCTGACGATGGAGTTCAGCGGCTCGGCCGACGATCTGGCACGCATCTGCCATGCGCACCCGACCCTGTCCGAAGCGATCCACGATGCCGCCATGGCGGTGAGCAAGCGCGCCATTCATAAGGCTAATTAAGCCGGGAATCGGGAGTGGGGAATTGGGAATCGTAAGAGTGTTCCCATCACTTCGCTCTTCATGCTGACGCCGGACCTAGGTCCGGCGTCATGCGTTCCGGCTTTTGTTTTTGCTTTTACCCATTCCCAATTCCCTACTCCCGATTCTCATCCCATGAAAAGCATCTGCGTCTACTGTGGTTCCAATGCCGGCAACAAGCCTGCCTATGCCGAGCGCGCCATCGCGCTGGGTGAGCGCATCGCCAAACAGGGGCTGCGCCTGGTGTATGGCGGTGGCAATGTCGGGCTGATGGGCACGGTGGCCAACGCGGTGCTGGCCGCAGGTGGCGAAGTGACCGGCGTGATTCCGCAGCAGCTCGCCGATTGGGAAGTGGCGCATCGCGGGCTGACCACACTGGAAATTGTCGGCTCCATGCATGAGCGCAAGATGCGCATGTTCGAGCTGTCGGATGCGTTCGTCGCCCTGCCCGGTGGCTTCGGCACCATGGAGGAGATCTTCGAGATGCTGACCTGGCGGCAGCTGGGCATCGGCAACAAGCCCTGCGCGTTCCTGGACATCGAAGGCTTCTACGCGCCGCTGATCGGCATGATCGATCGCATGGTCGAGGAACGCTTCCTGCATCCGGATCAGCGCAGCGACCTGTGGTACGGCGCCGACATCGAGCAGATGCTGGAGTGGATGCAGCACTACACGCCGGCACAGGCGTCGAAGTGGATCGACGAGAAGCGCCGCTCCACCCTGGTGTGATTGTCACGGCGGCAGCAACAGTCGCTGCGGACCAGCGCAGCGGCTTGTAGTACGGCGAGAACCCCGCGCAGATGCTGTAGTGATCTAGCACCACGCTGATCAGTGACCATGCGGATAGCGCGCTGCACATCCGCGCCGCAACATCTTGGCGCCGGCACCTGTCCGCACAGAGACGCACGCCCGGCCGCGCACGACCAGCTCGCATAGAATGCACGCGATGCCAGATACCCTCGCCGCCGATACGCACCACAGCCTGGAGATCAAGCACAGTCGCTTCGTCGCACAGGCCTGCGCGCTGACATCGCCCGAGCAGGTACTGGAGCAGGTGCGGCGCTTTGCGGTCTTGGATGCCACGCACAATTGCTGGGCCTACCGCTACGGGCAGGAATACCGCTCCAGCGACGACGGCGAACCCAGCGGCACCGCTGGCCGGCCGATCCTGGCTGCGATCGATGGCCAGGGCTACGACCGCGTCGTGGTGGTGGTGACGCGCTGGTATGGCGGCATCAAGCTCGGCGCTGGCGGCCTGGTGCGCGCGTACGGCGGTACGGCTGCCGAATGCCTGCGGCTGGCCACACGCCGGCCACTGGTGGCGATGTCGCTGCTGGCCCTGCGCTGCCCGTTCGACGACCTGGGCGTGGTCCACGCCGCGCTATCGACCTTCCACGCCGACAAGCTGGACGAGCAATTCGACGCCGAGGGCGCCGCATTGCGCGTGCAAGTGGCCGCGGATCAGCTCGCCGGCTTGAAAACCCGCCTGTGCGACGCCACTCGCAACAGGGTCCATCTCTCAACACCGGAAGCCGCATGAGCCAGCCCCCCGCCAAGCCTGCCCCGCTCCGCAAGCTTGGCAACCTGCGCACCCTGTGGCCCTTCGTGCAGCGCCAGCGCGGCCTGTTCGCGGCCTGGCTGGTCGCATTGGCGGTCTCCTCGGCGGCCACGCTGAGCCTGCCGGCTGCGGTCAAGCGCATGATCGACCACGGCTTCTCCGGCGGAACGCAGATCAACCAGGCCTTCGCGCTTCTATTCGCGGTGGCGGTGGTGCTGGCGCTGGCCACGGCGGCGCGCTTTTATTTCGTGGCGCTGCTGGGCGAAAAAGTGGTCGCCGACCTGCGCGGCCGCCTGTATGCCCATCTGATTGGCCTGGATGCCGGCTTCCACGATCGCAGCCGCAGCGGCGAGCTGGTGTCACGCCTGTCGGCCGACAGCGAACTGCTGCGCGGGGTGGTCGGCACCACCATGTCGGTGGCCTTGCGCAGTTCGGTCACGGTGATCGGTAGCCTGGTGATGCTGTTTGTCACCAGCCCGCGGCTGGCCGGCTTCACCTTGATCGGCATTCCGCTGGCGGTGCTGCCGATCGTGCTCGGCGCGCGCCGCCTGCAGAAGATCTCGCGGGCCAGCCAGGACCGCGTGGCCGACGCCAACACGCTTGCCGCCGAAACGCTGGGAGCGGTGCGCACGGTGCAGGCACATGCGCGCGAGGGCTACGAGAGCAACCGCTTCAGCCAGGCCTTGCAGGCAGCCATCGGGACCGCGCGCGTACGCATCCGCACCCAGGCCACCGTCACCGCAGTGGCGATCATGCTGATCTTCGGGGCCATCGTCGCGGTGCTGTGGTTGGGCGCGCACGATGTCATCGCCGGGCAGATGACGCCGGGCACGCTGGGCCAGTTCGTGCTGTATGCATTGATTGGCGGTGGTTCGGTGGGTGCGCTGGCCGAAGTGTGGAACGAGCTGCAACGCGCAGCCGGTGGCATGGGGCGGATCGGCGAGCTGCTCGACGAGCAGTCGGCAATTGTTGCGCCTGCGACCCCACAGCCGTTGCCGGTGCCGGTGCGCGGCGCGATCCATTTCGACCAGGTGGTCTTCCACTACCCGCAGCGCCCGGACATGCCGGCGCTGGATGGCTTCGACCTGCATGTGCAGCCGGGCGAAACCGTCGCGCTGGTCGGCCCCTCCGGCGCCGGCAAGAGCACGGTGCTGGCGATGCTGTTGCGCTTCCACGACCCGCTGAGCGGCAGCGTGCGGATCGATGAGGTGGATCTGCGCCAGACCGATCCAGTGCTGCTGCGCGAGCAGATCGCACTGGTGCCGCAGCAGCCGACCTTGTTCGCCGCCAGCGCTGCCGACAACATCCGGTATGGCCGCCTGGACGCCAGCGACGCGCAGGTGGAAGCCGCCGCCACGGCTGCCGAGGCCGACATCTTCTTGCGCGCATTGCCGCAGGGCTACGCCAGCGAACTGGGCGAGCGCGGCACGCGCCTGTCCGGCGGCCAGCAGCAGCGCGTGGCAATCGCACGGGCGCTGCTCAAGGACGCCCCGATCCTGTTGCTGGACGAGGCCACGAGCGCGCTGGATGCACAAAGCGAGCGCGCCGTGCAGCAGGCGCTGGACCGCTTGATGCAGGGCCGCACCACGCTGGTCATCGCGCATCGCCTGGCAACCGTGCTCAAGGCCGATCGCATTGTGGTGATGGACGCCGGCCGCATCGTGGCGCAAGGCACGCATGCGCAACTGGTGGCCGAAGGCGGGCTGTACGCGGAGTTGGCGAAGCTGCAGTTCATCGATCAGTGACCGCCACACGCTCGCCGACCGCTGCAATCACGCGGCACGCGCATACGGGCACCTCGTCATGCACGCCCGTACGCGCTGAGGCCAGGCGCTGACCCATGCCCCGCCCCAGAACCACCATCCGCCAACTCAGTTATTTCGTCGCGCTGGCAGACACCGGCAGCTTCACCCGTGCCGCCGAGCAGATGGGTGTTTCGCAACCCTCGCTGTCGCAGCAGATCCGCGGGTTGGAAACCATCATCGGCGCGCCGCTGTTCGAACGCGGCGGGCCGGCGATCCTCACCCCATTGGGGCGCGAACTGCTGGCGCGTGCACGCAGCATCCTGCTCGATCTGGCCGACCTGGAAGACGTGCGCGCCACCTCGGCGGATTCGCTGATCGGCACCATCCGGCTCGGCGTGTCGCCCACGCTGGGCGCGTACCTGATGCCCAGCCTGGTGGCGCGGCTGCACCGTGAGCATCCGGCGCTGCGCGTGCATGTGCGCGAAGGATTGCCAACAGTGCTGGCCAGCGACCTGGCCACTGGCGTGCACGACGTGATCCTGGCGCAGTTGCCGGTGGCCGGGCGCGGCTTGCATAGCGAACGCCTGTTCCGCGAACCGCTGCACGTGACCATGGCTGCCGACCATCCGCTGCGAACCAAGGCCTGCATCACTCCCGCCGATCTGCGCGGCGCCAGCTTGCTGACCCTGATGCCGGAATATCGCCTGGCCGAGCAGGTGGCCGCGATTGCGGCGGAAGTCGGCGCCAACGTGCTGCGCGATTACGAAGGCACCAGTCTGGATGCGATCCGGCAGATGGCCGGCATGGGCATGGGCCTGGCGCTGCTGCCGGATCTGTACGTGCGCCAGGAGATCCGCGAAGGCGACGATGTGGTGGTGCGGCCGGTCAAGGGTGGGCGCTATTACCGCGACATCGGCCTGCTCTGGCGACAAGGTGCCGGCCGTGCGCCGGCGTTCGGGCTTATCGCCGATTTACTGCGCGCCGCCGCCGCATAGGAAAATCCTATGCGGCAAATAAGCTCGCCGACCTTGTTCGTAAGCACGAACTCGTCAATGCTGCACTGAACTCATCAGCGGAAGTGCAATGGCGGCGGGCAAACAGATCGGATGGCGGGAAGCGGCAAGCTGGCTGGCGGAGATCGTCGGGCCGGACATGCCCTATGTGCGTCTGGCCATCGTCTACGGCGTGGCGATCAGTCTATTGTCGCTGGCCACGCCAATCTCGGTGCAGTTGCTGATCAACAGCGTGGCCAACACCGCGCTGCCCACGCCGCTATGGACCCTGTCGGGATTGTTGCTCGGCCTGTTGCTGCTGGTCGCCGGCCTGAGCGCGATGCGGGTGTGGGTCATGGCGTTGTTCGAACGCCGCCTGTTCGCACGCGTGGTGGCCGAGATCACGGTGCGCGCCGTGCATGCGCAGAACCCGTTCTTCGCCGACCAGAACCGCGGCGACATGTTCAACCGCTACTTCGATCTGGTGGTGGTGCAGAAGGCCGTGCCGAGTCTGGCCATCGGTGCGTTCACCATCGTGCTGCAGTCGGCAGTGGGGCTGATCGTCACCAGCTTCTACCACCCGTTTTTCCTGGGCTTCAACGCCTTGCTGCTGCTGGTGATCTTCAGCATCTGGATGCTCTGGTCGCGCGGGTCGATCCGCACCGCGGTGGATCTGAGCCATGCCAAGCACGAGGCCGCACGCTGGCTGGAAAGCGTCGGCGGCTCCAACGGGTTCTACAAGTCCAGCCGCCATCTCGATTTCGCGATGGATCGCTCCGAGGCGGTCACGGCCGCCTACATCGATCGGCATCGGCGCCACTTCAGCTACAGCTTCACCCAGACCGCCTCCTTCCTGCTGGTCTACGCGGTGGCCAGCGCGGCGTTGCTGGCACTGGGCGGCAACCTGATCCTGCGCGGTGAGTTGTCGATCGGCCAGCTGGTGGCGGCCGAGCTGATCCTGAGCGCGGTGTTCTACGGTATCTCCCAGCTAGGCACCTACCTGGACGCGTTCTACGACCTGGTCGCCAGCTCCGAAGAACTCTCGTTGCTGTTTGCCATCCCGCAGGAGCGTGCCGTGGTGGCGCCGGGCAAGACCCCGGGCAACAGCGCGGTCCGCCTGGATGGCGTGGTGATCGATGGCGCGCGGTTCGACTTTTCGCTGGCCGCCGGCGAACAGCTGGTGACGCTGGCCGATGGCGGTGCCGAGCGGCTGCTGGCAATGGTGTTGAAACGGCACGTGGTGCCCGATCGCGGGCTGGTGATGGTGGGCGGTGCCGACATGGCCACCTTCGACATGTACCTGCTACGTTCGGAAGTCACCGTGCTCGACCGCCCCACCATCGTGGAGGTCACCATTCGCGAATACCTTGCGCTGGCCTCCAGTGATGTGAGCTCCGAAGCGATGCTGGAAGCCATCGACGCGGTGGGCTTGCGCAGCCGCATTGCCTCGCTTCCCAAGGGGCTGGACACGCGTCTGGCTGCCTCCGGCTACCCGTTGTGGATCGGCGAGGTGATGGCGCTGAAGCTGGCCAACGCGCTGCTGGTACAGCCGCGCGTGCTGATGCTGTCGCAGCTGTACGACCTGATCCCGGCAGAACGCCTGACCAAGATCCTGCGCCGTTTGAAAGCCACCGGCACCACCGCCTTGTTGTGCACCGGCCGGCCGGAGGACATCACCCTGGACGGCTGGTTCCGCCTGCAGCCCGAGCAGCAGCAGCGCTACGCCACGCGCGATGCCCTGATCGCATCCATGCAGGAGGCAGACGATGCGCCAGGCCGCTGATCGCAACGCACACTTCCCCACCCTGGCGGCGATGCGGCCGCCCAGCATCGCCAAGGCGCTGGCCTGGATGCTGCTGATCGGCGTGGCCATTGCCGCGGCGATCCTGGCGCTGGCGCCGTGGGTGCAGACCGCCAGCGGCAAGGGACAAGTGGTCTCGCTGGACCCGGGCGACCGCCAGCAGCAGGTCACCGCCTTCGTTCCCGGCCGTGTCGAGACGTGGTACGTGCACGACGGCCAGCATGTCTCGCGTGGCGACCCGATCGCGCGCGTCGGCGATCTGGATCCGGACCTGCTGACCCGCCTGGCCAGCGAACGGGCGCAGGTGCAGGCCGAGATCACCGCCATCCAGCAATCACGCGCGGTAGCCGGCATCGATGTGGAGCGCAGCCGGCAATTGCTGGCCGAAGGCCTGGCCGGGCGCCGCGACTACGAGCTGACCCAGATCAAGGTGGCCGAAGCCGATGCCAAGCTGGCCGAGTCGCGCGCCAAGTTGACCCGGATCGACATCCAGTTGAATCGCCAATCTGCGCAGTTGGTGCGTGCGCCGCGCGACGGCCGCGTGCAGCAGCTCAACGCGGCCAGCGGCAGCGCGATGGTGTCGCCGGGCACGGTGCTCGCGGTGATCGCGCCCGAACGCGTGGAGCGCGCGGTCGAACTGTATATCGACGGCCGCGACGTGCCGTTGATCCGCCCGGGCCGGCCGGTGCGTCTGGAGTTCGAAGGCTGGCCGGCAATCCAGTTCAGCGGCTGGCCGTCAGTGGCGCACGGCATGTTCGATGGCCGCGTGCGTGCCATCGACCCCAACGCCGCGCCCGATGGGTTGTTCCGCATCCTGGTCGAACCCATGCCGGGTAAGCCGGCGTGGCCGGCGCAGGAATTCGCGCGCCAGGGCGGCAAGGTGCGCGGCTGGGTGCAGGGCGAGACCGTGCGGGTCGGCTACGAACTGTGGCGCCAACTCAACAACTTCCCGCTGGAATTCGGCCGCCGCCCGACGGCCACGCAGCAGGATGACGGCAAGGCCAGGCCGGCGGCGTACAAGGCCGAAGACGACGCGACGGGCAAGAAATGATGCACCGTCTTGTTGCCCTGCTGATCGCACTCTGCCCCGGTGCGGCATTCGCCCAGACCGCTGCCCTGACCCTGGACGAGGTATTGCAGTCCTCTGCCCGCTCGGCGCCGCAGATCGTCGAATCGCTGGCCAAGGTGCGCCAGGCCGAAGGCAAGGGGCTATCGGCCAATGGCGCGTTCGATACGGTGTTCGATATCGATGGCCGCTCGCGCGAAGCCGGCTATTACGACGGCAGTTCGATCGAGAGCACGGTCAAGCGGCCCTTCGAGGAAAACGGCGGCTACTACTACGGCGGGTACCGGTCCTCGCGCGGGTCGTTTCCGGTCTACGAAGACAAGTCCTACACCGACCGCGGCGGCGAAGTGAAAGTCGGTGCGCTGTATGCGCTGCTGCGCGACCGCGTGGTGGATGAGCGCCGCACCCGCCGCAGCGTGGCCAGCGGCGACATCGACGTGGCGCAATACGAAGCGGAGATGGTGGCGATTGGCGTGCAGCGCCGCGCGGTGGACGCCTACCAGAGCTGGGTCGCGGCCGGGCTGAAGCTGCGGGCCTACAAGGACCTGCTGGAGCTGGCCGAACGCCGCCGCAACGCCATTTCCCGGCAAGTGACGCTCGGCGCACGGCCAACCATTCTGTTGACCGAAAACGACCAGAACCTGGTGCGCCGCCGCGCGCTTGTGGTGCGCTCGGAGCAGGACTTCGCCAATGCGGCCAATGCGTTGTCCTTGTATCTGCGCGACGACGCCGGCATGCCGCTGATCGTGTCCGCCGAGCGGCTGCCCGCCGATACCTCCGCGCTTGAAGGCCTGGCCGGCGCCAGCAAGATCACCGCGCCGGTGGAACGCCCCGATTACCGCGCCGTGCTGACCCGCATCGATCAGGCCACCGCCCGCCTGATGCTGGCGCAGAACGATCTGAAGCCGCGCCTGGACGTGAGTTTCGAGGTCAGCAAGGATCTGGGCGCGCCCGGCGTGGGTGGCCCAAACCGTTCGCCGACCGATGCGATCATCGGCTTCCGTTTCAGCGTGCCGCTGGAAAACCGTTCCGCCAAGGGCCGCGTGGCCGAGGCACGCGCGGAGATCGAGGCGCTGGATCAGCGTAGCCGCTTCCTGCGCGACCAGATTTCGGTGGAAGTGGAATCCATCGTCATCTCGCTCAATGCCGCCGAGCGGCTGGCCGGCATCGCCGATGAGGAGCGCAGCCTGGCAGACCGGCTCGCTGCGGCGGAGCGGCGCCGTTTCGAACTGGGCTCGGGCGACTTTTTCCTCGTTAATCAACGCGAAGAAACTGCCAACGATGCCCGCGTGCGGCTGATCGACGCGCAGGCGCGGATCGCCTCCGCACGTGCCGAACTTGCTGCCGCCACCGCGGACCGTGACGCTTTGATGCTGCGCCAGTAGCGCACGCTGGCGCTGGCCGGATTTGTCCGTGCATCCAGCACAACAGGCCCGCCGCTGGGCAGCGTGCAACGCACCACTGCCATGCCCTCGAAGTGTCGCGCGCGTAGCGCGAGAAGCTAAAAAGCAGCCACAACCGGCGCCATCATTGTGTGCTTCATCGCTTGACGACGCATCAGTAACACGGCGCTGCGCATGCTCGCGACACCGGCAACAGCGCCGGTCGCGCGATCGTTGACGGTCGCATTGCAACCTTGAAACTGAGGAGGTGCGAGATGTCTTTTCGGCAATTTCCAGCCGTCGGTGCAGACGGCGAGCCCTACGTGATCATCGAGTTCCGCGACGACCAACCGCAGGGGCGCGCGCAGACACACGCGACACCACGCTATGAGCTCCCCGACGGTCGCCATCTGCTGCGGCAGGGCCAACGCTTCGTCACCAGCGGCGGCGAACTGAGCCTGCAAGCGGCATAACGCCAGCTGGTCATTTTTTGACCATGGCAAACCCGGCCGTTGCGCGGCAAGGGCTGATGCGAGTTATCCACATGCTTGTCCAGGATTCATCCACACCCTGTGTGGATGAATCTGCCGTTTGGGTTGGCATGTGCTCGTGGCCGCTTTCACCCGCAATTCGAATTGCGCTCAGCGGGCGAGTCCGCTTCGACTTGCCACTGCGTTGCTGTCGCAGATGTGTTGCATCCAAAGGCCACACAATTGACGGAAGCAAAGCGCCTTAAGGCTGCCTACGCATGAGGCGGTGCAGGTGGACAGGCGCCAGACCTACGACTACATCGCTGCTGCTGATGAGTCAGGTTTCCCAAACTCTGGAGCACCACGCCTGAGTCGGAGGGCTCAACGCTCCCGATCAACGCGCTCCAGCACCCGCCCGATCCGGTCGGCATCGATTTGCGCTGCGGCGCGGCCCAGTGCAGCGCGATCGCTCTCCGGCTCGAACCCCATCCGAAAGTGCAGCTCGCCGCTAGGTGTGCGCGAGGAATGGATCGAGGACAGATTGACGCCGTGCTGCTCGAATACATGCAGCAACACGCGTAACGAGCCCGGCTGGTCTTCGGGCAAATACACGCTCAAGGTCAGCGGCTCGGTGAGGTCGGCCAGCAGGTAGCCCACCCGCTCATAGGTGTAGTTGCCGGCCGCCAGTGAATCGCCTTGCAGGGCCTGCGTGTTGGCATCGAGAAAGGCCTGCCGAAATCGCAGGCGTGCCGCATCATCGCCCTGCACCACCAGGCCGCGCAGTTCTTGCAGCTGCGCGAGCAGGCGGTCGAGCATTTCGGCAACGTAAGGATTGCCGAACTGGATGTCTTCGTAGATCGACGGGTTGAGCGAGAGAATGCGCGCGATCACCGCGGTATCCAGTTCGAACGAGGCCGAGCGGTACGGCATCAAGGTGCGCAACTCGCCGAGCAAGGGGGCATAGTCGCGCAAGGTGCCAGCCTGCGCCAGATGGGTGGCATGCACCATGGCCTGCACCAGGGCCATCACGCGGTCGTGGTGTTCGGGTGTGGCGTAGACGCACTCGGCCTGCAACGCGCTGCACAGCGCATCCACCCAGCCGGACCAGCGCTGCACACGTGCGTGGCAGACCACCATCACCCGCCCCTTCAAGGTGGGCGACTTGGGCGGTGCGGTCATCGGGTGCAGGCCCACCACCTCGGCCTGCGACGCCAGCATCGCCGCGACTGGCGCCTGCTTGATCGAGGTGACATCCAGCCACAGTTGCTCCGCCGCACGCGCGCCGGCAAGAGCGGCATAACGTTCGATCAGCGCAGCGGTGTGGCGGATTGGTGCCGAAAAAATCAGCACATCGGCGCGCGCCACCAGCGTGGCGTCGTCCAGCCCGTCCGGTAACGCCGGATCCACGCCGATCACCTCCAGCCCCATGCGCGTGCGCAGGAATTGGGCGAGCCAGCGCCCGTAGGCGCCGGCGATCCCGACGATGCCAACGACCGGATGCGCGATCACGCCAGTCGCTCGACCGCAAAGCGCGGCGCGGTGCCAAGCGCGGCCGGCGCAGCGGCCAGCACATCGAATTCCTCGAAGCCGGCAGCCAAGGTGGCCTCCAGCGCCGCATGCACGCCGGTCAGCGCGTGCCCCACCGCCTGCTCGAATGGCACATCGCGCAGCAGCAGGCCAATCAGCAACGCCATCAGCACATCACCGGTGCCGGCCACGTCCACCGGCAGGTGCGGGCTGGCCCAGCGATAGACTGCCTCAGCGCTCACGGCCAGGGTCACCAGCTCGCCGGTGCCGCCCGCCACGCTATGCGCAAGCACCCAGTGCGGGCCACGCGCAAGCAAGGCGCGTGCGGCGACGATGGCATCGTCCTGTTCCAGACTCGGCAGCCCGGTCAGGCGACCAAGCTCGAAGGCATTGGGCGTGACCAGCCAGGCATGCGGCAACAGCCGCTCGGCAAACACGCGCTCTAACCCGGGCTCCACGTAGGGGCCGGTGTGGGTGTCACCAATCACCGGGTCCAGGCAATAGCGCAACTGTGGCGCCTGCGGCAGGGTCTGCTCCAGCCAGTCCGCAAACGCCTCGCCATTGGCCAGACTGCCGAAGTAACCGGAGACCAGCATGCGTGCACGCTGCGGCAGGCCGCGCTCGGTCGCGCCCAGCAACAGATCCGCCAGCCAGTCGGCCGGCAGGATGCGTCCGCGCAAGGTGGCATAGAACGGCGCATTGCTCAGCAAGGTAGTGGGCACTTCCGCCACGCGTAAGCCCAGCGCGCGCAACGGCGGCACCGCCGCGCTGTTGCCGGCATGCCCGTAGACCAATTGCGATTGCACCGAGATCACATCGACCGGTGCAGGACCATCCGGGCGCTGACGGCGGCCGTGGACGAGGTGGCTGTCGGTTGCGTCGCTCATGCAGGCACCATCTTCGAAAGAGATGTCCCATTATCCGCGCAAGCCGGCAAGCGTGCTGTCGAAACAGCAGCAATGGCACCCCCGTGCATCACAACGCTGCGCCTGGTTGCTGCTTGGTTATGCCGAGTTGGGCACGCAACCCGCGCAGGCGATTCCATAAAAAATCCGGCGTGCATCGCTGCACGCCGGACGTTGCTGGATCACATCACCTGGAACCGGGTCCCTGGATCAGGACGTCATCCGATCCCAGAAACCCTTCACCCCATCGATGAAGGTCGCCGACTTGGGCGAGTGCTTGCGCGCGTCCTCACCGGTGAACGTGGCCTCGAACTGCTTGAGCAATTCGCGCTGATCGGCGGTGAGGTTGACCGGCGTTTCCACCACCACGCGGCAGTACAGATCGCCCTCGCTGCGGCTGCGCACCGAGCGCACGCCCTTGCCACGCAGCCGGAACAGCTTGCCGGTCTGCGTTTCGGCCGGGATGCGGATTTCCGCTTCGCCGCCCAGCGTGGCCACCCGCACGGTGTCGCCGAGTGCCGCTTGCGAAATGCGGATCGGCACCTCGCAATGCAGGTCGTCGCCATCGCGCTGGAAGATCGCATGCTCGCGCACGCGCACTTCCACATACAGATCGCCCGGTGGCGTACCGGCCGGGCCGGCTTCGCCCTCGCCTGCCAAGCGGATACGGTCGCCGGTGTCCACGCCTGCCGGCACCTTGATCGACAGCACCTTGTCTTCTTCCACGCGACCAGCGCCGTGGCAGGTCTTGCACGGGTTCTGGATCAGCGTGCCGCGGCCGTCGCAATGCGGGCAGCTCTGTTGCATGGCGAAGATGCCGCGCTGGATGCGGACCTGGCCGCGCCCATGGCAAGTTGCGCAGACTTCCACCTTGCCGTCTTCCGAGCCGCTGCCGTGGCAGGGGTCGCACTCGATCAGCGTGGGGATCTCGATGCGCCGCTCGATGCCGGCGACGGCTTCTTCCAGATCCAGTTCCAACACGTAGCCGACGTCGGCACCACGTCGCGCAGCGCGCGGACCGGCGGCGCCACCGCCAAAAATATTGCCGAAGATATCGCCAAAGATATCTCCCATGTCCGGACCACCAGGCCCACCGCCGCCGCCGCCCATGCCGTGCTCGAACGCCGCATGGCCGTGCGCGTCGTAGGCACGGCGCTTGTTGCCATCCGACAGCACTTCATAGGCTTCCTTGCATTCCTTAAACGTTGCCTCTGCAGCAGCGTCGCCGGGATTGCGGTCCGGGTGGTACTTCATGGCACAACGCCGATAAGCCTTCTTCAGCTCCTCGTCGCTGGCGCCACGGGCCACGCCCAGAACTTCGTAGTAATCGCGTTTGCTCATAAGCCGGGATTCGGGATTCGTGATTTGAGATTCGTTGAAACGCGAAAGCGGACAGCACATGCTGGTCCGCCTTGGCGACGCGACGCGTTGAGGATATCGGGGTGGGGACTCACCCGCACGGCGGCGTGCGAATCCCCATTCCCGACTCCCGAATCACGGCTTACTTCTTATCGTCCTTGACCTCGGTGAACTCGGCGTCCACCACGTCATCGGCGGCCTTGGAGGCCTGCGCATTGCCGCTGGCCGCATCGGCGCCGCCGCCCTGTTCTGCTGCGGCGGCCGCTGCGTACAGCGACTGGCCGGCTTCTTCCAGGGTCTTGCTGCGTGCTTCGATCTGCGCCTTGTCGTCGCCCTTCATGGCGGTTTCCAGATCGGCCAGCGCCGCTTCCACCTTGCCGATCACATCGCCACCCACCTTGCTGCCATGCTCGGTGATCGCGGTGCGGGTGGCATGGATCAAGCCATCGGCCTGGTTGCGGGTTTGCACCAGCTCCTGGAACTTCTTGTCTTCTTCGCGGTTGGCTTCCGCGTCGGCGACCATGCGCTGGATCTCTTCATCCGACAGGCCCGAACCGGCCTTGATCTCGACCTTCTGCTCCTTGTTGGTCTTCTTGTCCTTGGCCGACACATGCAGGATGCCGTTCGCGTCGATGTCGAAGGACACCTCCACCTGCGGCATGCCGCGCGGCGCCGGCTCGATGCCGGACAGGTCGAACTTGGCCAGCGACTTGTTGAAGCGGGCCTGCTCGCGCTCACCCTGCAGCACATGCACGGTCACGGCCGACTGGTTGTCTTCGGCAGTGGAGAAGGTCTGCGAGGCCTTGGTCGGGATGGTGGTGTTCTTTTCGATGATCTTGGTGAACACGCCGCCCATGGTTTCGATACCCAGCGACAGCGGGGTCACGTCCAGCAGCAGCACGTCCTTGACGTCGCCAGCCAGCACGCCGCCCTGGATCGCGGCGCCCACGGCCACGGCTTCGTCCGGGTTGACGTCCTTGCGCGGTTCCTTGCCGAAGAAATCGGCAACGGCCTGCTGCACCTTCGGCATACGGGTCTGACCGCCGACCAGGATCACTTCGTTGATGTCGCTGGCGCGCAGACCGGCGTCGTTCAACGCGGTGCGGCACGGCTCGATCGACTTCTTGACCAGGTCTTCCACCAGCGCTTCGAGCTTGGCACGGGTCAACTTGATGTTGAGGTGCTTCGGGCCCGAGGCATCGGCGGTGACGTACGGCAGGTTCACTTCGGTCTGCTGCGAGGTCGACAGCTCGATCTTGGCGCGCTCTGCGGCGTCCTTGAGGCGCTGCAGCGCCAACGGATCCTTGCGCAGATCGATGCCCTGATCCTTGTTGAATTCGTCGACCAGATACTCGATGACGCGGTTGTCGAAGTCTTCGCCGCCCAGGAAGGTGTCACCGTTGGTGGCCAGCACTTCGAACTGCTTCTCACCATCGACTTCGGCGATTTCGATGATCGACACGTCGAAGGTGCCGCCGCCCAGGTCGTATACGGCAATCTTGCGGTCACCGCCGTTCTTGTCCAGGCCATAGGCCAGGGCAGCAGCCGTCGGCTCGTTGATAATGCGCTTGACGTCCAGACCGGCGATGCGGCCCGCGTCCTTGGTCGCCTGGCGCTGACTGTCGTTGAAGTACGCCGGCACCGTGATCACCGCTTCGGTGACCTTCTCGCCCAGGAAGTCCTCGGCGGTCTTCTTCATCTTTTCCAGCACGCGTGCGGAGATTTCCTGCGGCGCCATGCGCTTGGAATCGCTGGTCTGCACCCAGGCGTCGCCGTTGTCGTGCGCCAGGATGCCGTACGGCACGTGGGAGATGTCCTTCTGCACTTCGCCGTCAGTGAACTTGCGGCCGATCAGGCGCTTCACCGCGTAGAAGGTGTTCTTCGGGTTGGTCACCGCCTGGCGCTTGGCCGAGGCACCGACCAGCACTTCGCCGTCCTTGGTGTAGGCGACGATCGAGGGCGTGGTGCGATCGCCCTCGGAATTTTCGATGACGCGGGCCTTGCCGCCGTCCATGATCGCCACGCACGAGTTCGTGGTGCCGAGGTCAATACCAATGATCTTGCCCATGGATACGCTCCTGATGAGTCTTTAGCTGTGTCCGGCGACGCCGGGTCTGGCTGAGATGTGGGGGTGGTGCGCAGGTGTTCAAGCCACCTGTACGAATCTGCGTTCCGCGTCTGCGCCGGCCGGTTCAGCCGGCAGCAGTGCTCAGTCGTGCTTGGCCACGACCACCAGGGCCGGGCGCAGCAGGCGCTCGTTGAGCAGGTAACCCTTCTGGAACACCTGTACGACGTGGCCCGGCGCGATGCCCTCGGCCTCGCCCTGGCTGATCGCCTGATGCTGGTCGGGGTTGAACGGCTGGCCGACCGGGTCGAGCAGGGTCAAACCGTTGTCGGCAGCGACCTTGAGCAGCTGCTTGTAGGTCAGATCCAGGCCATCGCGCAGCGGGCTGGGCTCGGTGCCGGCGGCGGTGAGGCCCGCGTCCAGGCTGTCGAACACCGGCAGCAGTTCGCCGAGCAGCTTCTCGTTGGCGAACTTGCGCGCGTTCTCCACATCGCGGGCGATGCGCTTGCGCTGGTTCTCCAGGTCGGCACGCTCGCGCAGAGCGTCGGCCTTGACCAGGGCGATCTCGCTGCGCAAGGACTCGATCTCGGCCTTGAGCGGATCGGTCTCGGGCGGGTTCTGGGACAGGTCTTCGGAGTCGAATTCGGGGTGGTCTTGGTTCATGTGCAGTTCCCGGGCAAGCGGAACGCCCGCCCCAACGTCACCCCGTATGTGGGCGCTCGCGCGCGTTTCAAGCAAATGCCATCACTCCGATCGAGCGCGGTTATCGCGTGCCGGGCGGCTCCATGGCCGCGCCCAGCATCTGCGCGGCGGTCTGCACCAGCGGAATCACCCGGTCGTAGGCCATGCGTTTGGGCCCGATCACCCCCAGCACGCCCAGCACCTGGCCGCCGGCGGTGTACGGCGCGGTGACCAGCGAGACGTCGTCCAGCGACACCATGCCGGTTTCCTCGCCGATGAAGATGCGCACGCCCGGCGCCTGGATGGTGCGTTCGAGCAGTTGCAGGATCTCGCGCTTGCTGGCGAAGGCCTCGAACAGCTCGCGCAGCCGGTCCAGGTCCGACAGGTCCTGCACGCCCATCAGGCGGGTCTGCCCGGCCATCACCATGTCGTCGGCATCGGCCGGCACCAGCGCCTCGCTGGCCAGGTCCACGCTGTGCGCCAGCAACTGCTCCATCTCGTTCTTGGCCAGCCGTAGCTCGCGCAGCAGCGAAGCGCGGATGTCCGACAGCGCGCGCCCGGCGAACTGCGCGTTGAGGTAGTTGGCCACCCGTTCCAGCTCGGCCGGCTCGTAGGCGCGGCGCGGCTCGATCACCCGGTTCTGCACCTCGTTGTCGGCAAATACCAGGATCGCCAGCACCCGGCGCGCGTCCAGCGGCACGAAATCGATATGCCGGAACGCAAACTGCTCGCGGCGCGGCGCGCTCACCACGCCCACGAAGTGGCTCATCGCCGACAGCATCTGCGAAGCGCTACCCAGCAGCGACTGCGTCCCGTTGCTGCTGGCCAGCTCGGCGCGCAGCCGGCGCACCTCCTCTTCGCCGGGCGGCTGCATCTGCACCAGGCTGTCGACGAACACCCGGTAGCCGTGCGCGGTGGGCACCCGCCCAGCCGAGGTGTGCGGAGAACTGAGCAGCCCGATGTCTTCCAGGTCGGCCAAAATATTACGGATCGTCGCCGGGCTGACATCCAGGCCGGCATGCTGGGCCAGCGTCTTGGAGCCCACCGGTTCGCCATCGCGGATGTAACGCGCGATCAGCGTGCGCAGCAGGTGGCGTGCGCGGGGGTCGAGCATTGGGGACTGGGACGCGCGCATGGGATCATCCGGTGAGACTGGGCATAGATAATGTCTGGCCCCGGGGTTGGCAAGCATCCCATTCCCCCAGCGTCCCCATCGGCCCTAAGCTTCCCCAAAGCGTTCACACTCGATCCCATGCTCAGACACCTCTCAATCAAGGATTTCGCCGTTGTCCGCGCCACCGAACTCGAATTCGGGCCGGGCATGACCGTGGTCTCAGGCGAAACCGGCGCCGGCAAGTCGCTGATGGTGGATGCGCTGGGCTTTTTGTCCGGCCTGCGCGCCGACAGCGGCGTGGTCCGCCACGGCGCCGACCGCGCCGAGCTGTCGGCCGAATTCCAGCTGCCGGCCGAGCACCCCGGCCTGACCTGGCTGGCCGACAACGAGCTCGATGACGATGCCCAATGCCAGCTGCGCCGGATCATTCGCGCCGACGGCGGCTCGCGCGCCTGGATCAACGGCCGCCCGGTGACCTCCTCGCAGCTGTCCGACCTGGCCGCGCGGCTGGTGGAAATCCACGGCCAGCACGAGCACCAGGCGCTGATGGCCCGCAACAGCCAGCTAGCCCTGCTCGATGCCTACGCCCGCAACAGCGCCCAGCGCGAGCAGGTGCGCCAGGCCAGCCAGCGCTGGCAGGCGCTGCTGGACGAGCGCGATGCCTTGTCCGCGCAAGGCGATGTCTCCGACCGCATCGGCTTTCTGGAGCACCAACTGGCCGAACTGGAGCGCGAGGACCTGGACCCGGCGGCCATCGCCGCGCTGGACACCAACCATCGCCGCCAGGCACACGCCACTGCCTTGATCGGCGCCTGCGAGAGCGTGGTCCAGCAGCTCAATGGCGACGAGGGCCCTTCGGCGCTGGGCCTGCTGCAGGACAGCCGGCACGACCTGGCCCGGGTGGCCGAGCACGAGCCGCGGCTGGGCGAAGTGGATGCGCTACTGGACAGCGCCGCGATCCAGATCGAAGAAGCGCTCGCCCTGCTCGACCGCGTGCGCGACGACCTGGATGCCGACCCCACCCAGTTCGAGGCCATGGAGCGCCGCCTCGGCCGCCTGCATGACCTGGCCCGCAAGCACCGCGTTTCGCCTGACGAGCTGGCCGCGCATCGCGACCACCTGACCGCCGAGGTTGAGAGCCTGCGTGGCGCCGACGAGCGCCTGCAGCAGCTGGACAAGCACATCGAGGCGGCCATCGGCGTCTGGCAAGGCGCCGCCAGCGCCCTCAGCGCCAGCCGCCAGAGCGCTGCGCAAGCGTTGTCCGCTGCCACCACCACGCTGATCGGCGAACTGGGCATGGGCGGCGGGCAATTTTTGATCCAGTTGCAGCCGCAAGAGACCCTGCGCCCGGATCCCAATGGCGCCGAGCGGGTGGAATTCCTGGTCGCCGCCAACGCCGGGCAGCCGCCGCGCGCCCTGCGCAAGGTGGCCTCCGGCGGCGAACTGTCGCGTATCTCGCTGGCGATCGAAGTGGCAGCGCTCGGCCTGGACAGCGTGCCGACCATGGTGTTCGACGAAGTGGATTCCGGTATCGGCGGCGCGGTGGCCGACATCGTCGGCCAGAAGCTGCGTGCCCTGGGCGAAGAACGCCAGGTACTGTGCGTCACCCACTTGCCACAGGTCGCCGCCAAGGGCCACGCGCATTACCGCGTGAGCAAGGCGCCGGTGGATGGCATGACCCAGAGCGCGGTAGAACTGCTCGGCCCGCAGGCACGCCAGGAAGAACTGGCGCGCATGCTCGGCGGCGTGGAAGTCAGCAAGGAAGCCCGCGCGGCGGCGCGCAAGCTGCTGCAGAGCGCCTGAGTTGCAGGGCGGGCACATCGTGCTGCGGGCTCGCAGCGCGATGTGCCCGCCCGAGTTCGCACTGACTTTCCCTCCGCGCTTGCGGGGCTGGATATTGCTGCGATCGGTAGATCGGCACGCCTGCTTGAGCCCCGACTCTCAGTGCGATTGGCCTGTTCGATAGCGCAGGCCTGGTGATCGGCAAGGCGGCACCCGATGCACTATTTGCGGCGCATCGCGACAATGCGGCGCCACTGCCTTATCTGCGGCAATTCCAGACTGAAGCTGGGGCGCTTGCTCCCGTCGAGCGGCAGGCGTACATCGCGCTTGACCACGGACGTCTCGATTGCGGCGCGCGCTGCAATTGCTGCGCACGCGCACTGCACAACGCCCTAGCCACACGTGACATGCGCAATCCACGCATCACGGCAGATCTCCTGCATCGGCAGTTGAGTAGTGGCACGGCCGTACTCAATCGTCGCGTGCAGGCGCAACGCGGGCGCGCACTGTCCGGCGCACTAGGACGCACTTACGCGCCAGAACGCTGACCACTGTTTCATCAAGGGTCACGACGGATAGCATGTCGCGCGCAGCACATCAGCGATGCGCTTCTCCCAAACATGCACAAGGCGGCCGAAGCCGCCTTGTCAGTGTTACCTGGGGCAACGTGGTGTCAGCGCGGGCGCTTCTTGCGCACGTACAGCACCAGCGAATGCTCTTCGAGCTCGTAGCCATGCTTCGCCGCAATCTGGCGCTGCAGCGCTTCAATTTCTTCGCTCTCGAACTCGATCACGTGGCCGGTGTCCACATCGACCATGTGGTCGTGATGGCCGCCGCGGTCCAGCTCGTACACGGCCTGGCCGCCTTCGAAATTGTGCTTCAACACCAGGCCTGCAGCCTCGAATTGGGTCAGCACGCGGTAAACCGTGGCCAGGCCGATTTCGTCGCCATGGTCCAGCAGCTGGCGATAGATGTCTTCTGCGCTGAGGTGGTGCTGGTTGCTCTTCTGTTCGAGCAGCTCCAGGATCCGCATGCGCGGATGGGTCACCTTGAGCCCGACTTTGCGCAGGTCGTGGGTTTCCATACGTTCTCCGTTCATTGGCGATTTAGCGCCAGCTGCCTGAGACGGGTCGCGGCGACCGCCGGGAGTGTATCATCGGCGTGATTTCCTCAGCACTTAATCCCCGATGCGCAATCTCCTGCTGGTCGCCGCCGTTGCACTCTCCACCGCTGGCTGCGGCATCATCTACAAGCAGCCGATCTACCAGGGCAATCTGATCAAACAGACCGCCGTGGAGCAACTGCAGGTAGGCCAGAGCAAGCAGCAGGTCAGCGCGTTGCTGGGAACACCGTCCATCCCCGATCCGTTCCATGCCCAGCGTTGGGACTACACGTCCACGCAGCGCGTCGATCGTCTGGCGCGGACCGACGTCAAGAACTTCACCGTGTTCTTCGAAAATGAGCAGGTCGTGCGTTGGGAAGGCGATTATTTCCCGGCCCAGGACGAGCAGCTGGCCAAGTCGGCGCCCAAGCAGTTCGGCCGCAACCTGGCCCGCGACAAGAAGAAGCAGCGCGGCCGCTGAGGACGCTGACGCGGCGAGTGGATCACCGCTCGCTGCTGCTTGATCGTGATATCGCTGGCCATCGGCCAGCCCCGCTTGTCTCGGTGACCCCACAGGATGCTGCGCGTGCTGCTTCCATGTGCGTGCTCCGAGGCGCTGCCTCTTAGCGCCCTGCTCTTTTGATGCCAGCCCCGTGCCTGGGGCCGATGGCAACTCATCTCTCCCCGCGCATCAAACGCACCTTACGGCGAAGCATTGCGCTTCTTTTGCGTGCCCGGCGCCTGTTTGGCGGGCGCGGCACGACGCCGGCGTGCCTCCTTCGGGTCCAGTAGCAGCGGCCTGAGCAATTCGACGCGGTCGCCGTCGCGCAACACCTGGGCCGGCGTGGCAATCACGCCATGCACCGCCTGGGCGACCAGCGCTTGGTCACCGGCAAACCCGGAGGCGGCAACGGCCTCGGCCACGGTGGCGCCCTCGGCAAGTTCCAGCTGGACCGCGCTGTAGCGGTCCGGCCAGGCGACGATGACCTCCACCCGCATGACTAGACGTCGCCGCGATCGGCGACCCGCACGAAATCGTTGACCATGCGGTCGGCCAGGCCCTGGAAGCCCAGCGCCAGCGCCGGACCCAGCAGCCGCGAGCTGGTTTCCACTTCAAGGGTCAGGCTCACCTTGCACGCGTTGTCACCCAGCGACTGAAATTCCCACAGGCCTTCCAGGCGCTTGAACGGCCCGTCGCGCAGATGCATCACGATGCGTTCGGGCCGCTCCAGGATGTTTTCGGTGGTGAACCAGGTGCGGAACGAACCGAGCCCCAGGTCCAGCCGCGCCACGATGTGGGCGTCGTCCTCTTCAAGCACATGCGCAGCGTCGCACCAGCCGAAGCGGCGCGGATAGGCGGCGACATCATTGACCAGATCGAACATGCGGGTGGCGCTGTGTTCGACTAGGGCGCTGCGACGGATGGTAGGCATTCTCTGACTTGTGAAAGACGGGCGATCGTTTGGCGACGCCGAATCGGCGACAATAGATGCATGAGCAAGAAACCTGCCAAGGATAAAGCAAAGAGCGCGACGGCCACGAAAACCATCGCCCTGAACAAACGTGCGCGCCACGAGTACCACCTCGAGGAGCGCTATGAAGCCGGCCTGGCCCTGCAGGGCTGGGAGGTCAAGGCCATCCGCGCCGGGCGCGCGAACATCGTCGACGGCTACGCCTACGTGCGGTCGGGCGAGATTTACCTGATCGGCGCGCAGATCACCCCGTTGATCCAGGCTTCCACCCACGTGATTCCGGTGGAACGCCGCGACCGCAAGCTGCTGCTGCACCGGGCCGAGATCGACAAGGTGCTGACCCGCGTGGAGCGCGAAGGCTACACATTGGTGCCCACCGCGCTGTACTGGAGCAGCAACAAGGTCAAGCTGGAGATCGCATTGGCCAAGGGCAAGCAATCGCACGACAAGCGCGATGCCGCCAAGGAACGCGACTGGCAGCGCGACAAGCAGCGCGTGATGCGGCGGCATAATCGGGATGCCTGAGTAGCCGGGATTCGGGATTCGGGATTCGCAAGAACGGGGCTGCTTGAGCTGAGCATTTGCTGAGACCGCAAGTTGCGATGGTTTGGGCTGCTTTGAGGCCGTGCGATCCCGCCACGCCATGTGACGCGACCGCTCTTAGCCAGCCTTCGGGCTGCAACCTGCATCGCGTCCGTTTTTGTTCAGCCAACCACCGCGTTTGCGAATCCCCAATCCCGACTCCCGAATCACGCCTCTCCAAGCATCCGCATCAAATTCGGCACCCCACGGCCCTGCACGTAACGATCGCGCTGCAGGTCGGTGCAGGTGTCCAGCAGCAGTTGCTTGACCCGGTCCGGGAAGCCGATGAACTCGCGGCGTGCGGATAAAAAACCGGCCAGCACGCCGGACACATGCGGTGCGGCCATGCTGGTGCCGCTCATTTCGACCATCAGGCTGGACGGGTCGCGCGGGTCGAAGCCGTAGTAGGCGGACAGGATCTTCTCGCCCGGGGCGACCACATCGGGTTTGGAGCGGCCGTCGGCAGTCGGCCCGCGGGATGAAAAATACGACACGCCGTAATTATGCGGGCTGCTCTTGTGCACCGATCCCACCACGATCGCGTCCTCCAGATTGCCCGGATCGCTGATCGACAGATCCATGTTCGCCGGATAGGTACCGCCGTCGTTCTGCATCAGCCAGGCCAGGCCTTCGTTGCCAGCCGCCACCACTACTAGTACGCCCTGCCGCCACAACCGCCGCAACTCGTTGCATAACGGCGTGAAGCCACAGCCGTAGCTTTCCGGATCGAAGCACCCGCCCAGGCTCAGATTGACGCCGTGGATCACCAGCTCGCCGGCACGCTCGTTGAGGTCGGCCACGTGCTGCACCGCCTTGATCATCCACGAATCACGCCCGTTGCCGGCGTCGTCCAGCACCTTGAAGCCATAGAGCTGCGTCTCCGGCGCCATGCCGGCAAATTCCAGCAGTTCGCCCGGCTTGCCACTGGCATCGGGCACCGTCGCCCGGCAACAGCCGGCGATGATGCCGGCGATGTGTGTGCCATGGCCGTGCCCGTCGAGTGCGTTGAACCGTTTGCCATCGGCCCGCGTGAGCCGCTTGGGCGCGCCACGCCGGGTGCAATCCCACTGCGCCACCACGTTGTCGCGTTCGCCGGGCACGAAGAAATGTGGATGCGCGGCCGCAATGCCGGTATCCAGGACCGCCCAGCCGATCTGCTGCCCACGTGCGCGATACGCCGTGCGTGCTGCATCCACATGCAGCACGTTGCCCGAGACGTGAATCAGCGCGCGCTTGCCGGCATCGCGCCAGACGCGCCGGAAACCCAGCGCGCGGTAGCGGCTTTGCAGCGTTTCGATCTCGAACCGCGTCAGCCGCGCCGAAATGAAGCGCTGCAGGCTGTCTTCGAGTTCGATCGCGTCGTCCAATGCATCGCCGTCCAGGCCGGTGCTATGCCCGGCAATCTGGCGCATGTGGGTGAGCAATTGCGCACGCACGCCGGCCGGGTCCGCACCCAGGACGCGACGGTCCAGCTCGATCAACACCTCGTGCCGGTAGTCCGCGCCGTGCGCTTCGAGCTGCTCACTGAGGTCCTTGATCAGCACCGCATTGGAAACCGGCTGATCGAAGCCCACACCCACCGCCTGCCGCACCGCTGCACGCACCTGCGCAATGGCCAAATACCCCGAGCCCGAATGCGGGTTGTGCTCCCAGTCCGGGTTGAGCCGCGCGGCGGCGATGTTCTCGAACCGCCCCTTGGCATTGGCGATGTCGTCGGTCAGGTCTGGATCCAGCGCGATCGGATCGCGCGTTTCGGCCACGTTGACCCAGCGCCGCACGCAGTCGGGGAACGGCAGTTTGCGCGTCCCGGTCCAGCGCTTGAACATGCTGCGCACCTGCGGCAAGCCCAGCGGCGAGCCCAGGGTCAGAAATAGCGCCACCTCGCAGCCATCGGCCTGCAACTGCCGCAGCACGTCGTAGGCAATCATCGAGCCCTGGCTGTGCGCCACCACCACGAACGGCCCGCCACCGGCGCGCAACCGTTGCGCCAGGCTTTCGCGCATCTGCGCGGCCCGCTCCGGGACAAAGAACAGATCGTGCACGTCCTGCAGCAGCGCCGCGGAAATCAGCCGCAGCAGCACGCGGTTGATCGCATCGATCGGCCCCTTCGCCTGCACGCCGCCGGCGAGTGGCGCGGCCTGCAACTCGTCCAGCATCTGGTGCAGATCAGCACGCTCCTGCTCGCTCTGTGCCAGCGCATCGGCCAGCGCGTGCAGGTCCTGCTCGCCCGGCACCAACCCCAGCGTGCTCAACGCCCGCTGCACGCTCTGGTTCAACGCCGGCCCCACATCGCGGCCATCGCAACTGCCGGGCTCCGGCACCGGGTAGCGCTCGCGGTTGACCCAGTACGCCAGCCGCGTGCGCTCACCCATCGGGCGGCCGAACAAGGCCTTGTCCCACTGGCAGCGCAATACCTCAGCCGGCGGCTTGTTGCCAATGCCATGGATGTAGATGACGGTGCGGGCTTTACCCTGCACCCGAGTGCGATGGCCGTTTTCCTCTTGCGTTTCCGCCTTGGCGGTGGCCTGACGCGCCGGACGGCGCTTGGCCGGCGGGGCGGCCTTGGCGGTCTTCTTGGTTGCGGCGCGCGTCGTGCGCGGGCCGGTGGGGCGCTTGCCTGTGCTCATCCAGTGGCTCCTTCACTTCCGGATAGTTCCGGTCTGTGCAACTGAAGCCACTGTAAGCGCTGCCTATCTCACTACTTGTGACCGGCCGCGCCGATCCCTACACTGGTCACGTCAGCGTTTTGATGCTTTCCCCGGGGGTGCACTGGTTTCGACGGGGGTCGCGAAGTCGCTTGGCGCATGCCGAGGGGGCAGCTTTCCTCGTTAATCCAGCAGCAAACTTTTAGTTGCCAACGACGACAACTACGGTTCGGACTTCGCTATCGCCGCTTAATTGGCTTTAGTTGTAGTTCTACAGCCGCCTAAGGCGAACCCCCGAAACTACTTGTGCCCGTGCTCGTAGATGTAGGGTCATTATCACGGAACCGCCGGTAGTGGCTGCCTGTCAGCTATCGGTTAGATCAAGCAGGCTGGTTTTCAGGTGCGCTTTGCCCGCCGTGCTGCCTGGGAACGAGATCTAACGGAGGGATAAGCATGTAGTGCTGGGGATGGAGTGCTTCCGGACGGCGGTTCGATTCCGCCCACCTCCACCAATGAGCGGATCTTGAAGATCCGAAGAAGGCCGGGAACCCCCGTAAAACAAGGGTTCTCGGCCTTTTTTATGTGCGCAGAAGTGCGTAGGTGAACGTATCAGGCTATGCGACGTTGGGGGCATATTTTGGGGCACCTGCCCCCACCAGCAATCCAGATGCCCCCACTGACCGATCTCGCAATACGCCGCGCCAAACCTGCCGCAAAGACCCAACGCATGTACGACAGCGACGGGCTTTATCTAGAGGTTTCGCCCAAGGGCGGGCGCTGGTGGCGCCTGAAGTATCGGTTCGGGGGCAAGGAGAAGCGGCTGGCCATCGGCGTCTATCCAGACGTGCCGCTGGCGCTGGCCAGGCAGCGGCGGGACGAAGCGCGCCAGCTGCTGGCTCAGGGCATCGACCCCGGCGAACACCGCAGAGCCGCGACGGCAGCGCGGGCGATTCTCGGCGCCAATACCTTCGAAGTGATCGCCAACGAGTGGCTGGAGAAGCGCAACTGGGTGGACGGGTACCGCGTGAAGGTCGTCGGATGGTTCACGAGCGACGTATTCCCCTATATCGGCGCGCGGCCGGCGGCGGAACTGGAAGCGCCCGAATTCCTGGCAGTGGCCAGACGCATCGAGAAGCGCGGCGCCTTCGAGTCGGCGCATCGGGTCATGCAGAACTGCGGCCAGGTCATGCGATATGCCATCGCCACCGGGCGTGCCAGCCGCAACCCAGTAGCGGATCTCCGCGGTGCGCTGAAGCCAACGCCCGAACGCCACCTGCCGGCACTGACGGATCCGGATGAGTTGGGGCCGCTCCTGCTCGCCATGGACGGCTACAAGGGGAGCCACGTCACGCGCTGCGCTCTCGTGCTGGCGCCACTGCTGTTCGTGCGGCCTGGCGAGCTGCGGCAAGCCGAGTGGTCGGAATTCGACATTGAGGCCGCTCGGTGGAACATCCCCGCCGACAAGATGAAGATGCGCCAGCCCCACGTTGTCCCGCTCTCGCGCCAGGCACTCGAAGTACTTGCCGACTTGCAGCGGCTCACTGGTGCCGGCCGCTACCTTTTCCCCAGCACCAGGACGAAGCTGCGGCCGATGTCAGACAACGCAGTGAACGCGGCGTTGCGACGCATGGGCTACGAGGTAGGCACGGTGACCGGCCACGGCTTCCGCGCCACGGCGCGCACGATCCTAGACGAGATCCTGGGCTTTCGGCCGGACATCATTGAGCACCAGCTGGCGCATGCAGTAAAGGATCCAAACGGCCGCGCCTATAACCGCACGACGCACCTCGCAGAACGCGTGCGCATGATGCAGCGATGGGCCGACTATCTGGATGAGCTGCGTATCTCCTCATGATGATCGCTCTTACGAGGCATCGACCTTAAAACAGAAAAGCCCCGCCGGAGCGGGGCTTTCAACCTCAAATTCAGCTAAAAAAACCTACGCGTCGGAAGGCTCTTCGCAGCGCGCAAAGGCAGCATCGAAATGACTGTCGATCTGGCGAAGTTCTTCCACCACTTCGTTCGCCAGCGCAATCATGTCTTTCCTGCTCTTCGGTCGCGCAAGCGCGTACAGATCAAAGTTCAGGGTGGCGCCGTTCATATTGACTCTCCAAGTGCTACGGTAGTTAAAATTTTGCTTGGGCTTGCAACTCGCCCATGATCCGGTCGTACTCATCCTGCCTGTCGTCATCGAGAGCTACCGCCAGTAGCTTCATCTGCAAGATGCACTGCTTCGAATTCAAGGCATTTCGTTTTTCGTCGTATCCAAGAAGCCCACTATCGACTAGCTGAGTGAGGGCGAAGTCAACGAACTCAAACGCCTTGAGCACTTCTGTGAGGCTTGGATTCAGAGCCTCCTGAAATTTAACGAAGCCGAATTGGTCATGGGCCTCGATCAGCCTGTTCACTTGCTTACTTACTTGACCCCAAATGCTGGCCAAAAGTTCCGGCAACTTGTCCTGCGGGTCATGGTCTGCCCCATCGCCCATCTGTTCATCTTCCTTGCGTAAGCGAGCCCTGACCAGGCTCATAAAAGTAGCGTACGGCTACTGGCGGCGAATGGTGCTGCATAAAACGCCTGTTTGCTAGTGCACCCATCTCAACTTCTGCTATCAACTGCAACACTGTTCACAAAAAAGAAAATTGTTCTTTTCTGTCAACAAGTTACAGAAAAACCGTGATTTCACATCTTTGGTTTCCCTTCTATCTTCGGCCGAGTTGGAAGCAACTTTAGGTCTGTGTTGCGCAAACTGAGACGGGCTGAGACGGGCTGAGACGGGCTGAGACGGGTTGAGACGGGCTGAGACGGGCTGAGACGGGTTGAGACGGGTTGAGACGGGTTGAGACGGGCTGGGACGGGCTGGGACGGGCTAATGAGGAGCATCTAAACTACCGAGCCAAGCTGCGCGCGAACTCGGCCGCCACCTCGAAAGCCTGAGCGATCGGCAGCGTTACCGCCGGCGGTATCACTGGGCTTCCCGCGACCTTCAGCGACACGTCGGCCTCACTTGCCCCATTGCGCCGAATCCTTGCCAGGACATCTGAGTTCCCTGGGCCGACACGCAGCACGTGCCATTCTTCCCGGTCGACTTTCTCGCCGACAACAGGGTTGTTCCAGTTCATACCGCGAGGGAGAGGCGGCAGCGCCACACCTTCGGGAGCAATGACGCCCGGCTCCTTAGATCGCTGAAGCGCGGCGCGATGTGCAGATCGTGATGGCATGGCTATCTATCCTGGTTGTGGCTGTTGCTGGTCATGCGGCTAGCCGGTGCTCGTAGAACGGGTGCCGCTTGTCGTCGAAGATGGCGTACAGCGCATCCAGGTTGCGAGGATCCGGATTGAGCCAGGCGTCGACGTGCTCGGGCTTGATGTTGATGATCGTCCGGTCATGGCCAGCGGCGGCGACCTCCGGCTCTGGCTCGTCGGTAATCGCAGCGAACGACAGCAGGTCAGGCTCAATGCCGGCGGGATCGCGCCAGTGCGACCAGAGGCACGCCACAAGCATCGACTCGCCGGTGCGCGGCACGAATTCGATGCGCTGGTTCTGGCCGTCTGGGCCCTCGACGTTCTCGTAGAACCGGTCGGCCACCATCAGCCCATGGGTGTAGCCGAACTGCCGGCGCCAAAAGCCCTCCAGGTTGTCCCGGCGGGCGTTGTAGGTGCCGGGAAATTTCCGGTCGTACACCGCCGGCGTGCCGGCCGGGCGGCACTGGTAGCGCATCGGCTTGACGACCCGCTGACCGTTCTCGATCACCAGCACCGGGCAGTAGACGCCCGGGAATATCCGACTGTCGTCCTGGCCGCGCGTGCCCTTGAGCGAGTCGAGGCGCCGCTGCGCCTGCTGGATTTTGTTCGTGCCGATGCGCACGTCCGCGCGCGCCTTCTTCGTTTCCCTGACCTGCAGTGCCCGTTCGGCATCGCCGACACGGCGCTTCTGGTCGAATATCTCGCGCGTGAGCGTGTCAGCCTCGGCTCCATCCGCCGCGCGCAGGTTCTCTTGCAGCTCGGGCGGTCCGATCTCCAGCAGCTCGCGCACCATTGCGCGCGGCGCCTTCACCCGGCGAGGATCCTTGCCCTGGTCCCACCAAAACGCTTTGACGTACGCATTGATGTCCATCACAGCGCCGAACGCCCGCTGGAATGCTTTGAACTCGGCTTGGACCTGGGCGGAATAACACATGGCAGCCTCTCAACAGTCGCGGTCGGCGTCTTCCAGGCCATGCCAGGCCAGGATCTCGTCGAGTCGTCGGGACACGAATTGGGCATCCTCCCCCGTGACGGCGCCGTCCTCGATGATGTCCGCCATGCCGGCGAAGGCCTGCCAGAAGTGGCAGCGGTCGGGGCTGCTCTTGAGCAGCGGCGGCACCGCGGCGTCGAGGTTTTCCAGGTGGGTTCGGAGTTGGGCTCTGTCCATGCGGCCAGTATCGGCCGAGGCGTCTCACTGCTTGAGATCGCGGAACGTAGACTCTGCCGTATGGACGAAGCCGCACCGCTCAGCCTTTTCGAACAACTTCAGCACCGGGTCGCTGGCGCGGCCAAGCCGCTTGAGGTGCTCCAGCAATTCGAGGCAGAGCTGCTGGCCCGCTACCCAGCCGATGCAGCTGAGGTAGTAGAACTCATCGCGTCCTGGGGTCATCGGCTCGGTGTGCTCACGAACGGCGACCTGGAGGGTTTCATCTGACAGTGCTGGCGGGGCGCTGCTCAAGCGCCACGCGGGATGAGCTGCCAACGGCCCCCGCGTCCAGCGAGTGAAGCATGCAGTCTTATGGCGATGCGCAGACCGTGTAGATGTTGATGATCGCTGCGCCATTGACGTACCCATAGGTGCGCCAACCGTTGCCGTTCGGGTAACTGCCGACAACAGAGAAGCGTCCAGCATTCATCGACTGTGTTGCGTTGTTGTTCTCCGGCAGCCCTCCAACAAACGTGACGCTGTTGGGGTCACTGGTGTTCCATCCGCCAGAGATCGGCGTAAATCCTGCAGGGCATTGAGGAGTTGCATCGACAGTGCTGCGCGGTGCGGCGCGTGCGAATCCCTGCACTATCGTTTGGTAAGTAGCAGCTTCAACAGACGAAGCTGCCAGCAAAGATGCTGCAGCTAGAACGGTGGCAAGCAAGCTCTTCATAACTTCTCCATGTTATCGGGGGAGCCGGCTAGAGCTTGCTCAAAGCTCCGCGGGTTGAGCGGCCATCTTGGCTCCGCGTCCGGCCTGTGCAGACTGCGCGCCGTAGCTGATCGCCGCTATCAGCATGTACCGCAGCGAGGGGTCGGATTTCCCTGAGCGAAGCAAGCGTGCTGCGACACTTCAACTGAACGTTTTTTCGGATGTGCTCGCGCTGCATCTTGGCCCTGCGCCGAGATGACCTCGGGCCGCCGGCGAAGGCCGGTATATCTAATTCGGAGAACGGAATGCACCTAACCTCATTTGCCGTAGCGCTGGCCCTCTTCGCTGCCAGTGCGCAAGCCTTCGCAGGCGACCCGTCCACTGCGGCAAAATTCGGCCAGTCCGCCGTGCTGCACCAAGAGACTTCAACGACCGGCGAGACGCTAGACCAGTTCGTCGTCCGCATTGCGCCGCGTGCTCGTGCCGCGTCGGTCACCGCCCACGCAATTGTGTGCGGGCAGCTCCTTGGCGGCGGCCCGTACACCCTGGCGTTCAAGACCGACGGCTATACCGACGACTGCACCGTCCCGAAGACTGCCGCGCCGTATGTGCTGGTTAACGGCATCGCCAGGGATGCGCGCGAAGACCACTTCACCCTCACCCTCCGATTCCGCCCGGGCTACCTGATCACTCCGTGGTCCATCAAGTACCAAGACCGCAACGGCGTGCGCAAGGTCGCGGCCATCGAACGCTGATGCGGCCGCCCCTCGTGCTCAGGCAGCCGCACTCGCCGCGCCGGCCAAGCTATCTGCGATAGCCACATCCGTAGCGGCCTTGATCAACGCCTGGAGCTTCCAGCCCTCCAGCGCCTGCGACGCTTCCGCGCCGGGATAGCGGATGGCGTAGGTCGGCGCAATCAGGTCGGCGATGGGCGCTGCCAGCACGCCGAGGACGGCGCCGCGGTCCTCGACCTGGAACGTGACGGTGCCGGTGTCGTTGATCGGGTTCCAGATGATCGTGATCTGTCGCGCAAGCGGATCTGCATCCGGGTCGGGGGTTACCACGTTCGCATCGTAGGCCGCGCGGGTGGCCGCCTTGATGCCCAGCAACAGGTGCACGCCAGGCTCGGTGACCGTCTCGCCCGGCACCTCCATGGCCGTGCCAGTCGCTGGGTCGACATCAGTCGTAACCGGCGCGGTGATGTCGTAGCTGCGGCCGATCAGGTCGCTGATCTGCACCGTGAGCACGCGCAGGAAGAAGCGCTCCAGCGTCTGCATCCAACCATCGGGGTGCGGCTTGGTGGTGATCTGCTCAAGGTGGAACTCGACCGGCCCGTCGTTGGTGGCCGGGTTCCATCGGATCTCGATGCGGGGCGACACGATGTTGGTCTGCGTGCCGAAGGTTGGGTTTTCGCTGATAAGCATGGTCAGTATCCAGTGACGTCGAGGATGGGAGCGCGCACCCAAGCCTGGCCGTAATTGCCAGGGGGTGGCTGAGGATTTCGGTCGGTGCCGGTGCGCAGATCCTGGGCGGTATCGATGGCGGAGATGGATGCGACGTTACCGTTAATGTTGATCACGCCTTTGCGCCACAACACCTGCACCTGCCACTGCGGACCACCGCCAACCAGGCCGCCGATGGCCAGCATGATGTTGCCGGTGGAGCCGGCCAGCGCGGCGTAGGTTCGGCCGGCCGGCAAGGTGATCGACCCGCCCTGGTTAGCGTTGCCCTGCAGCAGCCCGCGCACCTTCATGTACTTGAGGGTCGCGTCGAACACGACCTGATTGTTTGCCGGATTACGGACCCAGAAGTACTTCATGCGGCCGAAGTTGGGCTCATCGAACACGTATGCAGCGAAGCTGCCGCTTGTTGTCCAACCGCTAAAGGTGAAGTTGTTGCCGCTCTGGGTGCGTTGGGCGAGCACAGCATTGCTCTCGCCCAGGAACGCCAGTGCCGGATTCGTGCCGACTATAGTCAAGCTCCACGTCTTCAGCACACCGCTGCCACTGGGTGTGATGGTTTGCTTTGATGCCAGCGCCAAATTTTTCCAATCCTCCGAGATCACCACTCGATTGGGACCGGCATTGATGCGAACGAAGGCCACGTCAAAACCTCCCGTAGAACAAGGTGCCGCCGGCGAGGGCGGTCAGGGTCGCTGACGGCACATTCCAGCTAATCGTGTTGCCGTCGTCGGTGATGTACGGAAGCAGGCTGTTGCCGGCTCCGCTGTCTGCCACGAACCAGTAATACAGCTGGTTGGCGCTTCCGGTGATCGGAACACCTACAGAGCCGGCGCTACCGCTGGCGATGCCGATCGCGCCCATGTGCTGCGTCAGCAGATCCGAATCGGGCTGATCGGTGACTTGCAGCAGCACCACATTGGTTGCCTCATCGGTAACGCGCAGAAAGGTCGTCATACACCCGCACCGATGGCGACCACCTGCACACCATTGGGTGCATAGCAGTAAATCTTGCCGCTGATGATTTCGCTGCGGCCCTGGCCGGCATCCACACCAATGAAGCGCACCTTGTCGAATGCGAAGTCGATCGTTGCAGTTGTGCCGTTGTTGACAGAGCGGATACCTGCAACTCGGCCATTGACGTCGAGTGCGAGCGTGGCCGAAGCCTCATAGCTCGCCACGCCATTCTCTGTTCGCGTCACACGTGTCGACAGCGACTGGGTTGCACTTGCCTGCTGTGCGTTTGCCGCCTCTTCCGTAAACGCGGTGGCGATCGCGCCCGCCTCCAACTTCAACCGACGCCAAGCGATCTGCTGATAGGCCCCGAACCCTCGGACATACAGGCCGATGCGGGTAGTGCCGGCCGGTGCGGTGAACGTCACTTCGCGACGCGCCCATGTACGGTCACCCGGGAATGTCAGCGCCGCGCTTTGTGCTGTCACCGTGCCCGTTGCCGTCTCGCATTGCGCAATCATGTCCGTGACGTTGGAGCTGCCCGCATAGAACTCACCGCTGAAGGTGTACTGGCCTGGCGGCATATCGTTGACGTAGTAATACCAATACTTGGTCGCTGCCGTAGAGCTGGCGTCGACTGACAAGTACGGCCCAAAGCTGAAGGTCAAACGTCTGACTGGCGTGATGCCCGTCCAACCCGCTGTATCCACTCTGCCCGTGGGATTGGCGATCAGATTTGGATTGCCTGCCAACAGCTTTGTGTTGACCCGGGTGATCGCCGTGGCCTGCGATGTGACCTCATTACCAAGCTGCGAAACCTGCGTTTGCAAGGCCTGGAGTGCACTTGCATCCGCTTTACCGCTCAGCGAAGACTGCACCGTGTTGATCAACTGCGACAGCGACGTCACGTTGTTTTCTGCCTGAGTCAGGCGTGTTGTGAGCGCCTGCACTGCCGAGGCGTCGGCCTTGCCGGCAAGACTGGACCGCACACCACTGACGTCCTGTGCGAGGACCTGCAGCTCTTGCTCAACTTGCTGTACGTCGGTGGTCACCTGCTGCATCGCCACGCCGATGGCACCGACCGCCTCGGCCAGGCTGGCGTACTGCCCGATGTAGGACCAGAACGCAGTGTCGGCGATGGCTGTGCCCACCGGCACGTCCTGCTTGGCGACGTACAGGCCCCCGGCGTTCTTGACGATCGAACCAGCGGGCCACGCCTGATCCACCCACTCCGGGGCCTCGACCAGCGCCTGAAGGTTGGCGAGATCTTGTGCCTGCTGCTGCAGCTGGTTGGCCAGCTCCTCATCGCGCGCAGCCGCTTCGAGGAAGCCCTGCCGGATCTCCTCGGTGGTCTGGTCGATCGCCTGCTGCATCTCCTCCTGTAGCTCGCCCAGGTTCTTGCCCAGCGTCTTGGTGATGTACTTCGCCGCCACCGACAGCGTGCCGTTGGTGTTGCGCGCACGGATGGCGAACGTCCACTTGCCCGAGGCCGGGATGGGCGAGTCGAACGCACCGGTGTGGTAGCCGCTGTCGCCCACCGGCGTCATGGCATCCCACGCAGGCATCGGGGCGCCCTGCTCCGGCGCCTCGATGTAGCGGATCTCCGCGCCGGCCAGGTTGGCCGACTGGATGGTGTCGGTCCAGAAGCCCCAGGTGTAACGCCGGATGCCGCCGGAGATCTCCTCCACGTCGAAGATGTCGTAGTTCACCGGAGGCGCATCCGCGCCGATGGTCGTGTAGATCAGCGAGGCGCCGATGCCCAGCTGCCCATCCGGACCGAACGGGCGCACGTTGATCGTGTAGGTACCGGCGCGTGGGATGCGCCACCGCGCTGTGCGGGTGCGCGTCTGCGCCACTTCCTGCAGCTCGCCGTTGCCGTCGGACGCTGAGGCGTACACCACGGCATGATCGAACGGGCCGCTGATGTCGAACGTGGCCACCAGGTCGGTCGCGGTGACGTCACCGGTGGTGATCTGGTCCTCATCAATGCGCAGGTTGCTCATGACTGGCCGGGTAGCCAGGGACGAGCCGCTGTCCGGCGGGATGTACTGGCCGGTCTTGACGTAGGTCCAGAACTCCGGCGACTCGGGCACAACGCTGATGCTCGCGCCCTTCAGATCGCTTTCCGGCTCGATCGCAACAACGCGGACGCGCAAGCCCGGTGTGGCCTTGAAGTCGTAAATCCACACCGTGTCGTGCGCTGGATTGTCCTGCCAACCGCCCTGCACCATCGAGTCGGCGTAGCCCTCGCCCGGCAACGGCGCATCGTCCGGCCATTCCTCCACAAGCTGGATGGTGTCGGTCGCCTCGGTGAAGCTACGCACGCGGAAGGTGCGGTAGACCGCCTCGCCCGGAATACGCAGGCCGATGAAGGCGCTGCGTGCATCGGGCGGCGGCACCGGCTCGTCCAGCGTCAAGGTGACCGTTCCTAGCAGTGGGCTGCGCTCTGCCGCAACGACGCGCCCGCCGAAACCCCACTGCGTGAGGTCGTGGGAGATCGAGAGCATCGACATGCGGCGGTACGCCAGGTACTGCAGGTCCTGGGCGAACCCGATGTCCTTGTACTGGTACAGGCTCTGTCCCAGGTGATAACGCGCCATCTCGGCGGCATGCGCCTCGCGGCCGATGCCCTCGCCGGTGAGGCGCGCAGGATTGAGCATGGTTTCCACGCCCGGCGCGGGCACGCGCAGGGTCTCGACCTTGTTGGTGGTGCTGTCGAAATAGCTGTATTCGATACCGTCGGCAGCGCTTGCCAGCGTGTAGTCCACGCTGAAGCTGCCCTTCTTCATCTCCGCCATGTTGACCACGCCCGACAGCGGTTGTTCGTCTGCAGCCCACACAACGGATAGGCGACCACCGGCCCACGTCACCTGCCCCATGCCGGCCAGCGCGATCGCCTGCAGCACCTCATCGTGGCTGCGCTCCTCGGTCAGCCAATAGTCGTAGGTGTAGCCATTGGCCTCGCAGTGGGCCATGAAGCCCTGCAGCGATTCGATGTCGATCTCTTCGTCGGACTTGCCCATGCCGGCGATCAGCTTGCCCTTCTTGTTGAAGTAGCCACGCGCGTACTTGAGGATGTGCGCGCCGTTGTTGCTGGTTTCCTCGGTCACCCACGAGCCGTTGCGCCACACTGGAATCGGCGCGGCGATGTGCTCGGCGCGCAGCTGGTCCGGCTGGCCGTTGAGTTGCCCCGTTGCCTTGAGGAGAATCCCGGTGCGCGAGATCCCGTCATAGGTCGCGCCGTCGGCCTGGACGCTGCCCATTGTCGACCACTGGAAGTCGTTGCGCTGGGTGTTGTCGCCGTCGTAGTTGCCCAGGCCGAGGATGCGCACGCGCACGTCGTACTGGCCCTTGGGCACATCTGCAGACAGGGTCGCCCGCTTGCTGACGTCGAGCTTGTCGCCGGTGAACGTCTGGGTGGCCAGCGTGGCCCAGATCCCGCTGCCCGCTTGCGCGTACTGCACCTGCACGGTTTCGGAGACGTTGTAGGCCTTGCCCGAGGTCCCCACGCCGCCGAGCACGTATTCCAGGTTGATCTGGATGCGCACGGTGTCGGCGCTGCTGGTGCGCGTCACGAAGTCGGCGGTGTCCGGCAGCTCGCCGCCGTCGATGGTGTCCACATTGCTGTAAAGCGGAATTGACTCATCCGGCATCTGGCTGTAGCCGGCGTGGTAGATGCTCACGCCCTCGTAGCTCGACAGCAGCGTGTCGCCGTTGGAGAAGGCGCCCACGCGACCCACGCCGATGCCCGGAGTCAGCACCATCCCGAGGTACTGGTCGTCGCCCTCGTAGAACGAGTACGTGGTGCTTGCGACATCCGGCGCGATGCGCATGCGACCAAAAAGCAGACCCAGCGGCTCGTATGGGCGCGGACGGTTGCGTGCAGCACCCAGGCTGTAGACCGTGCCGGCATTGCTCGCGGCAGCCGGGCTTTCGACCTTTGGCCCGAGCACCTTGTTGATGACGATGGCACCAACAACGAACGCGGCGGTGTATGCCACTGCCGCACCGGTCGTACCCAAACCCGCCGCCCAGGTCGCGCCAGCGCCGCCGGTGAAGTAGATCAATGCAGCCATCGCCACGATGTAAAGCGCGTTCCGGCCAACTGCGCCGCGCACCTCAATGACCTGGCCATCCTTCGGATAGACATAGGCCCAGAGGTGCCGCGGCACAGCACGGCCGCCGATGGACACCGTCCAGTCGCCCTGATCCAAATCGATCACGTGCCGGTGCAGGAACTCGCACAGGCGCTCGCCCGCCCGCAGGTCCATCGCAATGTGTCGCTGCCCTTCCAGGGTGACCGGATGCGGTGTCAGCACCAGTTGGCCGTTGGCAGCAGGAGTGGTCATCAGACCCATGTGTAATACCCCTCGATCCTTGCGCCGTAGTCCGGCAGCTCGCGCACCCGGTGCAGCCAGCTGCTGCCGAGCGCGCTGGTTGTGTGAAGAACCCAGCCTTCGTGGGCCAGGTAGAAGAAGACGCCGACGTGTCCCGGCCGGCTTTGGCCCTTGTCGAACATCAGCACCAAGTCGCCGTCCACCGGCGTGGTGGTCGCTACCGCGTAGGCCTGTG
Organism: Xanthomonas sp. fls2-241-TYG-148; assembly: GCF_030208815.1. Taxonomy (NCBI): domain Bacteria; kingdom Pseudomonadati; phylum Pseudomonadota; class Gammaproteobacteria; order Lysobacterales; family Lysobacteraceae; genus Xanthomonas; species Xanthomonas sp. fls2-241-TYG-148. The sequence goes on from NZ_JARVTE010000001.1 coordinate 464,097, forward strand.
ACAATTCGCCCAGCGCCACTTGCCCCGCCGCGCCACGTGGCCGCCTGGCTGGCATCTGTACCTCCCGCCCGAACAGCTCGTGCTGCACCTGGACGACAAGATCTGCGCAGTCATTGGTGTCGGCGTCGTACGGGATGTTGAGAAAGCGCTCAACGTCAGCCGTGCGCATCAGAAGATCCCCGGGAGCGTGTGCGGATTCGCTCGCAGCTTTACCGCCTGCTGCCGCATGAAGAAATCCATGCCGATCTGCGCAGTGATCAGCGGACCAGCCGCGCGCACCTGTGTCATCGGCAAGTACATGCGCCGCGCGATCAGATCGGGAGCCGCCTTGTCGGTGATGAGGTAGCGGCACATCACCATCTCATTTGGCTGCATACGCTCCAGGTCGTCGGTGATACCGCGACCGACGTTGTCCACCTCAAGCTGCGCCCGCGGCGTCTGTCCAGCCGAGTCGGTCGGCGCCGTAAAGCGGAACGGATAACCGAAGTAGGTGTTTCCGTTGCTTACCCAGTCCTCGGTGTCATTGGCGATGCGTAGCACCGCTCCGAAGGATGGCGCCGTCATTTCCAACAGCTCGAGAGGTCCAACTCGATCTGTAACGCGCTGCCGGCGCTCAAGAAATGTGCTCATCGCCGATACTCCAAAACAGCCTGCCGCGTGCCCTGCGTGAACGCGGAATTGGTGGCCTGAAGGCGACCGATTGCACCGCCCTTGAAGCGCGCAGAGATTTGCTGCCGCGTGCGTGGATGCACCATGGTGAAGTAGCCAACACGCCCGATTTCGTCGAAATAGAAGACGTCGAACGCAGCCATCGACTCGGCAGTCAGGAACACCATGGTGACTGGCAGCTCCAGCATCACGCGCGTGTTGATGATTGCCTGCTTGGCCGGCCCGCGCTCCATCTCGGTGCGCTCCACGGAGGGATCCGGCTCCTCGCCGAGATCCCCTGCAAGCAGACGCACAGCAGCTGGGAGAGTAGCCATCAGCGTCGCTCCCTCACATCGAATCGGCTCTTCGTCGCGCCCGCCGTCCGCCCACCGCTGGCCATGTCATCAGCAATGATGTCGACGACGATTTTTCGCATTTCCCTGCCGTCCGGCATCGTTGTCCGTTGCTCTCGCGACTGCACTTGAGCACCTCCGTAGTTGTTGATTTCAATCTTGGTTTCCGAGCTCGCGGGGCTGCCGCTTCCCGAAGCCATCGGCGCGGCCGGAACGACCTGCCCGCGGTTGCCGGGAATCAGGTAGCTGCGCCCTCCCTGGTGGAACAGCTCCGGATCGCCGCCTTCGCCCACCTCGTACAGCGAGCCAGGAGCGACCGGGCCACCGTTAGCGCGACCGCCGCCATAGCTGAAGCCACTGACCAGCGAATCGCCCAGGCTGCTGGTGATCGACTGCGTGCCGCCAGTAACAGCAGCAGATCCGGCGGCCCCAACTCCACCACCCATAAATGCACCGATCAGGCCGACCGCCTGCTGCTTGAACGCGTAGCGCGCCAAGTCGGCGATCATCGAATCGATCAAGCTACTGAAGGACAGCTTCCCGGTCTGGGCCAACCGCACGAAAGCGTCTTCACCAGCACTCAAGCTGTTGGACAGGAACGAGCCTGCTTGCTCCGATGCGTTCTGCGCGGCAAAGGCGTAGTCCTCCCAAACACGGGTAAAGCCGGTGCGCCAGTCGCCGAGCAACTGCATGCGCTGCTGCTGGTAGCTCCGCTCGATTTCCAGCGAGCGCTCCCTGCTCGCCTCGAGCATTACGATCTCGTTCTGGTATTCACCCTGGCTGAGCGGGTTCTGCCCGCGCTGCTCCTTCTCCAGCTTCTCCCGCTCGCGCAAGTACTCGCGTTGGATGTCCAACTGGCGCTGGAGCATCTGCGTTGCATCGGCGCCGCGGCCAATGCCCATCAAGTCGACGTCGGACTGCTCCTGCCGTTGCTTCTCCAACTGGGCGAGGCGTTCGGTCAGTGCCGCCTGTGCCACCAGGTCGCGCTGGGTCTGCTTTGCCTTCTCTGCCTGCGCATCGCTTGCCTGGAGTTGCGGGATCATCGCCTGCAGCAGCTGCTTGCTCGCCGCCGTCATCGTGTTGGTCTTGTCGGCCAGCAGCTGCCGGGCTTGGATCACCAGCCGATCGCTGGCGGATACCTTGTCGCCACTCTCGGCCAGCTGCTGGTTGGCGGTGATCTGCCGCTGCACGCTGGCGATGAAGCTCTGCGCTGCGTTGTCGTCCGTGTTGGCCTTGCCGATGCCCTCGCGCTGGTTGAACTGCTTGTCGACCTGCGCATTGGATTGGGCGATGAGGCGCTGCATGGATCCATCGAAGTGGCGCGCGTCGCTGTCCGGAAGTTTGTTGTAGATCTCGATGATCTTATTGAGGGCAGCTTGCTTTGCGGTCGCCCGATCAAGGCCGGCCATTCGTGCGTTGAGTGCTTCGGAAGCTGCCTTCTCGGCTGCTTGGTTGTCGTGCAACACCTTGTTGTAGTCCTCGACCGCCTTACGGTTGTTCGGACTCTCTTCGTTGATCGGCGCTGGCAGCCCGTACGGGTTTCGGGCCTGCGCAGATAGCCTCCCCATCTCATCCTTCAGACCGGCCAGCAGGGCGAAGCCGGCACGCGGCCCCGCGCTCGCTAGCTTTGCGATCCAGGAATCTTGGAGGCCGCTGTTCCGGCCCACATCCGTGAGCGCTCCACTGAAGTTGACCAGTGCACCCCACGCGCCGCTAATCTCGTCCTTGACGGTGCGCCATCCCTGCGCCATCCCCGGCATGACAGCCTCGGTCTGGTTTGCAACGTTGATGGATCGCTCGTAGTACAGCTGCAGCGCTTCGGCCACGGCCTCCTGCTGCCGCCCCTCTTCCTGCAGCGTGATGATCCGCTGCAGTTGTGCGGTGTTGAGGAAGCCCTCCTGCTTGTTGAGCTCCACCAGCGCATCCACCGGATCACGTGCGATTCGCTGGAATGCCTCGACCGTCTTGTTTGTGGCCTGGCCGGTGGACGCCTCCATCCGTGCAGCGGCCTCGGCGACCATCAGGAACTGCTTACCGGCGAACTGGCCGGAGGCGGCAACCGAATTGAGGGCATCAACTGCGCCGCCGCGCGTCACCCCGGTGAGCTTGTCGAGATCCGACACCAATCCTCGGAACTGGGAGCCGCTGATGTCCGCATTGCGGCCGGTGAGGATCAGGTTCTTCTGGAAGTCGAACAGCTCGTCCTGGCCCTGCTTCAGTGCCACCGCCAACGCCAGTGCAGCGGCAGCCGACACAGTCATCGGATTGACCATGCCCAGCACGTAGGACGACACGGCCTTGGCGGCCGGGCCGATGCCACCAAGCTGGTCCTTCAACTGTCCGCCCTGCTGGATCGCCACCATCCAGATCGGCTGGCCGGCAACCACGCTGGTGACAATGTCCGTCATCTGAGCCGGGATCATGCGCATCGCCGCGGCCGTCTGGCGCGCGGTCATGCCGTATTGCTCGGTGGTGTTCTTGGACTTCAGCAGCGCCTGCCGGCTTGCCTCGATCTGCGCCTGGTACTGCTGCATCACCTGCGGCTTGATCAGCCCCAAGTCGCCGGCACGCTCCAGCCGCTCCTCCATCTCAGCCAGCCGGTTCAAACCGGCAACGGTGGGATCGATCTGTGCAAGCAGGCGCTTCAGGTTGATTTCCTGCGCCTGCGCTGCTGCCGCTGCCTCGCGCGCCTGGTTTGCGGTGCGCGCCTCTGCCTCCTGCAGCGCACGTGCACGCGCGATCATGCGGTCCTGCTCAGAGCCTGCGCCGGCCATCGCCCGCGCCTGCACATCAATTCCCGCCGCAGCATTGCGCGCGGCCTCCGCCAGGGCGCGATCCGACAGGTTCGCCGTACGGCCGGCTTCGGCGTAGGCCATCGCCTGCTGCGCGACGCTGCGGTAGCGCGCCTCCTGCTGCGCCAGCTGCTGTTCCAGCTTCTCAGACGCTGCAGCAGACGCGCTTGCATCGGTAGCAGCACTCTTGCCGGCCGCGCCGTAGGCCTTCAATCCCGATGTTGCGCCGGAGAGCCTGCCTTCCATGGCCGCCAGCGCCGAGACGATTTCCGCCTGCGCACGGTTCAACCCCTGCAGCTCGGTGATCACGGTGCCCGTGCCGAGGCCAATGCGATCCAGGGCGCCGCCCAGACGGTCGCCCAGCACCACGGCAGAACGGTCGATCGAGCGCGACATCGACTGGAAGTAGCGCTCCAGCCGATCTGCCGACCCGCTGGCCTTGTCGGCTGCGGCTGCGTTCTGGTCCAGCGCCCTGGTGCTTTCGACCAGGCCAGTCGAATCGACCTTGTAGCCAAGCTCGGCGATATCCATCAATCAGCTCCAGGTGTTGCCAGGTTCGGGCGGTCGCTCGCGCGCCGCTGCTTGTTCTTCGCGCACGGCACGCAGATAGGCGTCGTCCATCGCGATGAGCATCTCCATCTCTTCGGGGAGCACATCGCGCCGCAGCAGTCGCTGCCACGCATCCAGTTCCGCGTAGGACAGCGCCTCCGGGCCGGATCGACGCCGGCCGGAGATCAACCAGAACCAGTCCCACACGTGGACCGCTTCTTCCGGCATGTCGACGTCAGGCGTCGGCTGCTCAAAGCGGGCGTTGCGCTGGCGCCGCGTCTCGCCCTTCGCGTCCGGCATGTCGTACCGAACGGTCAGATACGTGGCGTCAGAGATCCTCGCCTTCAGTGCTGCGAAAAAACTCCGCGCGGTTGCCCAGCTCCACCTCGAGCTGATCGGCGATCCACGGCAGCTCCTTCAGCACCTTGCGCAGCACTTCGTCGGTCAGATCCGGCTTGCTGCCGTGAAAGGTGAGATCGCCCTTCCACTCCCAGCCGCCCACAGACGCGACGAGCATGTCGGTGCGGCCCTGCTCCATCTTCGCGGCGGTCAGCTTGCCCTTGCCCGTCAGGCGGTCATCCAGCGCCTTGCGGCTGGCCTCGCGCACCTTCGGGTGGGTATCGGGGAGCAGGGTGATGCGCAGGCCCACAGGGGCCTCGGTGGCGGGATGCTTGATATCAATGACGCGCTCAGCGGCAACGATGGTGGTCAATTCGGTCATGGGTGATCCTTTGCGATCGATCCGGAGAGGAAGCGGGGGAAGCCGGCCGGATCAGATCCGGCTTGTCAGGCGGCCCCCCTATCCCCCGCTGTTCGGTTACGGGGTGACGGGTGCCGGCACTTCGATCGGCACCTGATTCAGAGCGAGCGAATAGACGTGCAGTATGAAGTCCTCGTTACGGCCGCCGGGCGTGCGGGGGCCGGTGACCAGGCCGCGCAGGTATTCAATTTCGCCGGACGGGCGCTCGACCTTGAAGGCATACGCGTCGGTGACGGTCGGCTGGCCAGCAGCGCGCATGGCGATCTGGCCCGGATCGTCCAGCACGCGCGCCACCTCGACTTCGGGGTCGCCGGCATTCGAGATGCCCTTGCCCTTCAATGCGACGGCGGTGTCCCACGTGTCGTAGGTGACGATGTTGGTGGTCAGGCCGCGCTCGCCGACGCTGCCGACCTTCTTGACCTGGACGAACGTCAACGCCGCGAACTGGGTCTGGGTCAGATCCTCGTTCTTCGGCGTGGCGCAGATGTAGAGCTTGGAACCACTGTTGGTTTGTGCCTCAGCCATTGCTGATATCTCCTCGCTTTGGGCATAAAAAAACCCGCCACGGGGCGGGGTTGGGGAACTGCTTTGGATGGCTGCTACACGAAGCCGCGCCACATGATGGTCACCGGATGCATGTGCCGCTCCGGGTCTTGAATGATGGTTGAGGTCCAGGGCACGCGGTACACGCGCATTCCGGCGAAGGTCGTGCCCTTGCCGAATGCCGCGATGATCTGGTCGGTGAGCTGCGTGCCGACCATGATGCCGGCGCCCGGCCGATAGCAGGCCGCCAGCTGGCCGAAGCCCTGCATCAGCGACGGCCCGTCGTCCTCGATGCCGTAATTCTGCGTCTGGTTGGGGAACCACTGCAGCTCAAGCCAGGATCCACTGGTGGGCGGGGTGAAGCTGATGCCGGGATAGGAACACGGCAGGCCGATGCTCGCGGCAAAGGCGCCAACCAGGCCGGCGAAGGCGTCATAGATCGCGGTATCGCTCATGGAATGCGTGCCTTCACCTTCGCGGTGACCTCGTTGACGATGAAGTCCCAGTTCTGCGCGGCTGTACGCATGAATCCCTTGCCGGCTTGCTCGTACTGCCTGCCCAAGCTGTCGTTGCCGCTGAAGCCATGTTCCATGCGCATCGCATAGGCTGCGGTCCATCCAGCCCACACCGACTCGCCCAGCTGCAGTGCTGCGAAGACCAACGCGGGGTCGCCGCTATCCGACGACGCCGGGCCATCCTTCGATGCCGCGGCAGAGTTACGCAGGAATCCAGTGTCAACCGGCATCTTCCCGCCTCGACCCTCCGGCGTGTTGGCCTGATCCATCACTGCCTGCGCCGACTCGCGAAAGATCGCCTCCTGGCGCTGCTTCGCCTTCTCGGCGAATGCCCTGACCTGGTCACCGAGCTTGCTTGCCACGCAACACCTCCGCCGTCATGTCGATCCGGTACTGCTTCGTGCAACGGCAGCCGACGATCTCCTCCGGGCCAGCGCCCAGGCTGGTGTCGCCCGGGTAGTTCAGCCGTGCGCCGCTCGGTGACTCGAATGGTTCGCCGAATGCCCGCTTCTGCCCGTTCATTGCCTTGTGCGTGTGCCGCGTGCGCTGGTCGCCGCTGTCCGACCAGGTCCCGGTGACGTTCTCCGGCGCCAGCGCGCCCGCTGCGACCTGCTGCCGGTACGCCTCTTCGCGTCCAGCATTCATGCTGGTGATCGACTCGGTGCGCGCAATCATTTCGCCGCGCAGCTGCAGCAGCCTGTCGGCGTAGCGGCCGACGATCTTATCGATGTCCGTCTGCGAAACCGGCTTTCCGGCGGCGATGGCGCGCTTGACGATGCCGTCGAGGCGCTTGTCGCGGCGCTTACGGCCGAAGTACTTCGCCATCTCCTTTGGGTCACCGCTGGCCAGCTCCCCACGCATGCTCTGCACGAACTGGCCCTGCTGCGATGTCAGGCCCAGCACGCCGCCGGTGCGCCGGCCCGTGTCTCCTACGCGCCCCACGATGTCCAGCGCGCTCTGACGCGGATTGCGGCCAGCGACCATGCCGCTCTCCAGCACGTTGCGGATCAGCGTGCGCTGGTCGTTGACGATGCCGGTGATGAGGTTGCTGGATTTGTCGCGCAGCCAGGCCTCGGCGGTGGGGTTGCGCAGGTCGAAGCTCGGGCGCAGCGCGGGCGAACGCACGTCCTGCCGTGGCTTGTAGTTGCCGGTGATGATCGGATCCAGGCTGAGTCGCATCCTCGGCATTTCCGACACGCCCTGCTGCCCGCCTGCAGCGTAGGCATTGCGCAGCGCCTCGCCGAGATCAGCGAAGCGCGGCTCGTCCATGCCCATGGCCGTGAGCACATCGTCGATGCGCCCGGCCTGCAGCAGGTCTGCGATGAGCTGCACGCCGGCCTGGTTGGTGATCTCTGCAACCGCCTTGAGGAATGCGCGCGCGATCGCCGGCTCCAGCTTCGCCGCCAGCTGTTCGAGTTGGCGGGAAGTCGTTGCGGCCATCAGCGTCTCGCGTGGAATTCGAAGAGAAGGATCTGCCCGCCCGGTGACAGCGGCTGCAGGTCAATGAAGCGATACAGCACGCCACCGAGCAGGATCCGGTCGTCCTTCGTCGGCTCAATGGCGACATCGGTGGAGATGAGCCCCAGCTTGTCCCCCTGCAGCACCAGCGTGGCGTCGCGGTTGGTCAGGCTGTACTCGGTTTCCACCACCTTGCAGTCGTGCCGAGTTGGCGGCGCCTGCTGGGGGTTGTGCGGCGGCCCGGTGACGGCGCCGTCACGCTCCAGCTGTGTGAGGTAGCCATAGGCACCGATCAGCCTGCGAGCGGTCGCTTCCAGTCGCCCGTAGATCGCGGCAACCATCAGACCACCCTCACTGCCGGGAACATCGCCGGACGACGCAGCAGCGGCGCCAGGATCTCGTCGATGCCCGGAATGATTGGACGGTTCGGCGTGTTTCCCGCACTGGTGCTGGTGCCGTATGAGACCTCGATCGGTCCGACCTTCTCCCGCGTGACCTGCGCGCTTGCGACGTAGTCCGGCGACAGGCTGCCGGGTTCCATCAACTCGCGCAGTGCTGCTTCATACGCCGCGTGCTCCACCTCGATCGGCACCACGTCGGCGGCGATCGGGTTGCCGTCGTAATCGACAGCGCCAGTGCGGGGCCATTCGTTCGGCTGGCCCCGCCCGTCCGTACGCACGCCGGGGAACATCGACTGCCACCGTCCCGAAAGCAGCAGCACCCGGTACCGGCCGTCGATGTAGTCGGTACCGCGCACCAGGGACGCCGTTCGGGCTTCCTCGCTGCCTGCGGCCCAGGCCGCGTTGCCGCGGGCCAGGTGGTAGTCGTCTGCTCCTTCCAGCGTGCCGTACATGCTCAGCTCCCGGTCTTCGACTTCTCGGCGTCGTCCAGCGCGGCCTGCAGCTTGTCCACGCCCCAGCGCTTGTCGTGCTTGATGCCGCCGGCCTCCAGCTTGGCGATCAGACCGACCTTCTTCTGGTCATCGGCGACCTTCGCATCGATCACCGCCTGGGCGGCTGCAGCGGCTTCGGCCTTCAGCGCGTCGAGCGACGCACTGATGCGTCCCTCGCGGTCCACCTCGTCCAGCGAGTTCCAGCCTTCCAGCGACAGGGCCGAGGCCTTGAATGCGTGCTGCACGACGTCGTCGCGCGTGACGCTGTCACCGCCTTCGATCAGCAGAATGCTGTCGGGCAGGTTGAACGTGCCGAGCAGGAACGGCGCGGTGTCGTCCTCCGACTCGCTGAGGATGTTGGCGGCGAGCCACGCCTGAACGACGGCGTTCTTCTTGAGGGTCGCCCAGTTCGGCACGGTGGCCGGCGAGCCGGGGATGATCTCGGTGCCATCCGGCAGCGCGAGCGGGGACTTGTGGTTGTTGCTGATCTTCATTGCATGCTCCGGTTGGCCCCGCCGGTGACGCACGGGGCCGTTGTGGATCAGATGCCGTCGACGTAGACGACCTGCTTGGGAAGGCGCACGTCCAGGCCGCCCAGGCGCATCACGCCCGGCACGTCCCAGCGCATCGGGCCGCTCTGGTACACCGGCAGGAAGCGGTGCGGCATCGGCATGTGCAGCTTCAGCACGTTGGCGTCGTAGCGGTACGCGACCATGCGCGCCACGTTGCCGACACCGGCGTTATCCAGGCCGCGCAGGCCGCGCACGTCCAGCGGCTGGCGAGTGGTGGCCGTGTAGACGTTGTTGGCCAGGAAGTACTGCAGCACGGTGAGGTCGCTGTACTCGCTCATCTTCTTGGTGGAGATGAGCATGTACTTCGACCACGGCAGCAGCAGACGGTCAGCGATGGAAGTGGTGTTGGTGCCATTGAAGACGTTGATCAGCGCCGCGTTCATGTCGCCGACGATCTCGTCGGACGTGGCGGTACCGGGCGCCTGCAACGTGCCCCATGCACCGGTGGGCGCTGCAACCGGGGTCACGCCGGCAGCGTTGAACAGCCCGGTGAAACCCTTGCTTGCATCGCCGAGCAGCGACACGCGATCGACCATCTCCTCGGAGGCGCGGCGTGCGGCCGCGGCGTCCTCGTTGGGCAGGTTGATGCCGAGCAACTGGGCGCGGCCGACTTCTTCCCAGCCGTAGCCGTAGCCGATACCAGCGGTGTGCACGCCGGTCTGGAACTGCGAGCGATTGGTGCCGGCCTTCGGGACGTCGTCGGCGTTACCGTTGATCCAGTCGGCCTTGCCGTACTGGTCCTGCGAGTAGTAGGTGACCGACGTTGCGAACTCGCTGCCGGACGTATCGACCGGGATCAGGTCGCGGTACTGGATGTCCGGATAGACGGTCCGGTAGACGCCGGGCTCGATGATAGTGGTCTGCGAGACCACGAAGCCCATGACAACCTGGGCGTCAAAAAGTGGATGTGCACGCATGTGGCTGGGCTCCTTAGCCGAGACGGACGACGGCCAACTGGGCTGCCGCGGTGGTGCTGGTGTCCCAGCGGGCGCCGGTGATGGCGGTGTTGTTGGTGGCGACGTTGGTGAAGGCGCCGGCGGCGGTGAGATACACCAGGTCACCAGCAGCGATGGCGACGGAAGCCGTCACCCAGATGTCGCCCTTGGTGATGACGCGTGCCGATGCGCGCTGCGGGAACAGATCCAGGCCCGTGGCCGAGCGATCCAGCAGCGTGATGCCGACGAACTTCAGGTTGGCGCCGCCGAACGCGACGATGCCCTTCTCCGCCGCGCCCTGTGCCACTGCCCGGCCGAACGCGAGACCGGCGACGTCCTCGACGGTGCGGGAGATGACGGTGGCCGGGATCATCGTGGCCTGCATGCCGAGCGAGGCTGCGGGCTGGGTGTCCGGGTAGTTGGTTTGCAGTGCCATGGCTTAGGCCCCCTTGTTCTTGGTGCGGTAATCGAGGTCGGCGACGGACGCGCCGTAGCCGTTGTCCTGCACGACGGTGCGGTGTGCGGCGCCATCGCTCAGTGCGCGTGCGACCGGATCGAACGGCTTGACGCCATCGGCGAGGATGTCGAAGCGAGCCTCGATGTAGGCGTCGCCCTTGCCAGCGATGGCTGCGTCGCCGAGCTTGCCGATGACGGCGGCCTTGCGAACGTCCGCATCGCTCTTGCCGCGATAGTCGGCGTCGTGGATCGCCTTGGCCGTGGCCAGCAGGTCGCCACGCGCCTGCACGCGGGCATCCAGCGCAGCGGCATCCAGCACCTTGCCCTTCAGGTCGTCGATGGCTGCGTCGCGCTTGGCGATCTCCGCATCCTTCAGCGCCAGCGCTGCGGTGTGGTCGGTCGCCTGGCGCGCGGCAACTGCATTGGAGTCGGAGAGCTGGCGCAGCAGCTTGTCGATGGCCTGGGCGCCGGCGTCGGTGGTTTCGACGGACAGCCCATCGACCAGGACGGTCCGGGTCTTGATGTCAGGCATTGTGATTTTCCTCAGTGGGTTGTCGTCGCCGATACGAAGGTGTTCACCACCGCGCGCCCGGTCGACTAGCGCGAGATGGTTGTTGCGGATGTTTCGTTGCACGGCGTCGTACGGCTCGCCTTCGGGCGTCACGCCATCCTCGAAGACGATCTCTGCGGTGTAGCCCTGCGACAGCTCGACCTTGCCGGCCTCCCAGTCGGCGATGGCCGCCTTGTCCATGAGCACCAGCGGCACGCGCACGAACTTGTCGTCGTGCCGCACCTCGTCGCCGGTCTGGCCGACTGCGTACTGCTTCCAGTTGCTCGCGTCGACCATCACCGGTGGGTGGTCGTTGGTCATGGGCCGGTGCGCGAAGCTGCGCAGCGTGGCGTCGGAGAAGACCTCCTCGGGTGGCCGGTACAGCCGCACGATGGGCATGTCCGGCTTGCCCACCTCAGAGCCCATGTATTCCTGGATGCCGATGCGCGCAACCTTTGCATCGGCCACGAGGTAGCCGTCCGCGGTGCGGCGTGGCGCCGACACCGAGACTCGATCTGTCAGAAACATGGTTCAGTCCTCGCGGAGCTCTTCGAAGATTTCCGGGCCCAGCACGATGCGGCCCCGGTATGGCTCAACCTTCGATAGGTCGATGGGCGCCTTGGTCAGGCTGATGTGCGGGGTGTACTCCGGGAAGTCGTGCGAAGCGCCGGCGCGGACGATCTCCTCATGCCGCCAAGCGAGTTGCGTGGACGCGAACAGGATCACCGCCGACATGCCTCCCAGCGGCTCGATAGCACGCGGGCCACCGCGCGGGATGACCAGCTCGCCCTTGTCGTCGCCGCTCCACTCACTCGCGTTACCCGCCTTGATCCAGTCGAAGCGCTGGCGCGAATAGGCCACCGTCACGTGCAGGTCGTCGGCGATGTCGGTGATGCCCTGCTCCCGTGCCCAGGCTTCGATCTCCGCAGCGTTGAGCACGTCCCGGCGCACATACAGTGATCGCGGCTCGGCGTCGGTCAGCGGGTCGCCCTGGTTGCCCTGCGTGGCTGCCAGCGCGGCCGCCGCGCGTTCGTCCTCGTCCTGGTCTTCCTGCCAGTCCGGATTCGCCTTGGTGAAGGCGTCCATCGCCGATTCCAAGCCAGGCGCTACGCCCGCCTCGGTCAGCATGTTCACCGCCACTTCGGCCAGCACCTCGTCGGGAATGAGCTTGGTGTCGGCGAGGGTCTTGATCGTGTCGGCCGTGGTCTTGCCGTTGGTGGCGCGCTCGGTGTCGCTGGTCTGCCACAGGCTGCGCCAGCTGTAGAACACGTCCTTTGGTCGGCTACCGAGCGCCGAGTAGATCAGGCACTCATCTAGCACCGACATGGCCGGCGTGTAGATGAGCTCCTGGCCTGACTTGATGCGGTCGTAGTAATTGCGGATGTCGTTGTCGCCCGTGGCATTCAAGCCGGCAGGCGCCTGGCTCATCAGGCGAGTCATGGGGATGTCAGCTGCGCCCGACACCTGCTGCAGGAAGGCCAGCATCACGTCGACCAATCCGCTGAAGGACGCCGACTTCTGCGTGTACTTCTCCTCCCCATCCAGCACCAGCATGCCGTTGATGCCCTTGGCCATCGCCGCGAGCTGCAGGCGCTGAAGCAGTTGCGCCTCATACGCGGGGTCTGCCAACTGCGACATCAGGTTCGGGATGTTCAGCACATCGACCTTCGCCTCGAATACCAGGCTGGCGATGTTGGCGCTCGTGCCGTCCGCCTGCTTTACCGCGTCGCTGATCGCCATCAGGACCGAGTCGCCCCAGCCGTCACCGTGATCGATATCCGGATCCGGCCGATGGGCACCGTGCAAGATGACCAGCCGCGAGGGATGAATCTCGACCTGGCCGGCTCGGGCTGAGGTGAGCGTGTAGAACGCAGGCCGGCCGAAACTGGGCGACTCAACGTCGCGATCCAGCTCGCCTGCGGTCAGGATGCGCTTGGTCAGCACGTTGAGGTGCTTGACGCCCTCCTTCCTCACGCGCGTCGGGTCCAGCGGCTTGCTGACATCCGAGTCGCCGGTACCGATGTAGATCGCAGCGCCACCGAAGAGCCGCGCCTTGGTGTGCGCCTCCAGCAGCTTCACCTGCAGGCCAAGGCGCTTCTCCTCCTCTTCGAGGGCGCTGATCTGAGTCTGACCAGCATTCCACGTCCGCCAGCTGCGGCAGCCGTCAAGCGCAGGGATGTCGATGATCTTGCGAGCGAGCCACGTGCCGCGGTAGGCGTTGCTGGCGTCCAAATCACTCAGCGGCGCGAGCGCGTAGTGGCTGTGCACCGCCTTGTCGCGCCAGGTGCCCAGGTTGGCCACAAGATTGACCAGCCCGTCTTTGAGTTGTGCGAGCTTGCCCATCAGAGTGCGTTTCCAAGGTTGTAGGTACTGCCGGTGACCAGCTCAGCGAATGCGCCAGAGAGCGCATCGACCTGGTCGTCGTGTTTGGCGTTGGGGAACTCGGCGATCTCGTCGAGGAAGGCGACCACCCAGGGGCCATTCACCAGCTTGATGTTCCCGGCCTCGGCCTGCGCCTCCACCGGTGTTGCGCGGACTTCCTTCGATCCGGACTCGATCGCGGCCTTGATGTCCCAGCCGGCCAGCAGCTTGATCTGGTGCGCGGCATTGGACTTGCCAGCCGCGCCCGGATCCTGCGGGATCCGCACTTTGATCGTCCTGCCGTCCTGGCGCGCGGTGTTGGTCAGCATCCGCTCCACGCCGGCGGGCGACACCTGGTCGCGCACCACGTCGAGCACGTAGTAGATGCCGCCTGTCTCGCCCAGCAGCAAACCGACCGTGTAGTCAGGATCGCTGCTGGTCTTCTCCTTCGGATCCGTCGCGGCGAAGTCCCAGCGCCGAACCTTGCGGGCGGTCGATATCGCCGGCGCCGTTTCCACGACCTCGAACCATTCGCGCTTGAACGAGCCACCATCGCGCGGTGTTGGCCGCTGCTGGTACTGGCCGGCGTACGCGTAGGTGCCCTTGGCGCGCTTCAGCCGTTCGATCTCGGCGCGCGGGAAGCGCTCCGGGAAGAGCAGCTCGCCTTCCTGCGTGCGCGGATCCTCGAAGAACAGCTTCCCGTCGACGTAGGTGCGGCACGGGCCGCCGGTCTTCTTCCCGTCCTTGTCAGTGCGCTCTTCCTCGAACTCCATCGGGAGGTTGAGGTGGACGAAACCCAGGTCCAGCTCCATCGCCACCGCTGCAATGTCCTGCTGGTGCAGGCGCTGCATGATGATGACCATGGCCGACGACGTGATGTCGTTGAGGCGGTCAGTGATGCCCTCTCGGAAGATGCGGACAGCGGTCTTGCGCTCGGCGTCGCTCTCGGCTGTCTCGGTCGAGTGCGGATCGTCGACCTTGACCCGGTCGCCGCGCCCGCCCGTCATTGAGCTGAAGGGTCGGGCCTCGCTGAAGCCGTTGCCGGTGTTCTCGAACTTGCCCTTGGCGTTCTGGTCGCCCCGCAGCTTCAGTGGCCACGCCGCCTGGTACTGGTCGCTCTCTACGAGGCGCCGCAGCTTCAGGTTGTCGCGCAGGACGTTCGGCTGGCTGTAGGAGGTGGCCAGCGTCTGCAGGTCGGCGCGGCCGCACGGGCCCCATTCCCACGCAGTCCAGAACACCAGCACCAGCGACTTCATCATGCCGGGCGGCACGGTGATCAGCAGGAACTGGATGCGCCCTTCGGTGACGGCCTCCAGGTGCTGGCACATCGCGCGCAGTGCCCAGCCGATCTTCAGCGGCCGCTTTGGCTCCAGCACCTGCCAGTGCTCGCGGATGAATCCCTCCAGCGACTGCGACCGCGCCCGGATGCCCTCAACGTCCTCAGCAATCCGTAGCCGCTCCCGCTCAGCCTCCCGCCTCGCCCTCTCCGCTCGGATCTCCGCCAGCGACGGCAAGCGGACCGAGGATCGATTCAAGGCGATCGAGCTCATCGTCTGACAGTTTGCTCAGGTCGTAGGTGCCGATGGCACCGGAATGGCGGTGGCGCTCTACGAGCAGTCCGGAGAGCTTCCCCTTCCCCATCGTGGCGGTGACAGCTGCGCTTGCCTGCTTCTCCCTCAGGGCGAGCTTGCGGGCTTGCTCCAGCTCCAACATCAGGCTGTCGACGGTGACTTCTGCCTTCTTGGCCACCTTCTTCTGCCCAGCGCGCACGGCTGCAGCTACGTCAGCATTGGTCAACAGGCGCGAGCCCTGCTGCTTCGCGGTCTTCTCGCTGTAGCCGGTTCGAATAGCGGCCTGTGTGGCGTTCTGGTCTTTCAGGTACTCAGCGACAAATCGCTGCTGCCTGGGTGAAAGATCAGCTTTGACACGCGGCGTGCTCGTGGGGCGCATAGAGGCCTCACACCGGTTGTGGGTTCGTACTGGGCTCATAGGGAGGATTCAAGAAATGGGAGGCCGTGCCGATAAACGCGGTTATGGACATACCTCTGAAATACCGCCTTGTGTTCCTAGTCCTCGGTTTAGTTGGCGCCCCAACCAGCTACTACAGTTACTTGTTGAAGACAGGCAAGCATGCAAAGCAAGAGGTCAACTGCATCGAGGACGTCTACACCGCCGACTACTCTTCACTCGAAGCCATCGAGCAGGCCAACGCCAAATTCATGGCCTGCCAGAAGGCGGTGGACCCCAACAAGGGAACGATCCCGTTCATCAGGGAAGAGTTGAAGCGCGCCGATCGCTGATCGTCAGCCGCCGGGGTCACGTCGCTGCGACTGACTATTGGACTGCTTGGTATCGGTCAATGGCTTCGTCGCGCTCGGACTGGGCGAGCTCGCAGACTCGTACAACTCGCGCCGCACTTGCCCCGCGTAGTCGGTCTTGTTCAGCAGCTTCTGCGGCAGCGGCGGCACCACCGGACAGACGGTCGGTTTCACAACCTGCCCACAGCCGCCGAACCCGGCCAAGCTCGGAGTCACGGCCAGCAACAGCAGCCGCAATACGTGTGTCGTAGTCAGCATCGATCTTGTCCTCTCGGGTTGTCGCGGAGTCGGCGGCACCCTGGGTGGCTGCAGCCTGCTGGTGTTCTGCGGCCCGGGCGGCCTGCTCACCGGCCAGGGCGCCGATGGCGGCGCCGGCCTTCTGTTCGCTGGTGGCCACCTCGGCCCGGTCGCCGCGCCAGGCCCAGCCGGCACCGAACATGGCGCCCGACCACACAAGCGCGGCGATGATGGCGATCGCCGTGCGGTTCACGGCGCTCTCTCCGATACCGCCTTGGTCACCCCCGCACCGCACAGCGGACAGGCGATCTTGAAATAGTCGCCCTCGCGCTGGTCGGGCTGGCGAATGGCCTCGTTGGTATTCCACTCGAACTCGGTGCCACAGGTGCGGCAGGTACTCTCGTGCGTGTCGCCGACCGACGGGTGACGGCCCTGCTTGATGATGCGCATGGTCAGATCCTTGCGTTGGTGTAGGAGATCCACAGCCAGGCCAGCACGGCCAGCAGCAGCCCGCACAGCGCGGTGATGAACCAGCCCGGCGGATCGTTTGGCGGCGGCAGGCCGCGGTCCCAGTGATCAGCCATCGTCGGAGCGCTTGGGGTCCAAGGCGGGCTGTTTGGCACCGCGCAGGATCAGCGACGCCGACTTGATCACCAGGCCGATGCCGGCGAGCGCCGTCAGTGACCATGGCGGCAAGGCCGCGCGCCAGTCATCGGGCAGCTGGGCGTATGCCACCGCCACCGAGCCAACCATCAGCGCCGCAGCGTCCAACTTGGCCGACCACCACTTGTGCCAGTTGTGCAGGTCCTGGACCGGCTCAAGGCCGACGCCCTTGATGACTTTTCGAAGGATCATCTGACACCCGCCAGGCTATGGATCTCCTCAAGCGCCCAGTGATAGAGCGGCTGATCGACCACGGTCACCCGTGTGATGCGCTTGCCGTTGATGTCCCGCACGCTCACGTGGGTGGATTGCTGCACAGCCAGCAGGACGAAGCCGATGCGCTTGCGCAGTGGGTCCGGCTCCTGCAGCACAGCGATGGCGTCACCCACCATCTCGCGGATCGTGCCAAGCAGCTCGGCGGTCGGCCGCTTCGTGCGGTTGTCCAGTACCGACAGAACGCCCTGCAGCTGATTGATCGCCGGGATGACGGGCTTGCTCTTGGCAGCCATCAGCCTTGCACCAGCTTGCCGCCAGCGCGGGCATAGGCAGCAAGCAGGTTGTCCAGCTTGTGCTCGTGCTGCCCGTAGCCGGCACCTGGCAGGCTGGCCCAGATGTTGGACACCCGCGCGATGGCCTCACGAACCTTGCCGGCCTGGATCAGCGGCAGCGCGCCGCGCTCACGGATCTGCTGCAGCGCGATCTTGTCCTGGCTAAGCGGCGAGAAGTCCGGCAGCCGCAGCGACTTGCTGTAGGCGTCGTAGTAGCGGCGCAGCAGCTGGTACCGGCCGGCGGCGGTAGACGAGATGCGTAGCTTCGGCAGCGGCACCAGCACGCGGGGGTGATCAGCGTATCCCTGGAACAGGCCGCCTCCCACCAGTACGTCGTAGCCGCGGTCCTTTGTGGGCTGCCGGCCGTTGTCCGTGCCTTCCGACCAGGCGAGCATGTCCAAGAAGGCCACGACGTTGCGGCCACCAGCTTGTTCGGGCGTGATGACCGCCATTGCTGTCTCCATAAACGAAGAAGCCCCGCCGAATGGCGAGGCTTGGAATAAATGCAGCGCCCCAGACGCCAGCCATGGAGGCTCATACCTGGGATACCGACCTACGAGCGGCGCTGCAAAATGCTGTGCGCTCAACCACAGCTACTGTCGGCCGATAAGGTGCCTTCAGCAGACTTGAGAGGTAGAGCGATGGAAGATGACGAAAAACGCTTCAAAGACCGCTTTGCTCGTCCCTTCGGTGACCTCGCAGTGAACGGAGTCATCAACTACTTAAAAACAAGCGCGGAGCTAGCGGGTATAGCCGGCCTGTTTCAATTCATTGCAAAGAAGTACGGCTCACCGCACGCAACCGTGGCTATGGCCATATTCGTCCTCGCACTCTATGTGTACGTCAGTAGCGGCATCACGTTGGTTGTGATGCGGCTTACTGATGCACCCAAAAAGCGCGCCACGCAGAAATACTTATTCTTCAGCACGTTAGCCGGCTCAGTACTGATCGCATGGCTAATCCATATGAAGTTCCTAGTCCCGATTGTCGCGGCGATCTCAGAGCAGATCGGTGGCTCTAGTTAAAAACGGCGAGCACCGCCGCGGTGGTCCTGTCCCTTCAGCAGGTCCGCTGCGCCGCGCTGGTCCCGCCCAGCTGGGCAGATCGCGGCAGTGCTCTCCGATAGGTACCGACCGCCGCCGGCGGATTGGTGGGCGGCATCATGTCGCCGGCCCGTGCGCGATCCCGGCGCGCAGCGCCTCGCTTCTCGACGAGGACCTGGCACGCTGGCAGCGGTCGGTATTGGGGCCCCAGAAACGCGAAAACCCGGCGCTGGGCCGGGTTTCAGGGGGAACTTTTGACACTTGCAGAATTAGCTCATTTTATGACGTCACTGTCAACCATCGGCGATGGGTATGGCACAGGCCAGCCCCAAAAGAAGAAACCCCGCCGAAGCGGGGTTGGTCAGGGCATCATTTTTTTTTGAATAGGTCCGGCTGATTGCCGAACACATTTTCGATGTGCTCTTCGTACTCCTGTTCGCTCTTAGAGATCTTGGCAATGCCAAGAAGCTGGCCAAGTTGTGTTCGGAGCGCTTTTACACCAACCTCCGAAAGAAACTGATGCAGTTTCTTATGCCGCTGGTCACTGGTAGCACGTTGAGCCTGCGTAAGCTGGAGGATTCTGCCACTGCTATTAGCGAGAGGTTTATATACTTGGTTGACCGTGAGGTGCTTGAATTTCCATGGACGGTTTCTGACGGGCTTCGGCAGCTTGTAAATGCGATACCATTCCTCGTAAAGCTGCGGCGGAAATTCGCTTTCGTATTCTCGAGCCTCCGCCTGAACAAACAGCTTGAAAGCCGCGATAGTCTCTTCGCGAGTCGCATCGTACCCAGACAAGGCATAGACCAGGCCCTTGATACCAGCTTTGGCAGATGCATTGAGGATGACATGGGCCTGTCTTGCGATGCCCGCTTGGCTCTTTAGTAATCGGCCGTCTCCTTCTGCCGCAATTATTGCCTTGCAAATGTCGATGAGATCGGTGACGTCGAAGCCATGGATGGTAGGTGCTGGCACGTTGGCGCCCACCGCGAGCCCTTGGAAAACAAGGGGCTTGGCGATTCTTTCCCCCAGTTCATGCCCAACGTACGGGGATATCTTCTTGCCTTGGAGGAAGGTAGGAAGCCTGCTCCCGCCTTTGCCTAACCCAATGGCTTCGCCCATCCCGCGCTGGCTTATAACGGCAGTTTTTGCATCATCGTTAAGAACGTAACATTCAACGTCGATTCCAAAATCATTTTTGAATGTCCCTTTATGGGTGGCTTTCAACTGCATTTTTTTCGACATTGCATTCCCCGTAGAATTGATGTTCAGTCAGCCCATCCGCCAATCCAGTGGACGCGTCCAATCACAATGATCGGCTCGCGCCTCGAATCCATCCGCCGCGACCGCTTTCAGTTGTGGTCGCCGGCTGGGTTGCAGCCCTGAAGATAAATAGCCCCATCCAGAACCATTGCGCGTGTCGCGTGCTACTCCGGCTTGTCCGGGTTGGCCATCCCGTTTAGCTGGATCAGGTACGACCCCTCAACGACTTAACGATGTCCGTCTTAAGCGCTACCGGATCAATCTGGACACTCAGTATGGTGTTGCAGAAAGGGCAAGCGTAAGAAACCCCTCGCCATGCCACCCGTCCCAGCACCTCCCTGCACTGCACAGAAGCAATCGTCACTTGGCTCACAACCTTCGCGCACTCAGCATTTGGGCACTTACCGTTCATCGCTACCACTCCTTGGGCGGAGTCAGATTCTAGGCAGCTATGCGCCCTCGAAACCAGTCCGTTCCCTTGTCCAGCTCGTAGCGGTATTGGCGGACTGTGAGGGTTCCACCATATTGTTCGGCAACCATCCGAGCCTTCACAGCTTGGCTCGCCGCCACTGTGAACTCGGTGCGCACCACGAGAACACGCAGTGGGAACTGCCTGGACATCGAGGCCAGGGCCCGGTCGATCCAACGCAGGTCGTCGGGGATGCCGATGTCGACCGCGATTTCCGGGTTGTCGTGCGGCCGGTCGGCGTCGTTCCGCGCGCGCACCGGGTCCACGGCCCAAGCCGGGATCTCGCCCAGCGCTGTCAGCCCAGCCCGCTCGGCCATGAACCGGCGCCGCTGCCGGCCATCGCGTTCCACCAGCTCGCAGAAGGCCTGCTCGACCGTCTTGGGCGCGTAGTCCTTTGCATTCTCCAGCACGTGGCGGCTGCGGTCGGCGCGGCTGAGCGTGTACCGGTTGGCGTGCGCGTAGCCCCAGCGCCGCAGTTCATCGATCAGCGGATCCTCATTACGCCGCATGGCGAAACTCCTCCAGCGTTGCGTCGTCCAAGCGGAACTGCGGCAACCGGCCGTCGTCCTGGCACATGCCCATCTGTCGGCTCTCGATGCCCTTGCAGTGGGTGATGCCGAAGGTGCGCTCCCTGCAGGTGCAGAACTGGCACAGCCCACGCTTGCGCACAGCCGCGGCGTACCGCTTCCGCAGCAGTTTTTCGTAGTGGGCCTCCGGCCTGCTCAGGTTCGTCGGATTGAGCGTCATGCAGCGAGGGCTCCCGGCTGGTGCTTCTGCTCATGCCACAGCGCCAGCAGCAGCGCCTCGGCGCGGCCGTCGTCCTTCTTGCGCTGCAGCTGCGGCGCGGCGGACGGAAACCGGCGAATGGCCAGCTGGCGCGATGCGTCCTTGTCCTGCCCGATCAGCCCGAAATGGCGCTTCCAGCTCTGCGGCTCCGCCAGGCTGAAGGGGATGCCCATCACCTCGAGCACAGCCTTCGCCTTGGCGTAGCTCTCGCCAAAGTTCATCGACGACTGCACGCCGGCTTGGCGCCCATCCTTCGGCGGCATCGCGCGCACACGCTCCACGCAGCCGGAGAAGACCGCGCCCGGGTGCTGGCTGCGGATCTCGCGGATGAAGACCGCGATCGCACGTGCATCAACCTCCTGCTTGTTGCCGACTGCCATCTTCGGCATGTCGAGGATCGGGCCGGCCTCACCGTCGAGTAGCGCCGCCACCGCGCCGGACAGGCCTGGATCGATTCCGAACACCACGCGCAAGGTCATGCCGCCACCTGCTGCTGCAGCTGCGCTCGTCGGTCCAGCAGGTCGTCACGCAGTTCCGCATGCGTGATCCGGTGGTTGTAGGTGCCGATCGTCGTGCGCGCCGGCAAGGCATTCCGCACGCAGTCGGCACGCCGTGTGTCCACGTGGCCATCCCAGCCCACATGCACCTTGTGGTTCACCTTCACGGCCATCAGCTTCTTCATGACGGCGCGGGTCACTTCGTTGATTTCGTCGGTGATCAAGTTCACGCCTGCTTCTCCAGTTCGGCCAGCAGCGCATCGCCCTGCTTCACCGACTCGTGCGCGATCCACTGGCTGACCTTCATGTCCTTCACGGCCGCGTGCCGCGCCAAACGGTTGTAGCCGTCTTCGTTCTGGATGCTGCCGACAATGCCCTGCATCGCTGCCTTGGCGAACTCTTCGCGCTTGGTCAAACGCTCCACGCGTTGATCGGCGTTCGAGATCAACTTCGGTGATTGCTGGATGCTCATGCCGCCTTCCTCCGCTCTGCATCGGCCTCGTCCCAGCCATCGCGCCAGGCCTCACGCATCAATGCGCCCTCCTCGCCCATGGCGTACTTCGGTGAGTCGTCGCGCTTCTTGCTGGCTTGACGCGCGCGGTGGCCGGCGAGCCGGGCGTTCTCGTATTGCTGCTGGTTCATGCTGCCCTCGTGATGTTGAGTAGTTGGTCCTGGTAGTCCTGCCAGGCTTCAGTGCCGCGTCCGCCCAGGACGTCGAACGTCCAGGCGCGGAACTCGCGGGCGTGGTGCTTGAAACTGGGGCCGAAGACTTCGCGCATGCGGTCGCGGGTCATGCCGGGCATCTGGTTGCCGTCGTGGTGCCAGGCGCCGAGCGCGACGACCGCGTGCTGGCCGATTTGCTTCTGGCCGTGCAGGTCGCCGAGGTTGCGATGGTGGATCTCCGTGTGCCCGCACTGGATGGCGCGCTGTAGGCCGGCGGCGATACGCCAGCGGCAGACGACGCAGCCTAGTGCGCGTGCGGCGTCCTGATATCCCTGCTGTAGAGCGTTAGGAGGCGAAATTGATCTCTTCACAGCAGCGGCGACCGCACATCGAAGCTATGATCGAGAGCGAAGAATCTTGAACAAGCAGACAAATGCTCACCAACTATTCTGCTAAAAAGACCAGCGTGATCACGGTTATCGGAGCTGTGCTCGTGGGTGGATTCACGGGGTGGGCTCTGGCGGAAACAAGAGCGTCTGGATGGTCTCGGGCCGATCTGGTGTCTCTGGCTGCGGCGCTGGGCACGTGGGCTGTCGGCATCGGAGCATTCTTTTATGCACGCGCTGCGCATCTCCTTCGCGAAACGGAGCTCCGCAAGATCGAGGCGGCCGAACGGCATGAAGAGAACGCAGCGTTCAATGCAACGCGAGGCCGACTTGCTGCATTGGCGGCGCCGGCAGCTATCTGCGAAGACGCGAATGCCGCTAATGAAATCGAGTCCCAAGTGGGCATGAGGCGCGTCGTCCGACTCATTCAGGAGTGCACACCAACGGGGAGCTTGCTGGAGATACCTGGCAAATATATGGCGGGCGAGATATTGACCGGCCTCGTAAATGTCACAGTACTTGCGAGCATGCTTCGGGGAGGCTGCGAAGATCTTCTCGAAGAACTGACTGGAAGTTTCGCACCAACAAATGGGCACCTGAAGGCGAGATTTAGCGACATCTGCGAGATCGCCGACGGCTTGCGTGATGAAGCTCAGAGAAGCTCTGACGACCTTGAAGAGTTGAGACTCTCGATATTGGATAGCTGAGCTCAGGCGCATGCAAGCTGCTCCATGTCACCGGTAGTTACCGGTGTTGCACTGCCCGCCATTAGCCAGAACTCGGCCAGCACGTCGTCGATCAGCACGTGCGCGTAGACGTTGCCGATGTGGCGGATGATGCCTTCGAACAACCGGCGGAACTCATCCTCATCCATCGAGTCGAACGCCAGCGAGCGCGCGACGGTGACGGGGATTGTTTCGATCCTCGGCAGGACTTCGCGCAGCAGCTTTGCCGCGCCTGGGCCGAATGCCGCATCTGACGCGGCCAGCACCGCAGCAACCACCGGCGTGGCGTCCATGTCGATCTGCTCGCAGCAGACGTTCGCCTCGCGCTGCAGCTGCTTGATTGCCTCGTGGCTGTCCAGGCCTTCCCAGCCTTCGACGTTCTCGACCATCAGCTGGCCGATCTTGTGCAACAGGCGGTGGCGCCATGCATCGCGCGGAGCCTTGATTTCCAGCCGCACCTCTTGCCCGCGCCGATAGCCGCGCCGCTTCATCAGCTCGCGGTCGATGGGGTGCTCGGCGAGCATGGCCAGCCGCTCCTCACCGGTATCCAGCACCACCACGCGCTCGATCAGCGCGTAGATGGGACGCGCCGCGCGCTTGGCGCGGATCTTCTTTGCAGCTTTGGTCATGGTCATGCGTCGACGTCCTGCCGCGGCGCGCGCGGCTTGAGGCTGCGGAATCCGCGTGCGCGCGGCGTCGGCTTGCCGTCTTCGCTTTCGATCGGCGCCGGCTCCCAGTACTCGGGCAGGTTCTGGAACTTGAAGCGCTCCGGCATGTAGAGCACGCGCACGTCGCCCGGCGGCCCACTGCGCTGCAGCGGAACCAGCAGCTCGGCGGTGCCCTTCCAGCGGCTGTCGCGGTGATAGACCTCGTCGCGGTAGATGAAGATCACCGCATCGGCGTCCTGCTCGATCGATCCGGAGTCACGCAGATCCGCAGGCTGCGGGCGCTTGTCGGGGCGGTCTTCCAGCTTTCGATTGAGCTGCGACAGCAGCAGCACTGGAACGCCCAGCTCACCGGCGAGCAGCTTCAGGCCGCGGCTGATATCGCCGACGCCGTTGGCGCGGTTGTCGCCCTGGATCTCCATCAGCTGCAGGTAGTCGATGACGATCAGGCCCAGCGGCTTGCGGGCGTGCTGCCGGCGTGCCTGCGAGCTGACGTGCTCGACGCGTGCCCGGCGCGGCCGGCTGACGAAGATGTCCGCTGCGCGCAGCTTGCGCATCGCGCTGGTGACATTCGTCCAGTCCACGTCGTCCAGGTCACCGGAGCGGATCCGGTTGCCGTCGATGCCGCCGACAGACGCCAGCATGCGGTCGCCCAGCTCCTCGGCCTGCATCTCGAAACTGAAGACCGCCACCGCCTTGCGCAGGTTGAGCGCGACATGCTCGGCGATGTTCTGTGCAAGCGTGGTTTTACCCATCTTCGGGCGCGCAGCCAGGACATACAGACCGCCCGGCTTCAAGCCACCAAGCAGGTCGTCCAGGTCGTCGATGCTGGTCGTGATGCCGTGGATGCCACCGCCATCGCGGGAGCGCTCGCCCAGGCGCTCGAAGACGCGGTCCATCACTGGCGCCACCGACTCCAGCTCGCAGGGCTGGCTGTCCATCAGCGAACCGATGCGCGACTGCGCGGTGCCGATCAGCTCGATGCTGCTCTGCCCGTCCGGGTTGTACCCGGCGTTGGCGATATCGGTACCGACCTGGATCAGCCGACGCAGCCGCGCCTTGTCTGCCACGATCTCCGCATAGGCGCGGATGTTGGCGGCCGATGGCGTGGTGCTGGCCAGCTCGATCAGATACCCACCGTCCGCCACCTCCTCCAGCAAGCCCTGGGCTTCGAACCAATCGCCCATGGTCACGATGTCGAAGGGCCGGCGCGGCTGCGAGGTAGCCAGTTCGCGGATCGATTGGAAGATCAGGCGGTGGTCGCGGCGGTAGAAGTCGTCCGCTTCCACCAGGTCGGCAATGTCGTCCCATGCGCGGTTGACCAGCATCAGGCCGCCAAGCACCGCCTGTTCGGCGTCCACGCTGTGCGGCGGCATGCGCAGCTGCTCCGCGTGGTGGTGCCCGTTGCCGGCGGCGACGTCACCGTACAGCGCGCCCATCCGCTCGATGTCGTCGTGCATGCTCATGCAGCACCCCGCTCGGCTTGAGCCTCTGCATCGCGCACCCGGCGGTACTGCTCGCCGATGGTCGTCAGCGCGTAGCCGGTCTGCGGGTTGAGGTACCAAACCTTCTGCCAGTTGCCGCGCACTGCATTGCGGAAGACGGCGCGCCAATCGACGTAGCGTTTCCGGTCACCGGAATAGCGATCAGCGAACGACAGCCAAGCCAGCTCGATGAACTCATCCGGGATACCGGCCTTCTCGGCCCACTCGAACACCGGGTCATCAGCACGGATCGCATCTTCGTCACCGAGCGAGGTGCTCCAGCTGTCGAAGGTCTGCATGCGTGGCTTCGGCGAAGCACTGGCGGATGCTTCGCTGTTGTTGCTTATAGGTTCTTTACGGTTAGACCGCAGCTGCTGCGGGGGTGACTGCGGCATTTGCGGTGGTTTGTGCAGATTTTGCGGTGGTTCGACTGCGGCATTTGCGGGGGTGCAGCTGCTGCGGGGGTGCAGCTCCTGCGGTGGTTGGTAGGCATCCGGGTTGATGACGTAGCGCGTATGACGCCCGTTCGAACGATCAGCGGTGACGAGCCCGACGGACTCAAGCCAGCGGATCGCGCTGTGTACTGTTCGCTCACTCAAGCAGGTGCGTTCGCAGATGGTCGGGATCGAGGGCCAGCAGTGGCCCTGGTCGTTGGCGTTGTCGGCAAGCGAGATGAGCACCGCCTTCGGCGACGGCGGCATGTGCATCGGCCAGCACTTGGACATGATCAGCGTGCTCATGCCAGTCGCCCTGCCCTCTCCATGCGCTTGACCTGGCCGGCGCTGCGGCCCTCGCACTCACGCTTCAGATCCAGCCAATACGCGCGTGCGAGGTTGGGCTTGCCGGCGACGTGAGCAGCGCGCATGGCGACAGCAATCCGGCGGATGCGGCGCTCACGGCGCCAGTCTTCAAGCAGCTGCAGGATCATGCTGCCTCCCTGACGGCTGCTGCCTCAGCGAAGGCGTGCTGCGCCACCTGGGCAAACATCGCCTGCAGCTGGCCGCACACCGCCGCCACGGCCTTCGATTCGTTCGGGGTGAACACGTGGTCGTCGAGCGCGTCGGCGATCAGCTTGCACAGTTTGCCCTTCAGCTCGCCGGCATCCAGCAGAGCCTCCATGAGGCTGCCAGCCATCGGCACGTCGGCGCGCTGGACGATGAAGTCGTGCTCGGCGGCCAGCGCGTGCAGGATCCGGAAGTCGCCCGTCAGCCCCATGATCTCGCTGGCTTCGGCCAGGGTCAGGTGATGCGTGCGCGTGTTCGGGTTGACCTTGCTGCGGAGCACCGCCGCAGACATCGGCTTCTCTTCGCCGCGGTCGTTGATCGAGATGAGCCGTGTGGCCAGAGCCAGGCTGCCGCCGGGATAGTCCAGAACGGTCTTGTGTGCTGCATCGGAGATGTTCATCGGCGGGATACCTGAACGTGGTTCGTGAAGGGACCATCCGCCACGCTTTGCGCCATGGACGCACTGCAACGACGGATCAAATCAGCGAGAAGAAGGGCCCCAAACGTCACGACGATCGTGCGTGTGGGCGGGAACGTGTTTGGGCTGCGGTGGGTCGACGGCCGCATGCTCGTGAAGCTGTTACGGAAGGGAAGCTAGGTGGGCGCCCGCCAGCCGGTACGATGGGATTTCGACACCACCACCAGCACCGGAGACGGACAAATGGGAGAACTCCTGGATCGGGCACTGCAGCGCCAATTGCTCGAGGCTCTTACGGCTGCCTACCCGGCCAGCCTTGACGCGCGAGAACTGGGGCACTTGGTGCAGGGCAACGCTTTGAGGGTCAACATCACCTACCTCGCAGAGCACGGCCTTGTCGCAGCGAGATTCTTCGACGATATGAGCGAAGGCCCCCAGCTTGGCTCTGCCAAAGTCACCGCGAAGGGCATCGATTTCCTCGCAGACGACGGAGGTCTCGGGGCAATTCTTGGTGTCGTCACGATCAAACTTCATGAGGACACGCTGCTTCGCCTGATTGAGTCGAAGGTGCGCGACTCTGATCTTCCGCCGACACAAAAAACGCGATTGCTCGATCAGCTTCGCAAGCTGCCTGCCGAGACCACAAAACACCTCGCCATGAAGCTTGTGGACGCTGGTCTGAAGCATGCGCCAGACGCACTCCAGCTACTTCAAAGTGCTGTGGGCTAGCAGCCATGCGACGCATCACCAACCAGCTGCTTTCCGTGAGGCCGATGCAGAACTCATCGACTTTGATTGCCCCGTGCTGGTCTTCCACAAAGAGGCCGCGCGGCGCTGCGACGAGCGCATGGATTTTTACGTCAGGCAGCATTGGCCACCTCCCCTTCCGGGTTGGCTGGCGGCCAGATGTCGGGCCGAAGCTCGGTCAGCGAGACGGCGCCCTGGCTTTGAACGTGCAGCTGCCGCACCAGGCCGCCGTCGAAGCGCTGGCCTTTGCTCATCGCCTTGCGGAGATAGCCAATGGAAGTGCCCGCGCGAACGGCGTAGTCGGCCTGCTCGGCTGGGGTCAAGGTCGTGAGGTAGCTGCGCAGAGTGTCCATGCGCCAATATTACTCTTTGGTAATTTCCAGTCAATACCTTTTGGTCAATTACCGATAGGTAAGGGAAAATCGGTCATGACCTCTACAGACCCCACCATCGTTGCGCTGCGTCGCGCTCGTCTGCGCGCTTGGATCGATGACCGCCATGCTGGCGTACAGGCCTCTTTCGTAGCCGCCGTCGCCATCAACCAGGGAGAGCTGTCCGGACTGCTCAACGGGAAGAAGTCCTTCGGGGAAAAGAAGGCCAGGTCACTAGAGCAAGCTGCCGGCATGCCTAATGGGTATCTCGACAGCGCCTCATCACTCACCGCTGCGACCTCTACCGTCTTAGCTACTGAGACCCCCCCGGGATACCTTCGGCTTCAGCTTTTCGAAGGAGCAGCAGGGATGGGGCAAGGCGTGGTGAACCAAGATTTTCCCGAGGTGATGAAGGTCATGGAAGTGGCCGAATGGGAGGTTCGCCGAAAGCTTGGTTTTCTCCCAAAACCCGGGCGAATCCAAATCATCACCGGTCGTGGGCCCTCCATGCGTCCCAAGATCGAGGATGGCGACATCGTCTGGATCGACACGTCTATCGACTACTTCGACGGCGACGATTACTACTTAATTAGTTACGACGGCGAAACTCAGATCAAGATGCTCCAGAAAAGGAGCGACGGTCTGTATGTGGTCAGCGCGAATCCTGAATTCAAAGAGTGGCGCTGCGATCCCGCGGATCTTGCAGTCCGCGGCAAAGCACTTGTGCACGCTGGATTTCGCCGGTTTTAAGCGAGCCGATGGAGTAGGCATATACATGAAGTTGATAGCAAGCGCCCTAGCCTGCATGTTCATCGTCGGCTGCAGCGCGGACAATAAAACAAACACTCCAATGCCTGCGCCACGCCCCGACGCAAAGCAGTTCGTTGGCCTCGAGATTGGTGCACCCAGTCCTCTACCCGAGTGTGCTCGATACTCTCCTGATGGGGATTACCAGGTGGCCAGCCTGCAGCCGGTCACGCCGTGCTCGATACCGCTTGAAGATGAAGTAGTCGCCATTGATGGGGTCGAAATAAAGCGGCCGCCCGACTTTCCGTCAAAGATAGCTATCTTGTTTCGCGCGGAACAAGTTCCAGCCGGCATAGATACAAGAGCAGCTGGAATCATCCAGGCCGGCAAATTGGCGGAGGTCGTCGTCGAGCAATCCGACGATGCATCCTACGAAGACAAGAAGACTTTCATCCCTCTACTTAATAAAAAGTACGGCCCGATCGCAGGCTTCACCTCGGATAGGGATGTCTACTGGCATCAACCAAACATGGATGTCATCTACTACGCTGCCGCGATGCCCGCCAAGGTCAGAATCGGCGCAAGGTCTACTTCGTATAAAGAGTGGCTGCAACGATCAGCCCCTGCCCCCCAGCAGCCAGGCACCTTCTAATTCTCGCGGCTGCCTCGCAGCAGCCCGCCTAGCCGTGCAAAAAATAATTACCATCTGGTATTGACAGCTGATTACCGTTTGGTAATCTACATCCATCGCAGCGAACTACCCGGATCCCGCCGGGGACGTGCGACGGAGAACGTAGATGGCCAACCGCCACCGCCAGCAGCCCCGCAACACCAGCACCGAGCGGCAGTGCCCGACGTGCCTGGGTGCCGGTGAGCTGACCCGCAACGACAGCTGGAACAGCGACCCGCAGCGCGAGTACTCGGTGCCGTGCACGAACAGCATCTGCATGGATGGCTGGGTGCGCTGGGCTGCTCTGGATCCGCTGGAGATTGCGCGCGGCCTGCGTCGGCGCCGGTATCACCCGACGACCGGCGTCCGCTACGGCGAGGCCATGGCGCGCGCACTGACTGACGTGTCGCTGCCGGCCGATGTGCAGCCGATGACGTGGCGGGTGGCGGCATGAAGACCATCCCACAGTGCGGCCCGAACGGCATCTGGGATCACCTCGGCTACTCGATCAACCGGTGTGCGCGTGGCGGCCGAACCATCACGCGCCCGGACGGATCGGTGGTCGACACCATCACGCGAGCATATGAGCGCGAGGACGGCTATGCGCGCGAGCTGCGTGCTGGGAAAGCCGAGCTGGCTTCTCATGGCCTCGAGATGGAGGCAGAGGCATGAGCGCCGTCATCCCCTTCCCTACCGCTGCACGCGGCGCCGACCTGGTGCGCGACATCGCGCTCGATCGCGGATACGGCGCGATCACCGTGGCGCAGCTGGTGCGCACTTTCCATCCCGACAACGTGCGCCCTCTGCGCGTGCAGGCTTCGCAGCACGTGCGCGATCTGGACGAGTCGGCGACCGCGTTCTTCGACGGTCCGGAGGCTGCCTGATGTGCAACGTCTCCGCAGAACCGCGCGCCGACGCGGACCAGCCGATCGACCCCGAGTTCCAGCGCTTCATGCTCCGCGAGGACGCGATCTTCGCTGCTTTCTTCATAGCAATCGGCGCTGGCGCAGCCCTGCTCCTGCAGGCGGTGTTCTCGTGACCGGGCGTTGCTATGCCGGCTTCGCGTGGCTGTGTGCCTCTGTGCTGTTCCTGGCCGCGCTGGCGACGTTTGCCTATGCCCAGGATGCGCACGCGATCTGCTCCGCCGTGCTGGTCGTGGGCTTCGTGCTCTCGCTGCACCTGCCTGAAAGCTGGCGCAACGCCCGCGCCAGGGCGTCTTGCCCACCGCCGGTACCGGCCAGCGACATCACTCCCGACTTTCCGGAACAGCCGCGCCGCGGCGTCCGTTGATCCCCGCCGGTACGCCGGCACCACCGACGAGGTATCCAATGTTTCAGCTCGACAAGCACGAGGCGTCCATCGCCAACGTCAACCAGCGCATCCAGCGGCACGGCGACGAACGCCAGCTGGCTGCCGACATCAAGTTCGTCTTGAGCGTCAGCAACGAAGCGCTCGATTCGTTCGACCCGACCCTGCGCCATGACCTGTTCCGCAAGCCGGCGAAGGGCGAACAGCAGGATCTGCCGCAGATCGGCGGCGACGGCCTGACCGCCGTCAAGCACCCGGCTCTGGAGCCGCTGAAGTTGAGCCACGAATTCGCCGGCTACGAGATGCACCTGGCCGGCCTGCTCGAGGCTGGCGATCCGATCGTGCTGGTGGACGTGAAGCTCAAGCGCTTCGTGATCGAACCGAAGGAAGGCGGCAGCCTGGCGATGTCGTTCACCGCTTCGTCCGAAGTGGACCCGCAGGAACTGGCCGAGCTGTCGGAAGCGCTGATCCGCGAAGACGTGCTGTTGTCGCTGATCGCGCCGAAGCGCGCCGGCCAGGCAGCCGAGGATCTGAGCGAAGGAGGCGACACGCTGGATGCGCAGGACACCGCGGCAGCCGCTGCCGAAGCCGCGAGTCTGATCGATGCAGGCAAGAAGGCTGCCGCATGAGCGCGCCCACCCACATCCCGCTGATTGACGTGGAGAGCCGCCAGATCGCGGCCATCGGCCACGACGCCGCCAGCCAGACGCTGGCCGTGCGCTTCAAGAATTGGAAGGGCGAGATCACCTCGCTCTACCACTACGACAACGTGACCGCCGACGACTACGCCGCGCTGCAGACAGCCGAGTCGAAGGGTGGCCACTTCAACAAGGTGATCAAGGCCGACCCGGTGCGCTGGCCCTACCGCAAGGTCGACGACCGCCCGCTTGCCGACGCGGCCTGATCCCAAACCCTGATCCGTGGCAGGTGTCCACGGACGCGAACGCACCGCGCATTGGCTCTCGAAGGCCAGACGTTAAAGGCAGGAAGGGAACAGCCCGCACCGCCGACACGTGCGCAAGAAGGAGCGGAAGGCTTAGCGCCTATGCAGCCGGGAAAGACTGGCCCCAGCGAAAGCTCATGGGTGAACGAGTGGTGCGGATGCAACGCCGCTGACAGCCGGGAAAGACCGGCGCCTATCCATAGCGGTGCGGCCTGATCTCCGACCTGGCGGGTCGAGGACGTGGTGCCGCCCAGGCCGCACCGCTATGGAGGGAATGCGCAGGCTGATGCGCACCGTGGGACTCGACGTGACGAGCTTCCAAAACTGCATGCGACGGCCTGCAGGCGGTCACGAAGGCCGGAGATCAGCACCGGCCCCTCCACCCATCGACAACACGCCGGCGCCGCCGGCAGGAGATTGCTGTGACCAACGTAGCCGTGATTCCGCAAAACCAACAGGGTGGGCTTGTCGCGCAGCCGCGCCAGCAGTTCGACCTCAGCCCGCAGACGTTCGAGCAGGCGCTCACCTTTGCCGATTACCTCGCAGAAAGTGACCTCGTTCCGAAGGACTTCAAGGGCAAGCCCGCGAATTGCCTGATTGCAATGCAGTGGGGTGCAGAGCTGGGGCTGAAGGCGCTTCAGGCGATCCAGAACATCGCGATCATCAACGGACGCCCGGCCCTATGGGGTGACTCGGTCCTTGCGATCGTGCGCGCGTCGCATCTGTGCGAGTACGTCACCGAAACCGACAACGGCGACACCGCAACGTGCCGTGTGAAGCGCCGGGGCGAAGCGGAGGAAGTGCGCACCTTCAGTATGGCCGACGCGAAGACTGCAGGACTGCTCGGCAAGGCGGGCCCCTGGACGCAGTACCCGAAGCGCATGCGCCAGATGCGCGCCCGTGCTTTCGCGCTCCGCGACGTGTTCACCGACGTGCTGCGCGGCATCGCGATCGCCGAGGAGATCATGGACTTCCAGCTCGCAGGTACTGCCGGCGGTGAGCAGGCCCGCGCTGCGATCGAAGGCCAGGCCGACAAGCAGCTGCCCGCCTACTCGGAAGCCGACTTCTCGGCAAATCTGCCGAAGTGGTGGGACATCATCGCCAGCGGCAAGAAAACCGCCGATGACCTCATCGCGATGCTGCAGACCAAAGCGACTTTCAGTGCCGAGCAGCTGAAGGAAATCCGCAATCCGCCAACCGATGTGGATGAGCGCGAGGCGCAGACCGACGTCCAGGCCGCTGCCGGGGGCATCACCCAGACCGCTGTGGAGCGTTGAGCATGAAGACCGTCAACCTGATCCAGGGCACGCCGGAATGGCACGCCCACCGCGCTACCCACCTCAACGCCAGCGACGCGCCGGCGATGCTCGGCTGCAGCCCGTACAAGACGCGCGCGCAGCTGGTCCGCGAAGTGGCCACTGGTATCGGCGAGGAGCATGACGATGCCACGCTCCAGCGCTTCGCAGATGGCCACCGCTACGAAGCCCTCGCGCGCCCAATCGCCGAGCAGATCATCGGCGAGGATCTGTACCCGTGCGTCGGCACCGAGGGGAAGTACTCGGCCAGCTTCGACGGCCTGACGCTGCTCGAGGAAACCGCGTTCGAGCACAAGAGCCTCAACGACGACCTGCGCCGCGCGATGGTCGAAGGCTGCACAGGCTCCGATCTGCCGCTGGTCTACCAGGTGCAGATGGAGCAGCAGGCCATGGTGTCGGGCGCGCTGCGCGTGCTGTTCATGGCGTCGAAGTGGCGCGGCGATGAGCTGGTTGAGGAGCGGAACTGCTGGTATTACCCGAACGCGGAGCTGCGCGCGCGCATCGTCGCCGGCTGGGAGCAATTCGAGGCCGATGTCGGCGCCTACGAACATGTGGAAAAAGCGGAACCGGCAGTCAGCGGCCGCGCGCCCGAAACGCTGCCGTCGCTGCACATCGCCGTGACCGGCATGGTGACCGCGTCCAACCTCGCCGAGTTCAAGGCGTCGGCACTGGCTGTGCTGAAGGGCATCAATCGCGAGCTGCTGACGGACGACGACTTCGCCAGCGCCGAGCACACCGTGAAGTGGTGCAAGGGCGTCGAGGAGCGGCTGGAGGCGACGAAGCAGCAGATCCTCGGCCAGACCGCAGACATCGACGCGGTGTTCCGGACGATGGACGACGTCGCAGCCGAAGCGCGCCGCGTGCGCCTGGAGCTCGACAAGCTGGTCAAGGTCGAGAAGGACAACCGCCGCACCCAGATCGTCGCCAACGGCGTGCAGTCGGTGCGGGATCACTACGCGTCCATCAATGCTGGACTCAGTGCGCATGCGCTGGCGGTACCGGCCTCGCTGCAGGCGGACATCGGCGCGGTGATCAAGGGCAAGAAGTCGATCAGCAGCATGCAGGACGCGGTCGGCACTGCCGCGGCCAACCTGAAGGTCGCTGCCAGCCAGCAAGCCGAGCGCGTGCGCGCCAACGTGCGCGTGCTGGAGATGGAAATGGGCACGTTCGCCGGCCTGTTCCACGACCGCGTGCAGCTGTGCGCCACGAAGTCGCCGGAAGATCTGCGCAACCTGATCACCGCGCGCATCACCGAGCAGCAGCGCGTCGACGAGCAGCGCCTGGAAGCGCAGCGCGAGAAGATCCGTCAGGAGGAAGCGGCCAAGCTGGCGCGCGAGCAGCAGGAGCGCGAGGAAGCGCAGCGTCGCGCCGATGCACAGGCCGAGGCCGCACGTGTCGCTGCTGCTGCGCCTGCACCAGCGCCCGCTGCTGCACCAGCTCCCGCCCCGGTGGTCGCGTCGGCGCCGGCACCAGTGGCGGCGGCTCCTGCCCTCTCCCCTGCTCTCTCTCAGGCGGTCAAGTCACTGGCAGCGTCAGCACCGGCGCAGGTCGTGCGCATCAAGCTCGGCGACATCAACGCGAAGATCGCACCGCTGACGATCACCGCCGATGGCCTGGCGCAGCTGGGCTTCCTGCCGGTGACCATCGAGCGCGCCTCGAAGCTGTACGACGCGGCAGAACTGCCGGCCATGTTCACCGCCATGCAGCAGGTCTTCGCGCGCGCGGCGACCGAAAGCTACAAGCAGGCCGCCTGATGCACCGGACCTGCACCAGCTGCAAGCGCGTGCTTGCCGAGGCTGAGTTTGCACGCGAGGGCAACCGCCTTCGCTTCGAGTGCATCCCCTGCCGCAAGGACATCAAGCGCACCCAGTACACGCTGCGGCCGATCCCGCGCGATCCGCTGCAGATCCGGCTCAACAACCTCGCTGCGCTGTGGCATGGCCCGGTGCAGCGCACTCACCTGCTGAGGAACGCAGCATGACCCGTCACCACACCCGGCGCGCGCCGAAGCGCAACGGCGGCTTCTCCTGGGGCCGCTTCCCGACCAGCGACGGCGCCTTCGTCACCTGGCGCATGTTCCGCCGCGATCACAGCAGCTCGCTGCACATGCATGCGCTGACCTTCACCGGCGAAGACGACGCGGCGTATGTCGCGAAGCAGCTGCGCCGCGCGCGCCGGCAGTTGCGCGACCACGTGGACGAGATCGACCTGGCAGCAATGGAGGTTTTGGCCTAATGATCTTTGTTCAACCCACCCTGCGCCTCGCGCCTGGAGACCATCAACATCCGAAGCGTTCCTACGCGCCGCTGGATGTCTGGTTCGATGTCCAAGGCCGGGCTGCCAGTCACAAATGGTTCGAGGTTGCGGCGTGCACGTTGCAAGGACCGGATGAGCGGATCGAGATCTTCACCGAGGCGCTCCGCTTCAAGTGCTGCCAATCCAGGGATGCCATAAGGCTCCAGGTTTGGTTGAGCCCATTCAATGTCAGCCATCGCGGCGGCAACGGCCGATGCAACCTCATCAGACATCCCGTCGAAGTACGGCAGGAGTTCGTCAGCGCATCTGGGGTCAACCTTCAACAGTGGAATGATCAGCGCCCAGATTTCGCGGTCCACTGGCCCAGTCGTGGAAAGGCGGTGGACCACCGACAAGTTGCTTTCCATTCGAAGAAAACGGGCGTTCACGACTGTACCGATGGCGCGTGCACGACGGACATGATCGGCGCGCTGAGCCTTTTGCGGCGCCAACCCAACGTACAGCGCCACCAGTACAGCCGCGGTCGTAGCAACTGCCGACGCCCATCCGGCAGCTTCCGCTGTCCACAAACGGGGTACACCCAGCAACAGTGCTGCCGCCGCCGCTCCGAATGCGAAGGCGATAAAGGAGAGCGGCAATGGCCGAACAAGCGAGAGTCCCACGAATGCTACCTGCCCACTTTTTCTGTTGAGGCGATTCTGCCATGACCAATCTCCACCCGAACGACAAGCTGGCCGCGCTGGACTGGGCGCTGAGCCGCGCGCGAGAAGCGGCCGCCAGCGATGAGCTGATTCGCCTCACCCACCTGCCGGCGCTGCAGCAAATGCGCGACCAGGCACAGCGGGAGGCGCGCGGTGGCTGATCCCTACCGTGAGTTCCTGGAGCGCAAAGTGCGCGTCGCTCCGTCGCTCGGGTTCAACGTCTCACCCGAGGACGTGCACCCGATCCTCAAGCCGCACCAGCGCGACAGCGTCGTGTGGGCGTGCTCCGGCGGGCGCCGCGCCCTCTTCCAGCGTTTCGGCCTCGGCAAGAGCATGCAGCAGTTGGAGATCATGCGGCTGGCGCGCAAGCATGTCGGCGGAGCCGTTGGCATCGTGGTGCCGCTGGGTGTGCGGCAGGAGTTCCGCCGCGATGCCGTCAAGCTCGGCCTGGAGACTCGCTTCGTGCGCACCAACGCCGAGGTGGATCCGGACTTCGACGGGATCCACCTGACGAATTACGAGAGCGTGCGAGACGGCAAGCTCGATCCTAACCTCTTCAGCGCCGCGAGCCTGGACGAGGCGTCGGTGCTACGCAGCTTCGGATCGAAAACTTACCAGCAGTTCCTGACCCTGTTCGATGACGTCCGGTACCGGTTCGTCGCCACCGCCACACCGAGCCCGAACCGCTACAAGGAGCTGATTCACTACGCCGGGTTCCTGGGCGTGATGGACACCGGCCAGGCCCTCACCCGCTGGTTCAAGCGCGACAGCACGCAAGCCAACAACCTGACGCTGTACCCGCACAAGGAAAAAGAGTTTTGGCTATGGGTCGCGAGCTGGGCGCTGTTCCTGCAGAAGCCATCGGACCTGGGCTACAGCGACGAAGGTTACGACCTACCGGAACTGACCGTCCGATATTCAGAGGTAGCCGTCGATCACAAGAGCGCAGGCGCTGATCGAGATGGACAGGGAAATTTATTTCGGGACTCGGCCATTGGCCTTCAAAACGCTGCGCGCGAGAAGCGCGATACGCTGCCGGCGCGGCTCACCCAGCTCATGGAAATCGTCAATGCCACACAGCAATCCAGCGGAACGGAAGGCCTACTCAAAGGACTACTACAGTCGAAACCGAGCTGCGGCACTGGAGAGCCAGAAAGCCCGCGATGCGACGAAGGATCCGGAAGCGCAGAAGGCCTACCGTCGGCAGTACTACGCAGCCAACCGGGAACGGCTGCTGGAGCAGCAGCGAGCGAGGAGCAAGGCGAATTACGAAGCGAACAAACAGCGCTACAACGAGCGACAGCGAGTGAACGCGCTGAGGTCGAAGTTCGGTCTGACGCCTGTGGCTTATGCGGAGATGCTGGAGGCGCAGGCCGGAGCGTGCGCGATATGTGGCACGCAGCCGACACCGGGGGAGAAGCGATTCCCAGTGGACCACTGCCACAAGACGGATCAGGTGCGGGGGATCCTCTGCGGGCGCTGCAACCGGGCGCTGGGATTGTTTCAGGACGACCCGGAGATATTGGCGCGGGCGGCGTCGTATCTGACCAGATCATCATCTGGTGCGACCTAAACGAAGAGCAGGACGCGATCGAGACTGCTCTGCACAAAGCCGGTCTGACCTATTCCTCGATCCACGGTGGCAATGAGGTAGAGGAAAACGAAGGTCGCATGGCCGAGTGGCGCGCGAAGCGTACCTACGCGCTGATCGGCAAGCCGGTGATGCTGGGACAGGGCGTGAACCTGCAGCAATGCAACAAAGCCGTTTTTATCGGCATCACCTACAAATTCAATGACCTAATCCAGGCAATGCATCGCATCCAGCGATACGGCCAGGAACGACCCTGCGTGGCCCACATCATCTACGCCGAGAGCGAGCGCGAGGTGCTGGCCAGCCTGCAAGCGAAGTGGACGCGCCACGAGGAGATGGTAGAGAAAATGAGCGAGATCATCAGGGAATACGGCTTGAGCAAGGCAGCAATGGCGCAAGTACTCCAGCGCTCGATCGGCGTGGAGCGCATTGAGGCCAGCGGTACCGGCTGGACGGTTGCGAACAACGACTGCGTGGTGGAGACGCGCGGCATGGCCGATGACAGCGTCGACCTGATCGTGACGTCGATCCCGTTCGCCAACCACTACGAGTACAGCCCGAGCTACAACGACTTCGGGCACACGGACGACAACGCGCACTTCTGGGCGCAGATGGACCACCTCAGCACGCAGTTGCTGCGGATCCTCAAGCCCGGCCGCATCGCCGCCATCCACGTGAAAGACCGGATCCAGTTCGGCGCAGTGACCGGCGCCGGCGTGCCGACCGTCAGCCCCTTCCACGCTGAGGCGATCTTCCACTACCGCTCGCACGGCTTCGACTACATGGGCCTGATCACGGTCGTGACCGACGTGGTGCGCGAGAACAACCAGACCTACCGCCTGGGGTGGTCGGAGCAATGCAAGGACGGCACCAAGATGGGCGTCGGTTCGCCGGAATACATCGTGTTGCTGCACAAGCCGCAGACCGATCGCAGCCGCGGCTATGCCGATGAGCCCGTGCGCAAGCAGAAGGCGGATTACACGCGGGCGCGCTGGCAGGTGGATGCGCATGCGTTCTGGCGCTCGAGCGGCCGCCGGCAGCTGACCGCCGAAGAGCTGGCGCAGCTGGGCCCGGACAAGCTGGCCAAGCTGTTCACCGAGTACTCGCTGCGCGAGGTCTACGACTACGAGACCCACGTGCGCATCGGCGAGGAGTTGGAGGCGCGCGGCGCGCTGCCGTCGACCTTCATGTCGCTGGCGCCAGGTAGCCACGACCCGGACGTATGGCATGACGTCAACCGCATGCTGACGCTTAACGGCGAGCAGACGCGGCGCGGCCTGGAAAACCACATCTGCCCGCTGCAGTTCGACATCGTCGACCGCCTGATCCAGCGCTTCAGCAATGCCGGCGAGCTGGTGTTCGATCCGTTCGGCGGGCTGTTCACCGTGCCCTATCGGGCATTGAAGCTGGGCCGCCAGGGGCGCGCCGCCGAGCTGTCAACGGCCTATTTCATGGACGGGGTGAAGTACTTGCAGGCCGCCGAGCGCGAGATGGCGATGCCTGATCTGTTCGCGGCAATCTCGGACGCGGCACAACACCAGGACCGTGCAGCGTGAGCCGCCCCCTAGTTGTCGAGCATGCTGGTAGCCAGCCGCAAGCCGGCATTCATGGCTTCCTGCAAGGAGGCGAAATTGCCGAGGTCCGGGTTTGCGATGTCTGGCAGCTCTCCAGCGGCGATGAGGTGCACGAATGCCTCACCTCCTTCCGGCTGCCAAGCCTCGACGTAGATGTCCTGCCCGTAATAGCTGGTGCTCAGCGAGTCGCGCTTGATCTCTGGCGGCATGAGG
Organism: Xanthomonas sp. fls2-241-TYG-148; assembly: GCF_030208815.1. Taxonomy (NCBI): domain Bacteria; kingdom Pseudomonadati; phylum Pseudomonadota; class Gammaproteobacteria; order Lysobacterales; family Lysobacteraceae; genus Xanthomonas; species Xanthomonas sp. fls2-241-TYG-148. The sequence continues at coordinate 503,087 of NZ_JARVTE010000001.1, forward strand.
CTCTCCCGGTTAGTCGGCTGATCCTCTCCGGAGCGCCTGCGGTCGTCAATGGCGATACCGCATGAGGCCGCAACTCTTCCCACGCCAGCCGCGGCGCATGAAACAGCCAGCCAAAGATCTGCTGCGCCAGCAGCTGGCCATGGCTGCCGACCACATCGAGCGGGTCACCGCTGAGAACCAGGCTCTGCGCGCCATCTGCGCAGAAGCCATCAACACATGCCAGGGCCAGGCCGAGCAGCTTCGCGCCGCGCTGGCGAAACAGGAGGATCAACCTTGACTATCCCCGCATCGCCACTTGCTTGGCCGGTAGGCTGGAAGCGCGAGAGCCTACGTACCGCGGCGCGCTTCGGAAAGAGCACCAGGAAGAAATGGGATGGCAGCTACGAAAATGGCAGGCCGCTAACCATCTCCGAGGGCGTGGAGCGCGTTCGCGCAGAGCTGCGCCGCATGGGCATCGACGATGAGGACATCGTCATCAGCACGAACCTGGAGTTGCGGCTGGATGGTCTGCCGCGATCGAATCAGCGCGAGCCTACGGATCCAGGGGCAGCCGTGTATTGGACCGATCGATACAGTCGTGGTAACCCGCCGCGCTGCATGGCCATCGACCGCTACACCCGGGTAGCAGACAACTTGGCGGCGGTCGCCGCCACCCTGGAGGCCATGCGTGCAATCGAACGGCACGGTGGCGCTGCGATTCTTGAACGTGCCTTTGCCGGTTTCACTGCCTTGCCAGCCCCGGTGCCGCTTTCCTGGCGCGACGTGCTGGACCCGGCCGACCCCGAAGGCAGCTACCGCCGGCTGCGCTCGCAGCACCATCCCGACAATGGCGGCAACGCCGACACCTTCCAGCGTGTCCAGTCCGCCTGGCAGGCCTACCAACTGGAGATCACCCGATGAGCACCACCCCAACCTCCACCCAGCGGCTGCTCCGGCTGCGCGACGTGCTTGAGCGCGTCGGCATGTCCAAGTCCACCCTCTACAGCCGCATCCGGGAGAAGACCTTCCCACAGCCCCTCCACCTGGGCACATCGTCGGTATGGGTGGAGTCCGAGGTCGCCGACTGGATCAACCAGCAAATCGCCCTGCGTGACAAGGCGGCCTGAGCTGGGGGTATCTGTGGGGGCATCTGGCCGTGATGAGATAAGCCAAAGCCTTTCCCTTCAACGCCTTACGGCCAATCGGCGGTAGAGCCCACCTCCACCAAACAACGGTCCTAAGACGACCGACTAAGGCCAGGCGTTCTCGAGAGAGACGACTGGCCTTTTTCATGTGCGGTGTTGAGCGTTTGGAGAGCGCTGCCGTGCAGGTCAGGCCGGTCCGCAAGAAGGTTCCGGCACCTGGGTTTGTGCAGCCCCGCCCTGCCTTGCTCAAGAGTGTTTACAGTGCCCCCTCGTTGACGGGCAACCGTGCAAAGCGATGTCACAGGTGTAGGCGGCACAGCAGGTCATCAGAAGACGACCATGATGCGCCTCGCCCAGCTCCGACAGTGGACGCAGCGCGTCAGAGAGTGACGTTACCGGTCTGTGGCGCATGCGCGCGGACCGGCTCGGCTGCATTGCCCTGCATCGGGGTCGCTGACGCGGTATCGCAGCATAGGCGGTCGAACAGGGCCAGCAATTCGGTGGCTTCCTGTCGCAGCATGACGAAGGCCTGTTTGGTGTGCTCTTCCATTCCTGCTCTCTTTGGCGCGCTCCCCAGCGCTCGTAGAGAGACAGCAGCAAGTGGCGTGCCAGTGTGTTCGCAGAACACGCATGCCTGCCGGCAGGCAGGCAGGCAGGCAATATGCACTCGGCAGACAGCTCGCTAGAACAAGTCAAAAAGGGAATTTCCACCGGCGGTTCGGCTAGTGCGCGTACACCGTCAAGGCGGGCGATATGCCCTCCCAAGCCCGGCCTCGCCCGCCGGCCGTTGATCGCGTCGGCCCGAGATCGAACGCCGAAGGCCTTGGAGTTCAGGCGGCGTCGGCGAGCAGCGATGCCAGTGCTCAGGCGTATTCGAGCTGCCGCTGGGCGTCGGCGTGCATGGCTTCCAGGATCACCATGCCGGCGGCACGGGCGGCGGCCATGGCGCTGCGGTGGTCGGTAAACAGGGGCGAGAGTTCGCCGCGAGCCAGATCGCCGGCCTTGGATGCACCCACCTGCTGGATGCGCCAGTCCGCGCGCCACCCTTGGGCAGGGTGCGGCAGCGCGTTGCACGACAACTGGTAACGCCCAAGAAAAATGACCAACGCGTGCTCGGCTCGATGACTCGCCACAAGGATACCGCCGCCTCCGCGCGCAGGCGACCCCGTGCCGCCACCGGGCAAGCGAAGTGAAGCATAGGCACGGCGCTTGCATCGGACTCGACCAGACGATCGTTGTTTGGGGAACACGGTGTTGACCAGAAAAGCAAAACGCCACGCCGCCGGGGCCTTGATGCTCGGCGGGCTGATCTTTGTGTTGATCGGCGTCGGTGGCTACATCACCTCGCGGCAGTCGCTGAAGGCGGCCGCGTGGGTCTCGCACACGCAGGAAGTCATTGCCAGCATCGACGAGATCCAGGCCGGGCTGCTGTCGGCGGAGTCGTCGGCGCGTGGCTTCGTGCTGACCGACAACGAGGCCTTTCTGGGCGTGCATGCCGACGCCATCGGGCGCCTGCCAGGGCGCATTGCACGGCTTGAGGTGTTGGTGCAGGACAACCCCCTGCAACTGCGCAACGTGGCCGCGCTGGACAAGCTGGTGGACATGCGCTTGGTGCAGATCAACGACCTATTGCACAGCTATCGCGCCACCGGGCTGGATGGCGCGCGCGCCTCCATCGCCAAGGGCGTGTTCCAGACCTCTTCGGCCCTGCGCCGGCAGGTGCAACTGATGGGCGAACTGGAGCGCCGGCAGCTGGTGTCGCGCACCCAGGCCAACCACGACAGCGCGCGCTGGGTGCTGTGGATGACGGCGATCGGCATTTTGTCCGGGCTATTGGTCATGGTGCTGGCCTACCGGCTGTTGTCGCGCGAATTGGCCCGCCGTGTGCGTGCCGAGGAAGAAGCCAGCACGAGCAGCACGCGGCTGGCCGAATCGTTCAGCACGTTGGAACGCACCTCGGCAGGATTGGAAGCGCTGGCGCGCTATTCGGGCCTGCTGCAGAACTGCCGCAACGCGGAAGAAGCCCTGGAAATCACGGCGCGCACGATCGCCCCGCTGGTGCCCGGTGTGTCGGGCGCGGTGTATCTGCTGCGCGCCTCGCGCGATCGCGCCGAGCAGGTGGCGGCGTGGGGAACGCTGGCCGATGGCGAACGCGGGAGCATCGCGCCCGAAGAGTGCTGGGCACTGCGACGCGACCGCACTCACCTGGTGGAGGACGCCAGCGTAGGCATGGTCTGCCAGCATGCCGGCGTCAATCTTCCGCCGCATGCGAGCACGGTCTGCATTCCATTGTCGGCACAGGGCACCCAGCTGGGCATGCTCGCGCTGCGCGGCGACAACGCGCAGGAACTGGCCTCGCTGACCGTGGCCGAGGCGGCCGCCGAACAATTGTCGTTGGCGCTGCACAACCTGCGCCTGCGCGAGACGCTGCGCCAGCAGTCCATCCGTGACCCGCTGACCGGCCTGTTCAACCGCCGCTATCTGGAAGAAGCGCTCAACCACGAGCTGTCGCGCTGCACCCGACGCGTGCAGCCACTGTCAGTGCTGATGCTGGACGTGGACCATTTCAAGCAATTCAACGACCTGCATGGCCACAGTGGCGGCGACCGCGTGCTTGCTGCGATCGGCGAACTGCTGCTGGCGCAGACCCGCGGCGAAGACATCTGCTGCCGCTACGGCGGCGAGGAACTGACCATCATCCTGCCCGAGGTCGACCTGGCCACCGCCAGCGCGATGGCGGAGAAATTACGCGCCGGCATCGATGGCCTGCAGGTGATGGCCGATGGCGTGTCACTGCCCAAGATCACTGCCTCGTTCGGCGTCGCGACCTTCCCCGGGCATGCGGGCAACGCCGCGCAGTTGCTGCGCAAGGCCGACGAGGCGCTGTATCGGGCCAAGCAGGCCGGGCGCAATCAGGTGGTCAGCGCGGTGACGCCGGGCAGCGTGTGATGCCAGGCCCGTGCTATCAGCGACAGGCCTGGCCGTTGTCGTCGGTCGGGATCAGCCCGGCGCTGGCCAACATGTCGTCGATGCGGCCACGCACATGCGCGGCGTCTTCGGGTGCGGCGCTGTGCAGGACGGCCTCGGCGCGGGCCTGGAAATCCAGATAATCGAAGTCGGCATCTTCATCGGACGCCACGTTCGGCAGTGCGTCCTGCAGTGCATCCAGGCGCGCATCCAACTCTGAGCGATTAGGCATAGGTGACTCCACGGCAAAGCCCCAAGGTTGCGGCTATGCCGTCAAGGATCTGCGAAACCGCACAGCGCGTGCGGGATGCGGCATCTGATCGGGAGGCGTGCCGAGGTCCGTGATCATCGGCGTTGTGCGCCGCATCGGCATCTGGCCAACGTTACGCACGCACGAGGCGCTGCCGGCGCGCGCCACCTTCCCTCAACTTTCGCACGCGTCGGCCGATACTGATGCCGACTCCTCCAGAACTTCGCCCGTGATCCTCCATTTGCGGCGGGATTTCCGCCTCGGCATCGTCAAGATGCTCGGGCCGATCACCGCGCTGTTGCTCTGCCTGTACGCGGTGTACCTGGCCATGCATGGCCAAGGGGTGGCATGTGCGTTGACTGCCACGCTCGGCCTGGTCGCGGTGTGGCGTGGCTGGCGCATGCGCAGTGCCGAGCGCACCGGACGCGGTGGGGTGTGGCTGGCCTCCATCAATGTCGCTGGCTGCCTGATCGGCTGCTGGAGCGGCGGCGACGGCGCCCTGCCCTGGTTGTTCCCGGTGCTGGCCACCAATTATTTTCTCTGCGGCCCGCAGCGCGCGGTGTTGCTGAGCCTGCCGTTGCTGGCGGCCTTGCTGTTGCTGCCCGGCTTGATCGTCAGCCCTGGCCAGGGCATCTCCACTGTGATGGTCACCTTGGTGACGCTGGCGGTGGGCTACGCGTTCTCGGTGCGCATGCAGGACGACCGCGTGCATCTGGAAGAACTGGCCTCGCTGGATGCGCTGACCGGGCTGCCCAACCGGCGCATGCTCGAGCGCGCGCTCACCCATCAGATCGATCAGCGCCAGCCGCAGGATCGGCTCAACAGCCTGATCATCCTGGACCTGGACCACTTCAAGGACGTCAACGATCTGTACGGGCATGCCGCCGGCGATGCGGCATTGGCTGACCTGGCCACGATCCTGCGGTTCGAGGTGCGTGAGCCGTACCAGGTGTTCCGTTTCGGCGGCGAAGAGTTCGTGGTGCTGCTGCGTGCCGGCTCGCTGGCGGAACTGGAAGCGGCCACCGAACGCTTGCGCAAGGTGATCCGCAACGGATTACGCGGGCCGGGCGGACGCATCACCGTGTCGCTGGGCGCGGCCCGCCACGATGGCGAGACGCACTGGCAAGACTGGTTTTCGCGTGCGGATGCGGCGCTGTATCTGGCCAAGAATGGCGGTCGCGACAGCGTGCGCATCGCCGACTGAGTCATCAATCGCTGATCGGCGATTACCGATCAGCGATCGATACCGTCGTGCATGCATGCATGGGCGGGACGGCCGCGCGGCCGCCCCGCCCTGCCATCTCAGCGCTCGGCCACTGCCACCGGCGCGGCCGGTGCATCGCCTTGCTTCCAGCCACCCAACGCCTTGTAGACGCCGACCACGCCGACATTGACCGCCGCTTCGGCCTGCGCCAATGCATCGTCAGCCGCCAACTGGGTGCGCTGTGCATCCAGTAGGGTCAGGAAGTCTTCCGAACCCTCGCGGTAGCGGATCTGCGCCAGCTGCTCGGCACGCCGCGCCGCGTTGGCCTGGTCCACCACGATCGCCAGGCGCGCCTGCTGACGCCCATAGCCGGTCAAGGCATTTTCGGTGTCTTCCAGTGCCAACAGCACGGTCTGCTGGTACTGCGCCAACGCGCCTTCGGCCTGCGCCTTGCTGGCACGCAGGCGTGCACGCACGGTGCCGAAGTCGAACGCGGCCCAGCTGATCGACGGCGTGATCGACCAGGCCTTTGCGTTGCCCTGGGTCAACCTGGCCGCATCGCCAGACAGAAAGCCGACAAAGCCGCTCACGCTGATACGCGGGAACAGATCGGCCGTGGCCACGCCCACCTGTGCGGTGGCCGCAGCCAGACGCCGTTCGGCGGTGCGCACGTCCGGGCGTTGCCGCAGCAAGCTGGCGGTATCGCCGAGCGGCAAGGCGCGGGCGAACGGCGGTGCGGTGCGCGCCACCAGGGTGGCATCCAGCGCATTCGGCTGTTGACCAAGCAACACGGCAATCCGATGGCGGTACTGCGCTTCGGCAGTTTCCAGCAGCGGAATGTCGGCTTCGATGGCCTTCAAGCGTGCCAGGCTGCTCTGCACATCCAGCTCGCTGCCGGCGCCCAGGTCCCAACGCGTCTGCGTCAGCTTCTGGGTGTCGCGCAGGTTGGTCAGGGTGCGCTTGGAGACGTCCAGCTGCTTTTGCGTGCCGCGCAATTCGAAATAGTTGCGCGCCACTTCCGCCGCCACCGTGACCTGCACGTCCTGCAGGCCGGCCTGCTCGGCTTCCAGGTCGGCACGCGCCGCCTCCGACGCACGCCGTTGGCGGCCGAACAGATCCAGCTCCCACGCCGCATCCAGACCCAGCGTGGTCTGCTCGGTGAGGAAACGCTGATTACCGGCGATCACCTGCTGTTGTTCGCGGCGATCGAAGCTGCCTTGTGCGGTGATGTGCGGCGCCTGGTCCAACCGGCGTTCGACGAACACCGCACGCGCCTGCTTGACGCGCGAGACGGCAATGCGCAGATCGTGGTTGGCGAACAACGCATCGCGCACCAGTTGTTCCAGTACCGGGTCATCGAATTGCGACCACCAGTTGCCCACCGGCGACTCGGCACTGTAGGCCGCATCCTGCGCGCCTTGCAGTGTCACTGCGGCCGGCGGTTCGGGGCGGTAATCCGGCCCGACCGCGCAACCACTCAGGATCGCCGCGGCAAGCGCGGCGCCCAACAAGGTCCTCACCATGGCAGCACCTCGCCCAGGTGGGTGAAGCTGCCATTGGGGCCGTGCGCATCGATCAATGCCATCTGCACGCTGCTGTGTGCGCCCTGCTCCACGTCGATCTCGCCACCGCCACCGTTCATGTCGGTTTTGACATAGCCCGGGTGCACCATGTTGACCTTGATCGCGCTTTCGCGCAGCTCATGGGCCAGGTGCACGGTCCAGCTGTTGAGTGCGCTCTTGGAAGCGTCGTAGGCAGGTATCTTGAAGTCATAGATCGGCGAGCCCGGCTGTGTGTGCAAGGTCAACGAGCCGAGGATGCTGGAGACGTTGACGATGCGCCCGGCCAGCGAACGACGCAGCAGCGGCAGGAACGCCTTGGTCACGCCGACCACCGCAAACAGGTTGGTGTCGAAGGTGCGCTTCCAGGTGTCCAGGCTCTGCTCGGACGGCTTGCGCTGCATGTCCTCGATCATGATGCCGGCGTTGTTGATCAGGATGTCCAGATGGCCGTGACGCTGCTCCACCGTGCCAACGGCCGCGGCGATGCTGATGTCGTCGTTGACGTCCAGCTGGATGGCTTCCACCGGCAGGCCTTCGGCCTGCAGCTTGAGTGCGGCGGCGACGGCGTCATCGCGCTTGCGGCCAGCCAGCAGCGTGTGCACGCCGGCCTGGGCCAGTTGACGGACGGTCTCCAGGCCGATGCCGCGGGTGCCGCCGGTAACCAGTGCGATCTTGTTGGTGCTCATGTGCAATGTCCTTCAAAGATGGGGGAAGAGGAATCAGGCCTTGACCGGATCATGTGCCACGGCGGCCGGTGCGGCAGGTTCGCCACGGGTCACCCACTTGCGCAGGGCCACGTAGAACACCGGCGTCAGGAACAGGCCGAACAGGGTCACGCCCAACATGCCGGCGAACACGGTGATGCCGGTGACCGAGCGCACTTCTGCGCCAGCGCCATGGCCGAACACCAGCGGCACGGTGCCGGCGATGAAGGCAATGGAGGTCATCACGATCGGGCGCAGACGCAGGCGGCAGGCTTCCAGTGCGGCTTCAACGATGCCCTTGCCGTGCATTTCCAGTTCGCGGGCGAACTCCACGATCAGGATCGCGTTCTTGCACGCCAGGCCCATCAACACCACCAGGCCCACCTGCACGAACACGTTGTTGTCGCCACCGGTGAGCCACACACCGAACAACGCAGACAACAAGGTCATCGGCACGATCAGGATCACCGCCAGCGGCAACGTCCAGCTCTCGTACAACGCGGCCAGCACCAGGAACGCCAGCAACACCGCCATCGGGAACACGATCAATGCCGAGTTGCCCTGCGTGGATTGCTGATAGCTCAGGTCGGTCCACTCGATGTTCATGCCGTTGGGCAACACCTTCGGCGCCATGCCGGCCAGCGTCTGCATCGCCTGGGTGGAGGAGAGCACGCGCGGGTCCGCTTCACCGATCAGGTCGGCGGCCGGGTAGCCGTTGTAGCGGATCACCGGATCCGGGCCGTAGGTCTGGCCCAGCGTGACCATGCTGCCGATCGGCACCATCTGCCCGCGATCGTTGCGGGTGCGCAGGTTGGCGATGTCTTCGACGCTATCGCGGAACTGTCCATCGGCCTGGGCGATCACCTGGTAGGTGCGACCGAAGCGATTGAAGTCGTTGATGTACGACGAACCCAGATAGGTCTGCAGCGTGTCGAACAGATTGGTCAACGGCACGCCCTGCGCCTTGGCCTTGTCGCGGTCGACCTTGGCATCGAGCTGCGGCACGTTGGCCTGGTAGGTGCCGATCGGGAACTGCATACCCGGCGTCTGCGAGATCGCACCGGACATCGCGTTCACCGCACTCTGCAGCTGGCCGTAACCCAGTCCCGCGCGGTCCTGGATGTACAGCGAGTAGCCCGAGCCCTGCCCCAGACCCAGAATCGGCGGCGGCATGAAGGCGAACGCGAAGCCCTGCTGGATCTGGCTGATGCGTGCGTTGATCTCTGCATTGATCTGCACCGCACTGCGGCTACGCTGACTGAAGGGCTTGAGCGTCAGGAACACCGTGCCGGTGTTGGGCGTGTTGGTGAACTGCAGCGGATTCAAACCCGGGAACGCAATCGCGTGGTCCACGCCCTCGGTCTGCAGCGCGATCTGGGTGATCTGGCGGATCACCTCATTGGTACGCTCCAGCGAGGCGCCTTCCGGCAGCTTGGTGCCTGCGATCAGGTACAGCTTGTCCTGGGTGGGAATGAAGCCGCCCGGTACCAGCTTGAACATCACCCCGGTGCCGACCAGCAGCAACAGGTACACCACAAACACCGCACCGCGCTTGCCCAACGCGCGCGACACCGCACCTTGATACTTGTGCGAACTGCTGTTGAAGAAGCGATTGAACGGACGGAACAGCCAGCCGAACAAGCGGTCGATCAAGCGCGACGGGCCGTCCTTCGGCGCGTCGTGTGCCTTCAGCAGCATGGCGGCCAGCGCCGGCGACAGCGTCAACGAGTTGATCGCCGAGATCACCGTGGAGATCGCGATGGTCACCGCGAACTGCTTGTAGAACTGGCCGGTCACGCCCGACAGGAACGCCATCGGCACGAACACCGCGCACAGCACCAGCGCGATCGCGATGATCGGCCCGGACACTTCGCGCATGGCCTGGTGCGCCGCCGCCAGCGGGGTCAGGCCTTCTTCGATATTGCGCTCGACGTTTTCCACCACCACGATCGCGTCGTCGACCACGATGCCGATCGCCAGCACCAGGCCGAACAGGCTCAGCGTGTTGATCGAGAAACCCAGCAGATACAGCGCGGCAAACGTACCGACCACCGACACCGGCACCGCCAGCAACGGGATGATCGAAGCACGCCAGGTCTGCAGGAACAGGATCACCACCAGCACCACCAGCAGCACCGCTTCGAGCAGCGTATGCACCACCGCGCTGATCGAGTCGCGCACGAACACGGTGGGGTCATACGCGGCCGACCACGCCATGTCCTGCGGGAACTGTTTTTCCAGCTCGGCCATCTTGGCGCGCACCGCGTCCGACAATTCGATTGCGTTGGCACCGGGCGACTGGAACACACCCATGCCCACCGCGTTCTGGTTGTCCAGCTGCGAGCGCAGGGTGTAGTTGCCGGCGCCCAGTTCCAGACGTGCCACATCCGACAACCGCACGATCTCGCCGCTGTTGCCGCTGCGGATCACGATGTTGCCGAACTCTTCTTCGGTGGTCAGGCGGCCCTGCGCATTGATCGAGAGCAGAAAGTCGCTCTTGTTGGGCATCGGCTCGGCGCCCAACTGGCCGGCGGAAACCTGCACGTTCTGCTCGCGGATGGCGGCAACCACATCGCTGGCGGTCAGCCCGCGCGCAGCCACTTTGTCCGGGTCCAGCCAGATGCGCATGGCGTAATCGCCCGCGCCGAAGATCTGGATCTGGCCCACGCCCGGCAGGCGCGACAGCTCGTCCTTGACCTTCAGCAACGCGTAGTTGCTCAGGTACAGCGAGTTGTACTTGCCCTTGGGCGAGGTCAGATGCACGACCATGGTCAGCGTCGGCGACTGCTTCTGCGTGGTCACGCCCTGGCGGCGCACGTCCTCGGGCAGACGCGCCTGCGCCTGGCTGACGCGGTTCTGCACCTGCACCTGCGCCTGGTCCGGATCGGTACCGGGCTTGAAGGTCACGGTGACCACCAGCACGCCATCGGAGCCGGCGACCGACTTCATGTACATCATGTCTTCGACGCCGTTGATGGCTTCCTCAAGCGGCGTGGCGACGGTCTCGGCGATGACCTTGGGGTTGGCGCCCGGGTACACCGCGCGCACCTGCACGCTCGGCGGTACCACTTCGGGGTATTCGCTGATCGGCAGCAGCGGCATGGCGATCAAGCCAGCCGCGAAGATGATGATCGATAGCACCGCCGCAAAGATCGGTCGGTCGATGAAAAAACGGGAAAAGTCCATGGGGATGGTCCTGAAAGAAGTCGCCGCCGGGTGGCGGCGCGGCACACAGCGCCCCGGTCCGGCCATCGGGATGGCCGGCGGTTGGGGCGTGCGGTGCAGCGGTAAAACGGGTGCTTAGTTGGACGCGGTGCGCTTGTCCGCCGCCGGCACCATGGCCACGGCCTTGGCGTCGACCGGCATGCCGGGCATGAAGATCTTCTGCACGCCATCGACCACCACGCGGTCACCGGCGGCCAGGCCCTTGCGGACGATGCGCAGGCTATCGGCCGTACGGCCGAGCTCCACGTCGCGTCGCTGTGCCTTGCCATCCTTGTCGACCACGTACACGTACTTGCGGTCCTGGTCGGTCAGCACGGCCTTTTCATCGACCAGCATGGCCTTGAACTGGCCGCTGCCGAGCAACTGCACATGCGCATACAGGCCCGGCGTGAACTGCCGATCGGCGTTGTCGAGTACGGCACGCACGCGGATGGTGCCGGTGCTGCGGGTGACCTGGTTGTCCAGGAAATCCACGCGCCCGCTGTGCGGGAAGCCCTGCTCGCCGACCAGGCCGATGCGCACCGGCAACTCGCCGCCACGTTCGTCCGGACGCTCGCCGTTGCGGCTCATCTGCGAGTAGCGCAGGAAGGTGCCTTCATCGGCATCGAAGTACACGAACACCTTGTCCAGCGACACCAGCGTGGTCAGCACGCTGGCGCTGTCGCCGGCGGTGACCAGGTTGCCGGCGGTGACCATCGCGCGCCCGGCGCGGCCGTCGATCGGGGCACGCACGCGTGTCCAGTCCAGGTTGAGCTTAGCGGTGTCCACGGCGGCCTGTGCGGCCAGCACCTCGGCATCGGCCTGGTCGGCCGCGGCGCGGCGTTGTTCCCAGGTTTCGGTGGAGATGGCCTGCTGCTCGGACAGCTTGCGCGCACGCGTTGCTTCGCTGCGGGCCAGGCTGGCCTGGGTGCGGGCACGCACCAGCGCGGCATTGGCGCGGGCAAACTCGGCGCGGTAGCTGCGGTCGTCGATGCTGAAGAGCACATCGCCCTTCTTCACTTCGGCGCCTTCGGCGTAATTGACCTTGTCGATATAGCCGGACACGCGCGGGCGTAGTTCCACGCTTTCCACCGGCTCGATGCGGCCGCTGAATTCGTCCCACTGGCTGATCTCTTTCAGCAGCACCGGGGCGACACTGACGCTGGGCGGTGGCGGCGCGCCGGTCTCGGCGGCCTTGCTGCCGCAACCGGCCAACACGACCGCGAGGACAGCGCCCGTCAATACAGTACGCAAGGGAAAACGGAACGGGGTGGCGTTCGGGGTCATGGGGAAATCTCTCGGGTGGGAAGGGGAAACTGCAGACCGGCCAGGCGGCCAGCCGACGGTGCGGTCTGCGGGCGACGGCTGACGGTCACGATGGCGTGTCCGGGCTGGCCAGGCCCGGCGATCAACGAGACGGCGGCGCGGCCGACGTCCACGGCCCGGATCCATTCCGGGCAGGCCTCCTTGGCACGGCTGGGCGTGCACACCGGCTGCTCGACCGACAGCAGGTGTACGCGCACGCCCAACGGCTTGGCTTCTTCGTGCAGCACCTGCGCCAGCATGCGGGTGGCCGCCGCGGCGATGGAGATATCGCCGTGCGCCGACCACGCACGCAGTGCACACGGGCTGCCGAGCAACAGGTAACGGCCGCCGCCATCGGCCTCGGCCAGCAGCGGCATCAGATGCCGGGCGGCCGCCAGGTGCGGAAGCAGGTCGCGGTCCAGCCGGCGGCGCAAGGCGTTGACCGGGCGGTCCAGCAGGCGGCCAGCCTTGAGCGGGCTGCCCAGGCTCGCAACCACCGCCGCCAGCGGGCGTGGACGCTGCGCCAGCTCGGCGGCCAGTGCCTGCGCGGCGGCGTCATCGGCCACCGAGCCCTGCACCGTCTCCAGCAAGGGGCTGTCGCCATGGCGGGCGCGCAACGCAGCCAGCTTGGCGGCATCGCGACCGACCACCAGCACCGGCAGCTGCGCCTCGAGCAGCGCGGCAACGATGCCGGCACCGACATTGCCCGCGCCACCCAGGACGACCGTCTCGGATTGGACCATCCCAGTCACGGGACTTTCACTCCCGAAATCGGGACAATCCCACACATGGCCCAACGTGCAGACAGCCCGCTGCGGCGCACCGGCGTACCGCCGGCCTGCCGCTTGGGCGAGGCAGCAAAGGCGCGCGAAACGCTGGAATGCGGGCGTTTTGCCGGCATCTGCACCGGATCGAACGCGCTCTCAAGGGCGTCGCGGGGACTGGGGGACAAGCCGAGAAGTTGGCGCAACCACATGGCGGCGCTCCTGCGTGGAGGGGATGCCGCATAAGCTAGGCCTCAAAGCAGCACTTGATTAGTCCGGATTTAGGGGAATAATCGTCCCGCAAGCGGTCCAATCCCTCCAGACTCCGGAAGGCACCCCTCATGACCCACGATCTCAACGACACCCTGATCTTCGTCAAGGTGGTCGAACAAGGCAGTTTCATCGCTGCCGCCAACTCGCTCGGCCTGCCCAAGACCACGGTCAGCCGCAAGGTGCAGGAACTGGAAACCCGGCTGGGTGCCCGCCTGCTGCACCGGACCACGCGTCGCATCGGCCTGACCGAAGCCGGCGCTGTCTATCACGAACACTGCCAGCGCATTGCCCGTGAACTGGAAGAAGCAGAAAGCGCCGTCGGCCAATTGCAATCGGGCCCGCGTGGCTGGTTGCGGTTCACCGTGCCGTACTCGCTGGGCATCACCTGGATCGCGCCGTTGCTGGGCGAATTCCACGCGCAATACCCGGAAATCCAGCTGGACATGCACCTGGGCAACGAAAAGCTGGACTTGATCGGCGGCGAAGCCGATCTGGCCCTGCGCGTGGGTGCCCTGCCCGATTCCAACCTGGTTGCGCGCAAGCTGGGCAGCCTGCGCACGCAGGTGTTTGCCAGCCCGTCTTACATCGAACGCTATGGCGAGCCGCTGCATCCGGACGAGTTGCAGTTCCATCGCACGCTCGCTCTGCGCAAGAACCGCAACGTGCACAACAACCGCTTCTTCTGGTCGCTCAGCGACGGCAGCGATGTGCGCGAATTCCCGGTCAATCCGTTGATGGTGGCCAACGATCCGGCCGCACTCAATGGTGCGGTGCTGTGCGGCGAAGGCTTGTTGCTGACCGGCGATGTGATGGCCAAGCCGTTCGTGCAATCGGGCATGGTGCGGCGTGTGCTGGCCGGTTGGACCGGCCCGGAAGTGGACTTCAACGCGGTCTTTGCCGGTGGCCGGTTGGTGTCGCCGAAGGTGCGGGCGTTCGTGGATTTCCTGGTGACACGCCTGAACTTCGATGCCGATTACATGATGGCGCAGTGCCCTGCGCGGCTGGCCGCACAGCGCGCCAATGGGGATGCGGAAGTGGAGGTTGAAGTGGAGGCCGAGTTGCGCGCCGAGGGTAAGCGTATTTTGGAGAAAGCTACGGCGTGACGGGCGTTTTGTGCGGTCTCGGCGCGTAGCAAAGCGGGTGTTCCTTCTCCCAGTGGGAGAAGGTGCCTGCGGGACTGTTGGGGGTGAGGTGGGTTGGTTGTTCTGATATTCGTAATCGGATTTGCGTCTAGCTCGCGCAAGAAAGTTGATGCGACGCTTTAAGCGAATCCCTAATCCCCACATTCCAATCCCAGCTTCAACGCAGAGCTTTCGCGCCTGCGGCGCGAGTTCCTTTTGTCTTGGCAAAAGGAACCAAAACCGCTGTCGCCGACGCAATCCGGTGCGGTGAAGCTGCACCGGTGCCCTGCGCTCCTCGCCACGCGCGGCACGGCGCCCAAACTCGCTACGCTCAGACAAGGGCGCCTCTTCGGCCACGCGTGGCCGCGGTGCTCGGCTTGCTTTAAGGCGACTGGGTGAAGCGGAGCAAGAGCGGAACAGCCCGGCCCGACTTATCTATTTCGTTGTACCGATAGTCGGATTGGGCTTTTTGCATCTAGTTCGCAGTAAGAGCTGACGCGATGATTCATGCGAATCCCTAATCCCGACGCTCCAATCCCGGCTTCAACGCAGAGCTTTCGCGCCTGCGGCGCGAGTTCCTTTTGTCTTGGCAAAAGGAACCAAAACCGCTGTCGCCGACGCAATCCGGTGCGGTGAAGCCGCGCCGGTACCCTGCGCTCCTCGCCACGCGCGGCACGGCGCCCAAACTCGCTACGCTCAGACAAGGGCGCCTCTTCGGCCACGCGTGGCTGCGGTGCTCGGCTTGCTTTAAGACGACTGGGTGAAGCAGGAGCAAGAGCGGAAAAGCGGTGCCGAAGCAAGGTTTCAGGCTTGGCAGGCGACGGATCGCTGTGTTGATCGCAAACAGGGCAATACAGCGACAGCGACAGCGACAGCGACAGCGACAGCGACAGCGACAGCGAGTTCAATGATGAGGAATGCAGCCGCTTTGTTGGACGTTTTTTTGCTCTTATTTTTTGTTTGTGTTGGCGTTTGCGGGGCCAGTGATCTGGTTCTTGGTCTTACTTCAGGCAGTCTGTAACTCAATAAAAAAGGCCGCTTTCGCGGCCTTTTTCATGCATCGATGAGGTCAGTTACACGTCACGCGACGCCATCAAACTCAGCGCATGCCGGTAGTGCTGGCGGCGCCTTCCTGACGTAGCGGGATCAGGCGAATTTCGACGCGGCGGTTCTGTGCACGGCCGGCGTCGGTGGTGTTGTCGGCAATCGGGTAGCGCTTGCCGGCGCCCATGGTTTCCATGCGTTCGCGCTGCACGCCCTGTGCGGTCAGGTACTGGGCCACCGCGTTAGCGCGCTCTTCGGACAGGCGCTGGTTCACCGCATCGCTACCGACGCTATCGGTGTGCCCCACCACTTCCACCATGGTCTGGTTGTACTCACGCAGTGTCGAGGCCACGCCGTTGAGCGCGGTGTAGAACTGCGGCTTCAACGCAGACTTGCCGAAATCGAAGGTGATGCCGTCGGGCAGGTTCAAGGTGATGTTGTCGCCCTGGCGCTGCACGTCGATGCCGGTGTTGGCGGTGCGCTCGCGCAACGCGCGCTCCTGACGGTCCTGGTACTGGCCAACGGCCGCACCACTCAATGCGCCGATACCGGCACCGATCATCGCGTGCTGGCGGCGTTCGGTGGCGCTGTCGCCGGTGAGCAGGCCGGCGGCCACGCCGATCGCGGTACCGATCAGCGCATTGCGGCCGGTGCGGTTCTGTTGTTGGGTCTGGTCGCCGTACTGGTCGCGCTGCACGTATGAGCCGCCGGTGGCGCAGGCGGACAGCGCGATGGCGCTGGCCAAGGCCACGGCAAGGCTCTTGCTGGCTGCTGGGGACATGGTGTTCTCCTTTGGCCGGACCATCCGGCGCTGAATCGTGCCGCGAGGATAAACAGCGCAACGCGACTGGCACATGATGAAATCGCCCACCGCCAGCGCTCGGCTAGCGGTTCATTCAGGAAAACGTTTTCGCTTAGCCGCGCGTGCCTGCGTAGGCCGCCAACGCGGCATCGCGCCCTTCGGCCAGGCCGATGATCGGCGCGCGAGGATAGGTCGGTGCCAGCCGCGCCAGCGATAACGGATGCAGCCACGGTGCAAAGCGCTCTTTCACCGGCAATGCCGCCAGCTCGGGAATCCAGCGCGTGATGTAGGTGGCTTGCGGGTCGAATTTCTCGGCCTGCGTCACCGGATTGAACACGCGGAAATACGGCGCAGCATCGGCGCCAGTGCCGGCCACCCACTGCCAGCCCATCGTGTTGTTAGCCAGGTCCGCATCCACCAAGGTGTCCCAGAACCAGCGCGCGCCCTCCAGCCAATGCACGCGCAGATGCTTGCACAACAGGCTCGCCACGATCATGCGCACGCGGTTATGCATCCAGCCGGTGTGCCACAGCTGCCGCAGCCCCGCATCGACGATCGGGATGCCGGTGCGCCCGCGCTGCCATGCGTCCAGCGTGACCGGATCCACCGTGGCCCAGTCGAAGCTGGCAAAGCGCGGGTTGAGGTTTTGCGTGGTGGTGTCCGGGAAGTGATGCAGCAGGTGGTACGCAAAATCGCGCCATCCCAACTGGCGAATATAGCCGTCGATTTCCGCGCCATTGCGCGCGCTGCGCTGCGCCTCCAAGGTGCTGGCAATGCGCCAGGGCGCGATCTCGCCAAAATGCAGATGCGGCGACAACTGCGAGGTGCCAACGCGGTCGGGGCGGTCGCGATTTTCGCGGTAACCCGACAGCGCGCCGTCGACAAAGATCTCCAGCATCTCGTGCGCACCGGCTTCGCCCGGCTGCCAGTGTTCCCAGAAGCCCTGATCCCATGCCGGCGTGGGCAGCAGGTTCAGCGCATCGACGTGCACACCGTCCAGCGACGCGGGCAACGGCGGCAGGCTGCGCGGCGCGGGCATGGCATCGGGCAAGCGCAGCTGGGTGAGTGCATTCCGCCAGAACGGCGTAAACACCTTGTACGGCCCGCCCTGCTGGGTGGCCAGGGTCCATGGTTCGAACAACAGCGCGGCGTTGCAGCTTTGCACCTCCAGCCCACGCTCGCGCAGGCTGCGCTTGATCTGCGCATCGCGTGGCTGGGTGGCCGGCTCATATTTGCGGTTCCAGTACACCGCCACCGCCCCGGTCTGCGCGATCACTGCGTCGAGCACCTGCGCGCTGTCGCCCTGCCGAATCAGCAACGCGCTGCCGTGCGCGCGCAAGGAGGCATCCAGTGCGGCGAGACTGCGATGCCGCCACGCACGCGATGCCGCGCCCGGCGCCCATTGACCTTCTTCGTGCGGGGCATCGATGTAGAGCGGAATCGGGTCGTGCCCGGCATCGAGCGCGGCGCGCAAGGCGGGGTTGTCCTCCAGACGCAGATCGCGACGGAACCAGACGATGGCGTAAGACATGCGGACTCGGCAGCGGCAGGTGAGGCCGCGCAGCATAAGCCAGCGACTGCAACGATGGCGCGATGCCAGCCGCGGGGTCCATGCGAAGCGTTCGCTGGCGCATCGGCTGTGCCGCGACGTGCCACGGCAATCGCTGCGCGTCATGCCCTGCCAGCGTTGCGCGCGCTGGTGCAGCTCCGCGCGCATGGCGCCCAGGCATCGCTGCTGACACATGCGGTGCCGGGCACCACCCCCCGCATTCCTCATCGACCGCCATCCCTGAGGTCAAGACGCCACGGGTTGCCAGCGGCTTACTCGAAGCTACCCACCGAATCGTGCGCCAGATTGTCAAAGCGCGTGTATTCGCCGAAGAACTTGAGCTTGCACGAGCCGGTCGGGCCGCCACGGTGCTTGCCGATGATGATCTCGGCCAGGCCCTTGTCGGGCGAGTTTTCCTTGTTGTAGTAGTCGTCGCGGTAGATGAACACGATCATGTCCGCGTCCTGCTCGATTGCGCCGGATTCGCGCAAATCGGCCATTACCGGGCGCTTGTCGGTCCGCGTTTCCAGCGAGCGATTGAGCTGCGACAACGCAATCACCGGCACGTTGAGTTCCTTGGCCAGGCCCTTGAGCCCACGCGAAATTTCCGAAATTTCGGTCGCGCGGTTTTCGCTATTGCCCGGCACCGACATCAGCTGCAGGTAGTCGATGACGATCAGGCCCAGGTCGTGTTCGCGCTTGAGCCGGCGGCACTTGGAACGCAGCACTTCCGGCGACACGCCGGGCGTGTCGTCGATGAAGATCTTGGTTTCCTTCAACATCTTGATCGCGCCGGTGACGCGCGCCCAATCCTCGTCTTCCAGCGCACCGGTGCGCAGGCGTTGCGCATTGATGCGGCCGTTGGAGGAGATCAAGCGCATCGCCAGCTGCGACGCCGACATTTCCATCGAAAACACTGCCACGCCCTTCTTGGACTTGATCGCGGCGTATTCGGCAATATTCAACGCCAGCGTGGTCTTACCCATCGCCGGACGCGCGGCCAGGATGATCAGGTCGGTCGGCTGCAGGCCGGCGGTCATCGCATCGAAATCGGTGTAGCCGGTCGGCAGGCCGGTGATGTTGCCGCCGTTTTCGAAGCGGTTGCGCAGCTCTTCGAACGCGTCCTTCAAGGCGCCCGGCATCGCCACGAAGTCGGTCCGCCCACGCGCGCCGGCTTCGGCGATCTTGAACACCGCTTTTTCCGCCGACGCCAGCAGCTCGACGCTCTCGCGGCCTTCCGGCTGGAAGCCATCGTTGACGATGTTGGTGCCCACTTCGATCAGCTGCCGCAACACCGCCTTGTCGCGCACGATTTCCGCGTAGGCGGCGATGTTGGCCGCCGACGGCGTGGTGCTGGCCAGCTCGATCAGATAGGCGCCGTCGCCCACCTGCTCCAGCTTGCCCTGCGACTCGAACCACTCGCCCAGCGTGACCGCATCGAACGGGCGATCCTTCTCGGAGAGCTCGCGGATGGCGCGGTAGATCAGCCGATGGTCGCGCCGGTAGAAGTCGTTCTCGGTGAGCTGGTCGTTGACCTTGTCGAATGCATCCGGCGCCAGCATCAGGCCGCCCAGCACCGCCTGCTCGGCTTCCACCGAATGGGGTGGAACCCGCAACTGGTCCAGGCGCGGCTCCGGACGATCGTAGTCATCACGATCGCGGTCGCGATTGCGGTTGGAACGGAAGCCGGGACGAGCGGACATGGACGGACAGCCTGACGCGAGGGAGACGGGGGCAGGAAGCATAGTCATCGCCGGCGGCGAGGACCATGCACAACTCTGTGGATAACTGGTGCATAGCCAGTGCACCACAGCCTACGCCGGTGCGGTCTCACTGCCCGCGATGCCCTGCCCCGTCTAGCCTGCGGGCATGCCGGCCTGGCCCGCGCGCTCAGCGTGTGTGGTGTGCGATCCAGGCCAGGAAGCTGTCGACAAATCCCTGCAGGAACTTGCGGCTGTCGGCATCGGCAATCTGGTCGTCGGCGCCGAACAGGCCATCCTTGTACTGCAGATAGATCTCCGGCTGGCCGAGCACGTGCATATCCAGGTAGGCCAGCACACCACGCAGATGCTGCTGCGCCAGCGCGGTGCCGATGGCGCCGACCGAGATCCCGGCGATGGCGGCCGGCTTGCCGGCGAAGGCGCTGTCGCCATATGGCCGCGAGGCGGTATCGATGGCGTTCTTGAGCACGCCGGGGATCGAACGGTTGTATTCCGGGGTCACGAACAGCACCGCATCGGCCGCGCGTAATTGCTGCTTGAGGCGGGTGCCTTCGGCTGGATAATCGCTGTCGCGGTCCTGGTTGTACAGCGGCAGGTCGCCGATCTCCAGGAACTCGAACGTGGCCTTGTCGCCGGCCAGTTGCGCCAGCGCCTGGGCCAGCTGACGGTTGTAGGACTGCGCGCGCAGGCTGCCGACCAATACCGCAATGGTGTACTTGCTCATGGGGAACGCTCCGTGGGAACCAGCGCCCCACTGTAGGCAGCGTGGCGCGCACACCCGGTGAAGCGCCGCCCGCGCTACGACCGGACGATGGCGGCCCGCTGCGCGCGCCAGTGGTCCTGCCAGGCCTGGAACATCAGCACCGTCCACAGGTGGGTGTGCCACTTGCGCTCGCCGCCATTGAAGTCGCGCCACAGCCCGGCCACGGTATCGGCAGCGAACACGCCTTCGCGCTGCAGCGTGCCGTGTGCCAGCAGATCGTCGGCCCAGCCGTGCAGGTCGCCGCGCAGCCACGCACTCACCGGCGCACCGAAGCCACGCTTGCCGCGGTAGACCATCGGCTCGGGCAGATAGCGGCACAGCACGCGCTTGAGCAGGTATTTACTGACCCCGTCGCGGTACTTGAGCGACAGCGGCAGCGACCAAGCGAACTCGGCCACGCGCCAGTCCAGCAGCGGCGCGCGCGCCTCCAGCCCCACCGCCATGGTGGTGCGGTCGACCTTGCACAGCAGATCGTCCGGCAGATACGCAGCGAAGTC
Organism: Xanthomonas sp. fls2-241-TYG-148; assembly: GCF_030208815.1. Lineage (NCBI taxonomy): Bacteria > Pseudomonadati > Pseudomonadota > Gammaproteobacteria > Lysobacterales > Lysobacteraceae > Xanthomonas > Xanthomonas sp. fls2-241-TYG-148. Next base: position 523,941 of record NZ_JARVTE010000001.1, read on the forward strand.
GGCCAGCATCATTGCGTCGGCCGGCGTGCCCGAGCCGTGCAGCGGATCGGCCAGGCTGTAGAAACTGTCTGGCTCGGTCGCACCCAGCACCACCGCGGCCGGGTCGCGCCAGCGTGAGATGCGGTTGCGGTAGATGTCGCCGATGCCGCGCGCGCCCGCTTCGGCCACCAGTGCCGCCAGCCCGCCGGTGCGTGAGGCTTCGCCGCTCTTGCGCGCTGCCACCGCCATCAGCCGCCGCAGCGGCGCCGGTACCAGCCCGTGCATGCGCCAGTTGCGCAGCGCGCGCTGGTAGCGCCCATACCCGAAGAACAGCTCGTCGCCGCCATCGCCGGACAGCGCCACGGTGACGCCACCGCGCGCCAACCGCGCCACCAGCGCGGTGGGCACCTGCGAGGCGTCGGCGAACGGTTCGTCGAACATGTCCGGCAAGCTCGGCACCACCGCCAGCGCATCGGCGCCGCTGACATACAGCTCGGTGTGATCGGTGTGCAGGTGCGTGGCCACTTCGCGCGCCAGCGGGGCTTCGTCGTGGTGCGAGCCCTCAAAGCCGATGCTGAAGGTGTGCACCGGCTGGTCGCTCTGCGCCTGCATCATCGCGGTGACGATCGACGAATCGGTCCCGCCGGACAGGAACACGCCCACCGGCACGTCGGCCACCATGCGCAGCGCCACTGCATCGCGCAGCACGCTATCGAGTTGCTCTTCGGCCTGGGCATCGGTGCCGGTGAATGGCGCGGCCAGCGCACGCTGCATGGCCTCGCGTGCATTCCAGAACGGTTGCTGGGCCTGGTCGGGCCGGTGTGCGGCGGCGCCGGCGGCCACCGCTTGGGCGTCCAGCCGCAGTACCCGCCCGGGCATCAGCTTGAAGGTACGTTCGTGGATGCAGGCCGGCGCCGGGATATAGCCCAGCCGCAACAGCAGGGTGAGTGCATCGCGGTCCACGCCGTTGTCGAAATCCGGGTGCTGCCACAGCGCCTTGAGCTCGGAGCCGAACACCAGCGTGTCACCGGCCCAGCCGTAGTAAAGGGGCTTCTTGCCCACGCGGTCACGGGCCAGCGACAGGCAATGGTCGCGTTCGTCCCACAGCGCCAGCGCGAACATGCCGTTGCAGCGCGCCAGGGTGTCGTCCAGGCCCCACTCCACCACTGCGGCCAGCAGCACTTCGGTGTCCGAATGCCCGCGGAAGCGGTGCCCGAGCGCCGCCAGCGCCGCGCGCAACTGCGCGAAATTGTAGATCTCGCCGTTGTAGACCAGCACGTAGCGGCTGTCGGCCGAGCGCATCGGCTGATGGCCGAGCGGAGAGAGATCCAGGATGCTCAGGCGCTGATGGGCCAGCGCAACGCCGGCCTGTGCATCGCACCAGGTGCCGGCATCGTCGGGGCCACGGTGGCGCAGGGCGCCGCCCATCGGCCGCACCAATGCTTCCAGCTGCTCGCCGTGCATGCGCGGTGTTGCCAGCAACAGTCCTGCCAATCCACACATCGTCAGTGCTCCTGCCGGCCGCTCATGCGCTCACCGGCGCAGGCATCGCCACGAAGCCCGGCAGCGCGCGCACACGCTGCAACCAGCCGTCAATCGCCGGCCAACGCTCCAGATCGAAGCCGCCGTCTTCGGCGCAATGGGTATAGGCGAACAACGCGATGTCCGCGATGCCGTAGTCGGCGCCGGTGAACCAGGCGTGCTGGCGCAGGTGCTGTTCCATCACCCCCAGCGCCTGCTCGCCACGCGCGCGCAGCTGCGGCAGCTCGGCACGGCGTGCGGCATCGCGCGGCGTCCACAGGCTGATGAAGCGCGCTACCGCCACATAGGGCTCGTGGCTGTACTGCTCGAAGAACATCCAGCTCAGCGCCTGCGCGCGTTGCCAGGTGTCGGTGGGCAGGTACGGGGTGCCTTCGGCCAGCCAGAACAGGATGGCGTTGGATTCGGTCAGCACGCGGCCGTCGTCGCGTTCCACCATCGGCACCTTGCCGTTGGGATTTTTGGCCAGATATTCGGGCGTGCGGGTCTCGCCGGAAGCGCTATCGACCTCGACCCAGTGGTAGCGGCTGCCGAGCTGCTCCAGCAGCAGACGCACCTTGTAGCAGTTGCCCGAGCTGGACATGCCATGCACGGTCAGGGGGGGACGCACGGTCGAGGTCACGCTGACTCCGCGGCAGCAACGAGGGGCTGGCAGTGTCACAGCCCTTCGCGGCTTTGCAAAGCCCTGCCGCGGGCGCACGCGGCAGGGCACATCTGCCGGTCATCCACCTGCCTACTGCCGCCCGCAGCGAAGTAGATGGCCTGCAGCGGGCGCCCTGCCGTCATTGCGGCGTTGTATCGGCTGGATCCATCAACGCCTTGCAGACCGCACGCCGATCAGCGCATCACCCATAACGCGAGCGGCACACCAATCACCGCGACCAGCATGCCCAGCAGCGACGCAGTCAAGGCCAGCGCCCCGAACGCACGGGCGCGCCTGCAGTGCGCCGCGCCGGCCACGGCCTGCAGCGCGGCAATCGCCCACCACAGCGCACCCAGCAGCAGCACGAACACGTACATCGCCAGTTGCGCCAGTTCCGCCCCGTTGCGCGCGCCGGTCCGCAGCAACGTGACATCGCCAGCGAGCGCCACCAGCCCGGCCAGCAGGCAGACCAGCCACGGCAAGGCGCTGCCCAAGGCGGCCGGCAGCACGCGGCCCAGCGACGCGGTGCTGCCCATCCAGCGCAACACCGGCTTCAGCAACACGCCACCGAGCACGGCCAGCGCATAGACGCCGATGCCGCCTGCCAGCCGCGCCCACAGTGGCCAGCTCTGCAACAGCATCCAGGCCATCAATGTCGCAGAGACCGCTGCGGTGATCCACGCGCTCCAGCGCAGGCCTGGCTGCTGCGGCATGCGTTGCGCAACGGCATACGGGTCGAACAGCATTCCGCCCAGTCCACCGAGGCGCCACCACACCACGCACCCCAACAGCAGCACGATCAACGCCCCCAGCGCTGCCATCGGCTGCAGCAGTGCGCGCCAGTTGGTTGGCGCGCGCGGCGCCGGCGTTGCCAGATCGTGGTTGAAATACAGCAGGTCGCGCGCACGCTCCATGTCGGCCGCCGCACGCTTGATGCCGTTCGGGGGAATGCGGTCGGACAACCGCTGCCACTCGCCGACGATCTCCAAGGTGCCATCTCGCATGGCCACGGTGCGCGAGAAGCGGAACCACGGGTTGGTTACCTCATCGCGCTGCGCCTTTACCGAGATTGCAGGCGTCACATGCACACGCACGGTCTGGCGCGCCAGCCGCGGGCCTTCCAGGGCCAGCGGGCTTTTTCGCGCGGCGCTTGGCAGCGTGTCCATCCAGTCGCTGAGCTGAAACAGCGGGAAGCCGACCTCGTCGCCTTCGTCCTTGGCCCATTCAAGCCGGTAGGACTCGTTGGTGCGCGCCTGCGAGCGATCGTCCGGCTGGGTGAGCGTCGGCTCCTCCTCCTGGGTCAGCGCGGTGTAGTACTGCTGCATGTACTCCAGATAGCGTTCGCCCACCGCCTCGGCACCGTCGGCGTCGAACCGCGCCGCGACCGGATCGCCGTAGCCCTGGCGATACACCGTGGCCACGCTGAAGGTCGCCACGCGCGGCGAATCCCCCATAGCGATATGGATGTCTTCTTCCACCTCGACCTGCGGCACCGTCGGCCGCGGCGCGGGCACCGCGACCAGCTCGGTCTGCCCGGCAAGCACCGGCAAGCCGCGCACGAACGGCAGTGGGCGGCGCTGCGCCAGTGGACCTTGCTCGCGGTCGCGCGTGGCATCCACCCATACCTCGCCCTGCGGCAGATGCGCGCGCACCACCACATGATCGAAGGCATACGGGCTTGGCAGGCGGTTTTCCAGACCATGCCCGCGCTCGCTGTGCACCAGCACCGGCTCGGCGCGGATGCCGGCAAGCTGCAGCAGCGCGATCAGCAGCGTGGCCTTGTCCTTGCAGTCGCCGTAGCGGTTACGCAGCGTCACCTCCGGCGCATGCGGGGCGTGCGAGTTCTCGCCCATGTCCAGGCCCACATAGCGGATCTCGCCCTGCACGAAGGCCACTGCGCGCAGCAGCGCGCCCTGAGGATCGGTGTTGCGCAGCTGCAGGCTCTGCACCATGGCGGCGGCCACCTGCGCATCCTTGAACGCGTGCGGGTACAGCTGCAGCGCCCATGCCGCCACCGCGCCCCAGCTGCCGGCGGTCGACACTTCGATCACGCCATAGGGGTCGACATCGTCGGGGGCATCTTTCTCCGGCTGCACCGCGGCAATATTGCTCGCGGCAATCTCCAGCGTGGTCACCCCGTCGGCACTGCTGACATGCCGGCTGAAGCCCGGCGCGGCGATCTTCCATTGCAACGACAACGTGGAGGGATAGCGCACGCGCACCCGGCGCTCGCCCAAGGGCACGCCGTAGCGCGCATCGAAGACGTCGTAATAGCCCTGACCAAACACCGGGTTACTGCCGGTGAGGGTCACGCCGTAGTCGACACGGTCACCCACGCGCAGGTCCGGCACGGTGATCGACAGCGTCACTGCGCCATCGATCAGCCCTTCCTCCAAGCCGCTCTCGCGGCGCAGCCGCGCGTAATGCGCCTGCGTGCGCATGTCGATCCGGCGACCGTCGCGCCAGACCTCCAGGCTGTTGAGCACCAGTTGCTGGTACTGCGGCTGGTAGTCGATGGAGATCTGCCCGGCCTCCTCCAGGTCTTTTTCGCGCCGCACGCTGTAGCTCAGCCGCCGGTACGCCTGCGGCGCGCGGCCGGTCAGATCGATCTGGTCGGACACCAGTTCATAGCGCAAGCCGCTGGTGCCGGCCACCTTGTCCGGCACGGCGTCGGCCACCACCCACGCCGGCGCGGGCGCCATACGCGGCGCATCACTGGCCTGCGCGGCCGGCACCGCCAGCACCGCAACGACGGCCAGGCACCCCCACACTCCCCACCACACGCCACGCAGGCGCTGCATCACATCCTTGCCGATCAAGCACCCACTCCTCGTCAGAACGCATTGAGCCCGGTCAGGGCCCGTCCTACCACCAGTTGATGCACGGTTTCGGTGCCCTCGTAGGTAATCACCGATTCCAGATTCAGCGCATGCCGGATCGCCACGTGCTCGGTGGTGATCCCCGCCGCCCCAAGCAGGTCGCGGCACTCGCGCGCCACATCCAGTGCCATGCGGCAATTATTCCACTTCGCCAGCGAGATCTGTTCCGGGCGCAGCGTGCCGGCCTCCTTCAGTCGCCCCAGTTGCAGCGCCAGCAGTTGCGCGGTGGCGATCCGGCGCGCCATGTCGGCCAGCTTGATCTGCGCGCTTTGCGTGGCCGCCAGGGGCCGACCGAACAGAATGCGTTCGCCGCTGTAGGCCAGCGCCTCGCGTAGGCAGGCGACCGCCGCCCCGATGGCGCCCCAGGCGATGCCGAAGCGCGCCTGGCTCAGGCAGCCCAGCGGCGCCTTCAATCCCAGCGCATCCGGCAAGCGTTGCTGCTCGTGCACGAAGACATCGTCCAGGAACACCGCCGAGGTGACCGAGGCGCGCAGGCTCATCTTGTGGCCGATGTCCTGCGCACGGAAACCCTCGCTGCGGGTGTCCACCAAAAAGCCGCGCACGCCGTCGTCGGTATGCGCCCAGATGATTGCCAGATCCGCGATGCTGCCGTTGGTGATCCACATCTTGGCGCCACGGAGCCGCCAACCGTCACCGTCGCGCACCGCGCGCGTGGTCATCGCCGCCGGGTCCGAACCGCCTTGCGCCTCGCTCAAGCCGAAACAGCCGATCACCCGGCCGGCGGCCATCTCCGGCAGCCACTGGCGCCGTTGTGCGTCGCTGCCATAGGCATGGATGGGGTACATGCACAGCGACGATTGCACGCTGACAAAGCTACGCAGGCCGCTATCGCCGCGCTCCAGCTCCTGGCAGATCAGCCCGTACGCCACCGCGCCCAGGCCGGCGCCGCCCTCGCTCACTGGCAGGCTGGCACCCAGCAAGCCCAGCGCTGCCAACTCGGGCACCAGCTCACGCGGGAAGCGCGCGGCATCGAAGGCCTCGCCGATGCCGGGCAGCACCCGCGCATCGGTGAAACGTGCCACCGCATCCTGCACCGTGCGTTCGTCATCGCTCAGCTGCGCACGCACGTCGAACAAGTCATCAGGCCGTACCGGCATTGCGCGCCTCCAGGTGGGATGCGGCGATTATCTGCCAGTTGCGCCGTCCACAGGCGGCCATCCATACGCGAGCGCTGTGTGCGGGCAGCGCCGCGGCGTCCGCACAAACGAGAAGAGCCGGCAATGCCGGCTCTTCTCTCTACTGCGCACCCAACTGCTGGTGCGCGTTGGCGCTTACTGGCGGGTGCTGCTGCTCGGGCGGTCCACGGCCGACGCGGTCTGCGTCACCAGCTGACCATCCACCACCGGCAAGCGCTCGCTGGCCGGCTTGTCGTTCATGCGCACGGTCTTCTCGAAACCGTCATAGCGGTAGGTCACGTCGTAGCCCACCACGTTGTCGGCATCGCCCAGCGAAATGCGCTCGCCCGGCTTGCTGTCCATGCGCATGGTGGCGGTGGTGCCATCCTGATTGCGGTAGGTCACGTCATAGCCGACCACGCGCGAGGACTGCGAGTTGGCATTTTCGGTATGGCACTGGCGCTCGGTGCGGTCGACCACACGGCCACCGACGTGATTGCGATCGACGCGGTTGCCGACCATGCCGCCACCCACTGCACCGGCCACGGTGGCAAGCTTGCGGCCGTTGCCGCCGCCCACCTGGTTACCCAGCAGACCGCCGATCACGGCACCGGCCACCGTGCCGCCGACGTTACCGTCACGCTCGGGCAGGCGCTCCTGCACCACCACGTCGCGGCAGACTTCGCGCGGCGAGGAGCTGGTGGTGGTTTCGCGAATGGCGTTGCTGTTGATGACCTGCGCGTACTGCGGCTCGCGCTCGGTGATCGGCGCAACCTTCACCACATCGGCATATTCCAGGCCGCGCGGTGCGGGCTCGCCGTTGGCGACGAAATCACCCGAGGACGGGCGGTTATTCATGAAGGCAGCCGTGGCCACGCCTCCGACCAGCAACGCTCCAGCAGCGACCAGTATAGTTGTCGTATTGCTCTTCATGACCAGCTCCGTGCGGACACGCCGCGTTGTTGACGGCGTGATTCCAGCACGGGAACCCTGAACAAAAACGCCCTCGCTCATGAATGCCGCAGTTAAGTTCAGCTAGCGGTTACTTCATGCATCGCTAACAGCAGGAGCCTGCGCATGCGTAATCCACTGACTTCACGCGCCCTGGACTGGGCCAGCAAGCTGCGATATCCCACTTTGTTCAAGCTGGCGGCCGCCCTGTTCCTGGTCGACATGGTGGTGCCTGATCCCATTCCGTTCCTGGACGAACTGCTGTTCGGCCTGAGTACGTTGTTGCTTGCCAACTGGAAGACGCGCAAGGCACCGCTGCCTGCGCCGGTGCGGCGCGACTGATGCCCTTGATCGACAGCCACTGCCATCTGGACGCAGGCGAGTTCGACGCCGACCGCGCCACGGTGATTGCGCGGGCACAGGCCGCCGGCGTCATGCAGCAGGTGGTGCCGGCGATCACCGCCGCCAGCTGGCCGGGCCTGCGTGAAGCCTGCGCGCTGGCGCCGGGCCTGCATCCCGCGTACGGGCTGCACCCGATCTTTCTGGACCAGCACCGCCCCGAACATCTGGAATTGCTGGCCGAGTGGATTGCGCGCGAGCGCCCGTGCGCCATCGGCGAATGCGGCCTGGATTTCTTTCTCGATGGCCTGGATGCGCAGGCCCAGCGGCACTACTTCGATGGCCAGCTACAGCTCGCCAAGCGCTTCGATCTGCCGCTGATCGTGCATGCGCGCCGCGCCGTCGAGGAGGTCATTGCGCGCATCAAGGCGGTAGGCGGCATCCGCGGCGTGGTGCACAGCTTTGCCGGCAGCCCGGAACAGGCGCAGCAATTGTGGAAGCTGGACTTCATGATCGGCCTTGGCGGGCCGGTCACCTATCCGCGCGCCAATCGCCTGCGCGGCTTGGCCGCGCAGATGCCGCTACAGCATCTGCTGCTGGAAACCGATGCGCCCGACCAACCGGACGCAGAGATTCGCGGGCAACGCAACGAACCGGCGCGTCTGCGCACCGTGCTGGACTGCATCGCGCAGCTGCGCGGCGAGCCGGCCGAAGCGATCGCGACGCAGACCAGCGCCAATGCGCGGCGGCTGTTTGGCTTGCCGGCTTGACGACGTGCAGTAGCACGCCATCACTGGCAGACCAGCGGCCAGACGCTACGACGCCGCCGCATCCGCTGCGGCAGGCAACGCTGTCGCGCTCTTGGGCTTGAGCAACATCTCCAGCGCCTTGCCGACCGCGACGAAGGCGAACGTGCCGGTGATGTGGGTGGCCGCGCCCAGCCCGGCACCGCAGTCCAGCTTGAGCGCGGCATCGGCGCCCAGTTGCGGACGAATGCCACAGACGCTGCCATCGGCTTGCGGGTATTTCACGTTCTCCAGCGAATACACCGCCGGCACGCCGAAGTAGCGCTTGGCGCTTTTCGGAAAGTTGAAGTCGCTGCGCAACTTCTTGCGGATCAGTGCCAGCATCGCGTCGTGCTCGGTGCGCGAGACATCGCGTACACGCACCAGGGTCGGATCGGTGCGCCCGCCCGCCGCGCCCACGGTCAGCAGCGGCAGCTTGCGACGCCGGCACCAGGCGATGGTTTCGACTTTCACGCGAAAACTGTCGCAGGCATCGATCACCAGATCGAAGCCCTCGCCCAGCAGGCTCTCGATATTGCCGGCGGTGAGAAATGACTCCACCGCATCGGCATCGATCTCCGGATTGATTGCCACGCAGCGCTCGGCCATTGCGCGCGCCTTGTTGCGCCCGTACTGGCCGGCCAGCGCCGGGAGCTGCCGGTTGGTGTTCGACACACATAGATCGTCGGCATCGATCAGCCGCAGATGGCCCACGCCGGTGCGGGCCAGCGCCTCCACCACCCACGAGCCCACCCCGCCCATGCCCACCACCGCGACCCGGCACTCGGCCAGCCGCTCCACCGTGCCAACTCCGTACAGCCGGTCGATACCGGCAAAGCGTTCACGCCATTGTGCTTTCATCGGCCTATTTTACGCGCCCCATCCAAGGCGCGCTCACCTGGAGCAGCCATGTCCGCACCGCCTCCCGCGCAATCCCATGCGACACGCTATGTGTTCGTTCTCGTGCTGGGCGTACTGATCGGCCTGGTCTGCACGGTGATGGTGGCGCGCACGCTGCAGGCACGGCGCGACCCGGTGCCGGACAGCCTGATGCAGGTCATGGACCATCAACTGCGCGCCCTGCCCGGCCCATCCAGCGGCAGCTGTGAACCCGCCAGACAACACGCGCGGCTGCAGACGCTGCAGCTGCTGGCCACTGACCTGGAGCCGGTGTTCGGCGACCTGGGCGAAGACCGGCGCTTTGAAGAACACGCGCAGGCACTGCGCGCTGCGATCGCTGCGCCACTGCACGCGCCGAACCTTGATTGCACTGCGCTGACACAGGCGCGAGCGCAGATTTCCGAGGCCTGTGAGGCCTGCCACCGTGACTTTCGATGAAGGCCTCGCTCGGGTTTCGTTAAGCCTGGAGTGATCCAGTTGGCAGGCCGTTCACCTGGACCATCACAGGATGACGTCGCCGCGGCCCCGACCGCCTACCGAATTCCTGGAGAGACCTCATGAAGACCCGACTGCTCGTCATTGGCCTGGCCGCCACCGCAACCCTGGTCGGCTGTGCCACCTCCCAGCCCCAGTACGGCAGCTATCGCGGCGACCGCGGCTACGACCAGGGCGGCTACTCGCAGCAGAACCGCTGCGTGGATTGCGGCATCGTCACCCGCATCGATGAGGTTGGCCCCACCCGCAGCGCTCCGACCGGCACCGGCGCGGTACTCGGCGGCATTGTCGGCGCGGTCGCTGGCCGTCAGATCTCCAAGGAGACCGGTGGCAGCAAGGGCAACAAGAACGTGTCTGCCGTTGCCGGTGCCGCTGCGGGCGCCCTGGCGGGCAACGCGATCCAGAACAACGTCACCAGCGAGAGCTACGACGTGCAGGTGCGCATGGACGATGGCCGCGTGATCATGGTCAACCAGCGCGACCTGGCCGGCGTGCGCGAAAACGCCTATGTGCGCGTGGTCAACGGCAAGGTCGTGCTGCGCTAAGCGCACGCCGCTTAACGCCGTCCTGAGCAGAAAGGCCCGGCAACGGGCCTTTCTGCCGTCTGCGCAATGCCTGTGCTCAGACCACCTGCACCGCGTCGGCCTGCAGGCCCTTCTGGCCTTGCACGACGGTGAAGCTGACTTTCTGGCCTTCCTTGAGGCTCTTGAAGCCCTGGATCTGGATCGCGCGGAAATGCACGAACACATCCTCGCCATTTTCGCGGCTGATGAAGCCGAAGCCCTTGGCATCGTTGAACCACTTCACGACACCATTTTCGCGTTCGATGTTGGACATCTCGACTGACTCCCTACGACACTGTGTATGGAATTGGCGGCGGTGGCTGGTTGCAAGGAGGAAGCGAGGTACAAGGATGTAGCGGATCGGTCGATCTACCGCATCAGGCCACGATTCACTGTGACCCCGGCAAACAGCTGCGGCTGCAACTTAACCCGCACAAAACGAAATTTCAAGCACCCCTTGCGCATTTTTGTCAACCCTGAAATAGGACATTTCTAGACCATCATGGACACCACCGTCGTCTACTACATTCTGGCCGGCGTGCTGGTCCTGGTCGGGCTTGCCGGGGTGATCCTGCCGGCCTTGCCCGGGTTGCCACTGGTGTTTGCCGGCCTGTTGCTGGCGGCCTGGGCGGACGGCTTCGCGCATGTGGGATGGGTTGCGCTGGTGGTGCTGGGCGTCATGACGGCGCTGTCCTTCCTGATCGACTTCCTGGCCACGGTGTACGGCGCGCAGCGGGTCGGCGCCAGCAAGCTCGCGCTGTGGGGCTCGGTGATCGGCGCCATTGCCGGAATCTTCTTCATGCCGATCGGGCTGTTCGTGGGTCCCTTCGCTGGCGCGTGGATCGGCGAGTATTGGCAGACCCGCAAGACCGGCCAGGCTACCAAGGTGGGGATCGGCACCTGGCTGGGCATCGTCTTCGGCACTGCCACCAAGCTGGCGCTGGGCATGTGCATGCTGGGCGTGTTCGCGATCGCCTGGTTTTTCTGAGGCGACAACAACCGCGGGCCGGCGACGGCGCGTGCTTCATCGGCAGCTCCGCGGCCGCGGTCGCGTCCGACTTGTTATGCCGCCGTGTACACATGGCTTATGCAGACGCGACCGTTATCCTGCGTCCTTCTGCGCCTGTGTGGCGCCTCCACCTCGGCCAGCACCCATGTCCAAGCACCGTACCCGTCCCCTAATGCTGATCGCCCTGGCCGCTGCGCCGTTGGCGCATGGGCAGGAAATCGCTCCGCAGCCGGCATCGCCGCAGGCCTGTACCTCCGTGACTTCGGATGCCGCGCGTCTGGCGTGCTACGACCAGGCGCTGGGATATACCCCGCAGGCCGTGCAGGAGGCAGATGCCGCCGCGCAGTTGGCCAAGCAGGCCGCCAAATCGGAAGACACCCGCAAGATCAGCCGCGTGGGCGATTTCTTCCGCGCCGACGGCCAGGACCACCCGAAGGAAGAAGCGGTCGCCAATGCCGGCCGCGGCTCGCTGCTGGATCGCCGTTGGGAGCTGGCCAAGGATTCCAAGCTGGGCACCTTCCAGTTACGCGGCTACAAGCCGGTCTATCTGTTGCCGGCATTCTGGACCAGCGACACCAACCGCACGCCGCAATCGCCGAACCCGGCCAACTCGGTCAGCACGCCGCAGCAACTGGACAGCGCCGAGCTGAAGTTCCAGCTGAGCTTCAAGACCAAGGTGGTTGAGGATCTGTTCGGCGACAACGGCGATATCTGGATGGGCTATACCCAGAGCTCGCGCTGGCAGGCCTACAACTCCGATGCCTCGCGCCCGTTCCGCGAGACCAATTACGAGCCGGAAGCGATGCTGGTGTTTCGCAACAACTACAGCATCTTCGGCTGGAAAGGCCGCATGAGCGGCATCAGCATCAATCACATGTCCAACGGCCGCGAAGACCCGCTGTCGCGTTCCTGGAACCGGGTGATCCTCAACATCGGCCTGGATCGCGAGAACTGGGCGCTGACCTTGCGCCCGTGGTTCCGTATCAAGGAAGACCGTGCCGACGACAATAATCCGGACATCGAGGATTACATGGGCCGCGGCGACGCCACCCTGGTCTATAACAAGGATGGCCACGAATTCGCCTTGATTGCCCGGCATTCGCTGCGTGGCGGCGACCGCTCGCACGGCTCGGTGCAACTGGATTACGGCTTCCCGATCACCAACCTGTTGCGCGGCCACGTGCAGGTGTTCGACGGCTATGGCGAGAGCCTGATCGACTACAACCACAAGGCCACCTATGTGGGCGTGGGCGTGTCGTTGCTGGAATGGTTCTGATGCGTCGGCCGCATGGGTGCACGCAGGCCCGTCAACGCCGGCGGTAAATCCTGGAGGCCGATGTTGTCGCAGCAGCGACGGCACAATCAGTTGCCATGAAAAAAGCCGGCATCGCTGCCGGCTTTTTCAATTCAGATGTTTCAGCGCAGCAGCAGGAGCAGAAAACGCCGCACACCTGCGTGTTGCCACCGCCTCAGACGTCGAAGAAATCGACCTTGCCGTCCTTGAGCGTGTAGTAGGCGCCAACCACACGGCAGCTACCGCCACGCAGCGGTTCAAGAAGTGCCGGCTCGGACGCACCACGCAGGCGGTCCACGGTGCGCTTGACGTTTGCCTTCACCGATGCCGCCAGCAGGTCTTCACCGCCCTGGCTCTTTGCCGTCAGCACGGCCGGAACGATGGGTTCGATCATCGCGCCGATCGCGCCGGGGAAGAACGCGTTCTGCTCGACCACCGACACCGCCGCCGCCACCGCGCCGCAGCTTTCATGCCCCATCACCACCACCAACGGCACGCCGAGCTGGCTCACTGCGTATTCGATCGAGCCCAGGGCGGTGGTGTCTACCGTGTTGCCGGCATTGCGCACGATGAACATTTCGCCCAGGCCGCGGCCGAACAGCAGCTCCGGCGGCACGCGCGAATCCGAGCACGACACCAGGATCACGAACGGGGTCTGCCCAAGCGCAAGCTCCAGTCGGCGCTTGCCGTCGGAGATCACCTTCTTGGGGCGGTTCTCGACGAACGCCTTGTTGCCGTCACGCAGCACCTGCAGCGCCTGTTCGGCGGTGAGGTCAGTTTTCTTGCTGGGCGCAGCGCGCAGCGAGAACGGCAATGAGGCAGCGGCAGCAGCCACCGGTGCGCAACATGCGCATTGCAACAGTTTGCGACGCGATACGGACTGCAACATGGTAGAGCCCCTGTTCTCTGTGTGTCTCGCGATCGTACACCTGGGCAGGCATAACCCAGCGGACTCAACTGCAACTATCGACACACCGCTTCGCCTGCGCGTTCGCGGTTCAGGTCCAGTCGGTCAGGCCCTCGCGCCGGTAGGTCTCCTGGAATGCCGGCCGCGCCTTCATCCGCTGGGCATGCGCGTGCAAGGCGGGCCAGGTATCCGTGGGTTTGGGCATATTGCGCGACCAGCGCATCAGCATGGTCAGCAGGAAATCGACCGCCGATAGCGTGTCGCCCAGCAGATACGGGCCGTGCGCCTGCAGGTGCGCGTCCACCTGCGCCCAGGCCGCCTCCAGTTTCTGCCGGGCCTGCGCTTGCGCAGCGTCGACCTGCTCAGCGCCGGCCGGCTCGTCCGGGTAGAACCAGGCGCGATACGCCGGCTGCAAGGTGTTGGCGCAGAAGAACATCCACTGGTAGTACGCCGCGCGTGCCGGCGTCCCCGGCGGCGGTGCCAAGCCCGCCTGCGGGTGCAGGTCGGCCAGGTGCAGCACGATGGCCGCCGCTTCGGTCATCACCTGTCCCTCCAGCACCAGGGTCGGCACCACGCCGGCCGGGTTGAGCGCGAGATACGCGGGGGATTTCTGCTCGCGCCGGTCGAAGTCCAGTGGATGCAGCACGTGCGGCACCTGCAGTTCGATCAACATCCAGTGCACGACCAGGGCGGCGGTGCTGGGGGCGTGGTACAGCGTCGTGGTCATGCAGGCTCGCTCGTTAGGTGGGACAGGACTAGTTGGTACAGGAACGCAAACAGGCAAGCTTGTGCGGTTCACAGCGATTGGCATCGCTTTGCTGGGTGCAATCGAACACCTGCGCCATGCAATTGGCCCGCTGCGCCGGATTCTGGGTTGCGTCGCAGCTCTTTCCGCGCGGTGCAACCGCCATGCGGCAATTGCTTTCGCTTGGCCGGTCGGCGTTGCACTGCGCGGCGCTGCGGTTGCACTGCGCGATGCAGCGCTCCATCACCGAGGGGCCGTCAAAGCGCGTCGCGGTGTCGCTGGGCTTGAGCGGCTTTTTCTCGGCAAACGGCACCGGTGCGGTGGGCTGCGGCGCGTAGTTGCCGGAAGGAAACAGCGCGGTGGGCTGGGTCTTTTGCTGCGCTGCCAGCGGCAGGCTGGCGCACACCAAGACGGCAAGGCAAATGAGGCGGAGCATTCCTGTTCTCCTGAGGGTGCTGGCATGTGCACCCCGAGCATAGCCCGTTCCTGTTGGGCCGTCCTGCCACGTAAGACACGCATGCAGGCATCTTTTCCAGCGCACAAACACCGCGTGCGAACAACAGATATACGCGGTGCCCAAACTGAAAACGGCGACGCAGTGGGTGTGCGTCGCCGTTCCAGGTTTGCTTATTCCACCACCACCGGAATCTTGCCGATGCGCGACTGCCACAGCCGCGGGCCGGTCTTGTGCACCGATTCGCCGGTGGAATCCACCGCCACCGTCACCGGCATGTCCTTGACCTCGAACTCGTAGATCGCCTCCATGCCGAGGTCTTCGAAGGCCAGCACGCGTGCGGCCTTGATCGCCTTGGACACCAGGTACGCCGAGCCGCCGACCGCCATCAGGTACACGGCCTTGTTGTCGCGGATGGCGTCGATCGCCGCATCGCCACGCTCGGACTTGCCGACCATGCCCAGCAGCCCGGTTTGTTCGAGCATCTGGCGGGTGAACTTGTCCATGCGCGTGGCGGTGGTCGGGCCGGCCGGGCCCACGACTTCGTCGCGCACCGGGTCGACCGGGCCAACGTAATAGATGAAGCGGTTGGTGAAGTCGACCGGCAGGGTCTCGCCGCGGTTGAGCATGTCGATCATGCGCTTGTGCGCGGCATCGCGGCCGGTGAGCAGCTTGCCGTTGAGCAGCACCACTTCGCCCGGCTTGAAGCTGGCCACTTCTTCGCGGGTGATGGTGTCCAGGTTGACCCGGCGCGCGTTGGTCGGGTTGTAGGTGAGCTTGGGCCAGTCTTCCAGCGAAGGCGGGTCCAGCATCACCGGGCCGCTGCCATCCAGGGTGAAGTGCGCATGGCGGGTGGCCGCGCAGTTCGGGATCAGCGCCACCGGCAGGTTGGCGGCGTGGGTCGGGTAGTCCTTGACCTTGATGTCGAGCACCGTGGTCAGGCCGCCCAGACCCTGGGCACCGATGCCCAGCGCGTTGACCTTTTCGTACAGCTCCAGGCGCAATTCTTCGGCGCGATTGGAGGCGCCACGGGCCTGCAGATCGACGATGTCGATCGGCTCCATCAGCGCTTCCTTGGCCAGCAACATGGCCTTTTCGGCGGTACCGCCAATGCCGATGCCGAGCATGCCCGGCGGGCACCAGCCGGCGCCCATGGTCGGCACGGTCTTGAGCACCCAATCGACGATGGAATCGGAGGGATTGAGCATGGCGAACTTGCTCTTGGCCTCCGAGCCGCCGCCCTTGGCCGCCACGATCACCTCAAGATGGTCGCCCGGCACGATCTTGGTGTTGACCACCGCCGGGGTGTTGTCCTTCGTGTTGGCGCGCTTGCCGGCCGGGTCGGCCAGCACGCTGGCGCGCAGCTTGTTGTCCGGGTGGTTGTAGGCGCGGCGCACGCCCTCGTTGACCATGTCTTCCACGCCCATCGTGGCGTCGTCCCAGCGCACGTTCATGCCGATTTCCAGGAACACGGTGACGATGCCGGTGTCCTGGCAGATCGGGCGGTGGCCTTCGGCGCACATGCGCGAGTTGATCAGGATCTGCGCAATCGCGTCCTTGGCGGCCGGCGACTCTTCGCGCTCGTAGGCGGCGGACAGATTCTTGATGTAGTCGACCGGGTGGTAGTAGCTGATGTACTGCAGCGCATCGGCGACGGACTGGATGAGGTCTTCCTGCTTGATCGAGGTCACGGCTGGCTCTACGGCTGGCGGGGGCAATCCGGGCATTTTAGTCCAAACCGCCGGCCGGACCGGCGCAGCCAGGAGAAGGCAGCGTTGCACGCGGCGATCGCGCCGCGCATGGACGTGTGGGCGCTCGCGGCGCCGCACCTGATCGCGGGCGCGGGCGGGCAACGTACGGCCCGCCCTGCTCCGCTGTGGCGCCCCAACACCCGCAGCGCACGCGGCCCCCGGCACACTATGCCCATGTCAGCATCCCGACCCGGCGCCAGCGCGCCCGCCCCCCGTACCGGCCCCACCCTGCGCGAGCGCTTCGATGCGCTGCGCAACCTGCCGCCCTTCCTGCGCCAGATCTGGCAGACCAGCCGTTGGTTGAGCGCCAGCAGCATCGGCTTGCGCGTGCTACGCGCGTTGATGCCGATCGCCACGTTGTACATCGGCAAGCTGATCATCGACGAGGCGATCCACCTGGTGGGCCAACCGCCGGCATTCGATTCGTTGACCCAGGCATTGGCCAGCGGCCGGCTCAACCGGCTGCTGGAGTTGCTGGCTTTGGAACTGGCGCTGGCGATCGGCTCGGACCTGCTCGGCCGCCTGGTCGGTTACGCCGATGCGTTGCTCTCGGAGTTGTTCAACAACGCGGCCAGCGTGCGGCTGATGGAACACGCTGCGCAGCTGGATCTGGAGGATTTCGAAGACCCCGACCGGCAGGACAAGCTGGATCGCGCACGCCGCCAGACCATGAACCGCATGAACCTGATGAGCCAGTTGTTCGGCCAGGTGCAGGATGCGATCACCGTGGCCAGCCTGGCGGTTGGCCTGCTGGTGTATGCACCCTGGTTGATCGTGCTGCTGGCCATTGCGTTGATTCCGGCCTTCATCGGCGAGGCGCATTTCAATGCGCTGGGCTATTCGCTCAACTTCCAGTGGACCCCGGAGCGCCGCCAGCTCGACTACCTGCGCCAGGTCGGTGCCAGCGTCGAAACCGCCAAGGAAGTGAAGATCCTCAACCTGCACCGGTTTCTGATTACGCGCTACCGCCGGCTGGCCGACAAGTTCTTCCAGGCCAATCGCGCGCTGGCACGCAAGCGCGCGCTGTGGGGCGCGCTGCTGGCGGCGCTGGGCACGCTGGGCTATTACGCGGCCTATGGCTACATCGCCTGGCGCACGGTGCGCGGCGATTTCAGCATCGGCGATCTGACCTTTCTCGCCGGCAGCTTCCTGCGCCTGCGCCAGTTACTGGAGGGCCTGTTGATCGGGTTTTCGCAGGTCGCCGGGCAAGCCTTGTATCTGGACGATCTGTATTCGTTCTTCAACATCGTGCCGGAGATCCGCTCGCGCCCGAACGCGCTGCCGGTGCCGCGGCCGATCCGCCAGGGCTTCGTGTTCGAGGACGTGGGCTTCCGGTACCCGGAGGCCGAACACTGGACGATGCGGCATCTGAATTTCGAGCTGCGCGCTGGCGAAGTGCTGGCGCTGGTCGGCGAAAACGGCGCCGGCAAAACGACTTTGGTGAAACTGCTGGCGCGGCTGTACGACCCGGACGAAGGCCGCATCCTGCTCGATGGCCGCGACCTGCGCGATTACGACCTGGACGATGTGCGCGCCAACCTGGGCGTGATCTTCCAAGATTTCGTGCGCTACCACCTGAGCATTGGCGAGAACATCGGCGTGGGCCAGGTGGATGCGATGGACGACACCGATCGCATCCGCACCGCCGCGCAACGCGCGATGGCCACCGAGCTGATCGACAGCCTGCCCGATGGCTATAACCAACTGGTGGGGCGGCGCTTCAAGAACAGCGTGGACCTGTCGGGCGGGCAGTGGCAGAAGATCGCCATCGCGCGCGCCTACATGCGCGATGCGCAGCTGATGATCCTGGACGAGCCCACCGCCGCACTGGATGCGCGCAGCGAGTTCGAAGTGTTCCAGCGTTTCAAGGAATTGTCCGACAACCGCACCGCGGTGCTGATCTCGCACCGTTTTTCCAGCGTGCGCATGGCCGACCGCATCCTGGTACTGGCTAATGGCCGCATCGAAGCAAGCGGGACCCACGCGGAACTGATGGCACAAGGCGGGCGCTATGCGGAGTTGTTTGAGCTGCAGGCGGCGGGGTATCGGTGATTGGGGCGGGAATCGGGAATGGGGATTCGGGAATGGTCAGACGCAGCTTCCCGCGGCTGAGAGGGAATGAGCGTGCTGATCCAACATGCTCGGCCCACTCGCTCACTGCACCGATTCCCGATTCCCTATTCCCAACTCCCGGCCAAATGAGAGTTCATCTCATTTGGCCAGCTTGAGGTAGAATTGGCGGGCACTCTTCACTACGACACTAAACGGCATGTCTTCCGCTTTCGGCGCCGAAACGGTGCTTGAGGTCCGCCACTGGACCGACGCCTACTTCAGCTTCACCACCACGCGCGATGCCGGCTTCCGGTTCGAGAATGGTCAGTTCGTGATGATCGGCCTGGAGACCGAGACGCGGCCGCTGCTGCGCGCCTACTCCATTGCCAGCGCCAACTGGGAAGAACACCTGGAGTTCTTCAGCATCAAGGTGCAGGACGGCCCGCTCACCTCGCGCCTGCAGCACATCCAGCCGGGCGACAAGGTCCTGGTAGGCAAGAAGCCCACCGGCACGCTGCTGATCAGCGACCTGCATCCGGGCCGCAACCTGTACCTGCTGGGCACCGGCACCGGCTTGGCGCCGTGGCTGTCGATCATCAAGGACCCGGAAACCTACGAACGCTTCGACAAGGTGATCCTCACCCACGGCGTGCGCTTCGAAAAAGACCTGGCCTACCGCGATTATTTCGAGCGCGAACTGCCGCAGCACGAATTCCTGGGCGAGCTCCTGCACGACAAGCTGCTGTATTACCCGGCAGTCACGCGTGAGGCGTTCGCCAACCAGGGCCGCCTGACCGAGCTGATGGCCGACGGCCGCATGCAGCAGACGCTGGGGTTGCCGCCGCTGGATCCGGCCAAAGACCGCTTCATGATCTGCGGCAGCCCGCAGATGCTGGCCGACCTACGCACCCTGCTCGACGCGCGGGGTTTCGAAACTTCGCCACGCATCGGCACCCCCGGGCATTACGTGTTCGAGCGCGCGTTCGTCGAGAAGTAAGGCAACCACGCGAAGACCTCGCGCGGTGCGGCGTTTTATCTGGCTGCTGCGCGAGCACGTCGTGTCGTCGTAGGAGCGCACCCGGGCGCGATGGAGCATTCCCAGTAACGCTTCATCGCGCCCCAGGGCGCTCCTACGGTTTGGCAGCAGCCTGACATCTCAGGCGCCCAGCGCGCGCTCGATATCCGCCGCCAGCGCCTCCGGCTTGGTGGTTGGCGCATAGCGCTCCAAAACACTGCCGTCGCGGCCGATCAGGAACTTGGTGAAATTCCACTTGATCGCTTCCGAGCCCAGCACGCCGCGTTTTTCGTGCTTGAGCCATTGCCACAGCGGGTGGGCACCGCTGCCATTGACCTCGACCTTGGCCGCGAGCGGAAAATCCACCGCGTAGTCCAGCGAGCAGAACTGGCGGATGTCCGCCGCATCTCCAGGCTCCTGATGACCGAACTGATCGCAGGGAAACCCGATCACCACCAGCCCGCGGTCGCGGTAGCGCTGCCACAGCGCCTGCAGGCCAGCGTACTGCGGCGTAAAACCGCATTTAGAGGCCACGTTGACCACGAGCACCACCTTGCCGGCGTACTCGGCCAGCGACTGGGGTTGACCGTCCAGGGCGGTGAACTGGTAGGTGGAGAGCGTGGTCATCGGCAGGTCCGCAACGGAAACCGCAAGCCTAACGCAGCGTCGCCTACAGCCAGGAAATGTCCTACCTCGATGTCGCGCCACGCTCGCGTCTGCCTGGCGGCCATGCCTTTTGTCACACGCCTGTCCCGGCTGGCTGCGCTAGCCTCGGCGGTTCGCACTTTGGAGTAACGCTCTTGACCACCCGTCTTGCCTTTGCCCTGGCCGCTTCCCTGGGACTTGCCATGCCGTCCTACAGCATCGCCGCACCCGCCGCCACCCAGGCGACCGCGACCGCCAACCCGTTTTTTGCCGACAGCACGCTGCCGCTGCACTACCCGCAGTTCGACAAGATCAAGGACAGCGACTTTGCGCCTGCCTTCGACGCCGGTATGGCCGCGCAGTTGAAGGAAGTGGACGCGATCGCCAACCAGAAGGCCAAGCCGACCTTCGACAACACCATCATTGCGCTGGAAAAGAGCGGCGCCACGCTGGATCGCGCCACCACGGTGTTCTTCAACCTGGTAGGCGCCGACACCAACGATGCGCGCAAGAAACTGCAGGCCGACTACTCGGCCAAGTTTGCCGCGCACCGCGATGCGATTTCGCTCAACGGCAAGCTGTTCGCGCGCATCCAGACCCTGTACGACCAGCGCAGCAAGCTTGGCCTGGATGCACAAGGCGTGCGCCTGGTCGAGAAGTACTACAGCGATTTCGTGCGCGATGGCGCCAAGCTGTCCGATGCCGACAAGACCACGCTCAAGGCCATGAACGCCGAGCTGGCGAACCTGGGCACCACCTTCAGCCAGAACGTGCTGGCCGAGGTCAACGCCGCGGTCGTGGTGGTGGATGACGTCAAGCAGCTCGATGGCCTGTCTGACGAGCAGATCGCCGCCGCCGCCGAAGCGGCGAAGGCGCGCAAGCTCGACGGCAAATACGTGATCGCCCTGCTCAACACCACCGGCCAGCCGCCGCTGACCCAGCTCAAGAACCGCGAGCTGCGCAAGAAGATCTACGACGCCTCGGTGTCGCGCGGCAGTCATGGCGGCCAGTACGACAACACCGCCCTGGTCTCGCGCATCATGACTTTGCGTGCCAACAAGGCCCAGCTGCTGGGATTCCCCACGTACGCTGCGTATTCGCTGGAAAACCAGACCGCCAAGACCCCCGAAGCGGTCAACGCGATGCTGGGCAAGCTGGCACCGGCCGCAGTGGCCAATGCCAAGCGCGAGGCGGCCGACCTGCAGGCGATGATCGACAAGGAACAAAAGGCCGCGCGCAAGCCGACCTTCAAGCTGGAAGCCTGGGATTGGGCCTACTACAGCGAGAAAGTGCGCCAGGCCAAGTACAACTTCGACGAGTCGCAGCTCAAACCGTATTTCGAGCTGAAGAACGTGCTGGAAAACGGCGTGTTCTATGCGGCCAACCAGGAATACGGCCTGACCTTCAAGCAGCGCACCGACCTGCCGACCTACCGCGACGACATCACCGTCTATGACGTATTCGACGCCGACGGCAAGCAGCTGGCGATCTTCATTGCCGACATGTATGCACGCGAATCCAAGCGCGGTGGCGCCTGGATGAACTCCTACGTTTCGCAGTCGGAGCTGACCGGTTTCAAGCCGGTGGTGGCCAACCACCTCAACATCCCCAAGCCGCCGACCGGCCAGCCAACGCTGCTGACCTGGGATGAAGTGACCACCATGTTCCATGAGTTCGGCCATGCCTTGCACGGCATGTTCTCGGACGTGAAATACCCGTATTTCTCCGGCACCAGCGTGCCGCGTGACTTTGTCGAGTTCCCCTCGCAGGTCAACGAAATGTGGGCCGACGAGCCGTCGATCCTGAAGAACTATGCCAAGCACTACCAGAACGGCACGCCGATGCCGCAGGCGTTGCTGGACAAGGTGATTGCCGCGTCCAAGTTCAACCAGGGCTTTGCCACCACCGAGTATTTGGGTGCGGCCATGCTCGACCAGAACTGGCACCAGATCAGCGCCAACCAGGTGCCGGACGCCGCAGGCGTGATGGCGTTCGAAGCCAAGGCGCTGGCCGATGACGCCATCGCCTACCCGCCGGTGCCGCCGCGCTACAAGACCCCGTATTTCAGCCACATCATGGGCGGCTATGCGGCCGGCTACTACGCCTATATCTGGTCCGAAGTGCTGGATGCCAACACGCAGCAGTGGTTCAAACAGCACGGCGGATTGAGCCGCGCCAACGGCGACCGTTTCCGTCAGACCCTGCTTTCGCGCGGCGGTAGCGTGGATGCGATGGAGTTGTTCCAGAACTTCGCCGGGCATGCGCCGCAGATCGAGCCCTTGCTGGAGAAGCGCGGCCTCAGCGCACAGGGTGGCGACGGCGCCACGCCGGAAGCGTCGCAGTCCAAGCCGTAACGGCTTGAGATTCGGTTAAGAGCAACGATCAAAACGACTGCGCAGCCGCCAGGCGGGCGCGGCCGGTCCTCGGAATCGGCATGTACCCCCGTACACTCCGGTTCCTCCGCGCCGTCCGCACCCACCTGACGGCTGCTCGCTACGTTTTTGTTAGCCGCTTTAAAAACAATGCCGCCTGGTACTGCCAGGCGGCATTGTCGTTTGAAGCCCGCAAGCAGCGATTACTGTTCGACTGCGTCCACACCAGCGAGCAATTTCTTCAGCAGTTTCTCAAGGCGAACCTGTTCGGCCTCGCTGATCTGCGCGGTCTCCGCCTCCAGCAAGGTGCAGGCATCCGGCAGCAGCCGATCGATCAATGCCAGGCCAGCCGGCGCGAGCGTCAAGGTAATCTTGCGGCGGTCGTCCGGGCTGCTGGCGCGCGCAATCAGCCCTTTTTCGTGCAATTGATCGGTCAGCCGGGTGATGTTGGCCGGCTTCTCACTGGCCGCCTCTGCCACTTCGGTTGGCGTGATTGCCTGCCCCGGCGTCCCATACAACATCATCAGGATTTCGTACTCCGGCGGGCTGATGCCATGCGGCTTGAGCCGCACGCAGGCCTGGGTGTGCAGCCGCTTATAGAGGTGCTTGATCAGCCGCACCAGGACGGCCGGCTCCCGGGGAAAAGGCGGGTAACGCTCGCAAGTGTGGTCGACGCGTTTAGCGGTTGGATCAAAGCTACTCATGGCACCGTTGATTACATTACTGAATGGCTAAACCATTCAAACACATCGTCGGCGCGTGCACGTATCAGCGTGCGAAGAGATGTGCATATTCCGGCGCTACCCATGCCAGCAATGTTGCGGCGGGAATCTCGGCCGTTTGCGTGCCGTCCGAATACGGGCCCACCTGGTACGGCGGAAACACGAAGCGCAGTGCGCTGATTTTGCCGGCGGAATTCAACACCGGCACGAACTGCGCAAAGTTATCCGCCTGTGCAGCAGTGCCCTCGGCAATCATGCGATCGGCCGAGGCCACCTGTTCGGCTTGCTTTTCCACTGGCACGCGGTCCGCTTCCACGCGTTGCTCGGCGGCCGCATGCAGGCGCTGCGCCACCGCCTGCCCGATCTGCTCCCAGCCGGCCGGATCCGGAATCAGGGCTTGCGCGGTGAGCTGCTTGCGCTCCTTGATCAGCCAGACGAAGCGCGCCACCAGCGGTTCGCCATGCGCACCGCCGGTATAGCGGCTGCCGTCGGCCGACACCACGATGAGATCGGCGCTCTGCAGCACCTTCTCAAATGCCAGCGACAGCTCGTACGGTGCGGCGGGCTTGTCGTTGCCCAGCCCCGACACCGCCTGCATGAGCTCGCTGCGTGCGTCCTGCGCATAGCCCCGAATCAGCGCCTGCAATTCGGGATGCGCCTCCAGCCCGGGCGGATAGCTGATACCAACCATGTAGGCGGGCGCGTGTTCGATCACATCCTGCAGCGGCCCTTCTGCCACCGGTTGCACTGCCGGCTCGGCGGCCGCGGCCGCGGCCGGTGCCTGCTCAGCCGCAGGTTGCGCGGCCTCCGGCGTTTGTTGATTGCAACCTGCCAACAGCGCCAGCACCAGCAAGCCCTGCACCCCACCACCCACGTTCGACCACCGCATTCCCACCTACTCCCCTGACGACACCCAGCTGCTGACGATCAGGCCAGCAGCGCTTGAAATTGCGGATTCCGGCGCATGTAGGCGTCGGCATAACTGCAGGCGGGGATGACCTTCAACCCCGCCTCACCTGCGAAACCCAATGCCGCCTCCACCAAGGCGGCAGCCACGCCGCGGCCACCGATGGCGTCCGGCACCCGCGTGTGCGTGATGGTCAGCACCGCGTCCTGCTGCTGATAGGCCAACTCGGCGGTGTTGCCATCGAGCTCGACCCTGAACCGCTGGTGGGCGGCGTCGTGCGTCACGCGCTGCGTTGAGGCATCCATCTGGTCTTGATCCGGCGTTATTTCCTGTACCAATTCTGACCAGCGGCGCGCCGTGTCTGCGTGAAAGGCAAGCCACGCCGTGACCTGCTGCCCAGCCTGCTGCGGCGGGGCTAAAGTTCGCCGCGCCGACGCCGATAGCCAACGCGAAGGCGCTCGCAACAGCTGCTCGGCAGCGACGCACCGGCGCCTTCGCCCTACCCGCCAGGAGCGACAGCATGAACAACGATTCGTCAGGACACGGCGCAGAAAGTGATAGCTCGTTACTGGAAGGCCTGTTCCAGTTCGCCATCAACGGCAACACCCAGGGCCAGGAATTCGCCCAGCTCAACGACACCGTCTACGAGCGCCTGCAGCAGGCCTACGGCACCGTGTCCGGCAGCGGCAGCCTGATCGACCACGAGCGCAACGCGGCCTGAGGCCTTGCGCTGATCGCAACACTGCAGGGCCGCGCCCTGCCCAACCAGATCACGCTGCGGCAACCGTGCCGCAGCGAACGCCGCGCAGGCACATCATTCAACACCTGCACTTTCGGCGTGACGCAGGCCAGGCACACAGGCCAGCCCACGTCGCGCCCCACAAGCACCTTGCGGCGAGACCCGCCTGCTTAACCGAAGCGCGGGTTCGACAATTGCTCCAGGAACACCTGCAGCACGCGCGGTTCCATGATCAGCATGAACATCACGCCGAACGCCGCGCCCGCCAGGTGCGCGCTGTGGTTGATGCGGTCGCCGCCGCGACGGTCCATCCACAGGCTGTAACCCACGTAGAACACCGCATAGATGATCGCCGGCGCCGGAATGAACAGCACCAGGATGATCGTCCATGGCTTGAGCAGGATGAAGGCGAACAACACCGCCGACACCGCGCCCGATGCGCCCAGGCTGAGGTAGTTCGGGTTCTTCTGGTTCTTCAGATAGCTGGGCAGGATCGAGACGACCAACGCGCCCAGATAGAACAGCGGATAGGTCAGCACGCTACCGGTCAGCCGTGTCATCACGTCTTCGATGTACCGGCCGAAAAAGAACAGCGTGATCATGTTGAAGACCAGGTGCCCGAGATCGGCGTGGATGAAGCCGTAGGTGATCAGGCGGTCGTACTGCTTGTGCTTGTCCAGGGCGGGCGGCCACAACACCAGCCGGTCGGCCAGCTTGCGGTTGTTGAACGCCATCCACGAGACGATGCCGGTGATGGCGATCAGGATCAGGGTAATCATGCAGACCTCAGGCAGGACGGTAGTTGTCGACCATGCGATACCGGCGCGCGTACAGGCCGAAGGCCAGTGCTGCCAGGAACGCGAAGGCCGCGAAGAAGAACATCAAAAACGCCGCTTCGCTGAGCCCAGTATCGGCGATATGCGAGATCACAGTAGCGTTGCGAACCGCCACATTCGAGAGCAGCACCCACAGGTTGCCGACCGTGGTGGTCAGATACCAGAAACTCATCACCACGCCCTTCATCGACGGCGGCGCCTGGCTGTAGGCAAACTCGATCCCGGTGGCCGACACCAGCACTTCGCCGAAGGTGAGCAAGGCGTAGGGCAGGATCTGCCAGGCGATGTGCATCGGCTCACCGCCATCCATCGCCACCTGGATCGCACCGACCGCAATCCACGCCACGCCGCTGAAGGCGATGCCGCTGGTCATGCGCCGTAGCGAAGTGGGCTCCCAGCCCAGGCGACGCAGCAACGGATACAGCACCAGGTTGTTGAAGGGGATCAGCAGCATCACCAGCAGCGGATTCAGCGCCTGCATCTGCGAGGCGGTGAACCACGCCGGCATCGTCATCTCGCGGCCCTGCAGCACCCAGGTGGAGGCCTTCTGATCGAACAAGGAAAAGAACGGCGTCACCAGCGCGAAGATCACCAGCACCCGCAGCAACGCGCGCACGCCATCGACCGCCGCATCCGGATGCGTGCCGCGGGCACGTTCCAGCTGCCACCACGTGCCGCCGCCAATGCCGGCCAGCAGCAGCACCAGCGCCATGCACAGGCAGATCACCAGGCCTAGCTGCTCGGTCAATCCCAAACAGGCCAGCGCCAGCAACACGCTGACTGCTGCCAGTGCCAGGCCCGGGCGCCCCTGGCCCGGCGCATGCGCCAGCAACGCACTGCGCACCACGGCGCCAAACCCATGCGGGTCCTTGGGCGGTAACGGCACCCGAACGTAGCGCTTGCGGCCCAGCCAGAACACCACCGTAGCGATGAACATCAAGATGCCGGGAATGCCGAATGCCCACGACGGGCCCAGGTGCTTGAGCGCCAACGGGATCAGCAACGAGGCAAACAGCGAACCGAAGTTGATGATCCAGTAGAAGGCGTCGAACACCACCTTGGCCCGATGCTTGTTGGACTGGTCGAACTGGTCGCCCATGAACGAGGCCACCAAGGGTTTGATGCCGCCGGCACCGAACGCGATCAGGCCCAGGCCGACAAAAAACCCGCTGCGGCTGTCTTCAAACAACGCCAGGCAGGCGTGGCCGGCGCAGTAGATCAGGCTGAACCAGATGATGGTGGTGTACTTGCCGAAGAAGCGATCGGCCAGCCAGCCGCCCAGCAGCGGGAAGAAGAACACCCCGATCATGAAACTGTGCAGGATGTGTTTGGCTTCGGCATCGCGCTCCGGCGCGCCGACCTCCTGCAGCAGCAGCGAGGTGATCAGGAACTGCACCAGGATGTTGCGCATCCCGTAGAAACTGAAACGCTCGCACGCCTCGTTGCCGATGATGAAGGGGATCTGGCGCGGCAGCGGCGCGTCGGCGGCGGGCGCCGGCAAGGTGGAGGTCGTCAAAGGCAGTCCGGTCGAGCAGAAAACGTGCCCTATCGTACCGGCGGCGGCCTAGTGCCCGCCATCGCGCGGCACTGGGTTGTTGGTCCGGAACGGGCCACAGGCTGCAGCACTTGCGTGGCTGTGGCGGCGCTGCAACCGATGCAGCGGCAGGAGTGCTGCGTGATGCATCCGCCGCAGTTGGCCGCCCAGCGTTGCACGCTGATCGCACCGCACCAGCATGTGGTCGACGGCCTGCAAGCGTGTCGGCCAGCCATTGCGCGCTTGGCAACCGCAACCCGTGGCCGCAGACCACATGCCAGATACCCATTGCTGATTGAGCCGAATAACAGGCCAAAAAGCCCGAGCGAACGCGACCACGCCGCCGCGTCGCAGCTGACGCCTTTGACGCAGTGCAGATTGGCCTGCCACGCTGGCTCGGCTACATTGCAAACGTTTTCCTGGAACACCGGACCGCTGGATGCCCCGCTTCACCCGCCTCGCCCTGAGCCTGCTGCTGCTCACCTCTGCCCCCGCCGCCCTGACTGCCGAGCCGCTGACCACCGTGGCCGAGCGCAGCGGTTTTGTGCAGACCGGCCGCTTTGATGAGGTCATCGCCTTGTGCGATGCATTCGCGCAGCGCTACCCGCAGGCGGTGCGCTGCATCAGCTTCGGCACCACGCCTGAAGGGCGGCCGATGAAGGCGTTGGTGGTGTCCACCAGCGGCGCGCTGGATGCGGCAAGCGCGGCGCAGCGTGCATTGCCGGTGGTGCTGGTGCAAGGCGGCATCCATGCCGGCGAGATCGATGGCAAGGACGCGGGCTTCCTGGCCCTGCGCGAGTTGCTTGATGGCACCGCCGGCAAAGGGGTGCTCGACAAGGTGGTGTGGATCTTCGTGCCGGTGTTCAATGTGGACGGCCATGAGCGCTTCGGCGCATGGAACCGCCCCAACCAGCGCGGCCCCGAACAGATGGGCTGGCGCACCACCGCGCAGAACCTCAATCTCAACCGCGATTACGTCAAGGCCGACGCGCCGGAGATGCAGGCGATGCTGCGGCTGGTGCAGCAGTGGGACCCATTGATGTACGTGGACCTGCACGCCACCGATGGCGCGCAGTTCGAACACGATGTGTCGGTGCAGGTGGAACCGGTGCACGCGGGCGACGCGGCGTTGCGCAAGGACGGCACCCGCTGGCGTGATGCGGTGATTGCCGACCTGGCCAAGCAGGGTTCGTTGCCACTGCCGTACTACCCGTCGCTGGTGCGCGAGGACGACCCCAGTTCGGGCTTCGCCGACGACGTTTCGCCGCCGCGGTTCTCGCACGGCTATTTCCTGCTGCGTAACCGCTTCGGCATGCTGGTGGAAACCCACTCGTGGAAGCAGTACCCGGTGCGCGTGCGGGTGACCCGCAACGCCATCGTCTCGGTGTTGCAGCAGGCCGCACGGCACGGCACGCAATGGCTGGCCGACGCGCATGCCGCCGATCGGCGCGCCAGCGCGTTGGCCGGTCATCTCGAGCCGTTGAGCTACGCGGCCGGCCCGGGCACGCGCACCGTCGCGTTCCGCGGCTATGCCTACACACGCACGCCCTCGCCGGTGTCCGGTGCGTTGATGACGCGCTACGACGAGCGCACACCGCAGATCTGGAAGGTGCCGCTGCGCGACCAGATCGCTCCGGATGTCACCGTGGAGGCGCCGCGCGGTGGCTACCTGGTGCCGGCGGCGCAGGCCGCCCTGGTCGCCGACACACTGCGCCTGCACGGCATCACCTTCCAGACCCTCACGCAAGCAGGCAACCGCGCGGTGCAGAGCTTCCGCGCCGACACTGCTACCTTTGCGACGCGCTCCAACGAGGGCCACCAGGGACTCACCGTTAGTGGCCAATGGCGTGCTGAGACGCGCGCGGTGCCGGCAGGCACGTTGTTCGTACCGATTGCCCAACCCAAGTCGCGGCTGGTGATGGCGATCCTGGAGCCACAGGCACCGGATTCGTTGCTGCAGTGGGGCCTGTTCAATCTGGCCTTCGAGCGCAAGGAGTACATGGAAGACTACGTGGCCGAAGACGTGGCGCGCGAGATGCTCGCCAGCGACCCGGCCCTGAAGGCGCAGTTCGAACAACGCCTGGCCAGCGACCCGGCATTTGCCGCCGACCCGCAGGCGCGCCTGGAGTTTTTCTACCGGCTGCATCCGTCCTGGGACGAGCGCTACCGGCTCTACCCGGTGCTGCGTACCGACCAGAGCGCATTTTGAGCGCGCCGACGCAGGCGCGCTGATTCACGGCGCAGCCGGCGCCACCCATTCGGGCACCATGGTGCCCTCCCCCGATCCGTTACCGCACCAC
Source organism: Xanthomonas sp. fls2-241-TYG-148 (assembly GCF_030208815.1). NCBI lineage: Bacteria > Pseudomonadati > Pseudomonadota > Gammaproteobacteria > Lysobacterales > Lysobacteraceae > Xanthomonas > Xanthomonas sp. fls2-241-TYG-148. Next base: position 553,432 of record NZ_JARVTE010000001.1, read on the forward strand.
AAGGACCACGACGTGCCACACCTCGATATGAAAACGTTTACACCCACCGCTCCGCGACCGCGCCGACTGGCGCTGGCCCTCGCGCTGGGATTGGGCATCGCCCTCAGCGCGCCGCTGGCCGCGCAGCAGGCCAACGCCGCACAGCCGTGGATGGACACCGCGCTGAGCCCGGACCAGCGCGCCGCGTTGCTGCTGACGCAGATGACCGAAGACGAAAAATTCCAGATGCTGCGCAGTTACTTCGGCCTGGGCACCGACAAGATTCCCAAGCCCGAAGGCGCACTCGGCTCGGCCGGTTATGTGCCGGGCATTGCGCGCCTGGGTATCCCGGCGCAGCAGCTGGCCGATGCCGGCGTGGGCGTGACCAATCCCGGTGGCATCCGCAAGGGCGACTTCGCCACCGCGATGCCGTCCGGCCCGTCCACGGCGTCGAGCTGGAATCCGCAACTGGCCTATGCCGGCGGCAAGACCATGGGCCGCGAATCCTGGCAGCAGGGCTTCAACGTGCTGCTGGCCGGCAGCGTCAACCTGCAGCGCGACCCACGCAACGGCCGCAACTTCGAATATGCCGGCGAAGACCCGCTGCTGGCCGGCGTGATGGTGGGCGAATCGATCCGCGGCGTGCAGAGCGAGCACGTGCTGTCGACGATGAAGCACTTCGCGCTCAACGATATGGAAACCCGGCGCAACTTCCATAGCGCGCAGATCGGCGAACAGGCGATGCACGAGTCGGACCTGCTGGCCTTCGAGATCGCGCTGAAGATCGGCGACCCGGCATCGGTGATGTGTTCGTACAACAAGATCAACGGCATCTACGGCTGCGAGCACGACTACCTGCTCAACCAGGTGCTCAAGCAGGAATGGAAGTACCCCGGCTATGTGATGTCCGATTGGGGCGGCGTGCACAGCGGCTCCAAGGCCGCGCTGGCCGGGCTGGACCAACAGTCGGCCGGCGAAGTCTTCGATGCGGCGGTGTTCTTCGATGCACCACTGCGCATGGCGGTCCGTGCCGGCGTGGTGCCGCGCGCGCGCTTCGACGACATGGTCACGCGCATCCTGCGCAGCCTGTTCGCGCATGGGGCATTCGACCACCCCACCCAGCGCCAGACCATCGACGGCAAGGCCGGCCAACGCGCCGCGCAGCGCGTGGCCGAAGAAGGCAGCGTGCTGCTGCGTAACGAACAGGCCACCTTGCCGCTGTCAAAGGACGTGCGCCGCATCGCGGTGATCGGCGGTTATGCCGACAAGGGCGTGATGTCCGGCGGTGGTTCTTCGCGGGTGGACTACACCATCAACGGCGGCAACGCGGTGCCCGGGCTCACCCCGACCACCTGGCCCGGCCCGGTGATCATCCATCCCTCCTCGCCGTTGCAGGCGCTGCGCGCGGCGTTGCCGAACGTGCAGATCGATTACGTGGACGGCAAGGACCGCGCGGCGGCCGCACGCGCGGCCAAGGCTGCCGACGTGGCGATCGTGTTCGCCACCCAGTGGGCCGCCGAGTCGGTCGACCTGCCGGACATGCAGCTGCCCGATGGCCAGGACGCCTTGATCGAGGCGGTGGCCAAGGCCAACCCCAAGACCACCGTGGTGCTGGAAACCAACGGCCCGGTGCGCATGCCGTGGGCCGAGCACGTGCCGGCGGTGTTGCAGACGTGGTACCCGGGGATTGGCGGTGGTGAGGCCATCGCCAACCTGCTGACCGGTGCGGTAAATCCCTCCGGCCATCTGCCGGTGACCTGGCCGGTCGATGAGTCGCAATTGCCGCGTCCGTCGATTCCGGGCCTGGGCTTCAAGCCGGCCAAGCCGGGCGAAGACACCATCGATTACGCCATTGAAGGCGCCAACGTCGGCTACAAGTGGTTTGCCGCGCGCAACCTCACCCCGCGCTATCCATTCGGCCATGGCCTGTCGTACACGCAGTTCCGCATGGGCGGCCTGCATGTGGAGGCTGCCAACGGCCAGCTGACTGCCAATTTCGAGGTGGAAAATACCGGCAAGCGCGACGGTGCCGCCGTGCCGCAGCTCTACGTTACCTTGCCCAGCGGCCACGCCACACCGCTGCGCCTGATCGGCTGGCAGAAGGTCGCGCTCAAGCCCGGCGAGAAGCGCACGGTGCAAGTCGTGGCCGAGCCCAAGACGCTGGCCGACTTCGACGCCAAGGCACGTCACTGGACGATTGCCGCCGGCACCTATCGCGTGCAGTTGGCACGCTCGGCCACTGACCCGGTGGAGAGCTTGGAAGTCGCGCTGCCGGCGATGCAGTTGCCGTGATGCGGCATGGCGGACTCGCACCTGCGGCGTCCGCCACTGCGTGTTTCGGCATGCGCATCTACCCGCGTGCGCGCCCAACTTTTTTTGTGCAACTGCGTTGACAGCCGCGCCGCCAGCTTGCACAATTCGCCCCCTGAGTCGCCCAGGTGGCGGAATTGGTAGACGCACTAGCTTCAGGTGCTAGCGGGGGCAACTTCGTGGAGGTTCGAGTCCTCTCCTGGGCACCACGACTCACGGTAGATCGTAAAAAACCTCGCTTCGGCGGGGTTTTTTGCGTTTGGGCGATCGCAGTGTATGCGGTGCCGATGGTGCCCACTGCCTGTGGCTGACGCTGCTTGGCGTCGCGCGTTGTCGCTGTCCGTGGCTGACCACGCGGGGCGCTGTGCTTTTAGGCAATCACGGTCGTCGCGATGCGTCACAGGCGATGCGAATGGCACGCCGTGCAGCCGGAGTCGCTAGCGGTGTGTTCGGCTGTGCACCGCCAAGCGATGGCCTGGCGTCGATGCAGATGACTTGGTCCGCGACGTTGGAGCTTGCACGTGACCGCAGACCGCGCAAACGTCTCCACGGTGGTTAGCGTCAGATAAGCCACATCGCGACAGGCATTGTCGCCAGTGCCTGTCGCGACACCACGCGCCCTACTTGGCGGCAGCCTGTTCCTGATAATCGGTCAGGTAATGCTCGGCGTTGATCTGCTCGGAGGCAGCGGGGTCGTATCCCACCTGTGCAGCCTTCTGTGCGCCAGGCAGGTACAACTCGCCAGTTCCGGCATTGAGGATCAGCAGCACGTACGGCCGCCCGCGCAGTTGCACCGTGTAGCGGGTGTCCTTCTGGGTCGCGGCGGTCGCGGCCAACAGGATCTTGTCGTCGATCTCGCTATCGGCACCGGTCACCTGGACCAGCGCCTGGTTCTTCTCGCGCGGGCCATAACGCAAGGTCGATACCTTGATGCCATCCCTGGAACTGTAGGCCTTGGCCTGCTTGGCAACCTCCGGGCGTGCGGCAGCGGCCTGCGTCTGGGTGACGGCAGCCAGCGACAGCAAGGGAATGAGTACGGCGGCCGCAGACAGGCGGCGCAACTGAGATCCAAACATCATGAAGCTTCCTTGTTGAGTGAGAACACGGGCAGCATGCCCATGCCATGCGCCACGTACTGCATCGTTCGAACACCTCAGCACGCGTCGCTGCGCCGCATGCTACTGCACGCGATTACACGATTGCACGATCGGCAATGCCTGGCGCACTGACCTCGCTGGTAATTCACTAAAAGGCATCAACACGACAATCGAGAGGCAACCATGCTTCATGGATGTCCTCACGCATGACCGCGCATCTCGGAGCGACTGCAGATCCTGCGCAGTGACTTTCGACACGCGACCGTGCATGGCAACGAAGCGGACCATTCGGTATGACACCACTGCGCATGGCCCCGTCGATGCGAAGCTCCTTTGCGCTCGTTCTCTTGCTTGTTGCTTCCAGCGTCCACGCTCGCGGCCAGGCCGACGACGCTAGCGCGGGCGGGCACGGCCATCGCGTGCAGCTCTCGTCTTCGCACTGCAGCCTCAGTACGCCATTCAATGTGCTCGCCGACAGCGGCGGCATCTGGCTGTATCGAGGAGACGGACTGCCGCGCGAGATCTTCTTCCATGCAGGCGAACTGAGTGTCGACCACCAGTTGCAGCAGATCAGCGCGGACGATGCGCAGCGGTTGCAGGCGATGGAAACGCAAGCACGCCAGTTGATGCCACAGGTCGCAGGGATTGCGCATGACGTGATCGACCTTAGCTACGACGCGCTCGGGGGTGTGGTCGAGGTCATGACCGGTAGTTGGCTCAACGCCCGCAAAATCGAACGCCTGCGCACGCGCGCTAGCGCCTACGTCGATGACACGCTCGGCAAGGGGCGCTGGGAGCAACAGGCCTTCGATGGCAACTTCGAGCGCTACGTCGAGCAGGAAGCCGAGGCATTCAAAGGCAGCATCGGGCGGCACCTGATGTGGCAGATCATGACCGGGCGTGCGGATGGGATCGACCAACGTGCCCAAGCGATGGATGGCCAGCTGGATGCCAAGCTCGACGCGCGAGCGGCCACGATCGAGGTCAAGGCCGATGCACTCTGTACTCAGGTGCAATCACTGCGTCGTCTACAAGACGCGCTGCAGTACCGCTATCAAGGCAAGCCGCTGCAGATGCTGACGCCGTTGCATGAGGACACCTCAGCCAAGGCCGCCGAAGCGGCCACAACGACACCTCACACCGCGGATGCACCTGCCGGCACCGCGATCGAAGTGCAGCAGGCACACCACAACTGATGCGCGCTATCAGCTGCGCTCAGTGCCCCCCAGCCGCCGCTGCGCCGCCGGCACCGGCGCCGAACGGTGGCTTGGCCAGCCACAGGAAGAAGATGATGCCCAAGAAGGTCCAGCCGAGCAGATAGAAGATGTCGTTGAAGCCCATCTGCGAAGCCTGGTGATTGATCATGTTGTTGAGCGAGGCCGCGCCGCGTTGCAGGTCGCCCTGCCCCATTGCGGTGACCTGCTCCTGCATGCCGGGCGTGTACACCGAGATGTGTTCGGTGATGTGCGCATGGTGCACCTGCGTACGGCGCGCCCACAGATACGTGGTCAGCGATGCGGCAAAACTGCCGCCCAATGTGCGCAGGAACGTGGCCAGGCCGGAGCCGGCCGCGATCTCGCGCCCGTCCAGATCCGAGAGCAGGATCTGCAGCACCGGCATGAAGAACAAGGCCACGCCCACGCCCATCACCAGCTGGATGGTCGCCACGTGCGCGAAGTCCACCTGCAGGTTGAAGTTGGAACGGAAGAAGCTGGTGAACGACATGAAGATGAAGGCAATGGTGGCGAGCATGCGCAGATCGAAACGCAACGCGTACTTGCCCACGAACGGCGTCATCAACACCGGCAGGATGCCGATCGGTGCGGTGGCCAGGCCCGCCCAGATCGCGGTGTAGCCCATGTCGCGCTGCAACCACTGCGGGATCAGCAGGCTGACGCTGAAGAACGCCGCGTAAGCCACCACCATGGCGAGCGTGCCGGCGCGGAAGTTGCGGTGCCGGAACAGCTTGAGGTCGACGATGGGATCCTTGTCGGTGAGCTCCCAGATCACGAACACCACCAGCGCCACAGCTGCGACACAGGCCAGCATCACGATCTTGTCGGAAGAAAACCAGTCTTCGTCGTTGCCCAGGTCCAGCACCAGCTGCAGCGCGCCCACGCCGACCACCAGCAGGATCAGGCCGATGTAATCCATGCGCGGCCGTTCCAGCTGTTCCGGGCGATGCCGCAACTGCGAACCGACGATGCTGCTGGCGATGATGCCCAGCGGCACGTTGATCAGGAAGATCCATTCCCAGCTGTAGTTGTCGGTGATCCAGCCGCCCAGGATCGGGCCGGCGATCGGCGCCACCACCGTGATCATGGCCAGCAAGGCCAGCGCCTGCCCGCGTTTTTCGCGCGGATAGATCGACACCAGCAAACTCTGCGTGATCGGGTACATCGGCCCGGCCACGAAGCCCTGCAGCGCACGCGCCACCACCAGCATGCCCATGCTCTGGGCGAGGCCGCACAGCAGCGAGGCAATGGTGAAGGCCAGCGTGGACCACACGAACAGCTTGGTTTCGCCGAAGCGACGGCTCAGCCAGCCGGTCAGCGGCAACGCGATCGCGGTGCTCACCGCGAACGAGGTGATGACCCAGGTGGCCTGTTGCGAACTGGCGCCGAGATTACCGGCGATGGTGGGCAGCGAGACGTTGGCGATGGTGGTGTCCAGCACCTGCATGAACGAGGCCATCGCCAGGCCCACGGTGCACAGCGCCACGCTCGCCGGGCGAAAGCCCGCGGCGGGCGCCGGTGCCGAAGGGCCGCCGGGCGCGGTGGGAGCTTGCGAAGACATGGTGGCTTAGCCCGCCTTGGTGGCAGCCTGCGTCGGCAGGTTGTCCTGGATGATGCGATGGATGTCGGCGTCGGCGGCCTTGAGCTGCTGCGCGTAGACATCGGTGGAGAACACCGCGCCGCTGGCAAGCTTGGTCGGCAGCACACTGCCCTGCTGGTCGTGCAGGTTGACGTCGACCTTCATCGACAACCCCAGACGCAGCGGGTTGGCCGCCAGCTGCTTGGGTTCGATGGCGATGCGCACCGGCACGCGCTGCACGATCTTGATCCAGTTGCCGCTGGCGTTCTGCGCCGGCAACAGCGAGAACGCGCTGCCGGTGCCCAGGCCCAGGCTTTCGATCCGGCCGGTGTAATCCACGCCGCCGCCGTACAGATCCGAATGCAGTTCCACGGTCTGGCCCAGGCGCATGTGCTTGAGCTGGGTTTCCTTGAAATTGGCTTCCACCCACATCTGCTCCGGCGGCACCACCGCCATCAGCACGGTGCCGGGCTGCACCCGCTGGCCCACCTGCGCCGAACGCCGCGCGACATATCCGGACACCGGTGCTACCACGCCGGTACGCGCATGGTTGAGGAAGGCCTGGCGCAGCTGCGCAGCGGCGGCCTGCACGTCGGGCTGGGTGGCCACTTCGGTGTCGTCGACCAACGCGCGATTGCGCTCGAAGCTTTCGCGCGAGCCGCTCACCGCCGCTTCGGCGGCAGCGAGTTCATCGCGGGCATGGGCCAGTTCTTCGTTGGAAATCGCACCGCTGGCAGCAAGGTCCTTGCGGCGTGCGAAGTCGGCACGTGCGCTACGCAATGTCACTTCGCGTGCAGAAAGTTCGGCCTGCGCACCTTCCACGCTGCGGTACAGACCACGCACCTGGCGCACGGTCTTGGCGAGGTTGGCTTCGGCCTGCTGCAAGGCGACCGCGGTGTCGGACGGGTCCAGCTGCACCAGCAGCTGGCCGCGCTCCACGCGCATGCCGTCTTCGGCGCCGATGCTGACCACGGTGCCACCCACCATCGGGGTGATCTGCACCTGGTTGCCCTGCACGTAGGCGTCGTCGGTGTCTTCAGACCAGCGCCCGATCAGGAAGTACCACACCACCAGGCCGATGACCGCAAGGATCACCAGGATGGCGACGATGCGCAGCAGTTTGCGGCGCTTGCTGGGTGCGGCCGGCGCGGGATGCGAAGAGGTAGGAGTCGTCTGGCTCATCGTCGATGTCTCAGGAATGCGGTTGTGCGGAAGAGGTCGCGGCGTGTGCGGTGTCGTGCGCAGGCTCCGGCGTAAAGCCGCCGCCCAGCGCACGGCGCAACTTCACCGAGGCCATGAGTTGTTGGGAATGCAGCCCGGCCATGCGCTGGCGCGCGGTGAGCAATTGCTCCTGCACACTCAGCACTTCCAGGTAGCTGCCGATGCCGGCGCGGTAGCGCTGCTGGGCCAGGTCGAACGCGGCGCTGGCGGTCTGCACAGCGTCGTTCTGCGCGCGTGCACGCTGCTCCAGCGAGCGCACCGCGTTGACCTGGTCGGCCACTTCACGCAGGGCGTCGAGCACCTTCTGGTTGTAATCGGCCACCGCCAGGTCGTACTGCGCATCGCTGCCGGCCAAGCCGGCGCGCAGCCGGCCGCCGTCGAAGATGGGCAGGCTCAAGGCCGGGGCCACCACACCGAGGACCGAGCCGCTTTCCAGCAGCTTGCCGACATCGGAGTTGATCACCCCGCCCAGCGCGGTGAGGTTGAGGCTGGGATAGAAGCGCGCCTTGGCGACGGCGATGTCCTTGTCGGCCGCTTCCACGCGCCAGCGCGCCGCCACCACATCGGGGCGACGGCCGAGCAGATCCGCTGGCAAGGCGCTGGGCAGTTGCGGCGGCACGCTCTGGCTCAGCACCGGGCGCGCGATGTCCAGCCCGCGGTCCGGGCCCTGCCCGACCAGCGCGGCCAGGGCATTGCGTGCTTCGTCGATCTGCTGCTGCGCCGATTGCACCTGCTGCTGCGCGGCGGGCACGCGGGCCTGCGCCTGACGCACCTGCAATTCGCTGTCGATGCCGGCGCCGCGGCGGCGCTGGGTCAGCTCCAGGGTTTTCTGCGCACGTGCCAGCTCATCGTTGGCCACGTCCTGCAGATCCCAGGCGTAGGCGAGCTGTGCGTAGCCTTCGGCGATGGCGGCCGACAGGTTGAGGCGTGCCGCCTGCGCGTCCACCTCGGCGGCGTGCGCCTGGTCCACGGCTGCTTCCCACGCGGCGCGCTTGCCGCCCCACAGGTCCACGCCATAGCGGAAGTCCAGCACCACCTGCGCGCTGCCGGCATAGCTGCCGCCGCGCTCCTCGCCCACCATCGATTCGGGCAATTGCAGGCCGGTGTAGCCGCCGGAGACCGACAGGCTGGGGCCGCGGTCGGCCTGGGCAGTGCCGGTGCGCGCCTGCGCCTGGCGCAGCCGTGCATCGGCAGCGGCCAGGCTGGGGCTGTGCTGCAGGCCTTCGGCGATCAGCGCGTCCAGCTGCGGGTCGCCCAAAGCGCGCCACCAGTCACTGGCCGGCCAGGCGGCCGGGCTCAGCTGCGCCTGCCCGAAGGTGCGCTCGGCATGCACGGCGCCGGGCTCCAGCACGGCGCCTTGCGGCGCCAGGCCGCGGCTGCTGGCACAGGCGGCCAGCGCCAGGGCCAGCGTGGTCACGAGGATCGGCCGCAGCCTGCGCACTGCGCGCGGGTGCCGCCTCTGAAGGAAGGAACTAGCAGCGTTCATGAGTTGAGTGCATCGCGGACACGGATGAGAAGAGAGGTGAGTTGCTCGCGCTCGGGCGCCGACAGGTCGCGCAGGCCATGCTCCATGGCGCGTTCGCCGCGCAGCCGCAGGCGCTCCCATAGCGCCACGCCCTGTTCGGTCATGACGATCTGCAGCGCGCGGCGGTCCTGCGCATGTGGCTCGCGCCGCACTGCGCCCAGCGCCTCGAGCTTGTCGAGCAGGCGCGTGACCGCGCTCGGGGTCTGGTCCAGCGCCTGGGCCAGCTCGTTGGCGGTACACGGCGAGCGCACTGCCAGCACTTTAAGGCCCACGTAATGGCTGAAGCCGAAGTCGGGCAGTTCGCCCTTCATTTCGGCATCAAGCTGGCGCATCAGCGCGTCGCGCACCTGGCGCAACAGCAAGCCGAAGGTCGGCGGCGTGGTAGCTGTGGAGTCGATCATGGGGCGTTATTTTGTTCCGAAAAATATATTTGTCAACGCAAATATGTCATCCGGGATAAAACCGATTGCAAGGATCTAGACGATACGCGCCCCGCCAGCTGGCCCGGTAATACAATCTGGCCAATGAATTACGAAAACCGGCCAACCGAGATCGACGCGCTGCCACCTGGCGCGCGGGCCAGCTTCGAATGGGCGGATGGCCCAGTGGTGGTCGCCTTCCGCGCCGATCTGCGTGCGGTGTGGGCGCCGGAGACCGCCTGGCATGCGCATGTGCGCGGCCAGCTGATGTATGTCGAACAGGGCGTCTTGACCGTGCACACCGAACACGGCACCTCCTCGCTGCCGCCCGGCTGTGCCGGCTGGATGCCGCCCGGCCAGCAGCACACCGTGGAGCTGGCCGGGCCGCTGCGTGGCTGGGGCGTGGTGGTGCGGCCGGATGCCTGCAGCGGCCTGCCGGCGCGCAGCGGGGTGATCCGCCTGAGCGGGCTGGCCCGCGAGGTGATCATGCGGGCGGCCAGCTGGCCGCTGAGCGAGGTGCTGGCCGAACCCCTCGATCCGGCCCGGCAGCGCCTGGCGGCGGTCCTGCTGGACGAGCTGTGCCAGGCGCCGATCGAGCATCTGCACCTACCGATGCCGGCCGACCGGCGGCTGCTACGCATCGCCCGGCAGCTGCTCGACACCCCCGCCGACCCGCGCCCACTCGAGGCCTGGGCCACCTGGGGCGGGCTGTCGCCGCGCAGCCTGAGCCGGCACTTCCGCGACGAGACCGGGCTCAGTTTTGCGCAATGGCGGCAGCAGGCGCGTCTGGCCGAGGGCCTGCGCCGGCTCAGCCAGGGCACCGCAGTGGCGCAGGTGGCCGACCAGCTCGGCTACAGCAGCCCCAGTGCCTTCGTCAGCGTCTTCCACCGGCATTTCGGCGCTCCGCCCGCCCGTTATCTGGCCGGCGGCCACGCGCGCGGCTTGGCATCCCCCGCCGCATCCGGATAATCGGCGCTCTTCGAGCCCGCGCGCTGGCGCGGGTTCTTCTTTCGTAGGACCTGGCTTCGCATGACCGATCTGACCCGCCCCACCTTCCATGGCTTCGAGCAGCTGCCGCTGCGCGAGTACGCCGAACGCGCCTATCTCGATTATTCGATGTACGTGGTGCTCGACCGCGCCCTGCCGTTCCTGGGCGACGGCCTGAAGCCGGTGCAGCGCCGCATCATCTTCGCGATGAGCGAGCTGGGGTTGAACGCGGCCGCCAAGCCCAAGAAGTCCGCGCGTACCGTGGGCGATGTGATCGGCAAGTACCACCCGCACGGCGACAGCGCCTGCTACGAAGCGCTGGTGTTGATGGCGCAGCCGTTCTCCTACCGCTATCCGTTGATCGAAGGCCAGGGCAACTTCGGCTCTACCGACGACCCCAAGTCGTTCGCGGCGATGCGCTACACCGAATCCAAGCTCACCCCGATCGCCGAAGTGCTGCTGGGCGAAATCAGCCAGGGCACCACCGACTGGGCGGCCAACTTCGACGGCACCCTGGAAGAACCCACCTGGCTGCCGGCGCGCCTGCCGCACCTGTTGCTCAACGGCACCACCGGCATCGCAGTGGGCATGGCCACCGACGTGCCGCCGCACAACCTCAACGAGATCGTCAGCGCGCTGCTGCACCTGCTCGACGACCCGGACGCCACAGTGGCGCAGCTGTGCGAACACGTGCTGGGCCCGGACTACCCGACCAGCGCGGAAATCATCACCCCCGTTGCTGATCTACGTGCCATCTACGAGACCGGCCACGGCAGCGTGCGCGCCCGCGCCACCTACAAGAAAGAACACGCCAACATCGTCATCGACGCGTTGCCCTACCAGGTCTCGCCGTCCAAGGTGATCGAGCAGATCGCCCAGCAGATGCGCGCCAAGAAGCTGCCGTGGCTGGAAGACATCCGCGACGAATCCGACCACACCAGCCCGGTGCGGGTGGTGCTGGTGCCGCGCTCCAACCGCGTGGATGCCGAGCAGTTGATGGGCCACCTGTTCGTGACCACCGATCTGGAACGCAGCTACCGCGTCAACCTCAATGTGATCGGCCTGGATGGCCGCCCGCAGGTCAAGAACCTCAAGCACCTGCTGAGCGAATGGCTGACCTTCCGCAGCGACACCGTCACCCGCCGCCTCAACCATCGCCTGCAGAAGGTCGAGCGCCGCCTGCACCTGTTGGAAGGTTTGTTGATCGCCTTCCTCAACCTGGATGAAGTCATCCGCATCGTCCGCAGCGAGGACGAGCCCAAGCCGGTGCTGATCGCCCGCTTTGCGCTGAGCGAAGAACAGGCCGAATACATCCTGGAAACCAAGCTGCGCCAGCTGGCGCGCCTGGAAGAAATGAAGATCCGCGGCGAGCAGGAAGCCCTCGCCAAGGAACGCGAGCAGATCCTGTCCATCCTCGGCAGCAAGACCAAGCTGAAGAAGCTGATCAAGGACGAGCTCACTGCCGACGCCAAGAAGTTCGGCGATGCGCGCCGCTCGCCGCTGGTGCAGCGCGGTGCCGCCCAGGCGATCGACGAGACCGAGATGGTTGCCAGCGAACCGATGACGGTGGTGCTGTCGGAGAAGGGCTGGGTGCGTGCAGCCAAGGGCCACGAGGTGGATCCGGCCGGCATGTCGTACCGCGACGGCGACGGCCTGCTGGCCGCCGTGCGCAGCCGCAGCACCTACCACGTGGCGTTCCTGGATTCGGACGGCCGCGCGTACTCCACGCTGGTGCACACCCTGCCCTCGGCGCGCGGCAACGGCGAACCGCTGACTGGGCGTTTTTCACCGGCCTCCGGCGCCTCGTTCCAGGTGCTGGCCAGCGGCGAGAACAATGCCCGCTTCGTGCTGGCGTCCTCGCACGGCTATGGCTTCGTGACCCGTTTCGAAAACCTCACCGGCCGCAACAAGGCCGGCAAGGCGATGCTCAACCTGACCACCGGCGCGCATGTGCTCACGCCAGCGCAGGTGCTCAACCCGCAGACCGACCGCATCGTGGCGGTGACCAGCGCCGGCAACCTGCTGGCGATCACGGCCTCGGACCTGCCCGAACTGGACAAGGGCAAGGGCAACAAGCTCATCGAGATCCCCAAGGCCAAGCTCGGCACCGAACGCGTGGTCGCCGTGGCCGCGGTCGCCCCGGGCAACACCTTGCTGGTGCGCAGTGGCGCACGCGTGATGAGCCTGTCGTTCAAGGATCTGGACACCTATGTGGGCGCGCGTGCGAGCCGTGGCGCGTTGTTGCCGCGTGGATGGCAGAAGGTGGATGGGCTAGACGTGCAGTAAGAGGTGTTCACCAGCCGGGCGCGCGGCGGCGCGTTTGGCACTGCCGCGCTTTTGGGTCACTGAGGCGCGGCAGGAGGTTGGTGGATTAGACGTGCAGTAATGGGTGTTCACCAGCCACACGCGCGGCGGCGCGTTTTCCCATCAACGAATGCCGAGCACTGCGCCCTCATGCGCATTGCTGACCAAGCCTGCGCCCACGCAAGCATGCATAGCACTGTGCCCGCAGTTGGTTGCCATCGCACATCCCACCGCGGTGTTCAAAGTGGGCCAATGATCACCGCGCCAAAGCGCAGCTGGAGAAACACGATGGACACAGAGTTCTGGATACAACGCTGGCAGGCCGGCCAGACCGGCTTTCATCAGGACGAGGTGATGCCGCTGTTGCAGAAGCACTGGCCCGCCGTACAGGCGCCGCCTGCTGGTCGCGTGCTGGTCCCGCTGTGTGGCAAGAGCCTGGATATGCACTGGTTGGCCGCGCAAGGCCACCGCGTGCTTGGCGTGGAGCTGTCGCCGCTGGCAGTCACGCAGTTTTTTGCAGCAGCGGGGATTGAACCGCAGCGCCACACCAGCAACATGGGCGAGCACTATGTTGCCGGCCCGATCGAGATCATCTGCGGTGACGCATTTGCGCTGGATGCGCAGGTGCTGGCTGATTGCAGCGCCGTCTATGATCGTGCGGCGTTGGTGGCACTGCCTGCCGACCTGCGCCAGCAGTATCTGCACACCGTCTATGCGCGCCTGCCTGCGCAGTGCCGTGGTCTGCTGATCACCCTGGAGTATCCGCAAGCCGAAAAAGCCGGCCCACCGTTTTCGGTGGACGCAGCCGAGGTGCATGGCTTATTCGATGCCCACTGGCAGGTGCAACTGCTGGAGCAACGCGACATCCTCGACCAGGAGCCGCGCTTCCGCGCCGATGGCGTCACCACGCTGGCAACCGGCGTGTACCGTCTGCAGCGCAGCGGATCGACATAGGCGGGAACGGCTGAGCCGCGCGGTGATCGCAACGGCGAGCGTGCGAGTCTTCCGCACGCATCGACAACACGGCACTGTTGATGCGGTGACTCACGAGAACTGCACCGACCCGACGCAAGAAACCACCCTGCGCAACTGACAGCTGCCACCCCACGACACGCAGGCAGCACGCCTCAACCACGTACCCGCTTACACTCCGCCACGCAGACCTAGCGCTGCGCGGCGTCGAGACCGGATTTACCCGGCCACGTGACCCTTGTCGATCTTCGAGGTCTGGTACAGCTCCAGGCCGATGCGCTTGATCAGGCCGAGCTGCTGCTCCAGCCACCAGGCATGATCTTCCTCGGTGTCCTGCAACTGCTTGAGCAGCATGTCGCGGCTCACGTAGTCGCCGTGGTCTTCGCACAGCTTCATGCCGGCGGCCAGCGCAGCGCGCACTTCGTATTCCACGACCAGATCGCGCTCCAGCATCTCCACCACGGTCTTGCCCGGCGCAAACTCGGCAGGTCGCATGTCCGGGTCGCCTTCCAGGAACAGGATGCGACGCAGCAGCGCGTCGGCATGCTCGGTTTCCTCTTCCATCTCGTGATTGATGCGCTCGTACAGCGCCATCAGGCCCTGATCCTCGTAGCGACGCGAATGCAGGAAATACTGGTCGCGTGCCGCCAGCTCGCCACGCAGCAGCTGCTTGAGGTAATCGACGACTTCGGGATGGCCTTTCATGGTGTGCTCCAGCAACGCAATGCGCGCATGGTGCCCGAAGCGGGCGGGCAATGATCTAATCGGAATCACTTTCAGTTGCGCTTGCAGGCGGACCGGCAACGGTCACGCACCGGCGCGACACTGGTCACAGATGAATCGCTCAAGGAATCGATGATGCGCAAATGGCTGCGCCGGCTGTTGCTGGCCCTGGTGGTGCTCACCCTGCTGGTCACGCTGGGGCTCTACCTGGCGGTGCGTGGCAGCCTGCCACGGCTGGACGGCGAGACTGCGCTGCGTGGCCTGGGCGCACCGGTCAGCGTGCTCCGCGATGCGGGCGGCGTGGTCACCATCGACGCCACCAGCCAACGCGATGCGCTGCGTGCGCTCGGGTATGTGCACGCGCAGGAGCGCTATTTCGAAATGGACCTGATGCGCCGCGCACCGGCTGGCGAACTGTCCGAACTGTTCGGCCCTGCTGCGCTGGACCTGGACAAGCGCAACCGCGTGCACCGCCTGCGCGCCCGCGTGCACGCCAACCTGGACGTGGCCGCCGGCAGCGAGCGTGCGGCACTGCAGGCCTATACCGAGGGCGTAAACGCTGGGCTGGCGGCATTGCGCGTGCGCCCATGGCCGTATCTGTTGCTGCGGCAGACCCCGCGCGCCTGGACGCTGGACGATTCCATCCTGACCGGCATGGCGATGTACGCCGAACTGCAGGACAACGACAACCAGACCGAACTGGCCGCTGCGCGCATCCGCGCGGTTGTACCGCCGGCACTGGCCGCCCTGCTCGATCATCAGGGCTCCAGCTGGGATGCACCGCTGTTCGGCCCGGCGCTCGGCGATGCGGTGTTGCCGGATGCTGCCGCTGTCGACCTGCGCCGCCTCCCGCACCCGTCCACCGCGCCCGGCGCCGAGGCCCCCACGCCCGGCAGCAACAACTTTGCCGTGGATGGCAGCCTCACCGCCGATGGCCGCGCCATCGTTGCCGACGACATGCACCTGGGCCTGCGCGCACCCAATATCTGGTTCCGCGCGCGCCTGCGCTATCCGGATGCACGCGCGCCCGACGGCAAGGTGGACGCCACCGGCTTCACCCTTCCCGGCCTGCCCGCAGTGGTGGTCGGCAGTAATGGGCATGTGGCATGGGCGTTCACCAATAGCTACATCGACACCGCCGATTTCGCCCGCATTCCGGCTGACCAGGCAGGCCGCACCATCCCGCTGCGCGATTACACCGAAACCATTCGCGTCGCCGGCGCCGCGCCAGTGCCGTTCACTGTCCGCGAGGCGGCATGGGGCCCGATCCTGCACACCGAGGCCAACGGCGATCTGCTCGCCTTGCGCTGGGCGGCGCAGCTGCCCGGTGCAATCCGCCTGGATTTCGCCGAGATGGTCAACGCCGGCGATCTGGAGGCCGCCTTCGCCGTGGCCGACCGTTCCGGCATCCCGGCGCAGAACCTGCTGATTGCCGACCGGAGCGGGCGCATCGGCTGGCGGCTCATCGGCGCGCGGCCAGCGCGCAACCCGGGCTGCGGGCCCAGCGGGATTGCCGAGCTTGCGCCCACCACGCCCGCTTCGAATGGCACCGTCGCGCCGGGCAATTCGCCTGGCGGCTGCGTGCCCTGGCCGCTACGCAGCGATGCCGCGCCGTCGCTGATCGACCCACCCACGCACCGCCTGTGGACCGCCAATAGCCGCATCGTCGATGCGCAACAGCTCGCCATCCTGGGCAATGCCGGTTACGACCTCGGCGCGCGTGCGCAGCAGATCCGCGACGACCTGTTCGCCAAACAGCGCTTCACCGAACGCGATCTGCTGGCCATCCAGCTCGATGATCGTGCCGTGCTGCTCACGCGATGGTGGCAGCTGCTGCGCAGTGTGGTCGAACACAGCAAGGACCCGGCGCTGCAACAGATCGAAGTGGCGACACGGCAGTGGAGCGCCCATGCGGCCACCGATTCGGCGAGCTACCGCATCGTGCGTGGCTTCCGTGGCATGCTGCTCGATACGCTTCAGGCCGGCCTGCTCGCCCCCGCCAAAGACGCACTGGGCGAGACCTTCCTGCCGCCGCGCCGCGCGCAGCTGGAAGGCATTGTCTGGCCGCTGCTGCAGCAGCGCCCGGCCAACCTGCTGCCGCCGCCTTATCGCAGCTGGGAGCAACTGCTGGACGAGACCGCACACGCACTGCATGCCGATCTGGCCTCACAAGGCGACACGCTGGGCGAGCGCACCTGGGGCGAACGCAATACCGCCGCCATCTGCCATCCCGTCGCGCGTGCGCTGCCGGCGGTGGCGAAACATGTGCTGTGCATGCCGCCGGACCAACTCCCAGGCGATCGAGACATGCCGCGCGTGCAAGGCCCGGCCTTTGGCGCCTCCGAGCGCATGGTGGTCTCCCCCGGACACGAGCGCGACGGCATCGTACACATGCCAGGCGGGCAAAGCGGCCACCCGCTGTCGCCGTTCTGGGGCGCCGGCCACGACGACTGGGTCCATGGGCGCCCCACGCCGTTCCTGCCCACCGCCACCCAATACACGCTGCAGTTGCGGCCGGAGTAGCGGGTTCCGTTCTCTCACCTGGGCAGGCCGCTCTGCTCGGCGTACAGCTACGCGGCGCCAGCGAATTGCCGCATGCCCACCGCGCAATGCGTGGGCGTCTTTCACGGACTAGTCGCAGCGCCGTTCCAAACGCTGCGCCCGAGACGAACCCAACCGCGCAACCCGCCATGCTAAGATGCATTTGATAACCATTCCCATTGGTAAACAATGCGCCCCACGCTTCTTGTCACTGCGCTTGCCGCCGCACTCCTGCTGCCCCCGCCGTCCGCGCTTGCCCAGCACACCACGCCCGCACCCACCGAGCTAGATGGCGTGGATGTCATCGGCCGTGCGCAAACCTTGTACAAGTCCGACGACGCCGCGGTGGGTACGCGTACCGATACGCCGCTGGCGTTGGTGCCGCAATCGGTGCAGGTGCTGCCGCGTGAGTTGATCGACGACCAGGCCGCACGCCAGATCACCGATCTGTATCGCAGCATTAGCGGCATAAGTTTCTTCAGCTATGCCGGCGTCACCTTGCGTGGCTTCCGCCAGGAAAACGTGCTGTATGACGGGCTGCGTGGCGACCCGTACGCCGGCTTTTCGGTGCCGCAGCTGTTCAATATCGAACGCGTGGAAGTGCTCAAGGGCCCCGCCGGCGCGCTGTACGGCGGCGGTGAGCCGGGCGGTGTCATCAACTACGTGACGCGCAAACCCAGCCATCAGGCGTTGCGACGGGTGGAGCTGCAACTGGGCAACCAATCGTTCGGCGCGGCATCGTTCGAAGCCACCGGCCCGGCACGCGAGGATGGCCGCATCCGTTACCGCATCGGCGCCTATGCCGACGGCGAGGACGGGTTCCGCTGGAACACCGACAGCGAAAGCCAGATCGGCGATGCGTCGGTGGCATTCGATATCGGCGAGACCGGCGAGCTCACGTTGCAATACACCGACATCACCCAGAACCTGGGCGGCAACCGCTTGCGTGGCGTGCCGGTGGACGATGACGGCAACTTCCTGACCAACCGGCGCTGGAATCACAACGAATCCACCGACTTCCTGGACATGCGCGCCAAGGTCGCCTTCGCGCAATACAAATTCGCCCCCTCCAGTGCGTGGGACGTGGACATGGCGCTGCGTTGGTTCAAGAACGACGAGCACCAGATCTACCACGAGCCCATGGGCTTGATCGACCGCGATGGCGACGGCACCGCCGAGTGGATGACCCGCCAGTTGCGTAACCAGTACCGCGACAACGACGCGCTTTCCAGCAACGTCAACGCGGTGTTCCGCACCAGCACCGGTGCGATCGGCCACAAGCTGCTGATGGGCGCGGACTACTACCGCCTGGATGCGGATTTCCGCGCGCAAACCGCCAACACCGCCGACACCGGTCGCACGCGCGGGCCGGTACCTGGCATCGATCTTTTCAATCCGGTCTACGGCCGCAGCGGCTTTTACGACTACGGCCTGGACACGCTGCCCTGGCGCGCCACCAGCACCCGCAGCCAACGCTATGGCGCCTACCTGCAGGACGAACTCACCCTCACCGAGCGCTGGTTCGCGATGGCCGGGCTGCGCTGGGATGGCTTCAAGGACGACAACCGCCTGGATGGCTCGCGCATCACCGGCAACGACCTCAGCTGGCGCGTCGGCAGCACCGTGGTGTTGCGCGAGGGCATCAACGCCTACGCCAGTTACGCCAGCGGCTTCCTGCCGCAGGATGCGGCCAACCAGGACAGCAGCGTCGGCGGCCCGTTCGATCCCGAGCGCAGCACGCAGTGGGAAGTGGGCCTGAAGACCGCGCTCAACGACGGCGGGCTCACGCTCAACACCGCGCTGTATCGCATCGAGCGCAGCAACATCGTGCAGGCGAACGGCAGCATCGTCGATGGCGTCAACCAGCTCTCGGCGCTGGGCCTGGTCCGCAGCGAAGGCCTGGAAGTGGATCTGCTGGCCGACCTCACCGAGCGTTGGGTGCTCAACCTCACCTACGCCTACAACGACGCGCGCGTGCTGGATGCCGGCACCAACGGCATCACCAATGCCTCCGGCGATCGCTTTGCCAATGCACCGCGCAATACCTTCGGGCTGTGGACGCGCTATGAGCTACCGGCGTGGAACTCGGCCGTTGCGTTCGGCGCCGATTACGTCGGCGAGCGTCTGAGCCTGGAAGGTCAACGCGTCAAACCGTACGCCATCTTCGACATCAGCTGGCAGACCCAGTGGGATGCGTGGAAACTGCAGGTCAACGTCAAGAACCTGTTCGACAAGGTGTATGCGGCCAGCGGTTTCACCGAACGCACCGGCCACTTCCCCGGCGAGCCACGTCGCATCTACGCGCAGCTGGCCTACAGCTTCTGAGCCTGCTGCACAGCGCTGCTGCGCGGCCACGGAGCCGCGCAGCAGCGCGCTACGATCAACATCGCAGATGCGCTGCATCGCACGGCGCTGTACGCGCATCGCTGCGCTACCTGATCATCAATCGCGCCCCTGCCGCATCACAGCGCCAACGGTGCAGCACCAGAGTGCGCAACCGCGCACAGTTGGCTCACCGCCACGTTGACCGCCATGAACCTGCGCCGACCATGTGGGCCGATGTCGGCTGGAACTTAACGCCTGGTGCGACACACTAGAGGCCGTCGCGATTGGACGCTGCATCGCACCCATCGCCCCCCTCCCCTCACTGACCGGAATCCGCATGCCTCTGCTTGCCCGCTCCGTTTCCGCCCTGTTGCCCCTGGTCTTTGCGACCGCTTGCTCGGCTGCACCGCCAGCGCCTGCCGGCCCACCTGCGGCGCCTGTCGCCAGCTGCACCGCCAAGGTGCGGCCGGGCCAGGACCTGCAAAAAGCCATCGACAAGCTGCCGCAAAGCGATACGCCTGCCGTGCTGTGCCTGGAAAAAGGCGAGTTCCCGCTCAACGGGCTGGTATCGATCCACCGCGGCAACCTCACCGTGCGCGGTAAAGGCCCGGCCACCGTGCTGCGCATGGCCGATGGCGTGCAACAGCCGGTGCTGGTGGTTGGCGATTACGAGAACCAGCAGCCCACCGGTGTGATCCGCAACGTCAGCATCGAAGACATGCAGATCGTGGCCAGCACCGGCGACAAGGAATTCATGCCGGAGCGCCCGTACCTGAGCAACAGCGCGGTGGTGGTGCGTTCGGGCCAAGGCATTCGCCTGGCCGGCCTGCAGGTCAACAAGTGCCGCAGTGCGTGCCTGCTCAGCGAATACGACACGCGCGAGATCACCATCGAACGCAATGATGTCTCCGGTGCCATCTGGGACGGCGTGTCGTTCAATCGCACCGCCAAGGTGACGATGATGAATAACTACATCCACGACAACGTGGCTGCCGGCCTCACCACCGAGCACCTGGAAGACAGCGAGATTCGCGACAACCGCTTCGAGCGCAATGGCAGCCAGGGCATCTATCTGTCGGATGCGCGGCGCAACCGCTTCACCAACAATCAGTTCGATGGCAACAAGGTGGCGGGCATCTTCCTGGCCTGCGCCATCCGCTATCGCACGCCGGAAATCCTGTGCTGGGACAACAGCATGAGCCAGGACAACCTGTTCGAGAACAACCGCTTCGCCAACAACCCGTTTACCTACACCATCGGCGTGGACCGTGCGGCCAACTGCAGCGCGGCCGACTTCAAGCCCAACGTGTGGCGTAACAACCAGGCCGATGTGGCCGGCGTGGATATCGAGCCGCAGCGCTACGGCTACTGCGTGCGCCACGAGTAAGCGCAACGATCAAAACCGCTACGCAGCCGACAGGTGGGCGTGGCCGGTGCTCGGAATACGCACGTACACCTCCGCTCTGGTTCCCCGCGCCGTCCGCATCTACCTGGCGATTGCTCGCTACGTTTCCTAATCGGCTCGAAGCGCCGCACTGGCATGGCCGGCGCCCTTGGGCTGCCGGCCATGCTGTAGCGCAGTCGTTTGATCAGGAGGCCAACGCCTGCGCGTGCACGCCGGCAATCGCACGGCCCGACGGATCGGCCATCGCCGCAAAGCTCGCGTCCCAGGCAATGGCCGTCGGCGACGAACACGCGATGGATTTGCCACCCGGCACCGTCTCCGCAGCGGCCTGGCTGGGGAAGAACTGCTCGAACAGACTGCGGTAGAAATACGCTTCCTTGGTCTGCGGCGGGTTCACCGGGAAGCGCCGGTCGGCCGCCGCCAGTTCGCGGTCGCTCACGTGCGCGGCGGCATGTGCCTTCAGGCCGTCGATCCAGCCATAACCAACGCCATCGCTGAATTGCTCCTTCTGCCGCCACAGGATCGATTCCGGCAGATAGCCGGCAAATGCCTCGCGCAAAATGCCTTTCTCGATGCGGGTAGCACCGGTGCTGGTCTTGTCGATCATCTTGAAGCGCGCGTCCATGCGCATCGCCACGTCCAGGAATTCGCGATCCAGGAACGGCACGCGCGGCTCCACGCCCCAGGCCATCATCGACTTGTTGGCGCGCAGGCAATCGTAGTTGTTGAGCGCATCGAGCTTGCGCACCAGTTCTTCGTGGAATTCCCGCGCATTGGGCGCCTTGTGGAAGTACAGGTAGCCGCCGAAGATCTCGTCGCTGCCTTCGCCGGACAGCACCATCTTGACGCCCATCGCCTTGATGCGCCGCGCCAGCAGGAACATCGGCGTAGACGCACGAATCGTGGTCACGTCATAGGTCTCGATGTGGCGGATCACTTCCGGCAACGCATCCAGGCCTTCTTCAAAGCTGTATTCGAAGCCGTGGTGCACGGTACCGAGCGCGGCGGCGGCCACCTCGGCGGCGGCCAGATCCGGCGAGCCGGTCAGGCCGATTGCGAAGGAATGCAGACGCGGCCACCAGGCTTCGGTGGTGTCGTTCTCTTCGATGCGATGCCGCGCGTAGCGCGCGGCCACCGCCGCCACCAACGACGAATCCAGGCCACCGGACAGCAGCACACCGTAGGGCACGTCGGTCATCAGCTGGCGATGCACCGCGCGCTCGAACGCCTCGCGCAGCTCTTGCAGCGGCACCTGCACGTTTTCCACTTCGCTGTATTCGCGCCACGAGCGCTCGTAGTAGCGGCTCAATGCGCCGGTGGCGCTGTCGTACCAATGACCAGGCGGAAACTGCGCGGCATCGGCGCAATCGTCCACCAGCGACTTGAGTTCGGACGCCACGCGCAGGCGGCCTTCGCGGTCGTGGCCCCAGTACAACGGCACCACGCCAATCGGGTCGCGCGCGATGATCACCCGCCCCGCGGCCTTGTCCCACAGCGCGAAGGCGAAGATGCCATTGAGGCGGTTGAGATAGGAGGCCGGTGCATCTTCGCGGTACAGCGCGTTGATCACTTCGCAGTCCGAGCCGGTCTGAAAAGCGTACGGCTGCAATAACTCGCCCTTGAGTTCGCGATGGTTATAGATCTCGCCGTTGACTGCCAACGCCAGGCTGCCGTCCTCCGACAACAGCGGCTGCGAACCGCCCGCCGGGTCGACGATGGCCAGGCGCTCGTGCACCAGGATGGCACCAGCATCGACGTACACGCCGCTCCAGTCCGGCCCGCGATGGCGTTGCCGCTGCGAACATTCCAGGGCCTGCCGGCGCAGGGCCTGCAGGTCGTCGCCGGGTTGCAGGCCGAAGATACCGAAGATGGAACACATGGAGACACTCCTGGAAAAGTCGTGATGGGCGGCCGAAGGATCAACGCAGTGCAAGACGTCACCCATAAAAAAAACCCGCATCGGCCGATGCGGGTTTTCTGGAAACTGGGCGTGGGTGTTGGTACTTCGCCTAGTCGCAGACCCGCATCGGCCGCGCACGATTATTCGCGCGCAGATTGCTGCGGTGATTGGCGTTGGCGACGTTGGACTGAGACGATGTCATGGGCCGACCGTATCCCGCTTTCAACGGCGACGCAACTGTTGCGATGGCAACCAAGCAGGGCCGGCAAGCCCGGCATTCAAAGGCCGCCGCGCGATCGCGGACGCGTTGCGCGGATAATGTCGCCCCCGTCGTCGGAAGCCTCTGCAATGACCCCACGCATCGGACGCCTGGCGTTTGCGGCCCTTATCCCACTCGTGCTGCTGCAAGGGTGCAGCACGACGGCGCCGCGCACCGACCCTGCCAAACTGCGACAGCTGGAGCAGACGGCTGCCGATGGTAGTTTTGACAGCATCTGGGAGGTCGCCAGCCAACTGGAGAGCCGCAACGATCCGCGCGCCATCGGCTGGTATGAGCGTGCCGCCGCGACCACGCCGTGGACCTTCCGCAATGCCCTTGCCGAGCTGGCACTGGGCCGGATCTGGGCAAGCGGGACGCTTACGCATGCAGACAGCCCCTACATCGACCAGCGCGCGGCGTTGCGGGCATCGCCGCGCAAGGGCGAACGCTGGTATCTGGCGGCGGCCATGCACGGCAGCCCGTATGCGATTCGCGAGCTCGCCAAATTCCACCGTGACCGCGGCGAAGCGGCCGCTGCGTTGCGCTGGGATTTGCGCGTCGCGATCTACGAGCGCGCCGCCTCCGGGCCGTCAGGGCTTCCCGCCACCATCGCGCCACGCGACGGCGACATCCATCCGCTGGTGCGCGACATCCAACGCCGTGCGCGTGGCGGTGACGCCGAGGCGCAGGTCGATCTTGGGGCGCTCTACGAAAAGGGAATGGGCGGCGTGAACAGGGATGGTGCCGAAGCGCTGCGCTGGTATCGACGCGCGGCCGACCAGGGCAATGTGTATGGAGAATATTTCTACGCCCTACTGCTGGGACGCGGCAGCAGTGGGGTAACGCGCGACGAGGAAACCGCGGCGATCTGGTTTGCCAAGGCGTCCGCACAGCGGTTCTACATCGCCGACGCATCGCATTGGCGCGAGGCGATAAAACCACCGTTCTGGACCTTCGACTAGGCACTCTCGCTGGCGTGTTCGTACGGCCCGGCGACGCGGCGCGGTGTAAACGAGATGCTGCTGCAGCACCAAGTTCGCAGCG
The DNA here is from genome assembly GCF_030208815.1 of Xanthomonas sp. fls2-241-TYG-148. Lineage (NCBI taxonomy): Bacteria > Pseudomonadati > Pseudomonadota > Gammaproteobacteria > Lysobacterales > Lysobacteraceae > Xanthomonas > Xanthomonas sp. fls2-241-TYG-148. Next base: position 577,257 of record NZ_JARVTE010000001.1, read on the forward strand.
CACACGGTAGGACGCGCGCATCAGGATCAACCTGCCACGCATCGCTGCCGGCAGTGACGAGCGTCGCGCATGGCGTGCGTCAAATGTCGGCCTGAAGCGCCTGCAACACTTCAGACCAGCAGACGCTCGACGAGCGTGCGGTACAGCGCCGGCAGCGCTTCCAGATCGGCCACGCGCACGTGCTCGTCCACCTGATGGATCGATGCATTGACCGGGCCGACCTCGATGCACTGCGCACCCAGCGGTGCGATGAAGCGCGCATCGGAGGTGCCGCCGCCGGTGCTCTCTTCGGGCGGTACCCCGGCGAATGCGCCGAGCACTTCGCGGGCCACGCGCCGCAGCGTGCCTTCGGGCGTGTAGAACGGCTCGCCGCTGCGGTGCCAAGCCAGCGTGTAAGTCAGCGCATGCCGCTCCAGCAGCGCGACGATCTCGCGCTCGAGCGTCTCGGCATTCCAGTGCGGCGTGTAGCGCAGATTGAAGGCCACCTGCAGCTCGCCGGGAATCACGTTGTTGGCGCCAGTGCCGGCGTGGATATTGGAGATCTGCAGGCTGGTAGGCGGGAAGCTCTCGAAGCCATCGTCCCATTGCCGCGCGATCAATTCGGCCAGCGCAGGCGCCGCCAGGTGGATCGGATTGCGCGCCTTGTGCGGGTAAGCCACGTGCCCCTGCACGCCTTTGACGATCAGGTTGCCGGACAGGCTGCCACGGCGGCCCACCCGCAGCAGATCGCCCAACCGCTCGGTGGACGATGGCTCGCCGGTGATGCACCAGTCGATCTGCTGGCCGCGCTCGGCAAACAGCCGGGCCACATGGCGCACGCCGTCGATGGCATCCCCTTCCTCGTCGCTGGTCAGCAGTACTGCCAACGTGCCCGGGTGCTCCGGATGGGCAGCCACAAACTGCTCGGCAGCCACCACGAACGCAGCCACGCTGCCTTTCATGTCGGCCGCACCGCGGCCGTACAACACGCCATCGCGCACCTGCGGCGCGAATGGGTCGCTGGTCCAATCGCTCGCCGGCCCGGGGGGCACCACGTCGGTGTGCCCCAGCAACACCAGCACGGGTGCGCCACTGCCGTGCGTGGCCCACAGGTTATCGACGGCGCCCAGCCGCAGGTGTTCGCACGCGAAGCCGGCAGCGCTCAGGCGATCGGCGATGAGCGCCTGGCAGCCCGCATCGGCGGGCGTCACCGAGGCGCGTGCGATGAGGTCGCAGGTCAGTTGCAGGACGTCGCTGGTCATCATGGTCTCTTGGCAAGGGACTGCATGCAGCGCATGCGTGGGAGTGCAGCATGCGGCAACGCGCGCCACCGCGCGGGCCGCCAGGCGAAGCGATGTTGCCGCGCAGGTTCAACCCACGGCGAAGCGCGCCTTGAAGCCGTTGTCGGAGAACCCCTGGCTCAGCGTGCCATCGTCGGTCAGCACCACCGGGCGGCGGATCAATTGCGGGTACTCGCGGAGCAGCAGTTTCCACTCTGCCTCCGAGCCGGGCGTTTTCTTGTTGTCGGGCAACTGCCGCCACGTGGTCGAGGACTTGTTGATCAAGGCATCGAATCCACCGGCTTTGCCGGCCCATTCCAGCAAGGTGTCCGGTGCGGGCGTGTGCTCGCGGTAATCCACGAACGTGTAGGCAACACCAAAGCGATCCAGCCACTTGGTGGCCTTTTTGCAGGTATCGCAGTTCTTCAATCCATATAGCGTGGTCATGTCGTGCTCTCTTCAACTGCCTGGCGCGCGCCTGCACGCGCCAGCAGGGTGGTGGCCAACACGGCGGGGTCTTGCCCGTGCGCAGGCAGGAACACCACCGGTATGCGCTCACCGTGGAATTTCAATGCCAGCCGCACCGGCGGCATCACCCAGGCGGGATCGACCGCACGCAACTGCGCAAGGTCCACACGCTGCGATCGTCCCTGCTGCACGATCTCCAGCGCATCGCCGGCATCGCGCACCTGCGCCCATCGCCCGCACAGCACGAGGTACCGCACGGTCAGCCCCACCATCGCGACGGGCGCCAGCCAGCGCAGTACATCCAACTGCTGCGGGACGCCGTCGCGTGCCAGCGAGCCCGCCACGTAGATCGCAACCCAGCCCAGCCACAGGGCCGGGATGCCCCACCGGATCCAGCCACTGGCCGGACGCGACAGCAGGGTGCCGGCGCGCGTCTGTGCCTGTGCTGTACTCAATCGGCCAGACCGCGCAGCAATTCGTTGACACTGGTCTTGCTGCGCGTGCGCGCATCCACCTGCTTGACGATCACCGCGCAATACAGCGAATGCGAGCCATCCTTGGATGGCAGCTGGCCGGACACCACCACGCTGTACGGCGGCACGTAGCCGTAGGAAATCTCGCCGGTCGCGCGGTTATAGATGCGCGTGCTCTGGCTGATGAACACGCCCATGCCGATCACGCTGTGATGGCCGATCACCACGCCTTCCACCACTTCCGAACGCGCACCGATGAAGCAATGGTCTTCGATGATGGTCGGGCTGGCCTGCAGCGGTTCGAGCACGCCACCGATCCCGGCACCGCCGGACAGATGGCAGTGCTTGCCGATCTGCGCGCACGAGCCCACCGTGGCCCAGGTATCGACCATGGTGCCTTCACCGACGTACGCGCCGATGTTGGTGAAGCTGGGCATCAGCACCACGTCCTTGCCGAAATAACTGCCGCGCCGTGCGACCGCACCGGGCACCACACGCACGCCAGCCTGGCGGAACTCGGCCTCGTGGAAGCCGGCAAAGCGCGACTCTACCTTGTCCCAGAACGGCGCCGGCTGCGCATCGATCACGGCCATCTCGTTGACGCGGAAGTACAGCAGCACTGCTTTCTTCAACCACTCGTTGACGGTCCAGCCGCCCTGCCCGTCCGGCTCGGCAACACGGAACTCGCCGCTTTCCAGGCCATCGATGACACGATTGACGATTGCCCGCGTGGAGCCTTCGATCTCGTCGATGGTCAATGCCGCACGGCGTTCAAACGCGCTTTCGATACCGAACTTCAGTTCGTCACTGCTGACCTGCGCGGTGGGCTGCACGGCCTTCTTGGCAATCGGCAGCTTCTTGGCCGCTGCGGCCTTCTTGGCGGCCGGTGCAGCCACCACGGTGGTCGCCTTCTTGGCAACGCGCGGCGACTTTGCGGCGGCTTGCTTCGGCTGCGCTGGCGCAGCGGTGGCGTTACCGCGCGCGCTCTGCTTGGCGACGGCGGCGGTGCTGGCGGCCGGCTTGGTTGCCGGCTTTTTGGAGGCTGCAGCCTTGGACGCGGACGCGCGCTTGGGCGTTGCAGAAGAAGCGCGCTTGGCGGCTGCGCTGGCGGGAGTCGCGCGCGGCGTGCGCGCAGGCTTCTTGGTGCTCATGGGGGCTCTCCGGGAGGAACTCAGGTGGGGTCGAGACAGGCGCACAGCGCATCGCGCAGCGCCTGCCGGGCAGCATCGGGCAACGGGCGATCGTGCTCGTCGGTAATCTGGAACTGGTCTTCGGCGCGCTCGCCGAAGGTGGCAATGCGCGCGTCGTGCACGCGCAGGTGCTGCATGCGTAACACGTGCGCCACGTCGGCCAGCAGGCCCGGGCGGTCAGGCGCCACCAGGCTGATGCGAGTGCGCCTGCCACCGGCACTTTCGCTGAATTCCACCCGCGGGGCGAAGCGGAAATGCCGCAACTGACGCGGCACCGCGCGCCGTGACGGGCGCACTTTGAGCAGATCGCCCGCCAGTACCTGGCGCAGGGCAGCGGCCAGGCGCTGCGGGTCGCCATCGGCGGAACTGTCCTGCGGCAGCACTTCGAACACGTCGAAGATCGCATCGTGTGGCGCGTCCAGCACGCGGGCGCGGTGGATGCCGTAGCCCTTGCGGTCCAGCGTGGCCACGATCGCCGAAAACAACCCATCGCGGTCGGGCGAATACACGAACACTTCCAGCGCGTCGTTATCGGGTACCGCGCGGCGCGCCTTGACCAGCGTCTGGCCGATCTGCACCTCGATCAACGAGGCCGCTTGCCAGGCCAGTTGCTCGGGCCGGAAACGCAGGAAATTCTCGTCCGGCATGCCCGCAAACTGGCGATCGATGGTGGCATCGTCATGGCCTTGCGCCTGCATCAGCGTACGCGCGGATTCGCGCGCTTCGCGCAGGCGTTCCTCACGCGGCGGCGGGTGTTCCAGACCTTCGCGCAAGGCGCGGCGTGCGGCGAAATACAGATCCGCCAGCAACCGGTCCTTCCAGGCATTCCACAGTTTGGGGCTGGTGCCGGCGATGTCGGCACAGGTCAGCAGATACAGGTAATCCAGGCGCTCGCGCGTGCCCACCAGCGTGGCAAAGCGGTGAATCACCTCCGGGTCGGAGATGTCCTGCTTCTGCGCGGTGACCGACATGCGCAGGTGCTGCTCCACCAGCCAGGTGACCAGCTCGGTATCGCCTTCGCTCAACCGATGCGCCAGGCAGAACGCGCGCGCGTCCACCGCGCCGAGTTCGGAATGATCGCCGCCGCGGCCCTTGGCAATGTCATGGAACAAGCCCGCCAGCAACAACAGCTCCGGCTTGCGCAGGCGCGGCCAGACTTCGTGGGTGATCGAAAAACGCTCGTCGGCGCGGCCGGCGGCAAACAGCGCGATGTTCCGCAGCACCATCAAGGTGTGCTGATCCACCGTGTAGACATGGAACAGGTCGAACTGCATGCGTCCGGACACACTGGCGAACGCGGGAATCCATTGGCCAAGCACGCCCAGCCGCGCCATGCGATTGAGCGTTTCCACCGCACGCGGGCCGCGCAGCAGCGCCATGAACCGGTCGCGCGCGATGGCGTCGGCAACGTCGTACGCAGGTAGATCGCGCAACACTTCGGCCAGCGCGCGCGCAGTCAACGAATGCAGCCCACGCACCTCGCGGTGGGCCGCCCATTGCGCGAACAACGCAAACACCTGCAGCACATCGCCATCCGGCCAGGTGTCGGCATCGGCGGTGAGATAGCCACGGCGCAGGCTGAAACCGGCGTCCAGTTGCACCGGCACCGCTTCGCCATCGAACTGTTCTTCGAAGCGCTGCAGCAGGCGGTCGCTGATCCGGCGAATCAACGCGGCGCTGCGATAAAAGCGCTGCATCATCTTTTCCACGCCCAGGCTTTCCGGGTCGTCGGCAAAGCCCAGTCGCTCGGCCAGGGTCTTCTGGTAATCGAAACGCAAGCGTTCTTCCGGCCGGTTGGCGACCAGGTGCAAGCCGTAGCGCAGGCGCGCGAGCTCTTCGCGTTCGCGCCGCAATGCGGCCGCTTCGTCCATACCGACATGGCCCAGCCCGACCAGCGCTTCCAGGTCCTTGACCCCGAACGCGCGCAAGGCCATCCAGCCCAGCGTCTGCAGGTCGCGCAGGCCGCCGGGGCCGTCCTTGATGTCCGGTTCCAGGTTGTCGGCGGTGTCGCCGAAGCGCTGATGCCGCGCGTGTAGTTCCTCGCGCTTGGCCTGGAAGAATGCGCGCGGCGGCCACACCTGCTGCGGCGCGATCGCTGCGGCCAACGCCGCACGCGCCTGCGCATCGGCCACCAGCGGGCGCGATTCGATCAGTGCGGTGAGCACGGTCTGGTCAGCGGCCGCACTCGTGCATTGCGCGGGTGAACGCACCGCATGGCTGATTGGCAGGCCCACGTCCCACAACAACGCAAACAAGCGCGCCAGCGCCTGCTCGTGGCGTTGTTGCGCAGCGGTCTCGCCCAGCACCAGCAGGTCCACATCCGAACGCGGAAACAGTTCACCGCGCCCATAGCCCCCCACCGCATGCAAGGACAGCCCGGCGTCGGCGGGAATACAGCGCGTCCACGCATTGCGCATCAATTGATCGACGGCGCGCGCGCGCAAGGCAAGCAGACGCTCGGTCGGCTCGCCCTGGTCGAAGCGCTTGCACAGCCGCATGTCCGCATGCACCAGCAGCGGACGGGCCTCGGCGGCCCAGTCGGCGTCGCCGGCGACGCCCGGATCGGGTCTGTCCGCCGGCGTTGCGGTCATGCCGGCGCGGAGGCGTTGGGCGACAGCGTCAGCACATCCACGCCGTCTTCGGTCACCGCCACCATGTGTTCCCACTGCGCGGACAACTTGCGGTCCTTGGTCACCACGGTCCAGCCATCCGGCAGGGTCTTATGGTGATAGGTGCCTTCGTTGATCATCGGCTCGATGGTGAAGGTCATGCCCGGCTTGAGCACCAGGCCCTCGCCCGGCCGGCCGTAATGCATCACCTGCGGTTCGTCGTGATAGACCTTGCCGATGCCGTGGCCGCAGTAATCGCGCACCACGCTGAAGCGCTCGGCCTCGGCAAATTTCTGGATGGCATGGCCCACATCGCCCAGCGTCGCGCCCGGCTTGACCGCGCGGATGCCGCGCCACATTGCCTCATAGGTGGTTTCCACCAGGCGCTTGGCCATCACCGACGGCGTGCCCACGTAATACATGCGGCTGGTATCGCCGTGCCAGCCGTCCTTGATGACGGTGACATCGATATTGACGATGTCGCCTTCCTTCAGGACCTTGGCCGCGCTCGGGATGCCGTGGCAGATCACGTTGTTGACCGAAGTGCACACGCTCTTGGGAAAGCCGCGGTAGCCGACATTGGCCGGGATGGTGCCCTGCACATTGACGATGTGGTCGTGGCAGATGCGGTCCAGCTCGGCAGTGGTCACGCCTGGTTTCACATGCGGGGCCACCACGTCGAGCACCTCGGCGGCCAGGCGGCCGGCGACGCGCATCAGTTCGATTTCTTCTTTGGTTTTCAGATTGACGCTCATGCGGCGGATTATCGCCGATTCCGAGCGAATCTGAATGACTCCGCGCTTTGCACGGCACGCTCGCGCTCGCCGGCGGAAATCCGTCGCAAGGGGGCCGGAACTGTGACGAAGGTCTTCACGCGTCAAAACTGCGTGAAACGGAGTCATCCGTAGGACATCGCATTTTTTACTAAAGACCCAAAAAAAACAGCGGGATAGCTAACCGATTCATGGTTATCTTTGGCACGGACGATGCATTACGAAGAGGGCGACGACTTGGTCGCGTCATCAATGACCTATTCGGTCAAGGAAATGTCCATGCGTAATGTCCGCCCTGTCTTACTCTCTCTCGGCCTGCTCTCGACCGTCGGCATCGCGACAGCAGCAGACACCACCACCTTCAACGTCAAGATTGCCGTGACCAAGGCCTGCACCATCACCGCGGCATCGGCCACGGATGTCGACTTCGGCTCGGTGCTCTCCACCTCTACCGCAAATGCCGATGCAAACGGCAGCGTCACCGCGCAGTGCACCGCATTGACGCCTTACAACATCGCCCTGAGCGCAGGTAGCAACGCCGGGACGGCCAACGATGTGACCACCCGCCGCATGAAGAACACCGATGCACTGGTCACCACCAACAACTTCGTCGCCTATCAGCTCTACCAGGACCTGGGCCGCAGCACAGTGTGGGGCAGCACCAGCGGCACCAATACGCTGAGCCGCACCGCCACCGGCATCAATCAGATCTACCCGGTGTACGGCCGCGTGACCAACCCGTCCGCCGGCAACCCAGCCACTGGTACCTACCAAGACACCATCACCGCCACGATCATCTATTGAGCCCACGCATGCCGCTATCGCTGCTTTCGCCACTGCGTCCGTTGTTATTGCTGGCTTTGTCCGGCCTTGGCCTGGCTACCCAGTCGACCACAGTGCGCGCTGCCAGTCTGCAATTGGCGCCGACCTCGCTCACGCTGACCGCCCAGCAGAGCGCCGATGGATTGTGGCTGAGCAACAGCGGCAGCGCGCCGGTGCAGGTGCAGACCCGCGCCTACCGCTGGACCCAGCGCGAGGGCCAGGATCAGCTCGATCCCACCCAGGAACTGCTGATCAGCCCACCCATGCGCACGCTGGCCGCCGGCGAGCGTCAGCTGATCCGCGTGATCCGCGCCGGGCCGCCGCCACGTGGTGAAGAGGTGTGCTACCGCATCATCGTCGACGAACTGCCCAGCGTCGACGCAGACCGCAACGGCATGCAGTTCGTGCTGCGCTACTCGGTGCCGATCTTCGTGCTGCCACCCGGCATCGCCGCGCCCACGCCGCGGCTGGACACGCAACTGGTAGCCGGCAGCGACGGCAACGCGCAGATCCAGATCCGCAACACCGGCAACGGCCATGCACAGGTGGCCGATCTGCGACACCTGATCGAAGGCAAGGCCAAGACGGAGTTGAACGGACTGGTGGGCTACGTCCTGCCCGGGCAGACCATGCGCTGGTCGCTCGGCGCGCCGCTGGCACAGTTTGACCGCGGCGCCATCACCGCAAGGATCAATGGTGAGGCTGACGAACGCACCCTGCTGGCCGCGCCGTGATGTGGCGCGGCTGACGATGACGCTGCTTGCCGCCGCCATCGGTCTGCAGAACGCTGCAGCCGCCGATCTGGCAGATGTGGCGTCCCTGCCGCATCCTGCACCGCAGACCGGTGTCTTGGCCGCGCAGACCTTGTATCTGGATGTCAGCGTCAACCAGGCCGATCGCGGCCTGGCGCCGTTCGAACTGGTGGATGGAAATTTGCGTGCGTCGGTGCAGACCTTGCGCAAACTCGGTTTCATCCTGGCCGATCAAGCGCCCGAGGCGCTGGTCGACCTGGACCGCATGCCCGACGTCGAAGTGCGTTACGACGCCGCCCTGCAGCGGCTGGCCCTGCAGGTCCCGCTGGCGCAACTCTCGCTGTCCACGACGGTGTTGAAGAGCGAAGAAGTCGCGCCGCCCAGTGCCACTGCCTCGCCGGGCGCGCTGCTCAACTACGACCTGTATGCCAACCGCAACGCGGGGGCCAGCAGCGTCTCGCTGGCCACCGAACTACGTGGCTTCGGTCTGGGTCGGGGCATGGTCGAAAGCACGGCCGTGTTCCAGACCTACAGCCGCGCGCAAGACCACGGCTGGCGGGGCGAAGCCGTACGCCTGGACAGCGCCTGGCAGATGGATTTCCCCGACACCGCCACCAGCCTGCGGGTGGGCGATTTCTATAGCGGCTTCGTCGACTGGAGCCGGTCGATCCGCCTGGGCGGCATCCAGATCGGCCGCAACTACGCCCTGCAGCCGTATCGCGTACTGACCCCGACGCCCAGCTTTCTTGGCGAGGCAGCAGTGCCGTCGACCGTGGAGCTGTACGTCGATGGCCTGCGCCAATACAGCGGCCAGGTCCCGGCCGGCCCGTTCCAGCTCGCCGCACAGCCCGGCATCAGCGGCACCGGCCAGGCGCAGATCGTGGTGACCGATGCGTTCGGCCGCGTGCGCCGGCTGGATTTCGCGTTCTACGGCACCCCGCAGCTGCTGGCGCGCGGCATCTCCGAGTGGTCGGCCGGCATCGGCCACCTGCGTCGCGATTACGGCGTGCGCTCGTTTTCTTACGACAGCCGGCCGGTTGCCAGCGCCAGCCTGCGCAAGGGCGTGCGCGAGGATTTCACCATCGAGGCGCATGCCGAAGCCGGCGGCAGCCTGGTCAATGCCGGTGCCGGCGGCATCTGGTTGCTCGGTGTCGGCGGCGTGTTCAACGTGGCCTACGCGCACAGCCAGATGGGCGGCTTGCGCGGCGGCCAATACGTGCTGGGCTACGCCTGGAACAACCGCCGCTTCAATCTCAACTTCGCCACCCAGCGCACCCATGGCGACTATCGCGACCTGGGCGCCCTGCAGGGCAGCTTGCCGGCGAGCGTCAGCGACCGCGCGGTGTTCGGCGTCAACGTCAACCCGCTCGGCTCGCTCGGCACCAGCTACGTCCGGCTGAGCTATCCGCAGGGCGAAACCTCGCGCTACGCCAGCGTGTTCTGGTCGCGCAGCTTCGGCCGCAACTGGGCCGCCAACCTGTCCGGCAACCAGAACCTGGATCTGCGCCGCGACCGCAGCCTGTATCTGTCGCTCTCCACCACCTTCGGCGGGATCCGCCAGGCCAGCGCTTCGATGCAGCGCAACGGCAACCGCACCGGCTTTGTGGCCGATGTCAGCCAACCGCTGCCGGGTGACGGCGACCTGGGCGGCGTGGGCTGGCGCCTGCAGGCACGCGCCGGCGACGACGCCAGCGGCGGGCTGGCGGAACTGGGCTGGTTGAACCGCATCGGCCGCTACAGCCTGGGCGCTGCCACGCAAGACGGCGACACCTTCGGCTATGCCAGCGCCAGCGGCAGCCTGGTCTGGATGAACGGGCGCGGTTTCGCCGCGCGTGACGTGCAGGATGCCTTCGCCGTGGTCTCCACCGATGGCCAGCCGGGCATCCCGGTGCGCCTGGAAAACCGCCTGATCGGCGTGACCGACGCCAAGGGCATGTTGCTGGTGACCCCGCTGCAATCGTGGCAACGCAATCAGCTGTCGATCGATACGCTGGCATTGCCTGCCAACCTGCGTGTGGACCGGGTCGACACCACGGTGACTCCGCGCCAGCAATCCGGCGTGGCGGTGCGCTTCGGCATTACGCCCGTGCGCGCAGCCATGATCGTGCTGCATGACGCGCAAGGTGTGCCGTTGCCGGTCGGCAGCGTGGTATGGCGCGAGGGCGATGCCGAACGCGTGGTGGTCGGGTACGACGGCGAAACCTATCTGGACAATCTGCAGCAGGAGAACCGCATCCTGGTCGACCTGCCCGACGGCCGCTGCAGCGCGCAGTTCACCTACCCGGCCAATCCCACCGACATCCCGCGCGTCGGCCCGCTGCCGTGCATCGCCGAGCCGGCGCCATGAGCCTGCCGGGCCTGGGCCGTTTGTTATTTGCGCTGGCGATTGCCACGCTGTGGCTGGCCCCAAGCCAGCGCGCGCACGCGGACACAAACTGCACCGTCACGCTCGGCACGCCACTGGCGTTTGGCAACGTGGCCGCCAACGGCACCACCGACGCGGTGGCAACGCTCAACGTGTCCTGTGCAACCGCCGCGCTCAGCGTCCTGGGCTATGCGCACGTGAGCCTGTGCCTGGATCTGGGCCCGGGCAGCGCCAGTGCCGGACTGTATACGCCGCGCCGCATGCTCAACCCCACCAGCGACAGCCTGGATTTCCAGATCTACTCCGAGGCGACCCGTACCCAGGTCTGGGGGGCCACTGGCTCGACGACGCCCTCGCCGCGCGTACTGACACTTTCGTACGGGGTACCGCTGATCACCGGCGGCTCGCAGACCACGTCGGTCACGCTGTACGGCCGCATTCCAGCCAATCAGACCCTGTCGGTGGGCAACCACACCAGCACCTTCAGTGGCGCCGACACCGTGCTGCGGTATGCCTATACCGAAAGCATCATCGGCGTTCCGCCGGCGCCCAGCAGTTGCACGGCCGGCGGCAGCGGCGCCAAGACCGCCAGCAACGCCTTCCCGTTCACTGCCTCGGCCAACGTGCCGGCCCGCTGCAATACCTACGTCACCACCGACCTGGACTTCGGCACCATTGCCGGCAGCATTACCAGCGACATCGACCGCACCTCTACCGTCAGCCTGTCGTGCACCAACCGGACCGCCTGGAACATCGGCCTGGGCGACGGAGTGAATGCCAGCGGCAGCACCCGCCGAATGCGCCAGGCCAGCAGCAGCAACTACATCACCTACGAGCTCTACCGCGATGCGGCGCGCAGCAACCGCTGGGGCACCACCATCGGCACCGACACCCTGAATGGCACCGGCAACGGCGTCGCCCAGACGGTCACCGTCTATGGGCGTGCGCCGTCGCCACAGCTACCGGCCGCTGGCGCCTATACCGATACGGTGACCGTCTCGATCACTTACTGATGGTTAATTAAGTTCGCACCGGGCACGTCGTTATTGGCTACGTCTCCAATGCAAACGATTGCCTTCATGACGCCGTTCAACCTTCTGAAGTGCTCTGCATTACTTGCGCTGGCCTGCGCCGCCTCCCCTGTCGAGGCGGCCGGCACCAGCCAAGGACTGGAAAATTCCACCCTGCATATCGGCTTGCGCGTGCTCAGCGGCTGCGAACTGCGCACCTCGCCGGCACGCGCCAACTGCTCCAAGGGCACCCCGGCGGCGATTGCCCCGGCCACCAGTGCCGCGCCCGACACCGCTGCTACTGCCGCCAGCGCAACCGGCCAGGTCGCCAGCGCCTTGGCCGGCCCGGCGCCGACCGGTGCTGCCCGCATCACCACGGTGGCTTTCTGAAATGGCCGGCGCCTGGCCACTAACGCGCTGGCTTGCCATGGTTCTGGCCGCTGGCATGCTCCTGTTCACGTCCGCCCCGGCCCTTGCCGCCGAGATCACAATCGCGCCGACCACTGCACGCATCCCCGCCGATGCCGACCAAGCCACCGTGTGGCTGTACAACCAGGCCGGCAAAACGTGGCGTGCAGAGGCAAAGCTGTATCGCTGGCGTCAGGACGGCGAGCGCGAGGTGCTTGAACCGGCCATCACTGCCACCGTCAGCCCCAGCCAGTTTGAAATTCCCAGCCAGGGCCGCCAGCTGCTGCGGGTAATCCGGCTCGGCCCCAGCCCGGCCACCACCGAAGACAGCTATCGCTTGGTAGTGACACAGCAGGTGAGCGCCGAGGAGCCCGAACTGCTGCGCTATTCCATTCCCGTCTTCACCCTGCCCAGCCAGGCCAGTGAGGCGAAACCGAAGCTGCACGCTCACTTACTCCAGTCCGACACCGAAAGGGCATTGACGCTGCACAATGCCGGCATCGGCCACGCCCGCCTGGCCGACCTGGCCTACATCGATGCCAGCGGCACCCGGCTGAACATCCGCAACGACCTGGCCGGCTACATCCTGCCCGGGCAGACCCGACGCTGGACGCTGCCGGCCAGCCTGCCCTCCGGCAAGGGCCGCTTCGTGGCCCGTATCAATGGCGACACCGAGAGCACCCTGGTGCTGGAGCCATGATCCGGCGCTGCACGCACCGCGGCCCCTGAGTCAGATTGCATCGCCCTGCCCCGGCGGCTATACTCCGCCGGCTGTTTTGCGTTTCATGCGCAGCGCGCCGTCCACGTCGGACGTCATCGACGAATTCACACCTGCCGCCGCCATCCGTGCCGGGGTGCCCCGCAAGGGGTTCGTCACGGAGGCGACAGGGAAGCCCAACCCCGGAATTACGTGCGTCCCCGCAAGGGCTCGCACAGTCATGCGCAGGTTTTCAAACCACAGCCGCGCACGGCAATTCCGCTATCAGGAGTTTTTTCAATGCCTCAGGTCACCATGCGTCAGATGCTGGAAGCCGGCGTCCATTTCGGCCACCAGACCCGCTACTGGAATCCCAAGATGGCGCCGTACATCTTCGGCGCGCGCGGCAAGATCCACATTATCAACCTCGAGAAGACCGTTCCGCTCTTCAATGACGCGATGAACTTCCTCTCCTCGATCGCGCAGAAGCGCGGCACCGTGCTGTTCCTCGGTACCAAGCGCAGCGCGCGCGAGTCCATCAAGGAAGAAGCCGAGCGTTGCAACATGCCGTTCATGACCCAGCGCTGGCTGGGCGGCACGCTGACCAACTTCCGCACCGTGAAGCAGTCGGTTGCCCGCCTGAAGGAACTGGAAGCCGCTGAAACCGACGGCACCTTCGAAAAGCTGGTCAAGCACGAAGTGCTGGGCCTGCGTCGCGAACGCGAGAAGCTGGACGCGTCGCTGGGCGGCATCAAGGAAATGAACCGTCTGCCCGACGCGATCTTCGTGATCGATATCGGCCATGAAGACATCGCCATCAAGGAAGCCAAGAAGCTCGGCATCCCGGTGATCGCCGTGGTCGATACCAACTACGATCCGGCCCTGGTCGATTACGCCATCCCGGGCAACGACGACGCCATCCGCGCCGTGCAGCTGTACGCACGCGCCGCTGCCGATGCCGTGCTGGAAGGCAAGGCGGCTGCGCCGAACTCGGCGTCGGTTCGCGAAGAAGAGTTCTCGGCTGAAGCCAGCGACGAAGGCAAGGGCCGTCGCGCTCCGGCCAAGAAGGCCACCGAGAAGAAGGCCGACGCACCGGCCGCTGCACCTGCGGCACCGGCTGCCGAGTAATCGGCATGCAATGCGGCCGCACCATGCTGTGCGGCCGCAGCCCCGACGGGACCCTCGCGTCCCGTCGCTCGGGCCATTGAAGACACCCACGGGGGCGGCCAGTACGCTGCACCGTCTCCTCATTGGCGGAACACTTCCGCCGCACGTATTCGTCCATACGAGGTAATTCCATGGAAATCACTGCTTCCCTGGTTAAAGAACTGCGCGAGCGCACCGGCGCCGGCATGATGGAGTGCAAGAAGGCACTCGTCGAAAACGCAGGCGACATCGACGCCGCGGCCGAATGGCTGCGCAAGTCGGGTCTGGCCAAGGCTGACAAGAAGGCCGACCGCGTTGCCGCCGAAGGCCGCATCGCCACCGCACAGGCTGGCGGCAAGGCCGTGCTGGTCGAAGTCAACTCCGAGACCGACTTCGTCGCCAAGGACGAGAACTTCCTGGCCTTCACCGACGTCGTCGCCACCGCTGCGCTGAACTCCGACGCGGCCGATGCCGACGCCCTGAAGAGCGTCAAGCTGGACAGCGGCGAGACCATCGAAGAGCGTCGCGCTGCGGTCATCGCCAAGGTCGGCGAGAACCTGCAGGTACGTCGCCTGGTCCGCATCGACAGCGCCAACAACGTCGCGGCCTACGTGCACGGCGGCCGCATCGGCGTGCTGGTCGAGCTCAAGGGCGGCGACGCCGAGCTGGCCCGTGGCATCGCGATGCACATCGCTGCGATGAACCCGCCGCACGTCAAGGCCTCCGACGTCCCGGCCGAGTTCGTTGCCAAGGAAAAGGAAATCGAGCTGGCCAAGATGTCTGAGAAGGACAAGGCCAAGCCGGCCGAAATCCTGGAAAAGATCATCAGCGGCAAGATCAGCAAGATCGTCAACGAAGTCACCCTGTACGGCCAGCCGTATGTGCTGAACACCGACCAGACCGTCGAGCAGGCGGTCAAGGCCGCCGGCGCCGAGGTGATCGGCTTCCAGCGTCTGGCCGTTGGCGAAGGCATCGAGAAGGTGGTGGAAGACTACGCCGCCGAAGTGATGAAGCAGGCCGGACTGGCCTGATTCACCACGTTCGATTACGAAAAAAGCCGCGGCATGCCGCGGCTTTTTTTTTGCACGCAATGCGCGCTGGCGCAGTGCTGTTTGCCGCCAGGCCGCCTGCATGCGCGGTGTACGCAACCGGCCACATCGCTACAGATGCGCCTGCCGCTGCCGCTAAAAACGAGATGCCGACCAGGCTTTCCAGCGCCCATTGCGCCTGCGTTGCAGCGCGGCGACTGCACTGCGTGGCGTGCCCAACTCAACGACCGCGGCTGTATGCTTGCGATCACTGTCGGCGATGAACCATGCAACCAGACCTCCAGGCCGCCCTGCACTACTGCCGCAACCTGCCCTCCCCGCCGGGCGTGGCGCTGCGCATCATCGAGCTGGCGCAAGACCCCGACGTCGACATGACCACCACGGCCAACGTCATCGGCATGGACATGGCATTGAGCGCACGCATGTTGCGCGTGGCCAATTCACCGCTGTACGCCAGCCGGCGCCGCATCGACAACCTGGGCCAGGCACTGACCATGCTCGGCCTCAATGCAACCTTGAGCCTGGCGCTGGGCTTTTCGATGGTCCACGGTGTGCGCAGCACGTTCAAAACGCATCCGCTGCACGAGCGCATCTGGCGCCGCGCCGGCCTGTGCGCGCTGGCCAGCCGCATCCTTGGCCAGGCCTATGGCATCCGCAAGCCGGAAGAGCTGATGCTGGCCGGCCTGCTGCAGGACATCGGCAAGCTGGCGCTGCTGCAGGGCACGCCGGAGGTGTACGCCCCACTGCTGGAGCAGGCACCCGATAACGCCGCCCTGCTGGACGCCGAACGCGAGCATTTGGGCGCCACGCATGCCGAGGTCGGCGCCTGGCTGGCGCATCAATGGCAGCTGCCGCCGTACTTGCAGAACGCCATCGCCCAGAGCGAAGAAGAGCCCGCAAGCCTGGAACCCTTCATGGCCTGCGTGGCGCTGTCCGGGCGGCTGGCCGATATCTGGCTCTCGGCCAGTGCGGTCGCCGCCACCGAGCGCGCGCAACAGCAGGCGCAGGATGTGCTGGAGCTCGATGCCGAGCGCTTTGAAAAGGTGATCGAGCGCATTGCCGAATCGCTGCCCGAACTCGAAGCCCTGTTCGATATCCGTGTGCCGCAGCCCGAGCACATCCAGCTGATCTTCGAACAGGCACGCGAGCTGGCCATGCTGCGCAGCCTGCGCGAGCTGCAGGACGTGGCCGAGGCACGCCGGCATGCCGACGAATCGGAAAACCGCATGCGCCACCTGGCCGAACAGGCCAGCCGCGATGCACTGACCGGCGTGTTCAACCGCCACCAGCTCGGCACCGCGCTCGCGCATGAGTTCGAACTGGCCACCCGGCAGGCGTGGCCGCTGTCGATCGCCTTCATCGACCTGGACGACTTCAAGCGCGTCAACGATGCGCATGGCCACCTGGTCGGCGACGAGGTGCTGCGCAACTTCGCGCAGACCCTGCAGCGCATGGTGCGTACCAGCGACCTGGTGGCGCGCTACGGCGGCGAAGAATTCCTGGTGATCCTGCCCAACACCACCGCCGAGGCCGCACTGATGGTGATCGAGCGCATCCTGGCCGAAACCGCACGCACACCGATGGCGCAATTGCCCGGCGGGCCGCTGCACATCACGTTTTCTGCGGGATTGGCCACGCACGGTGGCGGCGACCGCCAATTCGAAAGCATCGAGCATCTGTTGCAGGCCGCCGACACCACGCTGTATCGCTCCAAGCATCGCGGCCGCAACCGCGTCACCGCCTACGATGCGACCGAGGTGCCGGCGCAACCGACACCACGCGCGCACTGAGCAACACGGCACGCATCGCGCAACAAAGGAATTTTTACCACGCCCGGTGACAGGCTTCCGCTAGAATTGCCGGCGTTTGCCGATCCCCCACCCCCGAGGCCTCCCCCCATGTCTGAACTTTCCTATCGCCGCATCCTTCTCAAACTTTCCGGGGAGGCGCTGATGGGGGATGGGGATTACGGCATCGACCCCAAGGTCATCAATCGCCTCGCGCATGAAGTGATCGAAGCCCAGCAGGCCGGCGCGCAGGTCGCGCTGGTGATCGGCGGCGGCAACATCTTCCGCGGTGCCGGCCTGGCTGCCAGCGGCATGGACCGCGTCACCGGCGACCACATGGGCATGCTGGCCACCGTGATCAACGCGCTGGCCATGCAGGACGCGCTGGAAAAGCTCGGCGCCAAGGTGCGCGTGATGAGTGCGATCAAGATCAACGACGTCTGCGAAGACTTCATCCGCCGCCGCGCGATCCGGCACCTGGAAAAGGGCCGCATCGCGATCTTCGCCGCCGGCACCGGCAACCCGTTCTTCACCACGGACTCGGGCGCCGCGCTGCGTGCGATCGAGATCGGCGCCGATCTGCTGCTGAAGGCGACCAAGGTCGACGGCGTGTACGACAAGGACCCGAAGAAGCACAGCGATGCCGTGCGTTACGACAGCCTGACCTACGACGAAGTGATCATGCAGGGCCTGGAGGTGATGGACACCGCCGCCTTCGCACTGGCCCGCGACAGCGACCTGCCGCTGCGCATCTTCGGCATGAGCGAGCCCGGCGTGCTGCTGCGCATCCTGCACGGCGCGCAGATCGGCACGCTGGTACAGGGCCGCAGCTGAGCGACACGGTCGGGCCCGGCTGAGACGCCGGAGCTCGCCAGACAGTGACCACACAGCCGCCTCCGGGCGGCTGTGCTGCATTTCCACCATGCAACGTGGCCATGCCCCGCCCGGCCGCGCCGCGTGTCCCCATGAATCCCGGCGGGCCGCTGCCGGGCTTTTTGCTGCGCTGCGCCGGCTGTCGGCGCCGCTGGCGGCTATAATCGATCAATTACGATTCACCAGGACGTTCGGCGATGCTCAACCAGATCAAACAAGACGCGCAGACGCGCATGACCAAGAGCATCGATGCTCTGCGCCATTCCCTGACCACCGTGCGCACCGGCCGCGCCTCGCCGGCGCTGCTGGACAACATCAAGGTCAAGGCCTACGGCACCGACACCCCCCTCAACCAGGTCGCCAGCATCAGCGTCTCTGAAGGCCGCTCGCTGGTCATCAGCCTGTTCGACAAGGGCATGATCAAGGACGTCGAGAAGGCGATCTATGCCTCCGACCTGGGTCTGACCCCGACCGTGGTCGGCACCGTGATCCGCCTGAACCTGCCGCCGCTCACCGAAGAGCGCCGCAAGGAGTTGAGCAAGTCGGTGCATGGCGAAGGCGAAGACGCCAAGGTCGCCATCCGCAACATCCGGCGCGATGCCAACCAGCAGGTCAAGGATCTGCTCAAGGACAAGCAGGTCACCGAGGACGAAGCGCGCGGCGCCGAAGACGACATCCAGAAGCTCACCGACAAGGCCATCAAGGACGTGGATGAGGTCGTCAAGGGCAAGGAACAGGAATTGATGACGGTCTGACCGTGGCGTCCACTGCCATGCATTCGGAGCCCTCCGCTGCCGCGGTGCCGCGCCACATTGCCATCATCATGGATGGCAACGGACGCTGGGCGCAGCGTCGGCGGCGTCCGCGCGTGATCGGCCACCGTGCCGGCGCGCGGGCGGTCAACCGCACCATCGATTTCTGTCTCGACAAGGGCGTGTCGGCACTGACCTTGTTCGCGTTTTCCAGCGAAAACTGGGGCCGCCCGCAGGACGAAGTCGACGCACTGATGAAGCTGTTTCTGCATGCACTCGATCGTGAGGTCGAAGAGTTGCAGCGGCGTGGCGTGCAGGTGCGTTTCATTGGCGACCGCAGCCGCTTTGCCGCGCCACTGCGCGACCGCATGGCCGGTGCCGAGCGCATCACCGCGGCTAACACGCGGCTGGTGCTGAGCATCGCCGCCAGCTATGGCGGCCGCCAGGACATCGCCATGGCCGCGCGCGCGCTGGCGGTCGAGGTCGCGGCGGGCCGGTTGCAGCCGGAGCAGATCGACGAAGCCTTGCTGGCCAGCCGGGTCGCGCTGGCCGATCTGCCGGCGCCGGACCTGTTCATCCGCACCGGCGGCGACACCCGGATCAGCAATTTCCTGTTGTGGCAGCTCGCCTACACCGAGCTGTGGTTCACCGAAACCCTGTGGCCGGAGTTCGACGCCGGCGTGCTGCAACAGGCTCTGGACGACTATGCCGGGCGAGAACGCCGCTTCGGCCTGACCAGCGCCCAGATCGCCGAGAAGGCGACGGAGACGTCTTCCGCATGACCCAGACCCGTGTGATTGCCGCGCTGATCATGGCGCCGCTCGCCATCTGCGCGATCGTGCTGCTGCCCACCCAGTGGCTGGCGGCGCTGGCGGCGATCCTGTTCCTGACCGGGCTGTGGGAGTGGCTCAAGCTCTCCGGCATCGACGACAGCCTGCCGCGCACCGTGCTGCTGATGCTCAACCTGCTGCTGATGGTGTTGATGGTCTGGGCATCGGTCGGCTCGATGGTGCTGTTCCAGATCGCTGCCCTGGTGGGCGTTGGCTGGTGGCTGGTGGCGCTGCTGTGGCTGCGGTTCTTCAACTTCGGCGCCGATCACGGCAATGGCCAGGCACGCGCGCTCAAGCTGGCCGCCGGCACGCTGGCGGTCCTGCCGGCCTGGGCCGCGCTGGTGCTGCTGCACGCCAATCCCGACAAGGGCAACCTGTGGCTGCTAACCGCCCTGACCATGGTCTGGGCGGCTGATTCGGGCGCGTATTTCGCCGGGCGGCGGTTCGGCAAGCACAAACTGGCGCCGCGGATCAGCCCCAACAAGACCATCGAAGGCCTGCTGGGCGGGCTGGTCGCTGGTATTGCCGTGGCCTGCGCCTTCGGCTGGCTGGCCGGGCTGACCCTGGCGCATGTGCCGCAGCTGGTGCTGGTGGCCGCCGTCGCGGTGCTGGCCTCGGTGCTGGGCGATCTGTTCGAAAGCCTGCTCAAGCGGCATGCCGGCGCCAAGGATTCGGGCACGGTGATTCCCGGCCACGGCGGCGTACTGGATCGGATCGACGGCGTGCTCGCCGCGCTGCCGGTGTTCGCGCTCGGCAAGGAAATTCTCGGATTCTAGGCATGTCAGGTTCTTCTCTTCGTCGGGTCGCCGTGTTTGGCGCGACCGGCTCCATCGGTGCCTCGGCACTGGACGTGATTGCCCGGCATCCGGAGCGGCTGCGTGCCAGCGTGCTGTCGGCCGGCAGCAAGGTCGATGCGCTGCTGGCGTTGTGCGTGCAGCACCGCCCCGCCCATGCGGTGATCGCCGACGCCACCTTGTATCCGGCATTGCGCGATGGCCTGCGCGCCGCCGGCCTGACCACCCAGGCGCACGCCGGTGATCAAGCGCTGGATGCGCTGGCGGCCAGCGATGCCTGCGACACCGTGGTGGCGGCGATCGTCGGCGCCGCCGGCTTGTCGTCCACCCTGGCGGCCGCGGCCGCCGGCAAGCGCCTGTTGCTGGCCAACAAGGAATCCCTGGTGCTGGCCGGCGAGCTACTGACCCGCACCGCCGCGGCGGCCGGCGCGGAGATCATCCCGATCGACAGCGAGCACAGTGCGATCTTTCAGTGCCTGCGCTCCTGCGACGCCAGCCGCGGGGTGCGGCGGGTGATCCTGACCGCCTCCGGCGGGCCGTTCCGCGGCCGCCAGCGTGCGCAATTGGCCGAAGTGACGCCCGCCCAAGCGGTGGCGCACCCGAAATGGTCGATGGGGCCGAAGATCTCGGTCGACTCGGCCACGCTGATGAACAAGGGCCTGGAAGTGATCGAGGCGCACCATCTGTTCGGCCTGCCCGGCGAGCAGATCGACGTGCTGGTGCACCCGCAGAGCCTGGTGCATTCGTTGGTGGAATTCGTCGACGGCTCCACCTTGGCCCAGCTCGGGCTACCGGACATGCGCACCACCCTGGCGGTCGGCCTCGCCTGGCCGGAGCGCGTCGAGTCCGGCGTCGGCGGCCTGGATCTGCTGCAGCAAGGCCGGCTGGACTTCGAAGCTCCGGACACCGAGGCGTTCCCGTGCCTGCGCCTGGCCTGGGACGCCTTGCGCGCCGGCGGCACCGCGCCGGCGATCCTGAACGCAGCCAACGAAGTGGCTGTTTCAGCGTTTCTTCAGGGCAAGGTGGGTTTCCTAGCCATCCCTGCGTTGGTCGAACACACGCTGACAACGCTTCAGCGGCAGAATGCCGATA
Source organism: Xanthomonas sp. fls2-241-TYG-148 (assembly GCF_030208815.1). Classification (NCBI taxonomy): domain Bacteria; kingdom Pseudomonadati; phylum Pseudomonadota; class Gammaproteobacteria; order Lysobacterales; family Lysobacteraceae; genus Xanthomonas; species Xanthomonas sp. fls2-241-TYG-148. The sequence goes on from NZ_JARVTE010000001.1 coordinate 598,406, forward strand.
CCCTGAATACTCTCCTTTTCGCCGATGCCGAAGCACGGCGAACCACTGAACGCGCCCTCGCCCATCATTCCCTTCATGCCTGATCGAACCACGCTGCCGAGTTGCATCCATGGGTGATTTCATCGGTTCGGTCTGGTGGATGATCGTCAGCCTGGGCGTGTTGGTGACCTTCCACGAATTCGGGCACTTCTGGGTCGCGCGCCGCTGCGGCGTCAAGGTGCTGCGCTTTTCGGTCGGTTTCGGCAAGCCGCTGTGGATGCGCCGCGACCGCCACGGCACTGAGTTCGCGATCGCCGCAATCCCGCTGGGCGGCTACGTGAAGATGCTCGACGAACGCGAAGGCGAGGTGCACCCCGCCGAGCGTGAGCAGGCCTTCAACCGCAAGACGGTGTGGCAGCGCATCGCGATCGTGGCCGCCGGGCCGATCGCCAACCTGCTGCTGTGCATGGTCATGCTGTGGGCGATGTTTGTGATCGGCAAACAGGATTACTCGGCCACCGTCGGCCGCGCCGATGGGCTGGCCGCGGCCGCCGGGCTGGTGCCGGGCGAGCGCATCGTGCGCATCGACGGTCGCAGCGTCAGCAGCTGGAGCGATGCCAGCATGCAGTTGACCACCGCGGCCATGGACCGTCGCGACGTGCAGATGCTGACCGCAGCGGAGGAAGGCGGCAACAGCGAGCACACGCTGCGCCTGTCGCAGCTGCCGGCGGGGTTCGACGAGCGCCGCGTGGCCACGCTGGCCGGCATCGGCTGGCAGTTCATGCTGCAACCGCCGGTGGTGGACAAGGTGGTCGCCGGCTCGGCGGCCGACGGCGTCCTGAAGCCGGGCGACCGGATCGTAGCCATCGACGGCCAGCCGATCCGCTCGGCCGGCGAAGTGCCCGCCCAGCTCCAGGCGCTGGGCACGCAGGGCGGCACCGGCATGATCGAGGTCGCGCGCGAGGACGACCGGCTGGCGCTGGAAATTGCCCCGCGCAGGTCGCCCGAAGGCCAGTGGATGCTGGGTGTGGGGTTTGCGGCCACCGCAGCGCCGGCCTACGACAGCCGCCAGCAGTACGGGGTGTTTGCCGCGGTACCCGCCGCGATCCGCGAAACCGGCAAGATGACCGCCGATTCGCTGGGCATGATGAAGCGCATGCTGACCGGCCAGGCCTCGGTGAAGAACATTTCCGGCCCGGTCACCATCGCCCGCGCCGCCAACGCCTCGGCCGAACGCGGCGTGGACTGGTTCCTGTATTTCCTGGGCCTGCTCTCGCTCAGCCTGGCCATCATCAACCTGATGCCCATCCCAATCTTGGACGGTGGGCACCTGCTGTATTACCTTATTGAGTTGGTCAAGGGCAGCCCGATCAGCGAACGGGCCATGATCGCCGGGCAATATGTCGGCCTCGCGGTCCTGGCAGGCTTGATGGGTCTGGCGTTCTACAACGACATCCTCGGCCTGGTTCCACGATGAAGCTGCTCCACTCTTTCCGCCTGTTGTCGTCGTCATACGCCGGCACCCAGCAACACCCGCAATCGACTCCAACCGGATGTGACATGACGCGTCTTCCCACTCGCCGCCTGCTTGCCCTCGCTCTTGCCGCCGGCCTCAGCCTGCCAGCCGCCGCAGCCCTGGCCGCCGAGCCGTTCGTCGCCAGCGACATCCGCGTGGACGGCCTGCAGCGCATTGCATCCGGCACTGTGTTCACCTACCTGCCGGTGAACCGTGGCGATACCGTGGACGATGGCAAGGTCGCCGACTCGATCCGCGCGCTGTACCGCACCGGCTTCTTCGAAGACGTGCAGCTGGATCGCCAGGGCAACATCCTGGTCATCACGGTCAAGGAACGCCCGGCGATCAACAAGCTCACCGTGACCGGCAACAAGGACATCAAGTCCGAAGAGCTGCTCAAGGGCCTGGGCGACATCGGCCTGACCGAAGGCGGCACTTTCGACCGTCTGAGCCTGGACCGCGTGACCCAGGAGTTGACCCGCCAGTACAACAACCGCGGCAAGTACAACGTCGAGATCACCCCGACGGTCAGCCCGCTGGACCGCAACCGCGTCGATGTGGCCATCGCGATCAAGGAAGGCAAGGCGGCCAAGATCCGCCACGTCAACCTGATTGGTACGGAAAAGTTCGCCAACGAAGACATCCTGGAAAACTGGGAATCCAAGGAGCACAACTGGGCTTCGTGGTACCGCCGCGACGATCAGTACTCCAAGGAAAAGATGTCCGGCGACCTGGAGAAGCTCAACTCCTGGTACCTGGACCGTGGCTATGTCGACTTCAGCATCGACTCCACCCAGGTATCGATCAGCCCGGACAAGCGCGACATGTTCGTTAGCGCCGGCGTGACCGAGGGTGAGCAGTACAAGATTTCCGAGATCAAGGTCACCGGCGACACTGTATTGCCGCAGGCAGACATCGAGCGCCTGGTGATCCCCAAGGCCGGCGACATCTTCTCGCGCGCCTTGCTGGAGTACACCTCCGATGCCATCACCAACACGCTGAGCAACGTCGGCTACGCCTTTGCCAAGGTCAACCCGATCCCCACGCCGAACCGCGAAGACCGCACCGTTGCAGTGAACCTGCAGGTCGTGCCGGGGCCGCGCGTGTCGGTGCGCCGCATCCTCTACAAGGGCAACAGCCGCACCTCCGACGAGGTCTTGCGCCGCGAAATGCGCCAGTTCGAGAACACCTGGTACTCGCAGGCCGCGATCGACCGTTCCAAGATCCGTCTGCAGCGCCTGGGCTACTTCGAGAGCGTGGACGTGGAAACCCCCGCAGTGCCGGGCAGCAACGACCAGGTGGACGTGGTCTACAACGTCAAGGAAACCACCTCCGGCAGCTTCGTGTTCGGCCTGGGCTATTCGCAGAGCTTCGGTGTGACCACCTCGGTGCAGTTGTCGCAGAACAACTTCCTGGGCGGCGGTAACCGCGTGGCAGTGGAAGCCTCGCGCAGCACCTTCCAGCAGCGCTATGCGTTCTCGTACACGAATCCGTTCTTTACCGATGACGGCGTGTCGCTGGGCTACAACCTGTCGTGGCGCGAACTCGATTACTCGGACTTCAACACCGCGCAGTACAACAGCACCAACGGCTCGGCGCAGGTGGTGTTCGGTGTGCCGATCACCGAAAACGACACCGTCTCGGCGATGATCGGTATCGACAGCAATCAGATCACCACCTTTGGCGGTTCCACGCCGCAGGCGATCGTCGACTACATCGACGCGATCGGCACGCGCACCTTCCACGCCTGGCGCACCGAGTTGGGCTGGGCGCGCGATACCCGCAATGACTTCTTCATGCCAACCCGCGGCATGTACCAGCGTGTTGGTCTGGAAACCACCCTGCCCGGCTCCACGGTCGAGTACTACAAGCTCAACTACCAGATCTCCAATTACTGGCCGATCATTCCGGCGATCGTGTTGAACACGCGCTTCGAGCTGGGTTACGGCGACAGCTACGGCAACGACAGCTCGCGCGTGGTCACCAATCCGGATGGTTCCAGCCGCACGATCACCGCCTCGGGCCTGCCGTTCTACGAGAACTTCTACGCCGGCGGTACCAACTCGGTGCGTGGCTTCGAGGACAACACACTGGGACCGCGTTCGGAGCCGACCTTGTCGTATTCGCGCGGCCAGCCGCTCGGTGGCTCGTTCAAGACCGTGGGCTCGGTGGAAATGTATTTCCCGAAGCTGTTCGACAGCCCGTCGGCACGCATCTCGGCGTTCTTCGACTTCGGTAACGTCTATAACGGCGTGGACAACTTCAAGGCCAACGAGCTGCGCGCCTCTACCGGTGTGGCGCTCTTGTGGCGTGCACCGGTCGGCCCCATTTCGATCAGCTATGCGTTCCCGCTGAAGAAGGAAGACAACGACGAAGTCGAGCGCTTGCAGTTCACCTTCGGCGGCCAGTTCTAAGTAGGACGCAGCAAAACAATGGCGGCCCGACTACTCGGGCCGCCATTGTTTGTTTACACCAGGTCTGTTTGCGGGACTGACTCAGTAGGTGCTGAGGTAGTTGCTCCACACGGTGCCCAGGCAGTCGGCGGTGCCGCTCCAATCGGAGCTGTTGACGCACTGGACCTGCTGGTCCCACAGGCTCTGCGCATTGGCTTGCTGTTCCGAGAAGTCATACGCGGAGGCGGTGCTGACCGCGCCCAGCAGGACCAGGCTTCCGAAGACGGAGAGGACAGTTTTCATATGCTTCTTCCTAGGTGTGCCGCACGATTGCGACCACGCAAGGGATACGCCCGGAGTTTTAGTCACTTGTTGGTTGCGTTTTCTTTTCGTAAAACCAGCGCCTTCCTGTTTAAAAGAGGTTCACCTGATGCGTTTGACCGCCAGTGAGATTGCCGCGCAATTTGGTCTGACCGTTGTCGGCGATGGCGCCACCGAAGTCAGCGGTGTCGCCACCCTGGCGCACGCGGGAACAGGACAGCTGAGCTTCCTGGCCAATCCGCGCTATCGCCCGCAACTGGCCGAAACGCAGGCGTCGGTGGTGATCCTGCGTGCTGACGATGCCGAGTCTGCGCAGGGCACGGCACTGGTCGCCAAGGACCCGTACACCGCATTTGCCAAGATCGCTGCGCTATTCGATGTCGCGCCGGTGCGTGCGCCCGGCATCCACGCCTCCGCGGTTATCGACCCGACCGCCATCGTGTCGCCAACCGCGCATGTCGGCCCGTTCGTGAGCATTGGCGCGGGCAGCCGCGTGGGCGATGGTTGCGTGATCGGCGCCGGCAGCATTATCGGCGAAGACTGCGTGGTCGATGACGGATGCGAACTGATTGCCCGCGTCACCCTGGTCACCCGCGTTCGCCTGGGCAAGCGCGTGCGCGTGCATCCCGGCGCGGTGCTCGGCGCCGACGGCTTTGGCCTGGCGATGGACGCCGGCCACTGGATCAAGGTGCCGCAGCTGGGCGGCGTGGTGATCGGCGACGATTGCGAAATTGGCGCCAACACCTGCATCGACCGCGGCGCGCTGGAAGACACCGTGCTGGAAGAAGACGTGCGCGTGGACAACCTGGTGCAGATTGCCCACAACTGCCGCATCGGCGCGCACAGTGCGATCGCCGGCTGCACCGGTATCGCCGGCAGCGCCAAGATCGGCCGCTATTGCCTGCTGGGCGGCCACGTTGGCGTGGTTGGCCATCTGGAGATCTGCGACAAGGTGGTCATCACCGGCAAGTCGGTGGTGCGCAATTCCATCCATGAGCCCGGCGAGTATTCGTCCGGCACCCCTCTCACCGACAATCGCACGTGGCGCAAGAATGCCGCGCGCTTCAAACAACTCGATGCGCTGGCAAGGCGCATTCTGGCTGTGGGCAAGGAGAACCAATGAGTCACCCCATTTACGAGCTGCCGATCGACGTCAACCAGATCCAGACGCTGATCCCGCACCGCTACCCGTTCCTGCTGATCGACCGCGTCATCGAGCTGGATCTGGAAGCCAAGCGCATCGTCGGGCAGAAGAACGTCACCATCAACGAGCCGTTCTTTCAGGGGCACTTCCCGACCCGTCCGGTGATGCCAGGCGTACTGATCATCGAAGCGCTGGCGCAGGCCGGCGGTGTGATGACCCAGCTCGGCCTGGGCCGCGATGCGCTGTCCAAGCTGTTCTACATGGTCAAGGTCGACAACGCGCGCTTCAACAAGCAGGTGGTGCCGGGCGATGTGCTGATCCTGGAGGTGCAGATGAAGCGCCTGATCCGCAACATGGGATGCTATTACGGCGAAGCCAAGGTCAACGGCGAAATCGTGGCCAGTGCCGAAGTCATGTGCGCCGGCGCCAAGGAATAACCCGTTTTTGGAGGTGAGACGATGCGTGATCAGGCACCCTTGATTCATCCCACCGCTGTCATCGACCCTGCGGCGCGGCTGGCCGGCGATGTGCGCGTCGGCGCGTTTTCGCTGATCGGCGCAGACGTGGAGATCGGCGCCGGCACCGAGGTGGGGCCGCATTGTTCGATCCACGGCCCTACCCGGATCGGCAGCAACAACCGCTTCATCGGCCACGCCGCGATCGGCGGCGAACCGCAGGACAAGAAGTACGCCGGCGAGCACACCGAATTGGTGATCGGCAACGGCAACGTGATCCGCGAGTTCGTCACCATCAACCGTGGCACCGGCGGCGGCGGCGGCATCACCGTGGTCGGCGACGACAACTGGATGCTGGCCTACACGCACGTGGCGCACGACTGCCATGTCGGCAACCACTGCGTGTTCTCCAACAACACCACGCTGGCCGGCCACGTCACCGTGGGCGACTACGTGATCATCAGCGGGTTTGCCGGCGCGCATCAGTTCTGCCGGATCGGCGCGCACGCCTTCCTGGGCATGGGCGCGCTGACCAATGGCGACGTACCGCCGTTCACCATGGTGGGCAGCGACTCGCTGGGCCGCCCGCGCGGCATCAACAGCGAAGGGCTCAAGCGCCGCGGCTTCGATGCCGAGCGGATCTCCGCGATCAAGCGCGCCTACCGCACGCTGTATGTGGCCGGCCTGCCGCTGGCCGAAGCAAAGTTGCAGCTGGCCGAACAGGCGCGCGACAGCGACGACGTGCGGGGGCTGCTCGAGTTCATCGAGGCGGCGGAACGGCCGCTGCTGCGATGACCGGAATCGGGAATCGAGAACCGGAACACGGTGCAGGCGCGCATGTTGGTGCGGCCGTCACCGTCCCGGATGCCGCATCGATTCCCCATTCCCCACCCCCGATTCCCGGCGCGCGCATGCGCGCTCCACGTATCGCCCTGATCGCCGGTGAAGCATCCGGCGACATCCTCGGTGCCGGCTTGATCGACGCGCTGCGCCGCCGCTATCCCGATGCCGAATTCGTCGGTATCGGCGGCGATGCGATGCGCAGTGCCGGATGCCAGACCTGGTTCGACGCCAGCGAGCTGGCGGTGATGGGCCTGACCGAAGTGCTGCGGCATCTGCCGCGCCTGCTGAAATTGCGCAGCGCCTTTCGCGAGCGCGTGCTGGCGTGGAAGCCGGATGTCTTCATCGGCATCGACGCGCCCGACTTCAATCTGCCGGTGGAGCGCTGGCTCAAGCAGCGCGGCGTGCGCACCGTGCATTACGTGAGCCCCTCGGTGTGGGCCTGGCGCGAGAAGCGTGCCGAGAAGATCGGCGTCAGCGCCGACCTGGTGTTGTGCCTGTTCCCGATGGAGCCGCCGATCTACGCCAGGCACGGCGTGGATGCGCGCTTCGTCGGCCACCCGATGGCCGATGCCATTGCCTACCAGGCCGACCGCGAGGCCGCACGCGCCAAGCTGGGGCTGTCGACCTCCAGCACCGTGCTGGCGGTGCTGCCAGGCAGCCGGCATGGCGAAATCAGCCGGCTGGGCGACACCTTCTTCCAGGCGGCCTGGCTGGTCTCCGAGCACCTGCCCAACCTGCACGTGCTGGTGCCGGCCGCCAATCCGGGCTGCAAGCAGTTGCTGGCCGAGCAGTTGTCGCGCAGTTCGCTGCCGGTGATGCGCTCGCACCTGCTCGATGGCCAGGCGCGCACCGCGATGCTGGCCGCCGACGTGGTGCTGCTGGCCTCCGGCACCGCCACCCTGGAAGCGATGCTGGTCAAGCGGCCAATGGTGGTGGGCTACAAGGTCGCGCCGCTCACCTACCGCATCGTCAAGACGCTGGGCCTGCTCAAGGTCAACCGCTATGCCCTGCCCAACATCCTGGCCAACGAAGACCTGGCGCCGGAGCTGATGCAGGACGACTGCACCCCGGAGCGCCTGTGCGTGGCTCTGCTGGACTGGTTCAAGCACCCGGAAAACGTCGCCGGCCTGCAGTCGCGCTATCTGGCCCTGCATGCGCAACTGCGCCAGGACGCCTCGACGCGCGCGGCCGAGGCGGTGGCTGAGCTGCTTGAAGGCAGGGATTCGGGAATCGGGAATCGGGAATCGGGAGGAGCGGGGTCATGACGCGCTCAAGCTCGGACCGCGTGATCGTCGTTCCGGCGGCGCAGAACGCGCTGTTTACCGATTCCCCATTCCCGACTCCCGATTCCCGCCTCATTGCCGGCGTCGACGAAGCCGGCCGTGGTCCGCTGGCCGGGCCGGTGGCCGTGGCTGCGGTGGTGTTCGACCCGGCCAAGCCGCGCATCAACGGGCTGGACGATTCCAAGCAGCTCAGCGCCGAGCGCCGTGAGCAGCTGTATGCACGCATCGTCGATCGCGCGCTGGCCTGGTCGGTGGTGCTGATCGACAGCGACGAGATCGACCGCATCAACATCTACCAGGCCACCATGCTGGGCATGCGCCGTGCGGTGGAAGGCGTGGCGCATGTGGCCGGGTTTGCGCGCATCGACGGCAACCGGGTGCCCAAAGGGCTGCCCTGCCCGGCCGAGGCATTGATCGGCGGCGATGCACTGGACCGCGCCATCATGGCGGCCTCGATCGTGGCCAAGGTCACCCGCGACCGGCTGATGCGCGAGCTGCATACGCAGCACCCCGAATACCGCTTCGACCTGCACAAGGGCTATAGCACTCCTGCCCATCTGGCGGCCCTGCAGACCCACGGGCCCTGCCCGCAGCACCGGCGCAGCTTTGCCCCGGTGCGTCGCGCCCTGGGGCTGGAGACGGCCCAAACCGCCTGGGACGTGCCCTGCGCGCCGGCCGATGGACTGCTGCTGGCCGAGTAAGCCGATCCATTGCCGTCTGCCGGTCACCGGGTCACCGGGTCCCCGGGTCGCCACTACGAGGCTCTCGCGCTCGCCACGCAGCTTGCGCATCCACCTGTCTGCACACCGGCGCAACCCGCCGCCGCCTGAACCACCCGCGCCGCCCAGCCCCTGCCCCGCCTGGGCGCAGCGCGTGAACCCCGCTGTCAAGCCTTGTTCCACCCGCCCGCCATCGCTACCCTGACCGCGCATTATTCCGGTCTCGCATGTCCACTTCCCGCTTCGTCCATCTGCACGTCCACACCGAGTTCTCGTTGGCGGATTCCACCATCCGCGTGCCCGAGAAACCGGATCAGGCTGACCCGAAAAAAGCCAAGCAGGCCAACCTGCTGAGCCGCGCGGTCGAACTCGACCTGCCTGCGCTGGCGGTCACCGACCTGAACAACCTGTTCGCCCTGGTCAAGTTCTACAAGGCCGCCGAAGGCGTGGGCATCAAGCCCATCGCCGGCGCCGATGTCATGATCGCCACGCCGGACATGACGCCCTGGCGTATGACCCTGCTGTGCCGCGACCGCGACGGCTACCTGAGCCTGTCGCGGCTGCTCACCCGTGCCTGGATGGAAGGCCACCGCCCCGAAGGCGGCGTGGCGATCCACCCCGAATGGCTGCAGGCCGGGCATGCCAACCTGTTCGCACTGGCCGGCCGCGACAGCCTGGCGGGGCGGCTGTTCGCCGAAGGCCGCGCCGACCTGGCCGAGCAGCAGCTCGCCGACTGGCAGCGGGTGTTCGGCGACGGCCTGCACCTGGAACTGACACGCACCGGCCGCGAGGGCGAGGAGCGCTTCAACCAGTTCGCGCTGCATGCCGCCGGCGTGCGCGGCCTGCCGGTGGTCGCCAGCAACGATGTGCGCTTTCTGTATGCCAGCGACTTTGCAGCGCACGAAGCGCGCGTGTGCATTTCCTCCGGTCGCGTGCTGGACGACCCCAAGCGCCCGCGCGACTACAGCGACCAGCAATACCTCAAGTCCAGCGAGGAGATGACGGCGCTGTTCGCCGATGTGCCCGACGCCATCGACAACACGCTGGCGCTGGCGCAGCGCTGCAACATCGAGATGCGCCTGGGCACCTACTTCCTGCCCGCCTACCCGGTGCCGGAAGACGAAACCCTGGACAGCTGGATCCGCAGCCAGTCGCGCGACGGTCTGGCCGCGCGCCTGGAAAAGAATCCGATCGCGCCCGGCAAGACCCGCCAGGACTACGTGGACCGGCTCGAATTCGAGCTGGACACCATCATCAAGATGGGCTTCCCCGGCTACTTCCTGATCGTGGCCGACTTCATCCAGTGGGGAAAGAACCAGGGCATCCCGATCGGCCCGGGCCGCGGCTCCGGTGCCGGTTCGCTGGTGGCGTGGGCGCTGCAGATCACCGATCTGGACCCGCTGCCGTACAACCTGCTGTTCGAGCGCTTCTTGAATCCAGAGCGCGTGTCGATGCCCGACTTCGACATCGACTTCTGCATGGACCGCCGCGATGAGGTGATCGACTACGTCGCGCGCAAATACGGCCGCGAGCGGGTCAGCCAGATCATCACCTACGGCACCATGGCCGCCAAGGCAGTGGTGCGCGACGCCGGGCGCGTGCTTGGCTTCACTTACGGTCTGGTCGACAGCGTCGCCAAGCTGATTCCCAACATCCTGGGCATCACGCTTAAGGACGCGATGGGCGAAGGCAAGGACTCGGAGATGGCCTCGCCGGAGCTGATCCAGCGCTACCAGGTCGAGGACGATGTCCGCGACCTGATGGACCTGGCGCGCCAGCTCGAAGACCTCACCCGCAACGCCGGCAAACACGCCGGCGGCGTGGTGATCGCGCCCGAACCGCTCTCCGAGTTCTGCCCGCTGTTCGCCGAACACGACGAAGGCGGCCGCGGCAAAAATCCGGTCACCCAGTTCGACAAGAACGACGTGGAAGAAGTCGGCCTGGTGAAGTTCGACTTCCTGGGCCTGCGCACGCTGACCATCATCGATTGGGCGGTGAAGGCGATCAACGTGCGCCACGCACGTGCCGGCATCGACCCGGTCGATATCACCGCCATTCCGCTGGACGATGCGCCCACCTACAAGGGCGTGTTCGCCTCCGGCAACACCGGCGCGGTGTTCCAGTTCGAATCCTCGGGCATGCGCCGCCTGCTCAAGGACGCGCGACCGGACCGCTTCGAAGACCTGATCGCGCTGGTGTCGCTTTACCGGCCCGGCCCGATGGACCTGATCCCGGACTTCAACGCGCGTAAGCACGGCCAGCAGGAGATCATCTATCCCGATCCGCGCACCGAAGCGATCCTGAAAGACACCTACGGCATCATGGTGTATCAGGAGCAGGTGATGCAGATGGCGCAGATCGTCGGCGATTATTCGCTGGGCGGCGCCGACCTGTTGCGTCGTGCGATGGGCAAGAAGGTGCCGGCCGAAATGGCCAAGCACCGCGAAATTTTCCGCGAAGGCGCGGCCAAAGGCGGCGTGAGCGCGCAGAAGGCCGATGAAATCTTCGACCTGATGGAGAAGTTCGCCGGCTACGGCTTCAACAAGTCGCACGCCGCCGCCTATGCGCTGGTCAGCTACCAGACCGCCTGGCTCAAGCGCCACTATCCGGCCGAATTCATGGCGGCCACGTTGTCCTCGGATATGGACAACACCGACAAGGTGGTGGGCTTTCTCGATGAGGTGCGCAACCTCGGCCTCACCGTGCTGCCGCCGCGCGTCAATGAGTCGGCCTACATGTTCGAGGCCGCCAGCCCGGACACGATCCAGTACGGTCTGGGCGCGATCAAGGGCGTTGGCCAGGGCGCGTGCGAGGCCATCGTCGAAGAGCGCCTGCGCAACGGCCCCTACACCACGCTGCTGGATTTCTGCACGCGCGTGGGCACCGCAAAGCTCAATCGCCGCACGCTGGAAGCGATGATCAACGCCGGTGCGATGGACGGGCTGGGCAAGAACCGCGCTTCGTTGATGCTGCAATTGCCGGAGGTGATGAAGGCCACCGAGCAGATGGCACGCGAACGTGCCTCCGGCCAGAACTCGCTGTTCGGCGGGCCCGACCCGAGTGCGCCGGCGATGCGCCTGGACCTGCCCGAAAGCAAGGAATGGCCGCTGGGCCAGTTGCTCACCGGCGAACGCGAAACACTGGGCTTCTACCTCAGCGGGCATCCGTTCGATCCGCACCGCGACGAAGTGCGCGAACTGGTCGGCTGCGACCTGAGCGCGCTCGACAAGATCCTGGCCTCGCAGCAGCGCGGCGGCGGCGGCGGTGGAGGCGGCGATGGTGAAAAGCGCGCCTGGCGTCCTGAAGTCAGCGCCATCCTGGCCGGCCAGGTGGTGGGCGTGCGCCGCAAGGGCGACAGCCAGGTGTTCGTGCAACTCGAAGATGGCCGCGGCCGGGTGGAATGCAGCGCGTTCTCCGATGCGATGGCCGAGTTCGGCCACCTGCTCACCCGCGATCGCATCCTGATCATCAAGGGCGGCCTGCGCGAGGATGAGTTCAATGGCGGCTACAGCCTGCGCATCCGCCAATGCTGGGACTACGAGCAGATCTGCGCCGACCATGCGCAGCGGCTGTCGTTGCGCCTGGACCTGCGCGAGAAACAAGCCTGGTCCCGTATCGACACGTTGCTGGCCAAGCACCGCCCCGGCAAGACGCCGCTGCGCCTGGACCTGCTGCTGCGCTCGCCGGCCGGCGGCGTGGCCGGCATGCTCGACCTCAACGGCAGCCACTCGGTGCGCATCGACCAGCAACTGATGGACAGCCTGCGCGCCGACCCTGCCGTGCGCACGCTGAAGGTCAAGTACAGCCCGCCGTGGGCGCAGTGAATCGGGAATCGAGAATGGGGAATCGCAACAGCAGAGCAGCCAGCCGCCCTGCTTTGATTCCCGATTCCCGATTCTCCCAACGCCCCCGTACGGGCCGCAGACACCGCTTCAGCTACACTCCCCGCCTTACGTTGACGACGCCATTGCATGAATCCTAACTACCTCGACTTCGAGCAACCCATCGCCGATCTGGAAGCCAAGATCCAGGAGCTGCGCAAGGCCAGCACCGGCCCTGCAGTGAATGTCGATGCGGAAGTGCGTGCCTTGCGCGACAAGCTGCGCGTGCGTACTGCGCAGATTTTCCGCGACCTGTCGGCCTGGCAGGTATCGCAGCTGGCGCGCCATCCGCAGCGCCCGTACACGCTGGACTACATCAACACCATGTGCGACGAATTCCAGGAACTGGCCGGCGACCGCGCCTATGCCGACGACAAGGCGATTGTCGGTGGCCTGGGCCGCATCGATGGCCGCCCGGTGGTCATCATCGGGCACCAGAAAGGCCGCGATACCAAGAGCAAGGTGGCGCGTAATTTCGGCATGCCGCGCCCGGAAGGCTATCGCAAGGCGCTGCGCCTGATGAAGCTGGCCGAGCGCTTCCGCTTGCCGCTGCTGACCTTCATCGACACCCCCGGCGCCTACCCCGGCATCGGTGCCGAAGAGCGCGGCCAGTCCGAGGCGATCGCACGCAACCTGATGGAAATGGCCGAGCTGAAAGTGCCGGTGATCTGCACGGTGATTGGCGAAGGCGGCTCCGGCGGCGCGCTGGCGATCGGCGTGGGCGACCGCACCCTGATGCTGGAATACGGCACCTACTCGGTGATTTCGCCCGAAGGCTGCGCGTCCATCCTGTGGAAGGATGCCGCCAAGGCCAAGGACGCCGCCGAACAGCTCGGCCTCACCGCCAAGCGCCTGAAGGGCCTGGGCCTGGTCGACAAGGTGATCCGTGAACCCACCGGCGGCGCGCACCGCAATCCGGAACAGATGGGCAAGCGGCTCAAGGCCGTGTTGCTCAACGAATTGGACGCGCTGGAAAAAGTGCCGGTAGACGCGCTGATGCAGCAACGCTACGAGCGTCTGCGCAGCTACGGTGCCTACGAAGGGCATTGAGTCACTGGCAATGATCGCCGCGCAAATGCGCGGCCACGGAATGGAATCCTTGCACCGATGAGCCCTCTCCTGCTGCTGTCGCTGGTTCTGCAAGCCGCTTGCTGCGTGCACGTCGTGCGCAGCGGCCGCCCGCTGTACTGGATCTTCCTGCTGTTGGCGTTTTCGTTGCTGGCGGTGCTGGTCTATGTGTTCGTAGCGGTGATTCCAGACCTGCGCAACGACCCGAACGCGCGCCGCAGCCTCAAACGCGTGCGTAGCAAACTGGACCCGCAACGCGAACAGCGCGACGCCTCGCGCCGCCTGGACGTGGCCGACACCCCGGAAAACCGCCGCCAGCTCGCCGAAACGCTGCTGGCCCAAGGCGATTACGCCCAGGCCGCCGAGCACTTCCAGGGCGCGCTGCGCGGCTTGTATCGCGACGATCCGCACCTGATGCTCGGGTTGGCCAAGGCGCAGTTCGGGCTCGGCCAGCCGGCCCAGACACGCCAGACCCTGGATGCATTGATCGCAGCCAATCCCACCTTCCGCTCGCATGATGGGCACCTGCTGTATGCCCGTGCGGTAGAAGACAGCGGCGACATCGACGCCGCCCTGCATGAGTACGAAACGCTGGCACAGGGCTACCCGGGCGAAGAAGCGCGCGTGCGGTATGCACAGCTGCTGCAGCGCACCGCACGTACCGACCAGGCCAAGGCAATGTACGAGCAGGTGCTACGCCACGCTGGGGCCTCGCCCAAGCATTACCAGCGCGAACAACGCAGCTGGGTCGAGCTGGCGCGCAAGGGCTTGAGCGAGTTGGGCACCACGGCGTAAGCGCTGCGTTGCACTGTCTGCGTCAGTGCGGCAAGGCGATGCGTTGTGATCGCCCCACAGATCTGTCTTCTCGCAAGATCGATCACCACGCCTGATGGCATGGCGACGTTGCCGCCAGAGTGGCCCTTAAAACGGCTTGGCCAGCACCAGCCAGATCACGCCCACCAGCAACACCACCGGCACTTCGTTGAACAGGCGCAGCGCGCGCCCGCTGGGCAGTGCCCGGCCTTGGTCCACGCCCTTCAACCAACGCCCGGCCACGATGTAGTGCGCCAGGATCAGCGCGACGGCAAACAGCTTGGCGTGCAACCAGCCGCCAGCCACCATCGTGGGGAAGTCCGGGATCACCCGGTACCCCAGCCACAGCACCGCGCCTAGCAGCAGCGCCAGCCCGAGCATGCTGTGACCGAATTTGTAGAGCCGCCGCCCCATCAGCACCAGGCGCGCACGCACGGCGGTGTCGGTGCCGGCTTCGGCGATGTTGACCAGGATGCGGGGCAGATAGAACACCGCGGCCATCCAGGCGATGACGAACAACAGGTGGAAGGTCTTGATCCACAAATACAGGGTCATGCGCTGGCTCCGCTGGCTCGCGTAGGATGGCCCGCATTTTCACCTATCCGCTCGCGCGAAAGCGCATCCGCATGCACAAGCCCGACGACAAACAGTACGACGCCACCTATTTCACCCGCTGGTACCGCGATGCGGGGCTGGCAGACCCTGCACGCCTGCGGCGAAAGGTCGCACTGGCCGTGGCCCAGGCCGAGTACTACCTGGAGCGCCCGATCCGCACCGTGCTCGATGTGGGCTGCGGCGAAGCCGCCTGGCGTGCACCACTGCTGGCGCTGCGCCCGAAGCTGCAGTACCTGGGGTTCGATAGCAGCGAGTACGCGGTGCAACGCTACGGGCGCAGCCGCCAGATCCACCCGGCCCGCTTCGGCGACTTTGCCTGGCTGCGTCCGTGCGCGCCGGTGGATCTACTGATCTGCTCGGACGTGCTGCATTACGTGCCCACACGCGAGTTCAACCAGGGCCTGCCCGGCCTGGCCGAGATGTGTGCCGGGGTGGCCTTTCTGGAGACCTTTGCCGAAGAGGACGCCTTTGACGGCGACCATGAGGGCTTCCAGGCGCGGCCGGCACGCTGGTACCGGCGCCGCTTCGCCAGCGTGGGCTTCACTGCGCTCGGCTCGCATTGCTGGCTGTCGCCACCGTTGCGGGGCGAGGCGGCGGCGCTGGAGCACAGCTGAGCAGGGCCGCAGCGCATTCCGGCTGACCGCACGCTGGCCGCGTCGCATTAGCACAGTTGACTTGACGGCCTCTACCGTTCGCAGCCCCATTAAGGTGCAAATGCGCCAAACCGGGTATGCTGCGCGGCAGCAAAGAGCCGCACGGATGGGTGGAATGCTTTATCAACTGCATGAGCTGACCCGCAATCTGCTAGCCCCCTGGGTGCATCAGGCCCAGGCGAACGCCAAGATGTTTTCCGACCCCGACAGCCTGTGGGCCTCGCTCCCGGGTGCCGAGCGCATGGCCGCCAGCAACGAGCTGTTCCATCGCTTGGGCAAGGAATACGAAAAGCCCGCCTGGGCGCTCGACGATGTCGAGGTGGATGGCCACTCGCTGCCCATCATCGAACGCGAGGTGCTGAGCAAGCCGTTCTGCCGCCTGCTGCGCTTCAAGCGCTTCAGCGACCATGTCGAGCTGATCGGCACGATGAAGCAGCAGCCGGCCGTGCTGGTGGTAGCGCCGTTGTCTGGACACCACGCCACACTGCTGCGCGACACCGTGCGGACCCTGCTGCGCAACCACAAGGTCTATGTGACTGATTGGGTGGACGCGCGCATGGTGCCGCTGGAAGCCGGCGCGTTCCGGCTTGAGGACTACATCGCCTACATCCAGGAATTCATTCGCCACATCGGTGCCGAGCGCCTGCATGTAGTGAGCGTGTGCCAGCCCACCGTGCCGGTGCTGGCGGCGGTGTCGCTGATGGCGTCCAACGATGAGCCCACCCCGCGCTCGCTGGTGATGATGGGCGGGCCGATCGATGCGCGCCGTAGCCCGACCCAGGTCAACAACCTGGCGACCGAAAACGGCATCGAGTGGTTCCAGAACAACCTGATCCACACCGTGCCGTTCCCGTATCCGGGCCATGGCCGTCAGGTGTATCCGGGCTTCCTGCAGCACGCAGGCTTCCTGTCGATGAACCCCAACCGGCACGTGATGTCGCATTGGGATTTCTACACCGACCTGGTCAAGGGCGACCTGCAGGATGCGCAGGCGCACCGCCAGTTCTATGACGAATACAACGCCGTGCTGGACATGCCGTCCGAGTACTACCTGGACACCATCCGCGTGGTGTTCCAGGAATTCCTGCTGCCGCAAGGCAAGTGGAAGGTGGACGGCCAGCTGGTGATGCCATCGGCGATTCGCAACACCGCCTTGCTGAGTATCGAGGGGGAGCTGGACGACATCGCCGGCCTGGGCCAGACCGAAGCCGTGCACGATCTGTGCACCGGCATCGACGCGGCGCACCGTCGCCACCTGGTGGTGGAAGGCGCCGGCCATTACGGCATCTTCAGCGGCCGTCGCTGGCGTGAGGTGGTGTACCCGCAAGTGCGCGAGTTCATTGCCCGCTACGACGCCGACCCGGTCGGCAGCCGCGACCCGGCCACCGTCACGCCGATCCGCAAGCGCGGCAAGCGCGCCTGATCGCCGCCATAGGCGCTCCCGGTCTTTCGATCGTGAGCGCTTTTTTTATGCCTGTTTTCTAGCAGTACTTCCGCGTGAGCGCGTTGGTCTGCGGCGTGCGTCTGGCTGCTGTCGATCGGACTTCACAGTGCATGGTTGGTCGTGCACGGCATGCAGACTGATCGCCTGGTTCTAGCGTCCATCAAACCATTGCAGCGGCGCTGGCTAAGAGCGGCTAACGAAACGTAGCGAGCAGTCGTCAGGTGGGTGCGGACGGCGCGGAGGAACCGGAATGTACGCGGGTACATGCCGATTCCGAGCACTGGCCGCGCCCGCCTGGCGGCTGCGCAGTCGTTTTGATAGCTGCTCTAAGTCGTCATTCGCGGCGCGTGCACCGTGGATCATTGCCCTGCACTGCAGCTCGCCCGTGGCCTTCGCTGCAAAACACGTCAACAGCGACGGTGACCCAGGCATGGCACTGCCGTCGCAAGCGCCATCGCACCTCTTCGCCGAATACGAAACAAGCCTCACGCGCCAACGCACTCAGCCCTCGCCGCTCTTGACCAACAGATGCTTGGCCAGCATGCCGTGCCAGCTGCCAAGTCCACGCGCCAGGTGCAGCGTCGCGAACAGCAGCAGCACGCCGATCGCGCACACCGGCACCGACAGCCATCCACTCGCATACGCCGTGTCGCCGAAGGTAAACAGCACGCCGGTATCCAGCAACGCCAGCAGCGGTGCTGCGGCAAAGCCCAGCGACAGCGACAACAAGGTCACGATCACGGTGAAGTAGACGGTGCCCAGCGGCAGCATCAGCAGGAAGTACAGCATCGTGCTCCAGGTGCGCGCGTCGGTGAACATCGCGCCGATGCGCTGCAACCAGCTACCCGGAATGCCCGGATGTGGCGGCCGACGCGGCATGCGCACGCCCAACAGGGTTTCCACCACCCGCCCTTCCACCAGCGACAGCAGCCGCACCGAGCCGAAGAACAGCACCAACAGCGGCACGCCGATGATCAGGATCAGCAGCCCGACCGAGAGACTGGCGCCGGTGACCACCCAGCTGAAATAGAACACGCCGGTGACCAGCGACAGCAGCAGATAAAATAGCGCGCCGTAGGTGCGCGGATCGGCAGCCACGCCGAAGAAACTGCCGATCCACGAACTCCGCTTGGGCGGCAGTGGCGGGCGCAATGCACGTGTCACTGTGACTTCGGTTTCGCGGTAGATCTCGGCCACTTCGTCGGGCGCGCCGTAGCTGCCAGCCACACCGGCAATCACCTCGGCCTCGCTCTTGCCGGCTTGCTCGGCCAGTTCGGCGCGCAGGTATTCCTCGGCGTCGTAGAGCGCGTCCTGAATCATCGCCGGGTCCGCGCCAGCCAACGCGTGACGCAACTGCGTGAGGTAATCGGGAATGGTGGTCGGCAGCGGACGCGGTGGCGTAATCGTGTTCATGAGTGGGTCCCTTCCAGCACAGAGTCGACGGAATCGCGGGTGGCACGCCAGGCGGCCGTCCACGCGCGCAGGCAATCACGCCCGGTTTCGGTAATGCGGTAATAGCGACGTGGCGGACCGGAGGCCGATGGCTCGACATGGCTCTGCAACAGCCCGGCCCCTTCCAGGTTGCGCAGCACCGGATACAGCGCGCTCTGCTTGCCGCTGAGCACACCTTCCAGCCGCTCCAGCCGCTTGGCGATGAGATAGCCGTACAGCGGCGCGTCGGCCTGGGCCAGCACCGCCAGCAACGCCAACGACACCGTGCCGGCGCTGAGCTCCTTCTGAAATTTCTTCAGATAGGCATCCGGCTCGTTCATTGCCACCCCCGCACTAGGTCGAAGGCAATACTATGTAGAAGTTGGGTATAGCGAATGTGCCGGTAGTCATGTAGCCGGGAATTGGGAGTGGGGAATCGGGAATCGCAACGGCGGTGCACGTGATCTGCCAGTCGCGCGTCAAATCCACGCTTGTGATGTTCTGCCGCACACGCGCTTTATGTGCGTGAGCCCGCGTTCTTTTTAATCAGGCGACCTAGGCGACGACTGCACGCCTTCGCAATTCCCCATTCCCGATTCCCGGCCTGTCGCGCTCGCATTGCCAAACCCAAGTCCGTTCATGAGCTTAGAACCTTTGGGTTACTGCCTTTCCTGTACGGCTCCACTACAGTCGGTGGCCCCTGTGCCGATAAACCTCGCTCAGGTGGTTTTCACTTTTTGATGGGGTAACAAGATGCGATTTGCGCGTTCGGCACGGCCGTCCATGGCTGACACTTCCTTTGGCGCCACCAAGTGCCTGTGCCTTGCGATCGGGTTGTCGCTTTCGGGCGTGAGCATTGCGAAGCAGGCGCAGACAGCCGCGCCCGCGATCGAACAGCCGCAGGCCGAACCGGCCAAGACGCCGGCACCGCCCGCACCCACCGGTTATCCGCTGGAAGCGCAGGGCTGGGGTGCCAAGCAGGGCGGCAACATGTGGCAGGTGCGCTGGGCCGAAGACTGGTCGTATCTGAAAGACCCCTCCAAGCGGAAGAGCCCGTTTGATCCGCTCAAATTCATTCCGTTGAGCGAGTCCGGCGATGTGTATCTGACGCTCAACAACGAACTGCGCGTGCGCAGCAATACGGTGACCAACCCTGGCCTGATTCCGGGCAGCCACTCGCAGCAGCAGTATCTGTTCCGTGCGTTCTTTGGCGCCGACCTGCACGTGGGCGAGCACTTCCGTCTGTACACGGAACTGGCCCATGGCAGCCTGGACGGGCGCAATGAAGGCGCCAAGACCGGTACGCAGGAAAACAACGCGATCCTGCAGCAGGTGTTCTTCGACGTGAAGGGCCAGGTTGCCGAAACCGACCTCGGCCTGCGCGTTGGCCGCCAGGTGTTTGTGGACGGGCCGACCACCTTGATGGCGCTACGCGACAACACCGACATCTTCGTGACCTTCAACGGCGTGCGCGCCTGGGCGATCGGCGAGAAGACACGTGTGGACGTGTTCGATTTCAACTTCAACCTGGATGGCACCGAGGGCTTGGGCGATGACCGCATCGACCGCTCGCGGCATTTCCGTGGCGTGGTGGGCGGCTATCGCCTACCGACAGCCAAGCCGATGTATCTGGAGCCGTTCTTCTATCAGTTCCGCAACGACAACCAGGTGTGGGGCCGCCAGACCGCCGAAGAAAACCGCAATTACTACGGCCTGCGGTTGTGGGGCAACGTGGGCAAGCTGCGCACCGATTCGTTCGTGACCGTGCAGCGCGGCAGCTTCGGCGGACGCGACCTGCGCGCCTACATGGCCAGCACCTCCAATGCCTGGACGTTGAGCGACAGCGGCTGGAAACCGCGCCTGGGCTTCCATAGCGAAATCGCCTCCGGCGGCGGTGGCACCTCCGGCACCGGCACCTTGCGCAACAACAATTTCCTCTACGGCAACACCATCTATTTCAGCTGGGCCACGTTCTTCGGCCCGGTCAATCTGGTGACCGCTGCGCCCACATTCACCTTCTCGCCCACCTCCAAGATCACCGTGAATCTGGAGTGGGAAACCCTGTGGCGGCAGACCACCAGCGATGCCATCTACAACAACCAGGCACGCGCCTACGCACGCACGCAGAACACCGGCGAGCGCCGCATCGGCACCATGCCGCGCATCAACGCCACCTGGAACATCGACCCGAACTGGTCGGTGACCTTCCGCGCCGAGCATCTGATGGCCGGCCCGGCACTGGAAAAAGCCGGCTACGGCGACTCCACCTTCGTGATGGGCTGGTTGAACTTCCGCTTCTAGGCAAGCGCGGCGCACTGCCGCACGATGCTGATCACACCGCACAGCCGCCCGGAGCATTCCTGGCGGCCGTTGCGTGATCGGCAGCAGCGTTGCCTGGCGACGAGCAACACAGGCACTGCGGTGATCGCCACGCAGTGCGCGTCAGCAGCGCGCTTGCACGCATAGATACCGAAGCCACGCAGTGCACGCACTGCCGCGATTCACTGCAGCGATACGGCCGGTGAATTCGCCAAGGCACTGCCGGCCAGCGGGAACTGCAAGATCGCTTGCGTATGGCGCGCATAACGCGGCACCTGCACGGTCTGCCCTTGCGCTGCAATCGTGATGGCACGTGCTGGCCGCACCAGTTCGTCCGGGAGCTCCTGCAGGCGCTGCGCGAGCGGGCGCGCATCGGGGTGCTCGCGTAGCCACAGCACCACGCCAATCAACCGCATCGCCGCGGCAGTGTCCTGCAACTGACGCTGATAATTGCCACCATCGCTGTACTGGGCATCCGCCAACACACACCCGACGGCGTTGGCCACGCAGGCAACATCCTTCGCGGGCAGCGGTGCCAGGGCACTGTCGTCAACCCGTGCATCCTGCACCAGCTGCTTGCGTACGGCATCGCTGCAGGCCCAGGTGTAGTTGGGCGCTGTCAGTGCACGCGTGCGCTCGGCATCGAAAAATTTCAGCACAGCGCGGTCGTACCAACGCTGCGCGCGTTGGTCCATTTCGCCGAGCATTTGCGCATACACCGCATCGACAATCCTGGCCTCGCCATGCAGCGCGCCACACAGGCTACTGTCCTCGACGCGCAACGGTGCAAATGCGCTGGCGCACTGCGCCGGCAGGGCTGCGTTGACGGGCAGCTCGCTGAGCATGCTCGCAAATAGGTCGGCATTGCCGCGTAACATTGCCCCACCAATCATCGTGACGATCAGGCTCTCGTCGCTGCGCAACAACACGCGCGCCACCTGTGCATCGCTGCAGACAGCGGCCACCGCCTGCGCCTGGCGCCCCTGCACGAAGTCCAGCGCGTGCTGGGTCATCGACAACGTCAATCCCTGCAGTTCCGGCAGCGGCGAGTCGATACGGCGCGGAAACGGATCGCGGTAGTAGGCATGCTGCGAGAAGCTCGCCATACGTGCCATCAACGGCGCCTGTGGCGCCAGCGCAGCGGCATAGCTGCGCGATTGCGATCGCACCTGGGCCAGGCATCCGGACGCGGCCCAACTGCACTTGGGCGGCGCAGTCGCCGGCCACGCCGGCGCGCGGAGATAGCGGCTCAGTTCACTGCGAAATCCGCTTGCGACCGGCGTGCGCTGGAAGCGCTGCAGGTCGCGGGCCAGCACCGCTTCCTGTTCCTCATTTGGAATCGTGTACGGCGATGCCCACAGCGCGACAAACAGGTTGGACCCCGCCGGCGGCGCGGGCCGTGGCTGACGCAGTTGCGCCAGCGCCTGCTGCTGCGCCTGCGGGATCGGCCAACGCGCGGAGAGCGCATAGGCTCCCACCAGCAACGCAACCACCACACCCACCGACAGCAGGGCCCATTTCAAGAACGTTGTGAGCATGGCAGACACCTTCCCTGGAGAAGGCTGGCATCTTAGCGGGGGCCAACTACCGGATGCGATTGCCCGAATGGCGGCTGTACCGCACCACGCTGCCGACGCGAACG
Source organism: Xanthomonas sp. fls2-241-TYG-148 (assembly GCF_030208815.1). NCBI lineage: Bacteria > Pseudomonadati > Pseudomonadota > Gammaproteobacteria > Lysobacterales > Lysobacteraceae > Xanthomonas > Xanthomonas sp. fls2-241-TYG-148. The sequence goes on from NZ_JARVTE010000001.1 coordinate 620,925, forward strand.
CGCCACGCGCTGGCCGAACCACAGGCCCACCGGCCGCAAGCGAATGCCTACAATGCGCGCATGTCTGAATCCTCTGCTCCGCATCGTCCCTCCGTGCAACGGGTCTTCCTGACCGGCCTGCTCACCTTGCTGCCGGTCTGGCTGACCTGGGTGGTGGTGAAGTTCGTGTTCTCGCTGCTGTCGGGCATCAGCAGCCCGTGGGTGGTGCCCTTGTCCGGACGCATTGCGGCCTCGTTCCCGCATTACCTGGGCTGGATCACGGCGCTGTGGGTGCAGAACACCATTGCGCTGATCGCCACGGTGGCGGTGATCCTGTTCGTGGGTGTGCTGAGCCGGCGCGTGATCGGCCAGCGGCTGCTGCGCTGGTTCGAAGCTATCATGCGGCGCATTCCGTTGGCCAGCGTGGTCTACGACAGCGCGCGCAAGTTGCTGGACATCCTGCAGACGCAGCCGGGTAGCACGCAACGTGTGGTGCTGATCGACTTCCCGCATCGCGATATGAAATCGGTTGGCCTGGTCACCCGCGTGATCAAGGAACAGGGCACCGGCCGCGAGCTGGCGGCGGTGTATGTGCCGACCACGCCGAACCCCACCTCCGGCTATCTGGAGATCGTGCCGGTGGAGCTGCTCACGCCCACCGACTGGACCGTGGACCAGGCGATGAGCTTCATCATTTCCGGCGGCGCCGTGTCGCCGGAGACCGTTCCTTTCACCCGGACTGCGGACCGCTGACGCCATGACACACGTGCGTACCCTCGACGATCGTGCGGTACGGCTGTTCATCGCGCTGGCCGCGTTCTTCTGCGTCAACGCCGCGCTGGCCGAGTTCATCGGCGTCAAGATCTTTGCGCTGGAAGACACCCTCGGCATCGCGCCGTTGAACTGGAACCTGTTCGGGCAGACCGGCTCACTCAGCTTCACCGCCGGCACCTTGCTGTGGCCGGTGGTGTTCATCATGACCGACACCATCAACGAGTTCTTCGGCAGCCGCGGGGTGCGTTTCATCTCGTGGGTGGCGGTGGGCCTGATCGGCTACGGCTTCGTGTTCGCGTTTGCAGCCATCGCGCTGGCACCGGCCGGCTGGTGGGTCACCGCCGCTCAGAGCCAGGGCGTGCCGGACTACCAGGCCGCCTTTGCGGCGGTGTTCGGGCAAGGCCTGTGGACCATCGGCGGCTCGCTGGTGGCGTTTCTGTTCGGGCAGTTGATCGATGTGTCGGTGTTCCACCGCATCCGCCGTGCCACCGGCGAAAAACACGTGTGGTTGCGCGCCACCGGCTCCACGGCGGTGTCGCAACTGGTGGACAGCTTCGTGGTGATCTACATCGCCTTCGTGCTGGGTCCACAGCATTGGTCCACCGACCAGTTCCTGGCAGTGAGCACGCTCAACTACCTCTACAAGATGGGCTTTGCGATCGCGCTGATTCCGTTGCTGTATCTGGCGCGCCGCGCCATCGGCGCCTATCTGGGCGCCGAACGCGCCGAACAATTGCGCGAAGAAGCTGCCGCCGATTGAGCCAGGCGGCCGCGACGAGCGACCGAACTTGGCGCCGTCAACGCTTGCAGCACAAGCCGTGCGGCACGTTATCGCACCGCAGCATTTATTTCTTACGAGGCGCCCTGCCCGTGCCGTGCATGAATTGCACGCGCAGGCCATGACCCTGGTGGCTGGCCGTAACGGTGCGGATCGGGCAAGCTCCCCGCTCGCTTGTTTCCGGAGCCGGTAATGCCGCTTAGCTTTTCCCGCCTGCTGTCCCTGGCCATGGCCGCCGTGTTGAGCCTGTCGCTGGCCGCACCGGCCGATGCAGCCAAGAAGAAGACCGGCAAGGCACAGACCTCGCAAACGCGCGCGAAGGCGGGCAAGGCCAAGAAGTCCACCAAGCCGGCCAGGAGCACCAAGGCCAAGGCCAAGCCACGCGCGGTGGTGGCACCGGTGGTGCAGAGCAAGGCACAGCAACTCACGCTGCTGTACGACCAGTACTGGGATGCCTCGCTGAAGCTCAACCCGTTACAGGCCACCTTCCAGGGCGAGAGCCGCTACAACGACCAGCTTCCCAACTTCCTGTCGCCTGCGTTCCGCCAGCAGTCGCACGACTTCACCACGCTGTGGCTGGCCAAGGTGGAGGCGATCGGCCCGGATGGGCTCAGCGGGCAGGACCTGCTCAGCTACCAGATCTTCGTGCGCGATGCGCGCAGCGCCCTGGCGGCCGAGCAATTCCCGAGCTGGATGCTGCCGATCAACCAGTTCTACAACATCGCCAGCATTGCGGTGGTCATGGGCTCGGGCACCGGCGCGCAGCCGTTCAACACCGTCAAGGACTACGACAACTGGTCGCGCCGCGCGCTCGGCATCCCGGACCTGTTCGACCAGGCCATCACCAACATGCGTGCGGGCATGCAGGCCGGGGTGGTGCAGCCCAAGGCCTTGATGGAGAAAGTGCTGCCGCAGCTGGACGCGATCATTGCGCGCAGTGCCGAAGAAAGCCTGTTCTGGGGGCCAATCCGCAACCTGCCCGCCGACATGCCCGAGGCAGACAAACAACGCATCACCGCCGAGTACAAGCGCATGATCGAGTTCCGCATCATGCCGGCTTACCGCGCACTGCGCGGTTTCATCGCCACCGAATACCTGCCGGCCTGCCGCGACACCGCGGGTCTGGCCGCGCTGCCCAACGGCGCCGCCTGGTACGCCTACGATGTGCGCCAGAGCACCACCTCCGACCTGACCCCGGCACAGATCCACCAGACCGGCCTGGACGAGGTGGCGCGCCTGCAGGGCGAGATCCAGAACGTGGCCAAGCAGGTCAAGTTTCGCGGCAACCTGCCCAAGTTCTACAAGTTCATGCAGACCGACAAGCGCTTCGTGTTCCGCAGCGAGTCCGAACTGCTGGACGCCTATCGTGGCCTGCAGAGCCGCGTGCAGGCCGCGGTACCCCGCCTGTTCGCCACCCAGGGCATCCCGGCCCTGGACGTGCGCCCGGTGGAGCCACAGCGCGCGCAAGCGGCGGCCAGCGGCTCGTACATGCGCCCCAACCCGCACGACAACACGCCGGGCATCTTCTACGTCAACACCTCCAACCTGCCCGCGCGCCCGCGCTGGGAAGGCGAAAGCCTGTTCCTGCACGAAGGCGTGCCGGGCCATCACTACCAACTCGGCCTGCAGCAGCAATTGACTGACCTGCCCAAGTTCCGCCGCTTCGGTGGCGAGACCGCCTTCATCGAAGGCTGGGGCCTGTATGCCGAATCGCTGGGCCGCGAACTGGGGCTGTACCAGGACCCGTACAACTACTACGGCTACCTGCAGAACGCGCTGCTGCGCTCGATCCGGCTGGTGGTGGACACCGGCCTGCATAGCCAGGGCTGGACCCGCGCGCAGGCCATCGACTACATGTTGCAGAACTCGGCCGTCACCCGCGAGGACGCCGAGGCGGAAGTTGACCGCTACCTGGCCATTCCTGGTCAGGCGCTGGCTTACAAGGTCGGCGAAATGAAGATCAGCCAGTTGCGCGAACAGGCGCAACGCGAGCTGGGGCCGCGCTTCGATGTGCGCGCCTTCCACACCGAAGTGCTCAAGGACGGCTCGGTGCCGCTGGAGATCCTGCAGGACAAAGTGCAGCGCTGGATCGCCACGCAGAAAGGCTGAGCACGCTCAGCCAGCCGTACGCGCCGCCACCAGTGCGGCGATGTCGGCCGGCGTGGTGCGGCAGCAGCCACCGATCAAACGCGCACCGGCCGCATGCCATTGCGCACGTTGCGTCGCCAGTGAACACGCCGCTGTGGTTCCCGCATGCCAGCGCTTGTCGCTGGCGTCGTAGTGCTCACCGGAATTGGGATACACCACCAGCGGCAAGCTGGTGAGCGCGGCCAACGACTGCAGCGCGGCGGTGACCTGCTCGATCGCAATGCAGTTGATGCCCACCGCGACCACCTGCGGGCAGGCGTCCAGTGCCGGAATCACTTGCGCCAGTGGCGTGCCATCGCTCAGATGCGCGGCATCGCGCAAGGTGAACGAAAACCACGCATGCACCTGCGGGAACTCCTCCAGCAACAGGCGCAGGGCGGTGATCTCACCGGCCGACGGCAAGGTTTCGCAGGCCAATAGATCCACGCCGGCATCCACCAACGCCGCGATGCGCGGGCGATGGAAGTCCCGCATCTGCGCCACCGGCAGCGCGTAGTCGCCGCGGTATTCGGAACCATCCGCCAGATAGGCGCCATACGGCCCCACCGAGCCCGCCACCCATAGCGGCGCCGCCTGCGGATGCGCGGCCAGGTGGTCCGCACGCGCCTGCGCCGCCAGCGCCACGCTGCGTGCAATCAACGCCTGCGACTGCGCCAGGCCCAGCCCGCGCGCGGCAAAGCCCTGCGGCGTGGCCTGGTAGCTGGCGGTGATCGCACACTGCGCACCGGCGGCGAAGTAGTCGCGGTGTACCTGGTAGATCAGTTCCGGCTGCTCCATCAACACCCGTGCCGACCACAAGCCGTCGTTGAGATCACAGCCGCGCTGTTCCAGCTCGGTGGCCAGCGCGCCATCCAGCACCACCTCACCGTCGCGCTGCAAGACATCACTGAAGGGCGCGCCGGCGCGCGGTTGGCGGGGCACAACGATCATGGACGCACTCTCCGGGCTGCAAGCCTTTGGGTCACTGCATGGGCGCCGTAACACAGCGCCATGAACGGAATCCCGCACCACAGCGCAATGCGCTGCTGCGGGTCAAACGCCAGCCCAGCGCAGGCCAGCACGCACAGCGCACCACCAATCAGCGGCGTCCACGGATACCACGGCGCGCGGTAGGCCAGGCTCTCCAGTGCGATGCCGTCACGCAGCAGCTGGCGGCGGAAACAGTAATGCGAGGCGCAGATGCTCAGCCATACCACCACCACCGCAAACCCGGAGACTGCAGAAATCGCCACGAACACGGTGTCGGCCGCGTACACACCGGTCAGCAGCGCCAGCAGCCCGCCAAGCATGCTCAGCACCAGCGCAGGCAGCGGGATGCCACGCCGGGTCAGCCGCGCAAAGCGCGCCGGCAAGGTGCCCTCGTTGGCCAACGACCACAGCATGCGGGCCGCCGCATACAACCCGGAGTTGGCCGCCGACAGGATCGCGGTGAGGATCACCGCGTTGAGCAGACCTGCGGCATACGGAATGCCCAGCAGCTCGAAGGCGCGCACGAACGGGCTGGTCTCCACCGCCGCCGCGTGCGCCGGCAGCAACGCAGCCAGCACCAGCACGGTGCCGACGAACAGCACCACCAGACGGATCAACGTGGTGCGGATCGCCAGCGGGATTGCGCGTGCAGGCTGTGCAGTTTCGCCGGCTGCGATGCCGATCAGCTCGGTCCCGGAGAAAGCGAAATTCACCGCCACCATTGTCATCAGGATCGGCACGGTGCCGTGCGCAAACCAGCCATCGGCGCGCAGATGGCGCACTCCCGGCGCCGGGCTGCCGTCGGCCAACGGCAGCCAGCCGACCACCGCCGCGCCGCCCAGCACGATGAACACCACAATGGTCACCACCTTGATCAGCGAAAACCAGAATTCGCCTTCGGCAAACCAGCGTGCCGACACCATGTTCAAACTGAAAATCAGCACGCAGAACAGCAGGCACCACGGCCACGCCGGGCTGTGCGGAAACCAGTACTGCATGCAGAACGCCGCAGCGGTGAGGCTCGACCCCAACGCCACCGTCCAGGTGAGCCAGTACAACCAGGCCACCACGTAGCCGGTGGCAGGCCCCAGATAGCGCGCGGCATACACATGAAACGCGCCGGTCTGCGGCATCGCCACCGCCAGCTCGCCCAGGCACTGCATCACCAGATACACCACCAGCGCGCCGATCAGGTACGCCAGTACCGTACCCAGCGCGCCGGTGCTGGCGATGATGTAGCCGGTGTTGAAGAACAATCCCGTGCCGATCACACCGCCCAGCGACAGCATCACCAGATGGCGCACCTGCATGCTGCGCTGGAACTGCGGTGTGGCGGTGGACGAGGGCTCGGACATGCGTGGTTCTGATCGGTGGCGCCCCATCCTGCCACGCACGTGCAGGCGAGCACAGCCATGCGATGGCGAGCTGTGACGTGGCCCTGCCGCTCAGCGGCATGCGGGTATCCTGACGACTCGTTTTTGCCAGCTTGCCGCCATGCCATCCTGTTATCGCACCTACCACGCGGGCTCCCGCATCATCGATGCCCTGCCGTTGCCGCGTGCAGTTGAATCTCGCAAAGTCCGCGCGCTCCGTGCTGCCGCGCGCTCCATCGAGCGCAAACGCCTGCGCACTGAACGCTGCGGCCTGTCGATTCTGTCGCCACTGGTTATCGCGCCGCAGGCCACCGCCAGGAGCGCCGCATGATGCTCGCGGGGATCCACCACGTTGCAATCATTGCCGGCGATTACGCACGTTCCAAGCAGTTCTATTGCGAGATCCTCGGCCTACGCGTGCTCGATGAGCATTACCGGCAGGCGCGCGACTCCTGGAAGCTGGATCTGGCGCTGCCGGATGGCGGGCAGATTGAGCTGTTCTCCTTTCCGGGCGCACCACTGCGGCCCAGCCGACCGGAGGCGCGTGGCCTTCGCCACCTGGCCTTCCGCGTGCAGGATCTGGATGCGGCCATCGCCCATCTCACCACCCACAGCGTGGACACCGAGGCGGTCCGCGTGGACGAATACACCGGCCGGCGCTTCACCTTCTTTGCCGACCCGGACGACCTGCCGCTGGAGTTGTATGAGATGGCGTGAGAGAAGTACTGATCGCTGCTGAAGCAGAACAACGGCAGGTAGTAAGCCCCGCCGACCGAGTACGGTCGCGCCCGCCAGGCGCGCCGACCCGGATGAATGCATGCCGCAGCGCGGCTTTCCGCCACCATACTCCACGGTATACATTGCGATCAGGCTGCCGACGGCGGCCACTGCACTCCCTGGGAGGGGACACATGCGCAAGACCTTCAAGACCCTGATGCTGGCTCTGCCGCTGGCCGCCGCTTCGCTGCTGGCCCAGGCCGCCGACTCGCCGGTGGGCCGCTGGAAGACCATCGATGATGAAACCGGCAAGCCCAAGTCGGTGGTGCAGATCGAGCAGGCCGCCAACGGCACGTTGAGCGGCAAGGTGGTCGAGATCCTGCAATCCAACCATGGGCCCAACCCCACCTGCGACAAGTGCGACGGTGCGCTGAAAGGCAAGCCGATCAAGGGCATGACCATCCTGTGGGGCCTCAAGCCCGACGGCACCGCCGTGTGGGGCGGCGGCTCGGTGCTGGACCCGGCCAAGGGCAAGACCTACAAGGCCAAGATCACCCTGACCGACAGCGGCAAGAAGCTGCAGATGCGCGGCTATGTCGGCATTGAAGCCCTGGGCCGCACGCAGACCTGGGTGCGCGAGTAGGTCGGGATTCGGGATTGGGGATTCGTAAAAGCAGGCGCCCGTGAGGGCGCCTTTTTTGTTCGTCTCCATTTTTTGCGCGTCTTCATCCGCGCATATCTGTGCGGCGGGAACTGGCGGGCGATGAGCGCCAGCCAATGCAGCCAAACGCTGACGCGCCTCGACAGCACGGCCACCTGGCCCGCTTTGACCGATTCCCGACTCCCCAATCCCGATTCCCTCCCCCTTTCCCGACTAATGCGATAATCGCGTGTCCCCCGCATTACGCCCGCCATGACCCGCACCGCACTCGTCACTACCGCCCTGCCCTATGCCAATGGGCCGCTGCATCTTGGCCATCTGGTCGGTTATATCCAGGCCGACATCTGGGTGCGCGCGCGCCGGTTGCGCGGCGACAAGACCTGGTTCGTCTGCGCCGATGACACCCATGGCACGCCGATCATGCTTGCGGCCGAAAAGGCGGGCGTCACGCCGGAAGCCTTCATCGCCAACATCCAGGCCAGCCATGAGCGCGATTTCGCCGCGTTCGGGGTGACCTTCGATCACTACGATTCGACCAATTCGCTGGTCAATCGCGAACTCACCGAAGCCTTCTACGCCAAGCTCGAGGCCGCCGGCCATATCAGCCGTCGCTCGGTGGCGCAGTTTTACGATCCGGCCAAGGGCATGTTCCTGCCGGACCGCTACATCAAGGGCATCTGCCCCAACTGCGGCAGCGCCGACCAGTACGGCGACAACTGCGAAGTCTGTGGCGCGACCTATGCGCCGACCGAGCTGAAGGAGCCCAAGTCGGTCATTTCCGGCGCCACGCCCGAGCTGCGCGATTCGGAGCACTTTTTCTTCGAAGTGGGCCATTTCGACGGCTTCCTGCGGGAGTGGCTGGATGGCGACGTGGCGTTGCCGGGTGTCAAGGCCAAGCTCAAGGAATGGCTGGATGCCGAAGGCGGCCTGCGCGCGTGGGACATCTCGCGCGACGCGCCGTATTTCGGTTTCCAGATTCCCGGCCAGCCCGGCAAGTACTTCTACGTCTGGCTGGACGCGCCGATCGGCTACCTGTGCAGCTTCAAGACGCTGTGCGCGCAGATGGGCGAAGACTTCCAGGCGCATCTGGCGGCCGGCACGCAGACCGAACTGCACCACTTCATCGGCAAGGACATCGTCAATTTCCACGGCCTGTTCTGGCCGGCGGTGCTGCATGGCACCGGCCACCGCGCGCCAACTAGGCTGCACGTCAACGGCTACCTGATGGTGGACGGCGCCAAGATGTCCAAGTCGCGCGGCACCTTCGTGATGGCGCGGACCTTCCTGGATGTCGGCCTGGAGCCGGAGGCGCTGCGCTATTACTTCGCCGCCAAATCCTCCGGTGGCGTCGACGACCTGGACCTCAACCTGGGCGATTTCGTTGCGCGGGTGAACGCGGATCTGGTCGGCAAGTTCGTCAACCTGGCCAGCCGCTGCGCCGGCTTCATCGGCAAGCGCTTCGACGGCAAGCTGGCCGACGCGCTGCCCGATCCGGCGCAGTACGCGCGCTTTGTCGAGGCACTGGCGCCGATTCGCGAAGCCTACGAGCGCAACGACCCGGCCAGTGCGATCCGCCAGACCATGGCGCTGGCCGACGAGGCCAACAAGTACATCGACGACACCAAGCCGTGGGTGATCGCCAAGCAGGAAGGCGCCGACGCGCAACTGCAATCGGTGTGCACGCAGGGCCTGAACCTGTTCCGCCTGCTGGTGGCCGCGCTCAAGCCGATCCTGCCGCGCACCGCCGCCGAGGCCGAGGCCTTCCTGTCGGCACCGATGACCAGTTGGGAGGACGTGAGCCGCCCGCTGACTTGCCATGTCATCCAGCCCTACATCGCCCTGTTCACCCGTATTGACCCCAAATTGATCGACGCTATGACCGACGCTTCCAAAGACACGATGGCCGCACCTGCGGCACCGGCTGCGACCACCGCCAGCGCTGAAAAGGTGGCCAAAATCGATGCAAAAGCAGCTACGCCGGCCAATCCCCCCGCCTCCGTCGCGAATCCAGGTCTTATTGGCATGGACGATTTCGCCAAGCTCGATCTGCGCATCGGCAAGGTGCTGGTGTGCGAAGCGGTGGAAGGCTCGGACAAGCTGCTGCGCTTCGAACTGGATGCCGGCGAGCTGGGCAAGCGCCAGATCTTCTCGGGTATCCGCGCCAGCTACGGCGAGCCGGAAACACTGGTCGGCCGCAGCGTGGTGTTCATCGCCAACCTGGCCCCGCGCAAGATGCGCTTCGGCATCAGCGAAGGCATGATCCTCTCGGCCGGCTTCGACGGCGGCACACTGGCGCTGCTGGACGCCGACGCGGGCGCACAGCCGGGGATGCCGGTTCGGTGAAGCAGGGAATCGGGAGTGGGGAATCGGGAATCGCAACGCACGCGGCCCTGTCCCTCACGCCTGCTCGGCTTCCACAGGGCAGCGCAGCGCGAACGACACTCTGACAGCAGACGACGCATTTCCCATTCCCAACTCCCGAGTCCCGATTCCCCGCCCCAATGCAACTCGCCCTGTTCGATTTCGATCACACCGTGACCACCTGCGACACCTACGCGCGGTTCCTGCGCCAGGTGGCCAGCCCGGAACGGCGGGCGGCTGCACGGTGGCAGGTGGGTCCGTGGGTGGCGGGTTATCGGCTCGGGCTGGTGTCGGCGCCGCGCCTGCGCGGGCGGGTGACGCGGCTGGTGTTTACGGGCCGCGCCCTGGACGAGATGCAGACGCACGGGGCCAGCTATGCACGCACCGACCTGCCGGGCCTGTTACGCCCGGAGGTGATGCGACGCATCGACTGGCACCAGGCCCAAGGCCATGAGGTGGTGCTGGTCTCGGCATCGCTGGACCTCTACCTGCAGCCGTGGTGCACGCAGCATGGCCTGTCGCTGATCTGCAACCGACTGGAGCACGCGGCCGGCCGGCTCACCGGCCGCTACGCCGATGGCGATTGCGGCCCGCACAAGGCTGCGCAGATTCGCCTGCGCTATGCACTAGCGCAGTACGACTGCGTGCATGCGTATGGCGACAGCCGCGAAGACCGGCCCATGCTCGCACTGGCGCAGCAGCGCTGGTACCGCGGCCAGCAACTGCACTGACACGCCGCGCAATGCCCACCCCGCTCCCCACGCTGGTCGAACGTCTGGACCGCCTGTTGCCGCAGACCCAATGCGGCCAGTGCGGGTTCGACGGCTGTCGCCCCTATGCGCAGGCGATGGCCGAGGGCAAGGCCACGATCGACCACTGCCCGCCCGGCGGCGATGCGGGCGCGCGGGCGCTGGCGCAGGTGCTGCAGGTGCCGGCGCGCCCATATGACCGCAGCCGCGGCACCCATCTCCCCCCGCAGGTGGCCTGGATCGTGGAAGCCGATTGCATCGGCTGCACCAAGTGCATCCAGGCCTGCCCGGTGGATGCCATCGTGGGCGGCGCCAAGCATATGCACACGGTGATCGCCCCGCTGTGCACCGGTTGCGAGCTATGCGTGCCGGCCTGCCCGGTGGATTGCATCGAGCTGCGTGTAGTCGGTTAAGCGCAGCGGTCGAAAACGGCCGCGCAGGTCCGCAGGCGTAGTCCGCGCCTATTCGACGGTGTCCGCGCCCTGGCCGCCAACGGCGATGTTGAGCAGACGAAATGACGGCATCGCCCAAGCGCATGAACCACGCGCCCCAGGGCGCTCTGCGCCTTCGCTTCTACGTGGCGACACGTCGTCAGATCCCCGAATGCCGAAGGGCACTGAGTGAAGCCGGGGGTGGCGAGACGCACATCGTTGAACGCGGTTGTTCGCCCGCTCCAGGCATCAATATCAGCACCAGCTCCCCACCCCCGCCAGCCAGCCGCATCACCCCGACGACACCCCGCACCGGCCACGTGCGCCGATCACTGTCACAGACGCTCGCCGCCCGCCCATCCTCCGACGTCAGGAACCCCCTGACGCCTCCCGCCGCATCCGTGCTGCGGACGCGCTCGTATGAGGTCAGGACTGTCATCGAGGAACGCGCCGATGCGCCTGCCCGCCGCCGTTACCAAGCTCGCTACGCTCTCCCGCCCCACACCGCCGCTACTGCTATTGGTGCTGGCCTGCCTGCCGTTGGGCGCTGCCGCCGCGGTCACCCGCGTCGACGGCGATGCCTTCGATGGCGACAGCGGTGCGCTGCGCTACCGCGAGTCACATTGGTTGCTCGATGACGGCGGGCGGTTGGTGCTGTACCGCTGCAAGGACGGGCAGCCGTTCGCGCGCAAACAGGTCGATGGCGGCGGCAGTGCGCCCAATTTCAGCCTGGTCGATGGCCGCGATGGTTATCGCGAAGGCGTGCGGCAGCGCGACGGTGTGCGCGAGATGTACCAGCAGCTCCCGGGCAAGCCGGAACGCCGCACCGCACTGCCGGCCACCGAGACGCCACGCGTGATCGATGCCGGCTTCGATGCGTATCTGCGCACGCACTGGGCCGCCCTTGGCAGCGCTGCGCAGCAGGTGGAATTCGTGTTGCCCAGCCTGCAGCGGCAACTGACGTTCCGCGTGCAACGCATCGGCGAAACCGCCGGGCAGCGCCGCTACAAGGTCAGCCTGGATGCCTGGTATGGCGCGGCGCTGCCGGCCCTGGAAGTCACCTACGCCATCGCCGACAAGCGCCTGCTCGAATTCCGTGGCGTAGGCAATCTGCGCGATGCCAATGGCCGCTATCCGCGCGTGCGCATCGTGTTTCCCGACACACCGGCGCAGCCGGCCAACGCCGTGTCGCTGCGCCAGGCCCGCGAGCAACCGCTGGTTGCGCGATGCGACGTGCCGTGAGCACCGCCACCCTCTTCACACCCGCCCACACGCGCTTGCGTACAACGGCCCGGGCAGCCCTTTCCCCTGCAGGAGCATCGTCATGGCCAAGGCCTATCTCTGGATCAACGCAGTGCTCTATGTCGTCCTGGCGATCTGGTGCACCCTCTCGCCAAGCAAGACCGCCACGGCGGTGGGCTACACGCAGCTGTCGCCGGCTGGTCAGTCCGAATACCTGGTCATCTATGGCGGGCTGCAGTTGGGCATGGCCTTCCTGTTCGGCTATTTCGCCTGGATCGATCAACCGCGCACCGGCCTGCTGGTCGCACTCGCGTTCTACGTGCCCATCGTGCTGTTCCGCACCGTCTCGCTCTCGCGCCTGTGGCCGGTCTCCGCGCCAACGGTGGCACTGGCGGGGGTGGAAATCCTGCTGCTGCTCGCCGCCGTGCTGCTGTGGTTCAAGCACCGATGAAAGACTCTTTCGGCCCAGTCCGGTACGATCGGCGCCACCTCCGCCAACGCCCGACCGCATGAGTGCCATTCCTGGCCACGACGACGATGAGACCGGACGCCTGCTCACCGCAACGGCGGGCGGCGACCGCCACGCCTTCGAAGCGTTGTACCGGCAAACCTCGCCCAAACTGTTCGGGGTGTGCCTGCGCATGATCCCGCAGCGCGCCGAAGCCGAAGAAGTGCTGCAGGACGTGTTTACGCTGATCTGGCACAAGGCCGGGCAGTTCGACCCGAGCCGTGCGCGCGGGCTGACCTGGCTGGCAATGATTGCGCGCAACAAGGCCATCGACCATCTGCGCGCCACCGCGCCGCAGCGCCGTAACGTGGCGTTGGACGATGCCGGCGAACTGCGCTCGGCCGACGCCTCGCCGTTGGAACGCGCCGAACGCCTCACCACGCGCCGGCGCATCGATCACTGCCTGGCCGAACTGGAACCGCCACGCAGCGAGCTGATCCGCACTGCGTTCTTTGAAGGCATTACCTACGAAGAACTGGCCGAGCGCACCGATACGCCGATTGGCACGGTCAAAAGCTGGATCCGCCGGGGTCTGGCCAAACTCAAGGCATGTCTGGAACGATGAGCACGCCCTTCCCCATCGACCAGGAACCACCCCGCGACGTGCTGGCCGGCGAGTATGTGCTGGGCCTGCTCAGTGCCGACGACCGTCTGGCCGTGGAGCAGCGCATCGCCACCGATGCGCAGTTCGCGCAGGCAGTGGCGCAATGGCAAGAACATCTGGCGCCGCTGCTGGAAGAGATCGCCGCGGTGACACCGGCCGACCAGGTCTGGGCGCGTGTGCGCCAGGCACTGGGCTTCGATACACCGTTGCATGCGGTGCCCGCATCCGGCGTGCAGAGCCCGGCGCCACCGGCGGCGGTTCCGCTATGGAACAGCGTGCGCTTCTGGCGCTGGGCCAGTGCCGGTGGCCTGGCCACTGCAGCGGTCTGCGTGCTGGCCTTGCTGAGCGTGCGCACGCCGCCGACCGCGCCGCCATCTGGCCCGGTGCAGAACACGCCGATCGTGCAGACACCGCCGGCCAAGCCGCCGGTCACTCCGCCGGCAACCGGCATTGCGATGACCTCCACACTGGCCACCGCCGATGGGCGCCCGGGCTATGTGGCGTTGATGGATGCCGACAAGCAGGTCATCACCGTGACGCCGCTGGATCGCACCGCCACCGCCGGCAAGGTGCCGGAATTGTGGCTGATCACCCCCGATGGCAAGGCGCACTCGATGGGCGTGTTCGACGACCAGCGTGCGCGGCGCGCGTCGATCCCGGCGCCGTTGATGCCGATGCTCAGCAACGAGGCGATCCTGGCCGTCACCCTGGAACCACCGGGTGGTGCGCCGGGCGGCGTAGCCACCGGCACCGTGGTGGCCAAGGGCGGCATCAGCACGTTGGCCATGGCGCCTTGATCGCCTGAGTGCAGCGGCATCCGTCAAAGGATGCCGCTGGCAGCGTCATTGGCAAACACCTCGCGCACCGTCGTCCAGCAGCACGGACCATGCGCACGCATAGCAATGTTCGAGCGAGCTGCCGCACCTGCGCACCGTCAGTGCCTGCCGCGCAGCCGTGCAGCCGTTTTCTTCTTCTGGCAAAGCAGACTCGTCCGCGCGCACGCGCTTTGCGCGGATGTTTTTGTGTGCGCCGCCACGCGAATCGCTTGCGTTCCCAACCGTAGACGCCGGATGCGTGCGACGATCAAGCGGACTGGTGCATCTGTTTGTCGGCAGCATCCGTAAAGGGTCCCATCCACCACGGAGAACCATGCGTGCCGAGCTCTGGACTCGACCCCCGCGTCGCACCCACGCCCCACCCCGCCACCCCGCCACAGCGCGCGGGCAAGGCCGGGCGGTTCGGCAGCCTGCGTCGCTGGGTGGATTCGCAAACCGACGAACCGCTGGACGAAGCCCGCGCGGACCGCATCGACTGGCTGCGTGCGCTGCCGTTCATCGCCTTGCACCTGGCCTGCTTTGCGGTGTTCTGGGTCGGTGTGTCATGGTTCGCAGTCGGCATGGCCGTGGCGCTGTACGCGCTGCGCATGTTCGCGCTGACCGGGTTCTATCACCGCTATTTCTCGCACCGCGCATTCAAGACCTCGCGCGTGGTGCAGTTCGTGTTCGCCGCGATCGCTGCCACCTGCGTGCAACGTGGGCCGCTGTGGTGGGCCGCACACCATCGCAACCATCACCGGCATACCGACACCGGGCGTGACCCGCATTCGCCGGCACAGCACGGCTTCTGGTGGAGCCATACCGGCTGGTTCCTGACGCCGCGCAATTTCCGCACCGATTGGGAAGTGATTCCGGATCTGCGCCGCTTCACCGAGCTGCGATTTCTGGACCGCTTCGACATCGTGATGCCGGTGCTGCTGGCACTGGGCCTGTACCTGCTGGGCGACTGGCTGGCGGCTGCAGCGCCTGGCCTGCACACCAGTGGCGCGCAGTTGCTGGTGTGGGGCTTCGTGCTGTCCACGGTGGCGTTGTTCCATGCCACCTTCACCATCAATTCGCTGGCGCACCGCTTCGGCAGCCGGCGCTTCGACACCCGCGACGACAGCCGCAACAACTGGTTGCTGGCGCTGCTCACCTTCGGCGAGGGCTGGCACAACAACCATCATTTCTTTCCCGGCTCGGCGCGCCAGGGCGTGCGCTGGTGGGAATACGACATGACCTGGTACGGGCTCACGGTGATGTCGTGGGTAGGCCTGGTGTGGGATCTCAAACCGATGCCCGCCATGCTGACGCGACGCGCCGGACGGGTGGCGCGATGAGCGGTGGCAGGATCGCGGTGGTCGGCAGTGGAATCGCTGGCCTGGGCGCCGCATGGCTGCTGTCGCGGCGTTACGAAGTGACGCTGTTCGAGGCCGCCGATTATCTCGGCGGCCACACGCACACGCACGACATCCAGCTGGAGGGCCAGCGTTACGCGGTGGACAGCGGCTTCATCGTGTTCAACCCGCAGCATTACCCTTTGCTCACCCGGTTGTTCGCCGAAATCGACGTGGCGTCGCAGTCCACCACCATGAGTTTTTCGGTGCACGACGCGCGCAGCGGGCTCGAATACAACGCTGGCTCGCTCGGCGGGCTGTTCTGCCAGCGCCGCAACCTGCTCAGCCCACGCTTCTGGGGCATGCTGGCCGACCTGCGGCGTTTTTACCGGCAGGCGCCTGCGGTACTGACCAGCGACGAGCGTTTCAGCACGTTGGGCGAGTACCTGCACCGGCACGGCTATTCGGACACGTTTCGCGACCAGCACCTGGTGCCGATGGCCTCGGCGCTGTGGTCCTCGCCCTCGCAACGCATTCTCGAATTTCCGATGGGCCAGTTGATCGGCTTCATGGCCAATCACCACATGCTGCAGATCAGCGGACGGCCGCAGTGGCAGGTGGTGCGCGGTGGTTCGTCGAGCTATGTGCGCGCGCTGCGGCGGCGTTGGCAGGTGCAGGAACGCCTGTCCACGCCGGTGCACGCCGTCCGCCGGGCCGGCAACGGCGTGGTCGTGACCTCGTTGCGCGGCGACGAGCACTTCGACGAGGTGGTGCTTGCCTGCCATGCCGACGATGCATTGGCCTTGCTCAGCGATGCCACGCCTGCCGAGCAGCAGATCCTGGGCGCCATCACCTACCAGAACAACGACACCGTGCTGCACACCGATGCCAGCGTGCTGCCGCGCGACCGCCGCGCCTGGGCGGCCTGGAATGCGCACGTACCGGCCGACCCGCAGGCGCCGTGCACGGTGAGCTACTGGATGAACGCGCTGCAGTCGATCAACGCACCGCAGCCGTTCATCGTCAGCCTCAATCGCGACCAGGACATCGCACCGGAGAAAGTGCTGCGCCGCATGCGCTACCGCCACCCGGTGCAGAACGCCGCAGCACTCGATGCGCAGGCGCGCAAGGCGCAGATCCAGGGCCAGCGGCACACCTGGTTTGCCGGCGCGGCGTGGGGCTTCGGCTTCCACGAAGATGGCCTGCGCAGCGGCGTGGACGTGGCGCATGCACTGGGAGTGCCGTGGTGACCCAGCTGCTGCGCGAAGCGATCACCGACGCCGTTCCACTGCCGCCCACCGAGGGCGGTGGTGCCGGACGGCTGCACGGCCCGTTGCGCAGCGCCATCTACACCGGCTGGGTGCGGCACCGCCGCTACGCCCCCAAGCCGCTGCAATTCCGCTACCGCCTGTTCCTGATGTATCTGGATCTGGCCGAGCTGGAGCACGTCTTCGCGCGCCGCTGGCTATGGTCGGTGGGCCGCGCGAATCTGGCGCAGTTCCGCCGTAGCGATTACCTGGGCGACCCGCAGGTGCCGCTGGACCAGGCCGTGCGCGACTGCGTGCAGGCCCACACCGGCGACCGCCCGGAGGGTGCGATCCGCCTGCTCACGCACCTGCGTTACTTCGGCCATGTGTTCAATCCGGTCAGCTTCTACTACTGCTTCGACCGCCACGACGGGCTGCGCTGGATCGTGGCCGAAATCACCAACACGCCCTGGCAGCAGCGCCACACCTATGTGCTGCCGGTGGCGCAGGCGCGCAGCCATCGCGATGTGCATGCGTGGCGCTTCGATAAACGCTTCCACGTGTCGCCGTTCATGGGCATGCAGCACCACTACGATTGGCGCTTCAGCGTGCCGACGGAACACCTGCGCGTGCACATGGATGTGCTGGATGCCATCGAAGCCGCGCCGCAAGCCCCTGCGCAGCAGGCGCGCCGCTTCGATGCCACGCTGGTGCTGCAGCGCCAACCGCTGACCGCAGGCACGCTGGCGCGCACGCTGCTTGGCTACCCCTTGATGACCGTGCAGGTGGTGCTGGCCATCCATTGGCAGGCACTGCGCCTGTGGCTGCGCGGCAATCCTGTCCACGATCACCCCACTCCGCCTGTGCGAGAACGCTCATGAGTGCCACCTCCCTGCCCGACACTGCCGCGCCGCGCGCGGCCTCGTGGACCGACCGTCTGTTGCGCAAGCGGCTGCTGGCCACACTGGGCGACCTGCGCGATGGGCAGCTGCAGCTGCATGAAGCCGATCGCGTCACCACGCTCGGCAATGCCAGCGGCACGCAGGCGCTGCAGACCCAGTTGCGGGTGACCGACCCGCGCTTCTATCGGCAGGCCGCGCTCAACGGCAGTGTCGGCGCCGGCGAGGCCTACATGGATGGCGATTGGCAGTGCGACGATCTGGTCACGCTGATGCGCCTGCTGCTGCGCAACCGCGACCGATTGGACGCGATGGAGACCGGCACCGCCCGCCTGGGCGGCTGGGCCATGCGCAGCCTGCATACGCTGGCACGCAATACGCGCAGCGGCAGCCGGCGCAACATCGCGGCGCATTACGACCTGGGCAACCCGCTGTTCCGGTTGTTCCTGGATGCCAACCTGATGTACTCCTCGGCCATCTTCGTCGACGGCGAAGAAGCGCAGGGCGAGGCGGCGCTCGAGCGCGCGGCCACCCGCAAGCTGGAACGCATCTGCGAAAAGCTGCGTCTTGGCCCGCAGCACCATGTGGTGGAAATCGGCACCGGCTGGGGTGGGTTTGCACTGCATGCCGCACGCGAACATGGCTGCCGCGTCACCACCACCACCATCTCGCGCGAACAGTTCGAACTGGCCACCCAGCGCATCGCCGCAGCCGGCTTGAGCGAGCGCGTGACGGTGCTGCTGCGCGACTACCGCGACCTGGAAGGCCACTACGACCGCGTGGTGTCGATCGAGATGATCGAGGCCATCGGGCACCAATACCTGGACACCTACTTCGCCAAGGTCGGCAGCCTGCTGACCGACGAGGGCGAGGCGCTGATCCAGGCGATCACCATCGAAGACCATCGCTATGCGCAGGCACTGCGCTCGGTGGACTTCATCAAGCGGCACATCTTCCCGGGCAGCTTCATTCCCTCGGTGGCGGCCATGACCGGCGCCATCGGCCGCGCCAGCGATCTGCGCCTGTTCAATCTGGAAGACATCGGCCCCAGCTATGCGCTGACCCTGCGTGCGTGGCGGCAGCGCTTCATGGCGCAACTGCCGCAGGTGCGCGCACTGGGCTACGACGAGCGCTTCATCCGCATGTGGGAATTTTATCTGGCCTATTGCGAAGCCGGTTTCCTGGAACGCTCGATCGGCGATGTGCATCTGTGGTTGAGCAAGCCCGGCGCACGTCCGCCGCAATTCGTGCCCGGGTTGAGCAGCGCCGCATGAAGCAGCTGGGCAACTACGTCGGCTTGCAGGTGCTGTGGCTGGTGGCGGTCAGCTCAGCCGCGCGTGGGCGGGTGTGGCCCACGCTGCTGGCGTTGGCGCTGTTTGCGCTCTACCAACTGTGGCCCACGCGGCGCGCGCGCGGCGACTGGCAGTTGCTGCTGGCCGCCATCGCACTGGGGCTGTTGCTGGACACCACACTGGCCGCAGGCGACTGGGTGCGCTACGCCGCGCCGTGGCCGGGCAGCGTGCTCGCGCCTGCGTGGATCCTGGCGCTCTGGCTGGGATTTGCGCTCACGCTCAATCATTCACTGGCAACGGTCATGCAGCGCCCGTGGCTGGCGGTTGTGCTGGGCGCAGTCTTCGGGCCGCTGTCGTACTGGCTGGCCGAGCGCAGCTGGCAGGCCATCGAATTGCTGGCACCGCAGCGCAACGCGCTGCTGGCGCTGGCGATTGGCTGGGGCGCGGCCTGCGGCCTGCTCTCGCTGTATGCCCGCCGCCTGGCACGCCCCGCGTTTGAGCGCATCACTGGAGACCCGCAATGACTGTCTGGCCGCTGCTGCATGTCGGCGTGTTCGCCGCCGTGGTGATGGTGTTGGGCTGGCTGTGGCAACGCCGCAGTGGCAACGCCGGCCCGGTGGACGTGTTGTGGGCGGGCTGCCTGGCGGTTGCTGCGCCCTACTGCGCGTGGATGTCCGATGGTGCGCTGCTGCCACGCGTGCTGGTGGCGGTGCTCGGCGGCGTGTGGGGCGCACGGCTTGCCTGGCACCTGGGCGTGCGTGTGTTCGGCGACCCCCACGAGGATGGCCGCTACCGCGCCCTGCGTGCGCACTGGAACGGCGATCAGCGCAAGTTCCTGGGCTTTTTCCTGGCCCAGGCGGTGGTGGTGGTGCTGTTCTCGGTGCCGTTCCTGGCCGCGGCCAGCAACCCGAACCCGGCATGGAGCGTGTGGAGCAGCCTGGCGATTGTGGTGTGGTTGATCGCCGTCGGCGGCGAGGCGCTGGCCGACCGGCAGTTGTCTGCGCACAAGGCCAAACCGGCCAACCGCGGCAAGACATGTCGCACCGGGCTCTGGCGCTATTCGCGGCATCCCAATTACTTCTTCGAATTCGTGCATTGGTTTGCGTATCTGGCCCTGGCGGTCGGTGCGGGGCCGTGGCCGGTGGCGCTGTGTGCGCTGGGCCCGGTGGTGATGTTCGCGTTCCTGTATCGCTTTACCGGCATCCCCTATACCGAGCAGCAGGCACTGCGCTCGCGTGGCGAGGACTACGCCCAGTACCAACGCAGCACCAGCGCATTTTTCCCGTTCCCCCCTTCGTCCTGATTCGCCTGGAGAGTCGCATGTCCACCGTTACCATCCCGCCCTCCGCGCATCCCGAAGAAGGCTTTGCCACCCGCCTGGCCGAATCCGGCGTGCTGCCCGATGCCGCGTTGCGTTACGGCATTCGCCGACTGTGCGCGCAGCGCCTGCTGGACGAACGCCGCGATGGCGCCGATGCCAGCGGCGAGCGCCAACGCGCCTTCATCGACAGCCTGCGCGGCAGCGCCATCGCGATTGAAACCGATGCCGCCAATCGCCAGCATTACGAGCTGCCGCCGCAGTTCTTCACCCTATGCCTGGGGCGGCGCCTGAAATACAGCAGCTGCTATTGGGACGCGACCACGCCGGACCTGGACGCGGCCGAACTGCGCATGCTGGCGTTGTACGGCGAGCGCGCCGAGCTGGCCGATGGCCAGCGCATCCTGGAGCTGGGCTGCGGTTGGGGCTCGCTCACCTTGTGGATGGCCGAGCGCTATCCGACTGCCAGCATCACCGCGGTGTCCAATTCGCGGCCGCAGCGCGCGCACATCCTGGAACAGTGCCGCGTGCGCGGGCTGAGCAACGTGCAGGTCATCACCGCCGACGTCAATGCGCTGGCACTGCCCACCGACAGCTTCGATCGCGTGGTCTCGGTGGAAATGTTCGAGCACATGCGCAACTACCGCGAGCTGCTATCGCGGATCGGCAGCTGGCTGGCACCGGGCGGCAAGCTGTTCGTGCATATCTTCTGCCACCGCGACCTGGCCTACCCGTTCGAAGTGGCCGGCGAAGACAACTGGATGGGGCGGCACTTTTTCACCGGCGGGCTGATGCCGGCGGCCGATACGCTGCTGCAGTTTCAGCAAGATGTGGTGATCGAACAACGCTGGGTGTTGTCCGGCGAGCATTACGAAAAGACCGCCAATGCCTGGCTGGAAAATCAGGACAGGCACCGCGAACAGATCATGCCGCTGCTGCGGCAGACCTACGGCGAGGATGCACAGCGCTGGTGGCAGCGCTGGCGCATGTTCTGGCTGGCCTGCGCGGAGCTGTTCGGCTATGACGAAGGCCGTGAATGGGGCGTGGCGCATTACCGCTTCGCCAAGCGCTGACCTACGCCGGTTAACCAGCTCGGCCAGTCGGCAGCCATGCTGCCGACTGGCCCGCAGCGCGATGCCGCAGCACCGCGCATTGATGCCGCAGCCAATCAGCTCGTTGCTGCGGTGATCACGATCTCCACCTTCCACTCCGGGCGAGCCAGCTTGGCTTCCACGGTGGCGCGTGCCGGGGTGAAGCCATGCGGCACCCACTCGTCCCAGGCCTTGTTCATGCCGTCGAAATCGGCGATGTCGGCAAGAAAGATCTCCGCACGCAGGATCTTGGTCTTGTCGCTGGCGGCCATCGCCAGCAGCTTGTCGATCTCGGCCAGCACCTGACGGGTCTGCCCGGTGATGTCTTCGCTGGTGTCGTCGGCAATCTGCCCCGCGAGGTAGCACACGCCGCCATGGACGGTCATTTCGGACATACGCGGGCCGGTATCGAATCGCTGCAGCATCTTCAGGCTTCCTACGGTTGGTTGACCCGGGCATTGTCACGCGAATGCGATGAACGTGCAGCGCGTGCCAGCCAACTGCCCACCAGCGTCAACCAGATCACGATCAGCACGATGGCGGTCTTCTGGCTGATGCCGCGTGGCGCGGTGTGCACGCTGACGTTGAACAGCAACACCGCAAACGCCACCAGGCCCAGCCCGAAGGCCGGCACGAAGCGGCTGCGCCAGCGTGGGTCGTTGCGGAAATACCACGACTGCAGCAGCAGCCCGGCGATCACGCATAGAAACGCGGCCTGCGCGGACAATAGGTGCACCATCAACGCCGCGTTCGGCGCCAGCGTCGGCATCCAGCTGTCGCCGATCGAGACTGCACTCAGGCCCAGTGCTGCGGCCCAGAACAAGCCCAGCACGGTGCGGCTGCGCGCAGTTGGCATCAGCGCGGCATGCAGGCCCAGCGCCAACCACGCCATGCTCGCGGCCAACACGCAATAAGCGGTGCGCAGCACTAACCCGTAAGGCCCGTGCAGATACAGGCTCAGTTGCGCGCCCACCCAGTCCAGGTCGGCACGCATCAGTTGCAGGGTCAACACCAACACGACGAATGCCACGCCAACCACGGCGGCGGTGCTGCCGGCATGCGCGCTCCAGCGCGGCGGCGCGCCTGGCACGGCCTGTGCATCAGCTCCCCTGCCTTGCGCCACCTCACGTTTCAACATCCTGTCTGCACCTTCACTGCATCGCTTTGCATCGTTTCGTTCCAACCGCACGCATGCGCCCGTTTGGCCTATGATGCGCGCGGCCGTCCAGGGCCGACAATGTGTCGGCCAGATCGAACCCTGTGTTCACCCTCCACCGGCGCCCACGCGACCACGCTGCATGCACTCCCACGTTGTCCGGCCCATGCAGATCCTTCGCACTTGCTGCCTCCGCGGCGCGTGCGCACTCCCCTCCTTTCAGCAGATCCCGTTGCCCCCATGACGGATACCCCCGTGTCTTCCGAAGCGACCGCCAGCGGCTGGCGCCGCGCGCTGCCCGTGATCATCAGCCTGGCGATCCTGGCCATGGCGCTGCACGCGCTGTCCTCGCAATTCACCGATCACGGCTACCGCCAGATCCGGCAGGCGTTCCGCGCACTCGGCGCCGGCCAGATCGCGCTCACCTTGCTGCTTGGCCTGAGCAGCTACGCGTGCCTGGTGGGCTTTGACTGGGTGGGCCTCAAGCGCACCGGCAAGCGCCTGCATCCGGCGCGGGTGGGCATCACCGCCTTCATGGCGCACGCGGTGGGGCAGACACTGGGCTTTGCGGCGCTCACCGGCGGCGCGGTGCGCTTGCGCGGCTACGGCAGCGTGGGGCTGACCCTGGCCGAGATCGGCCAGGTGGTGCTGATGAGCACGCTGGGCTTCATCTTCGGCGCCTGGGTGCTGCTCGGCATTGCGCTGATGCTCGAACCCGAAGCGGCCGCACGTGCGCTGCCGATCGCCGCCGAGGGCATCCGCATCGCCGGCATCGCCCTGTTGCTGGGCTACGTGGCGATGCTGGTGCTGGTGGGCCGGCACGGGCGCGAATTCGGCATCCGCAGCCATCGCTTCTGGCTGCCCGACCGCACCACCGTGCTGGGCGTGACCGCGCTCAGCGTGGTCGAACTGGGCCTGGCCGCGGCGGCGTTCTACGTGCTGCTGCCGCCCGATCCGGGCACCGGCTATTTCGGCTTCATCGGCATCTGGCTGGTGGCGGTGGTGGCTGGGCTGATCTCCACCGTGCCGGCCGGCCTTGGCGTATTCGAGTGGAGCCTGCTCAAGCTGCTGCCGCATGTCACCCCGGCGGCGGTGCTGGCGGCCGCGCTGGCGTACCGGGTCACGTATTACATCGTGCCGCTGCTGATCTCGGTGGCCATGGCGGCGGCCACCGGCCTGCGTGCACCGGTGCGCGCCAGTGCCAGCACCGCGCGCACGGTGTGGAAGACCTTGCGGCCGTGGCTGCCGCAGATCCTGGCCTTGGCGGTGTTTGCGGTAGGTGCGGCGCTGGTGATAGACGGCACCCTGCCCACGCCACGCGCACGTCAGGAGGTGGCGCCGCTGCCGCTGATCGAGACCTCGCACCTGCTGGTCAGTCTGGGCGGCATGCTGCTGTTGCTGATCGGCCAGGGCCTGCAACGCCGCAGCCATTCGGCCTGGGTGCTGGCACTGGGCGTGTGCGTGTTGCTGCCGCCGCTGTCGCTGCTGCGCGGCAGCCATATCTCGGTGTCGCTGTCGGCCGCACTGGCCGCAGTGGCCTTGTGGGCGGCACGCCGGGAGTTCTATCGCCAGGGCGCGCTGCTGGACGAAGCCTGGTCGTGGCGCTGGCTGAGCAATCTGGGGCTGGTGCTGGTGGCCACGTTCTGGCTGCTGTTCTTCGTCTACAGCCATGTCGAATACAGCAACGACCTGTGGTGGCAGTTCGCCACCTCGGCCAATGCGCCGCGTGCGCTGCGTGCGCTGCTGATCCTGTGCGTGGGCGTGATCCTGTTCGGCACCGCACGCCTGTTGCGCGGCGGTCGCCGGCCAATGCCGCCAGCCGATGCGCAGGCCCTGCAGGCCCTGGCACCGGTGCTGGCCAGCAGCGCCGACACCCAGGCCTGCCTGGCGCTCACCGGCGACAAGGCGTTCCTGCGCGATGAGAAGGGCCTGGGTTTTGTGATGATGCAGCGCTACGGCGGCTCGCTGATCTCGATGGGCGACCCGGTCGGGCCGCCGGAGGTTGCGCGTGCGCTGATCTGGCGCTTCCGCGAAGAGGCCGACCACATGGGCCTGCGCCCGGTGTTCTACCAGGTGGGCGAAAAATACTGGCAGACCTATCTGGACATGGGCCTGACCCTGGTCAAGCTGGGCGAAGAAGCCATCGTGCCGCTGGAGGGCTTCACCCTGGAAGGCCGCGACCGCGCCGACCTGCGCCAGGCCTGGAACCGCGGCAAGCGCGGCGGCCTGAGCTTCCGCATGCTGCAGCCCGAGCAGGTAGACGCGGTGATGGCAGAGCTGGGCGAGGTCTCCGAGCAATGGCTGGATGAAAAGGCCGGCGAAGAGAAAGGCTTCTCGCTGGGCAGTTTCGACCCGGACTACCTGCGCCGGTTTCCGGTGGCGGTTGCCGAGGCGGAGGGCAAGATCGTGGCGTTCGCCAATGTGTGGTGCGCGCCGGCCGGCGGCGAGTTGTCGGTGGACCTGATGCGGCACAGCGCGCAGGCACCCAAGGGCACCATGGACTTCCTGTTTATCGAGTTGTTCCTGTGGGGCCACGCCAACGGCTACACGCGCTTCTCGCTGGGCATGGCGCCGCTGTCGGGCCTGGCCGAGCATCGGCTGGCTGGCCGCTGGAATCGCTTCGCCAGCCTGGTGGCGCGGCATGGCGAACGCTTCTATGGCTTCAGCGGGCTGCGCCGCTTCAAATCCAAGTTCGCACCGACCTGGCGCCCGCGCTATCTGGTCGCGCCCGGCGGCATGCATCTGCCCGCCGCCTTGCTGGATGTCACCCGGCTGATCTCTGTGGATCCGGGCCGGCAGGACTGACGCGATACCTGACCCGCGCACCGCGTGCGATCACGCGGTGCGCGGCCCTGCTCGTTACGGTTTCGACAGGGCGTGCAGCTGTTCCATGATCACCTTCGCCAGCGTTGCGTAATCGCCCTTGAAGTGATGATCGCCCGGCAGCATGACGCGCTTGGCCGTCTCCGCCGGCAGGCTTGGGCACAGCGCGTCCTCATCGTCCTGGCCGTAGATGCACACGGTGGTGCCAGGCGGCAGACGCTGCACTTCCGGGGCGATCGGCAAGCCGTCGTCGTCCGACCCCAGCCAGTTGCTGACATGGAACTCGTAGTCGGCCAGCTTGCCAACAGACAACAGCGCGGTCATGCGCAGGTTTTGCTTGGTGGGTGCGGGCAGTTTGTTGATGGCCGCCGGCAGCACGTCGGCACCTTGCGAAAAGCCGATCAGCACCACCCGCCGGCGCTGCCAACGCTGCGCATAGAACCGCGCGATGCGGTCCAGGTCGGTGGCGAATCCTTGCGGCGTGCGTTCGCTCCAGAAATAGCGCAGCGAATCCAGGCCGACCACCGGAATGCCCTGCGCCACCAGCGCATCGGCAACCTCCTCATCCAGCCCCGCCCAGCCGCCGTCACCGGAGACAAAGATGGCGAAGGTGTCGTCGTCGTTGTCCCCATCACCCCGGGCCGGCAATTCGACCACGGGCAGCTCCTCCAGGCCACCCGGCGGTGGCGGCAAGGCCACGCCTTTCTGCTCGCCCAGCGAGCGCGCCGCTGCGCGCAGCCCCGGCAAAATATCGCCCTGCCTGGAGCGCCGGAATGTCTGGGCCTGCGGAATCTGCTTGAGAAAGGCGTCTTCGGCAGCGGACGGGCAACGCGTGCCCTGGCTGCTGGCAAGCACCCACGGAATCTGCAACGGCGCCGGCACCAGGCTGTTGCTGCCCGGGCGCACGCCCGGCTGGCAGATCGCCTGATCCGACACCGCCGCCGGACACAGGCCGTCGGTCAGCACGCCGGCGAGCGTGTGTGGCTTGGCCTGCGCGGCGATCGCGTAGGCCAGCGCGGCGCCTTCGCCATCGCCCACCAGCAGCGGCAGCCGATAGGTGGGGATGTGATAGAAGGCCTGCAGGTAGCGCGAGAAGTTCTCCACATCGCCCACCGAGAACGCGCAGGCACCGCCATCCTTACGCACCACGCCATACAGATGCGCGGTATCCACCAGCGCCACCATTGCACCGTCGGCACGCAGCGCTTCGGCCTGGGCCTTACGGGTGGCCGTATTGCCGTCGCCGGCCAGCCAGATCACCACGCGTTGTGGCTCGCCCTTGGGCATCAGCACCGGAATCTGCTCGAAACGCCCGTGGCTGACCGCCTGCGGTGCCTGTGCGGCGGCCATGCCGGAGAGCGCCACTGCCGCCGCGCCGCAAAGCGCGCTCCACATCTCAAGTCGTCGCATGTCGCACCATCGGGAAGAGTGGGCCAAAGATAATCGTTCCGCATGCTGCCGCGAAGCGCATTGCTTCGCTCACGGCGCAGCCGCAGGCTGGCGTGCTTGCCAGGCGGCCAACGCGGCGCGGTAACGCGCCAGCTCCTCGGCGTACAGGTCATGCACGCATAGGGGGCAACCGCTCTCGCAGCACTCGTTGGGGCCCGGCGGTTGCGGCGGCTGCGGGCGTGGCTCGTGGTGAGAAGAAGCGCCGTCGTGCATGCGGCAAGTGTACCGCGCACGCTGGCTGGGCCTTGGAACGCTCACTCAACGGAGCGAGCAATCGTCAGGCGGGTGCGCACAGCGCGGCGGAAGCCAAGCGTACGGGGAAGTGAGGATTTCGAACGCAGCCCGCGCCCGCCCGGGGGCTGCGCAATCGTGTTGATCGCTGCGCGTGGCCTAGCGGCCCAGCCGCCGGCGCAGGTTGGCCCGCGCGGCGGCATCGCAGCGCGCGTGGAAGTCATCGCTGAGGAAGATGCGCGGTCGCTTGAGCAGGCCGGCCAGGAAACGGCCGCGGTTGAGCCGGAACAGCAGGCTGGGCACCACCCCACGGTATTCCTCGGCAATTCCGCGGTCGTAGGCGTCGAAGACCTCGGCCGGCGCAGCAAGAATGGCCATATCGCAATCCAGGAACAGCGCCGCGTCGGCATCCACGTCCTGCGGCTGCAGCTGGCCGTGCCGGGCGGTGAGCAGGATCAGCGCCTGGACCCGGGCCAGGTCCACCGGCGCCTGCGGCCACCATTGCGGAATACAGGCCAGCGCCCAGTCGGCCGAGCGGGCTTCGTTGTCGCTGCGGCCGGGCGCGTACACCGCATCGTGGAACAGCACCGCCAGCCACACTTCCACCGGCTGCTGCCAGCCTGGCCCCGCCGCAACCTCGGCGTAATGCTGCAGCACGGCCCGCACGTGGCCGAAGTGGTGGTAGGCGCGTCGCGGAGTGGCATAGGCCTGTTCCAGCGCGGCCAGATGGTCAGGCGATAACGGAAGCGGTGTGGAGTCCATGCGCGCAGGCTAACGCGTTGATGCCGGCGTGCACATCAGCGCAGTGACCAGCGCCCTTCGATCTGGTAACGCGACTGGCCAAGAAAGCTGCGCACCAGGGCGAAGTCGGTGACGGTCCAGCGCAACGGGTCGCAGCGGCGTTGCGGCAGCGACTGATTGCAGTAGAGCAAGGTCATGTGCGGGGTGTATTGCGCATCGCCGGCAATGCCCACGTGCGCCAGTTGCCGGCCCAGCGCGCCTTGCAGGTCGTACAGTCCGCGCAGCTGCTCTTCGCCACGCAATACGCACGGCAGTTGTGAGCGGCGCCCACCGAATGTGCCCACGCGGTCGAACTCCACCTCGAACGCTTGCTGCGCCACGCGTTCGGCCGCCTGGCTGGCACGCGCCACCAGCGATGGTGGCAGGCCGCCGGCGTAATCGCCCAGATGATGCAAGGTGACATGCAAGCGCTCCGGCGCCAGCGGCTTGCCTTCGACCAGCCCGGCCTGCAGCAGCGCACTGCCGATCTGTGCGGCATGCGTGGCAGTGATGGCATCGGCCATCACCGCAAAAAACAGGCGCTCGGTGGTCTTTTCTTCGCCCAGGCCCAGCGACAGCTGCGCTTCGGCGGAGGACAGGTACAGGAACTGCTGCTGCATGGGATCAATCCACGACCGCGGGCGCCGGCCTGCCTGAACAAGGGCGGCGGATACTAGCAGAACCGCTCACGCTGCAGAACACAGGGCGTGTTGGTGCGTGCTGATCACAGCGCTGATGCTGGGTGACTGCGGACGTCCTCGCATCGACACGTGCAACGTTGGACGATGCGAAGCGCCACATCGCCTGCGTCACTCAAGGCGAGCGACCTACACACTGCGCATCAGCGAAGTGCTACCGGCCATACGCGACACATTGCCCGTAGCACTGCTCGTACCACGCAACAGCTCCGTACAACTCAACAACACCACACAAAAAGAAACGGGCAACTCGCGCTACCCGTTTCCGCCTCTATCGTTTACTTCCCGAAGCTGCACCATGCGGTGCATCCGGTCACGCTGTCGTATTACGCAGCGCTCTTCATCGCGTGCTTGCGGTTGCGCATGACGTCATGGCAAGCGCGCACTTCCGGCAGCAGGCGCAGCGCGGCATCGCGTGCGGCAGCCGGGGTGTCCTGGTCGGCGATGGTTTCGTCGAACGCCTTCAGCAAGCGGTCTTCGGACTCTTCCAGCTCGGCCACGTAGCCGTACTTGGTGTCGCCCAGCGTGGCACGCACCTTGCCGTAGAACTGCTGCATGCTGCCGACCATGGTGCCGTGGGTTTCCGGCTTGCCGCCGACCGACGCAACCACGCTGCTCAGGTTGCTGACGATGTCAGACTTCACGCCTGCAATGCGGCGGAACAGCGTTGCCAGTTCGGCATCGCCCACCTTGCTTGCGGCTTCTTCGTAGAAGTCCTTGCCGTCGCGGGAAATGGCGATCAGGTCGTTGAGGCTATGCTCGGTCTTGCTCTGGATGCTCATATGTCACTCCTGTGTTGCAGGTGGTCCAGCGCTGCGCACGCTCGTTACTGTCATGCGCTGCGGCGGAAGAAAGGGGTTTCAATCATTCTGTGTCACTGCGGTGTCGCTGTGTACGGCCTCATCCTGGTCTTGCCGCCATAAGCCGTGTGTGAGTGATTGCCCCGCTGTCCTCACGCGGCCGTGCCTGCCATGAACATCGATTCATTCAATGCAAGCGGCCTGGACTGAAGTGATATGCATCAGCCGTCCTTGGGCAATTTGCTGGCCCACATGTTGTCGACCAGATTGGGATAGCGCCGCCCCGCCGCATCGGCGCGCGCCTTGGCTGCAGCATTCTGTGCATCGCTCAACGGCGTGCTGCCGGTACGACGCTTGGGCGCTGCACGCGTCCAGGGTGGTGGAGTCGGAGTGGTCACCGCGGCACGCTCACTGTGTTGGAAACCAGCAGTCTCGACAGCGCGCCGTGAGCTAGCCGTGCAGCGCTGCATGCGCACGCTTGCAACTGCGGCGCCATATCGCATGCAGTGCCGCTGCGACTTAGAGCAGCTATCAAAACTACTGCGCAGCTACGTTTTATTAGACGCTCTTAGTAGCTGGCTGCCAGCGCGCGCTGGCGACGTTCCTGCCACACCGCGCAGCTGTAGACCAACAAGCCGCCCAGTGCGGTGGCCGCACCGACATAGCCGGTGGAGGTCCAGCCCCACCCCGCCGTGATCGCCATGCCCCCCAGCCACGGCCCCAAGGCGTTGGCGGTGTTGAACGCGGCATGGTTGGACGCGGCGGCCAGGGTTTGCGCTTCTGCGGCCACGTCCATCAACCGGGTCTGCAGGGCCGGTGCCAGTGCGCCCATGGTGCCGACCGCCACGATCGACACGAACACCCAACTGCTCGACAACGCCGCCAACGGGAAGGTCAACATCACCACGATCGACCACACCAGCAACACCGGCACCGCGCGGAACTGCATGCGGTCGAACAGCCACCCGCCAAGAATGCTGCCGAGCACGCCGCCCACGCCGAAGGCCGCCATGGCCAACGGAATGCGCGCAGGCGCCACACCGGTCACGGCGGTGAGCGTGGGCGCCAGATAACTGAAGACGCAGAACATGCCGGAAAAACCTACCGCGCCAATTGCCAGCGCAAACCACACCTGCGGCTGATTGAACGCGCGCATCTCGCGCAGGGGTTGTTGGCGCGGTTCGTCCGGTGCCGGCGGCAGCAGCATCGCAACTGCAGCGACCGTGCCCAGCGCAATCACCGACACCGCCGCATACGCCCAACGCCAGCTCAGGCTCTGGCCAAGCCAAGTGGCCAATGGGTTGCCGACCAGCAGCGCCACGCTCAGGCCCAGCAACACGCGCCCCACCGCAGTGGCGCGCTGGTTGGGCGGGCTGATCGACGCCGCCACCAACGAGGCCACACCGAAATACGCCCCATGCGGCAGGCCGGCAATGAAGCGGCACAGCAACATGGTGTGGTAGCTCGGCGCCAATGCGCTGGCCAGGTTGCCCAGCGCATAGAACACCATCAGCAGCAGCAACAAGGTGCGTCGCGGCCAGCGCGCACCCAGGATCGCCAGCAGCGGCGCGCCCACCACCACACCCAGTGCGTACGCGCTGATTACATGCCCCACCTGCGGCTCGCTGATGTGCAGCCCGTGGGCAATCTGCGTCATCAGGCCCATCGTGGAGAACTCGCTGATGCCGATGGCAAACCCGCCCATCGCCAGTGCCAGCAGGATCAGCACGTAGTCGCGGCGAGGCACGCGCGGCGTTGAAGCATCGTTGGAAGACATGCCCGGGTCCACAATGGCGAGCCGCCCATTATTGTGCAATGCAGCATCTGGCGAAAGGCGCGCCATCGCCTTGGTTCAGCACACGCCTCGTGACACATCACAGAATGCGCTGAAACACGTTACAAAAGACGCACTGTCCCATCGATGCAGCCTCGAATACAGATCAGTCCGCCACCATCGCTGGGAGGCCTACGTCATTGGCAAGATCGCGACGTACGCATTTTCTCCTTCAACCTGGCGACCGATGTCTACTTCCACTCCTTCTCCGTTGTTTTCGCCGGTGCGCCTGGGCGCGCTGGATCTGTCCAACCGCGTGATCATGGCGCCGCTGACGCGCAACCGCGCCGTTGCTGGCGCAGTGCCGTCGCCGCTGGCGGTGGAGTACTACGCCCAGCGCGCCACTGCCGGCCTGATCATCGCCGAAGGCACCCAGATCAGCCCGCTCGGCCAGGGCTACCTGGACACCCCCGGCATCCACACGCCCGCACAGGTCGAAGGCTGGCGCGCGGTCACCGATGCAGTGCACCGGCAGGATGGCAAGATCGCGCTGCAGCTGTGGCACGTGGGACGCGTCTCGCACACCAGCCTGTTGCCGCCGGGCGAAGTGCCGGTGGCCCCTAGCGCCATCCGCTCCACCGGCAAGACCTTCACCGCGCAGGGCTTTTCTGATGTCTCAGAGCCGCGTGCACTGGCGCTGGAGGAAATTCCCGCGCTGATCGAGGACTACCGCGCAGCTGCGCGTAACGCCATCGATGCTGGCTTCGACGGCGTGGAAGTGCATGCGGCCAACGGCTACCTGATCGACCAGTTCCTGCGCGACGGTTCCAACCAGCGCACCGATGCCTACGGCGGCGATATCGAAAACCGCACGCGCCTGCTCGCCGAAGTGGTGCAGGCCATTGCCGACGAGATCGGCGCCGAGCGCACCGGTGTGCGGCTCTCGCCGGTGACGCCGGTGTACGACATGCACGACTCCGACCCGCAGGCCTTGTTCGAGCGTGCGGTGGAGCGGCTGAACCTGATCGGCGGGCTGGCCTTCGTGCACGTGATCGAAGGCGCCACCGGCGGCCCGCGCGACAACATCGCCTTCGACTACACCGCACTGCGGGCCAAGTTCGATGGCGCATGGATCAGCAACAACGGCTATGACAAGGCGATGGCCGAACAGGCGATCAGCCGTGGCGACACCGATGCGGTCTCCTTCGGCCGTGCCTACATTGCCAATCCGGACCTGGTACGCCGCCTGCGCGACAACGCGCCGCTGGCGGAACCGAACCAGGCTACGCTGTACGGCGGCGGCGCCGAAGGCTACACCGACTACCCGGCACTGCCGGCGTAACCGCACCGCTGCCCGGTCGCCATGCAGGTGATCGGGCAGCTGCATTTTTCTTGAGCAGCCGCAGCCGAGCGTTGCCACTGCAAACGAGCGCTGTAAGTCACAACCACACGCGCGTGTGGCTCACCGACACAGATGACTGCGATAGTGCTGATCGCGCGCAACGCCGTTGCACATGCACGACAACACCGAGTGGCAACGCCGGTGCCACGCCCAACCTGCACACGCTGCGTCGCAACGCGCACAATGGACACCGACAGCGCATGGCAGACCGCAGCTGGCTCCCGCGACCTTCAACCGTCGTCTTCGCACCGGCATCAGCAACCAACACCGCATCGCCTACAGCGCCACCACAACCTGCGCGCACATGACGCACACGCGCAGCCCCGCTAGGATCGTGCGACATGATTTTCGGGAATGCCCATGCGCCGCCTGCT
The DNA here is from genome assembly GCF_030208815.1 of Xanthomonas sp. fls2-241-TYG-148. Lineage (NCBI taxonomy): Bacteria > Pseudomonadati > Pseudomonadota > Gammaproteobacteria > Lysobacterales > Lysobacteraceae > Xanthomonas > Xanthomonas sp. fls2-241-TYG-148. Next base: position 653,705 of record NZ_JARVTE010000001.1, read on the forward strand.
CCCTGCCCTGCTGTTGTGTGCCCTGCTGTTCTGCGACCAGGCAGCTGCGGTGCCGTTCTGGGGCGCGCGCCAATCCAGCCCTGCGGAAACGGCGCCGGACCAGCTCAAGCCAGGCGAATGGATCTGGGGCGGCGTGAGCAAGGGCTGGGGGCCGATGGCAGTGATCGTCAGCCTCACCGAGCAACGCGCCTATGCGTATCGCAACGGCATCCTGATCGGAGTGTCCACCATCAGCTCCGGCAAGCCCGGGCACGAGACGCCCACCGGCGTGTTCACCATCCTGCAGAAGGATAAAGACCACCGCTCCAGCATCTACAACGCCGCGCCGATGCCCTACCAGCAGCGGCTCACCTGGGATGGCGTGGCGCTGCATGCCGGCGGCCTGCCCGGCTATCCGGAATCGCATGGCTGCGTGCATCTGCCGTCCGAGTTCGCCCGCCTGCTGTTCGACAACTCCAACATGGGCATGGTGGTGGTTGTGGCGCAGGCCGGCGTGGATGCCGATGCGGTGGTGCACCCGCGCGCGCTCAGCCCGATCGACCCCTCCACCGGTGCGCAGCGCCCGCTGTTGCCGCTGCCCAGCGGGCAGACCTATGCCTGGCAGCCCGAGCTTGCGCCCACCGGGCCGATCTCGATGCTGGTCAGCAGCAGCGACCAGCAACTGGCGGTGTATCGCAACGGGGTGGAAATCGGCCGCGCCCGCGCGGTGCTGCACGCACCTGCCGATGCCGCGCCCCTGGGCACGCAGGCCTTCATCGTTGGCCAGGGCTTCTTGCCCGGCGAGGTGCCTGGGCTGCCCGGCATACGCATGCCCAACTGGATGCGCATCGGCATTCCCGGCAGCGCGGCGGCCGCTGGGCAGGCGCTGGATGCGAACACCATCGCGCGGCTGCAGGTGCCGCCGGCCTTTCTCGCCAACCTGCTGCCGCTGCTGACGCCGGGCGTGGTGCTGGTGGCCACCGATCAACACATCCTGCCGGAGACCACTGGCGGCAAACTGCAGGTGCTGGATTCGGATCCGCCGGAAGCGCCGTAGCGCGGGCAATGGCCGGTGAGAATCGCAGGGATACGTCGACCTTCGCCGTACCGAAGCGACGCACGGCATGACCGAAGCGACGTCGGTCCGGGTGCGCAGGTAGTCGCCTTCGACGAAGTTGCAGCAGAGCACACCGAGCGGCGTGGCGGTGACCTCGCCTACGGCAGTGAGCGGCTTATCGACTGCCCCGATGACGCACAAGCGGCGTGCCGTCCGACCAACCGAATGGTTGGAACTTCAGTAAGAGCGGCTAACAAAACGTAGCGAGCAGTCGTCATGTGGGTGCGGACGGCGCGGAGGAACCGGAATGTACGTGGGTACATGCCGATTCCGAGCACTGGCCGCGCCCGCCTGGCGGCTGCGCAGTAGTTTTGATAGCTGCTCTAAGTCGTTGCGCGTGCCACCCTGCAGCTCAAGGCCGCGATCACTGCCACGGTCGCCGCGCTCAAAGCCGGCTTGGCCGCCGCGAACGATCCAGCCTGACTCTGCGCATCGCGCCACAGCATGCGCCAAGCAGCACGCTCCCACTTGGTAGTCAGGCAGCGGATGCGCAGCGGCGCACGCACGCTTCGCTGTGCCTCCAGACCGCTAGTACGCCACCGTTCTCCTTCCCAACCAAGGCTGCAGTCGTGATTGCCACACCGGCGCCGCGCGGTGATGATGCAGTCACTTCATTGCCAAGGATGTGCGTGATGCGCCAACGATTGCTCGCCCTGTTGTGTGCCGCGTTGTACGCCGCCGCGTCGCCATCGCGCGCCGATGAGATGCGCCCGGCTGCGCCCGACGCCACTTGCCTGGATGCACGCCAGGTGGCCGAACTGCAGCAGGCCGATGCCCGCACGTTGGCGGTGACCGGCCAGCAAGGCCGCCTGTTCCGCCTGCGCCTGGCCGATGACTGCCCCGACATTGCCAACCAAACCGGCGCGTCGTTACTGGCTGCGCATGGCTGGGTCTGCAACGGCGCGGCCGCGTTTGTGGGCACGGGCACGCAGCGCTGCGTCATCACCCAGGTGGAGCCGATCGATGCACGGACATACGCCAGCATCGCGCGTTACCGCGCAACCGATGGCACCGCCACGCTGGATCCGGTGACCGTCCGGCAGAGCCGCCGCCGCAACTTCGCCGGTTCTTCCAGCTATTGCTTCAATCCCAGCATGCTGCGCTCGTGGTCGGAGGACCCCGATGGCCTGCTGGTCGAAGTCTCCGCGCGCCATCCCGGCACACACCGCTACTACCGTGTGGAGCTACTGGACAGTTGCCGCGAGCTCAGCGGCGCGCCGCCCATCCAGTTCGTTTCCGGTATGGGCATTAATGCCATCTGCGGCAATCCCGGCGACAAGGTGACCGTGCTCGACGAGCTCAGCCTGGCCGGCGCGGCGGCCGGCTCCGGCCAGCAAGGCGAGTTCGCCACCAGCCGCGGCGGGATGCTCGCCCGCCTGCGCCAGAGCTGCACCATCGCAGCGGTGTATCCGCGCGATTGAGTCGTCCGACGTTGCGATATACACACGGCTTTGTGGGAGCGCGCTTGCGCGCGATGGGGCGTCACCGATAACGCTCTATCGCGCGCAAGCGCGCTCCTACAATGCGTTCCAGATCCAACAAGCGCTCTAGATCGCGGCTCAGGCCTTGCGCAGGAAGCAGGTCTTCAGCACCAGACCCTTGATCTTGTCGGAGTTGCCTTCGATGTGCTCGGCATCGTCCTCGACCAGGCGGATATTGCGGATCACCGTACCCTGCTTGAGCGGAATCGACGAGCCCTTGACCTTGAGGTCTTTGATCACGGTGACGGTGTCGCCGGCGTCGAGCACATTGCCGTTGCTGTCGCGCACGACCACCGCGTTGGCCGGCGCATCGGCGGCGCTCCACTCGAAACCGCAATCGGCGCAGATCCACAGCTCGCCATCGGCGTAGGTGTTGTCCAGACTGCATTGCGGACAGGCGGGCGCGGTGGACATGGGCTTCCTTACGAACACAAAGAGGGCGTGGATTGTAGCCGCAGCCTGCCGCGATCACGCATCGGCCACGGCAGCGGCGCGATAGTGCGTCGCCTCCCCCGGTTGTCGCAGGTTGCCCGTGTCCAACAAGCCCAGTGGTTCGCATCTGGTCGTCTACGTGGCGTTGGCAGGCAATCTGGCCATCGCCGTGGCCAAATTCATCGCCGCCGGCATCTCCGGCAGCTCGGCCATGCTGAGCGAAGGCGTGCACTCGCTGGTGGACACCATCAATGAAGTGCTGTTGCTGTACGGCCTGCGCCGCGCGGCACGTGCGCCCACGCCCACGCATCCGTTCGGCTACGGGCGCGAGCTGTATTTCTGGAGTTTCATCGTGGCGCTGCTGGTGTTCGCGATGGGTGCCGGCGTTTCGCTGTACGAAGGCATCGTGCATCTGCGCAATCCCGAACCGGCCAGCAGCCATTGGCTGGCGTATAGCGTGCTGGGTGTGTCGATCGCGTTCGAGAGCATCTCGTGGGTGGTGGCGTTTCGCGAGTTCCGCGCCAAGAAGGGGCGCATGGGCTATTTCCAGGCATTTCGGCAGAGCAAGGACCCCAGCACCTTCACCGTGCTGCTGGAAGACAGCGCCGCGCTGGTCGGTCTGTTCATGGCGCTGCTGGGCGTTGCCGGCGCGCAGCTGTTCAATATGCCCCAACTCGATGGCATCGCCTCCATCGGCATCGCCTTCGTGCTGGCGTTCACGGCGTTTCTGCTCGCACGTGAGACCAAGGGCCTGTTGATCGGCGAACCTGCGCATGCGCACGTCACCGACTCATTGCTGGCCATCGCCGCGGCCGATCCAGACGTGCGCGCGGCCAATGGCGTGCTCACCATGCAGATGGGCCCCAACCAGGTGGTTGCAGCGCTCAGCGCCGAATTCGAAGACAGCCGCACCACGCCGCAGATCGAAGCCTGCATCGGCCGCATTGAAGCGGCGGCCAAGCAGAAACATCCCGAAGTCACCGCCTTGTTCGTCAAGCCGCAGACGCCGGAAACCTGGCGTGCACGGCGTGCGCAGATCGAGCGCGGCGCGCAGGCCGAGTAGCGCAAGCGCGTGTGCACCAAGCTGATCCTGCCGTAACCCGCACGCGCGGTCGCGGTTGCATCGGCTGTATCGATTGCCTACCGTTGTGGTGCGCCATCGTCCCGCATCGTGATCTGACCGATGCACTCCCCTTGTACTCAATCAATGGAGGTTTCCCATGGAAATCACCCAGGGTCGCGTTGCGACCATTCACTACACCCTCTCCGACGACAGCGGCCAAGTGCTCGATCGCTCCACGCCCGACACCCCGCTGAGCTATCTGCACGGCGCCGGCAACATCGTGCCGGGCCTGGAACAGGCACTGGACGGCAAGCGCACCGGCGACACGCTCACCGCCGATGTCGCGCCGGAACAGGGCTACGGCCCGCGCCATGCGCAACTGATCCAGCACGTGCCGCGCGAAGCCTTCCCGAGTGACGTGGACGTGGTTCCGGGCGCGCAGTTCGAAGCGCGCACCCAGCAGGGGCCGGTGATGGTCACCGTCACCGAGGTCGGCCCGGAGCAGGTCACCGTGGATGGCAATCACCCGCTGGCCGGGCAAACCCTGCATTTCGCCGTGGAAGTGACGGCGGTACGCGAGGCCACCACCGAAGAACTCGACCAGGGCCACGTCACCGACATCGCCGCCTGAGGCGTTGCGCCGCGCGCCAGTGGTGCGCGGCGCTCCCGCCAGCGCAGGCCGCAGACCGACCGTGAGGCCTCCCGCAACGGCAGGCAGGCAGCCGTAGTAAAGTGCGCGGCCCGCTCACAGGCGCGCCCGCATGAAACTCGGCATCGACTTCGGTACCAGCAACTCCGCCGCGGCGGCCATCGTCGACGGCAAGGTGGTCCCGGTGCGCTTTGGCGAGGCATTGCAGTTCCGCACCACCGTGTATTTCCCGGAAATCATGCGTGACCCGGACGATTTCAGCCTGACGCCGGCGCTGGAATACGAACTTGAACGCCTGATCGATGCCGGACGCCGCGACGCGGCCGCCGCCGGGCGCAGCCCCAGCCAGGACAGCCTGCGCCGCGACGCCCTGCGGGTGGTGCGCCGGCAATGGATGGAAGAACAAGTACGTGCGCCGCGCAGTTCCGCAGCATTGCTGCAGAACGCGGTCTATGGCGACGAGGCGCTGGATGCGTATTTCCTGGAAGGCGAAGGCAACCTGGTGCAGAGCCCCAAGTCGATGCTGGGCTACAACCTGCATCCACGCGCGCGCCAGACCATTACCGGCATTGCCACACATGTACTGGAACACATCCGGCTGACCGCCTCGCAGCAATTCGATCACAACATCCGCAGCGCCACGCTGGGCCGCCCGGTGCAATTTCGCAGCTCCATTGGCGAGGCCGGCAACGCACAGGCGCTGGAGATCCTGCAGACCGCAGCAATCGCTGCCGGCTTCGACCAGGTGGATTTCCTCGAAGAACCTGCGGCCGCAGCAATGCATTACCACGTCAGCCATGCCACCCGGCACGACACGGTGGTGGTGGATATTGGCGGCGGCACCACGGATGTCGCGCATGCCAGCGTGGGCGGCAGCACGCCCCCGCAGGTGCACCGCGCGTGGGGCATTGCCCGCGGCGGTACCGACATCGACCTGGCCTTGAGCCTGGCCGCCTACATGCCGTTGTTCGGGCGCGGCATCACGCGTGTCCCGGCGCACCACTACGTCGAGGCGGCAATGGTGCAGGACATGACGCGCCAGCGCGAATTCCGGCTGCACAAGTATCAGGACGTGCCGGCGCCGTTCGATCGTCGCCTGCAGGCCCTGCAGGACACCGGCAATACCGCACGTCTGTACCGCGGCGTGGAAGCCTGCAAGATTGCGTTGAGCGAGCACGACCGGCACAGCGCAGTGCTGGAGTTCATCGAGCGCGACCTGACAGTGGACGTCGACGCGGCCGCCCTGGTCGGGGCCGCTTCCAATTACCTGCGCGAACTGGAAGGCCTGTTGGTCCAGGTCAACGCAGACCTGAGCGCCGCGCCCGAAACGGTGTTCCTGACCGGCGGCATGTCGCGCGCCGGCTATATCCGCGACACCGTGGCAGCGGCGTTCCCGGCCTCGCGCCTGGTCCATGGCGACCCGTCGTTCGGCGTGGTGCAAGGCTTGGCCTGGGCCACCGCGGGTGCCGGAGAGGCCCAGCCCGCGGCCGTTTAACGAAACTCTACATCGCCCCGACTAGACTGCGCGGTTGCTGCCGGACGCCCCGCCGTCTTGCCTGCAAGGCACGCTCCGCCGTGCCGCCGTGACCACGCACCGAACGTGATCGCACTCTTCGACACCGCTTCCGCGCGCGCACCCTAGCCGCACGCGGTGTCCTTGCACTTCCCCGCTACAGGAGGCCACATGGCACGTCCCGCGACCAAGCAGAAATCCCAGCCCAGCATCGCTCGCAGCGAAGGTAAGTCGCAGCCGCTCAGCCGTGAGCGTATCGCTGCCGACATCGCCGCTTTTCGCAAGACCGGCGGCCGGATCGAAGTGCTCACCACCAACTTCGGCCCCGCCCGTAACGACGGCGACAAGAGCGCCTGAGTTCGACCGACGTGCTGCCCTGCGGGGCGGCACGTCGTGCTGCACTGTCACGGCAGGTTGCCGGTGACACAGGCAGCTGCCCTCCGCGGATCTGCAACGCCTCAGTTGCCGTAATCGACACGCACCGAGCCGGAATGCGACTCCAGTTTGATGTCGCCATTGCCCGCGCCCAGCGTCGTTTTCAGGCTCTTGCCTGGGCCGTACTCCGGCCGCTCGACCCGCCCGGCCACCGCGCGGATGTCGCCGCTGAAGACCTCTACGTTCAACGCCGCCGATACCGTGCGCGGCACGCCCAGCGCGATCTCTCCGCTCACACTTTCCGCCGCGATACTGCCGCCTGGCGCCAGGCCTGCCACCTTGAGCCCGGTTGTGCCGGATACGCTCTGCGCACGCAGCTGCGCCACCTGCCCGGTGCTGAGGTTGATATCACCGGACACCGACTCGGCACTCACCTGGCCACTGGCACCGTTTGGCGCCGCGATCTCGCCGCTGACAGTGCTCAGGTTCAAACGCGTGGTGGCCACGGTGCTGCGCACATCGCCGCTGACCGACTCCAGACGCGCTTCCTTGGCGCGCCCAGCGGCCACCACCTCGCCGCTGACCGACTTGAGCTGCAGCCGCGCCAGATCGATCTGATCCACATCCAGATCGGCGCTGACCACCTCTGCCTGCAACACTGCGCCGCGCGGCACCCGCAGTTCGAGTTGCGCCCCATTGCCGCTGCGGCTACTGCGCGGATAGACCACCTCGAACTGCAGCCGGTCGGCACTTTCATTGACATCCAGCCGCTGGCCCGGCCCAAGCGTGCCGGTCAACGACACCTCGTCGCGGTCCCAGCCACGCACGCGCACCTGCCCGGCGATGTTTTCGATCTCCACGCGCCCACCGCGCGCCAGTGGATGGATCTGCTTCACCGCAGTCTGGGCCGCGGCGGGCAGTGCGCAGACGGCGCTCAACAACAACAGGGATAAGGTGGCGTAACGCATGGGTGGCTTCCTCAGCTGGGGACGTAGGCCTCGCCCTGTGCGGCGAGACGGGTCAATTGCAGGCGCTTCGCGTAGGTGCGCTGCAACTGCGACAACAAAAACGCAGAGCGCGGGCTCTGCACGATGGCGGCGTGGATCGACTGCGCGCTAAGGTCCAGCTCGTTCAGTGCCGGCAACAATGCAGCCGGCGCCTGCTCCACGGGAACCGCCGCGATGGCCTGCTGGTATTGCCCGGCCAGCGCCTGCGCCTGAATCACCAGCGCTGGCGGCGCAGCTGCATTCGCTGGCGCAGTCGGCAGAGGCGTGAGCCTGGGCGCGATGGCGATCACTCCCAGCGCAGCCGCGAGCGCAAGGCCGGCCGCTGGCCACTGCCATGCGCGGCGCTGCCGGCGTGCTGCCAGCGCCGCGTCTGTGCCGCCCGGCGGCAGTGCGGCGGCAATGTTCTCCCACAGCTGCGGCGCTGGCTGGCGCTGCGTGGGCAAGGCCTGCAGGCGCGCGACCAAGGCCGCATCGTCGGTGCCGGATGGAGGAAGGGATTGGGTCATACGGGTTCTCCCAGCCGTGCACGCAACAGGCCGCGTGCGCGATGCAATTGCGCCTTGGAACTGCCGACCGCCATCTGCAGTTCTTCGGCGATCTCATGATGTTTCCAGCCCTCGATGTCGTGCAGCACCAGCACCGCACGCGCGCGTGGCGGCAGGGTCTCCAGCGCGCGCTCCAGATCCATTTGGGTGGCCTGGCAGGACGAAGCACCAGGAATTGCCGCGAGCAGTTCGCCATCGGCATCGTCAAGCTCGTGATCGCGCGAATGTGCGCGGCGACGCAGCTCCATCAATGCGTTATTGACCGCCAGCCGATGCAGCCAGGTGCCCAGGGCACTCTGAAAGCGAAACTGCGGCAAGGCCTTCCAGGCGGCGATGAAGGTTTCCTGCAAGGCATCGTCGGCGCGTGCGGCGTTGCCGCCGCACAGCCGCCACACCACCGCATACAGGCGTGGCGCATGGCGGCGGTAGATCGTCTCGTACGCCGAGCGGCTGCCTGCCGCGGCTGCACGCGCCAATGCCGCATCGTCGCGGTCGGCGGGGCTGTCGCAAGCGGGGGCATCGGGGGGCACGGTGGTATCGAGCATAGCCAGTTCGATGCACCGGGCAGCAAAAAGGTTTAGAGCAGCTATCAAAACTACTGCGCAGCCGCCAGGCGGGCGCGGCCGGTGCTCGAAATCCTCATGTACCCACGTACACTCCGGTTCCTCCGCGCCGTCCGCACCCACCTGACGGCTGCTCGCTACGTTTTGTTAGCCGCTCTTAAGCGCAGGCATCAACGCGACTGCGCAATCGTCAGACAAGCGCGGCAGACGCCCGAAATCGGCATATCTCCCCGTACACGCCAGTTCCTCCGCACCGCCCCCAACCGCCTGGCGATTGCTCACTACGTTGGTTCGCCGCTCTACGCCCGGCGCAGCCATTTTTCTACCGGAGTTCTAAACCTTTCCGGAGTTCTAAACCTTTCTGGCGCAGGGCGCATCGAAGGCTTCGATTGCACAGCGCCGCGCCGCTGTCCTGGGCGGCCCCGCCCTGGCGTTATCGGAGATCCGCATGACCCTCATCGTTGGCTTGCTGCTGAGCCTGTGCCCGACCCACTGCCCTGGCCCGCTGCCCACGGCCGCCTTACGCCTATCGCTCAGCCCGCAGCGCGTGGAAGCCTGCGTGCTGCCTGCAAGCAGCGCTGCGCCACCACGCTGTGTGCACGTGCCATCGCCCAATCACTGGGGCGCCTTGCGCACGCTGCGCGACAGTTGGCAGGCCGTGTTCGATCTCCGGGACTATCAGGCGATGCATCTACAGCGACGGTAATGCACTACCAAGACCCCACACATAACGAAGGGCACTCCTGCCGCATGACAGCGATTGCAGCGGCCATCCCAGGCCCACGACCGCAGCGCTTCACGCGTTTGACCATGGATCATTGCACCACGCAGCACACGCAGATGAGCGCGCATTTAGAGCGGCTGACAAACGTAGCGAGCAGTCGTCAGGTGGGTGCGGACGGCGCGGAGGAACCGGAATGTACGTGGGTACATGCCGATTCCGAGCACCGGCCGCGCCCGCCTGGCGGCTGCGCAGTCGTTTTGATAGCTGCTCTTAGCCCACGCACCCATTGCTCAGGGAGTAGCCCGTTACACTAGGCGCCCCCACGTATCCGCTTGAGCTGATGGCTGCACCCGACCCCCTTCCCGCGATGATCCGTAGTCTGTTGCCGCACTGGAACCCGCAGTGGCTGGATGTCGCAGTGCCCGCCGTCAAGATCGTCGTGATCCTCGCCGTCGCGGGCCTGATCCGGCTGCTATTGCGCCAACTGCTCAAACGCCTGTGCACGCGCTACAGCGTGCCGGCCGAAATGATGATCGGTATTCGGCGGGCGGGCGGCTTCATCATTTCGGTGAGCGCGCTGTTGATGGTGCTGCACGTGATTGGCGTCTCCGCCGGCACGTTGTGGACGGCGTTCACCGGATTCGCAGCGGTGGGTGCGGTGGCGTTCTTCGCTGCGTGGAGCGTGCTGTCCAACATCTTCTGCACGTTCCTCATCATCACCACGCGGCCGTTCCGGCTACATGACCACATTGAACTGCTCGAAGGCGGCGACAAGCCGGGCCTCAAGGGCCGCGTCATCGACATCAATGTGATCTACACCACGCTGGAAGAAACCGGCGACCACGCTGGCAGCGTGCTGCAGGTGCCCAACAGCCTGTTCTTCCAGCGCACCACGCGGCGCTGGCGCGAGACCAGCGGGTTTCATTCGCCTTGAATAGCGGCACCCATCAGCGCAGCTGGCTGTCCTTGCTGCCGCGCCGGTTGTAGCCGCCTTGCGCGGCTTGCGCATGGTCATGCGCCTCCTGGCAGGTGACGCACAGATGCACACCCGGCACAGCGCTGCGCCGCGCCTCGGGAATACGCGCATCACAGTCTTCGCAGTGCGTCAGGCTCGGGCCCTGATGCAGCTGGCTGCGCGCCCGCTGGATCGCCTCGTCCACCGTGGCATCGATCTGGTCCTGCACCGCCCCATCACCCGCCCATCCGGTCGCCATGTCTGCATCACCTTGTTGGTCTGTTTCTGAAATGGGCACGCACGGCGCAAAATCCAAGCCGGCTCTGCACAGTGCGCTCAAACCGGGTGCTCTAGCATTCACCGATTCGCCGCCCACAGGAACCCCACCATGGAACACCCCGTCCACCCGTTCTCCGAACTGTTTGCACAGCTCGGCCTGCCCTCCGACGAAGCCAGCATTCGCCGTTTCATCGCCGAACATTCCCCGCTTCCGGGCGATGTGCGACTGGAAGAAGCGCCGTTCTGGACACCGGCCCAGGCGCAGCTGCTGCGCGAAGAGCGCATCGACGATGCCGACTGGATCGTCACCATCGACCAGCTCAATATCGCCCTGCATACCGAAGCAGAAGACACCGGCGTGTCGGCAGGCTGAAGCGCAGTTTCGCGCAAAGCTAGAGCTTGCTTTTGCACTGACTTAGCGATCGCTTACAGGACGCACAAAACAAGACGCACAAAAAAAAGGAGCGGCATTGCCGCTCCTTTTGTATCTCTAACGCCTGCTAGCAGCGCTCGAAAGCGCTACTGCAGGCCATGGCAATCAGGTCACCTTTTTGGCGATCGTCATGCCCAGCACGAACAGCACGATGGCGATGATGATGCCGGCCCAGAACAGGAACTTGGCGATTCCCATCGCCGCACCTGCCATACCACCGAAGCCCAATGCACCGGCAATCAGGCCGATGATGGCGAAAATAATGGCCCACTTGATCATGATGTCTCCTATCGGCAAAGCCGTTGCGTCAGTCGAGTGCTTTCAGCGGCGCAGTGCCGGAAAACATGCCGTGCACGCTACCCACCACCCTGTGCCGCACTCGTGAATACGCGTGACACACGACGACACAGTTGCCCGGCCGTTTAGCTGCGCGAACGCCTCTTCACATCGCTCGCAGACACACTGCGCATCAGCGATCATGCGGCCTGGGCAACGTTTTGGATCACATGGACACGCTTCGCTATCTCACCGGTTACCCACCTGCAGTGCTGGAGCAGGTGCGCGCATTGATTGCGCAGGACAAGCTCGGTGCCGTTCTGGCGCAGCGGTATCCCGAGCGCCACTCCGTGCGCACCGACCGGCAGTTGTACGACTACGTCAAAGAAATGAAGGAGCGCTACATGCGCTCCTCGCCCACGCTGCACAAAGCCATCTACGACAATCACCTGCAGGTGGTGAAGCATGCGCTTGGCACGCACACCGCCATCTCGCGCGTGCATGGCAGCCGCCTGAAAGCCAGCCGTGAGATCCGCATCGCCGCGGTCTTCCGCGACGCACCCGCGCCCTTCCTGCAGATGATCGTGGCGCACGAACTGGCGCACCTCAAAGAGCCCGAGCACGACAAGGCCTTCTACCAGCTGTGCCACCACATGGCCCCGGATTACCACCAGCTCGAATTCGACCTGCGCCTGTATCTGACCCAGCTCGCGCTGAGCCCGCGCGACTGATTGCAAGCTTGGCCGGAACCTGATCGTCCCGCTGCCGCTCCCGTCTGCTTCCCAGCGTGGCACCGGCTCAGCACGATCCGCGTCTAGTTCAGTACCTTCAGGCCGGTGGTGCGGATTGCGATACCACGCGCCGGTGCAGTGGTGTGCTTCGACAATCTGCTGGCCGACGGCACGCCTGATCCGGATTCGTTGCACGCAGGTCTGCCGGTGGATGCGGGCAGCAAATGGCTGGGCACGCTGTGGTTCCGGCAGCGCCGCTACCGGGGTTGGTGAACGGGTTCATACACATCCACCGGCCAGCGTGGTTTAAAATGTTGCGGCGCGACGTGATCGGACAGGGTCTGGAGACGTCGCGTTTTTTGTTTCCCATTGCGCCGGCTGCAGGCCGGGCGTCAGGGAAGGCACATCACGCAGCCCCGCGGAGCCTTCGATGCTTTTCGAAACCCTCGATACCACCGGCCATGAGCAGGTGATTTTCTGTCACAACCGCGACGCCGGCCTCAAGGCCATCATCGCGTTGCACAGCACCCGTCTGGGGCCGGCACTGGGTGGGGTGCGCATGCGGCCGTATGCCAACAGCGAAGCCGCGCTCAACGACGCGCTGCGGCTCAGCCGCACCATGACCTACAAGAACGCACTGGCCGGCCTCAATGTCGGTGGCGGCAAGGCCGTGATCATCGGCGACCCGAAGACCGACAAGAGCGAGGCGCTGTTTCGCGCCTTTGGCCGCTTTGTCGACACCCTGGGAGGCCGCTACATCACCTCCGAGGATGTGGGCACCGATGTCAACGACATGGAGCAGATCTACCTGGAGAGCGAGTACGTCACCGGCGTGCATCAGGTGCATCGCGGCTCCGGCGATCCGGCCCCGTTCACCGCCTACGGCGCGCTGCAGGCGCTGATGGCCTCGCTCAATCGCAAGCTCGGCCATGAAGAAGTCGGCAAGGCCAGCATCGCGATCCAGGGCCTGGGCCATATCGGCATGGAACTGGTGAAGTTGCTCAAGGAACGCGGCGCCAAGCTCTATGTGGCCGATCTCAATCCGGCGCTGGTGGATCGCGCAGTGTCCGAATACGGCGCCGAGGCCGTGCGCCCCGAAGAGATTCATGAAGTGCCCGCCGATGTGTTTGCGCCCTGCGCACTCGAAGGTGCCATCAACGAAGACACGCTGCCGCGGCTCAAGGCCAAGATCATCTGCGGCACTGCCAACAATCAGTTGTCCAGCGCAGCGATCGGCGAAGAGCTGCACAAGCGCGGCATCCTGTATGCGCCCGACTACGTGGTGAATGCCGGCGGCGTCATGAATGTGTCGCTGGAGATCGACGGCTACAACCGCGAACGTGCGATGCGCCTGATCCGCAGCATCTACCACAACCTGGAAAAGGTGTTCGACCTGTCCACCCAGCTCGGCATCCCGCCGCAGCAGGCGGCCGACCAGATTGCCGAAACGCGGATCGAAGCGATCAGCAAGCTCAAGCTGCCGCTGGGCCGCACCGCACCGCGCTTCCTGCACAAGTTACGCGGCGAGTAAGCGCGCAAACGGGCGGGCCGCGGTTGACGACTGGTGCGATGACGCAATCCCCACCGCACACGTGACGCCCGGGCATTGCACCCGGGCGTCATATACACCGATCAGAAATCGGCGCTGTACTTCAGGCTCAACGCGCGGTCATCGCCACGCTCGCCCACCCGCTGGTCGTAGCCGAAACGCAGCGCGCCGCGCTCACCGAGCGGCGCGGACGCCGCAACCCCGAGCAGCCCGCCAGACCGCGCCGGCTGCATGCCGCGTAACGGCGCCCACGCATCCACGCCGATAAAGCTGGCATCCAGGCTTAGGCCCTCGCTGCTGAGCGCTTGCTGCCACTCGGCATAACCGCCCAGCTGCAGGCCGCGCCAGCGGTACGCCGAACGCAAACCAGCCAACAGCTGCGTCCGCGCAGAGGTGCTGGCATCGGCACGCAGACCGAACCCTTCACCCCCCTGTTCGCGGAAGCCTTCGCTGGCCAGGCGCACGTAGTCCACGCCCAGGTACGGCGTCAGCGAAGCAGCGACATCACCGAAGCGATAGCCGGTTTCCAGGTTGCCGCTGAGGTAGCTGCCGCTGTAATCGCTAAAGGCGGCACTGCGGTCCAGGCCAAACTGCAGGCTGCGCTCGATCTGCCGATGCACATTGCCAAAGCCCATCTGGCCCAACGCATACCCCGGCCCGCGCGTGGTGCCCCAATACAGTTGGGCATGCACCTGGCGGTCGCGCCCACGCGCGCCATCCAGATCGCCCAAGCTGTTGGAGCGCGTTTCGCCGAAGGCAAACCCGGCCACCGCACCGGATGCCATGCGCAGATCGTTGCCCATCATCCAGCCCGAGGTGGCGAAGCCATTGCTGGTCGCACCACCCTCGCCCGGCCCACCCAGTGCACGCTGCCAGACACCAAGCAGGCGCGGTTGTTGCGAGACGCCATCGAAATGCGTGGCCAGCGCGCGTCGACTCAGATCAATCGTGTCGAAGGTCATCGCCGCCGATTCGGCATGCGCGCGGCCGGACAGACTGCGCAGCGAATCCGCAGCCGTCTCACCGGTTGGCGACTGCTGCAGCGCGGCCGCAGCCTGGACAAACCCGCTACTGATCGCGCCGCTGCCCTGCAACAGCTGCACGTCCACTTGCTGAAATGCCTGTTCAACGCGCACGGCAGAGTCCATTGCCGTCGTGCCGGACAAGCCGAGCGTGCTGGCAACGGCAGTGGCTGTCAGACCGCGCAGCGCCAGGTACGCATTGTTGCTGTCGTAGGTCACGCTTGCATCGAGAAAGGTCACCGCCGGGCCGCGCGTAACCGTCCCGAACGTGCCCTGCAAGCCACCGGCTGCCTGCAACAAGGTGTAAGTGGCGTTGTCGACCACGTAATCGCGGCGCCCCAGCAATTGCAGCTCGCCCGCGATGCTCGCCGTGCCGGTGACGTTCAAGCGGTCGCCTACGTTCAAGGCCAAACGGCCGGTGCTGTCCTGGATGTAATTACCCGCGACCGCCAGCGTTGCGCCGTTGACCTGCACGGTGCCTGCATTGTTGAGGGTTCCGGCGATCCGGCCACTGCCAATCAAGCTGGCGCCGCTGGCCACGCCGACGCGCGCACTTTGCAGACTGGCGGTCTGCAAGGTACCGCCCAAGACCTGGGTGTCGCCAACAAAGGTATTGGCGGTGCTGCTCAACACCAACGTGCCGCTACCGCGCTTGGTCAACCCACCGTTGCCACTGATGTCGTTGGCCCAGGTCGAACGTAAGATCGTGACCTCGACATCCACCGTGCCCCAGTCAAACCGCGCCGGCCCCAGCACCGCCTTGCCCACGTTGAGCAGGCCATATCCGAACGTCGGATCGACGCCTGCGGCGCCGAGGTCGGTCGCCGTGCCCAACAAGGTCTGGCGCACCAGGTCGTTGTTGAAATAGGGGTACGCCTGCCACACCAGCGCGGCGGCGCCGGACACCAACGGCGCGGCAAACGAAGTGCCGCTGCCATAGAAGTAGCTCAGGTTACCGGCGGTACTGTCGGGGCCGACATACACCGACGTGCCCGGTGCCACCAGGCAATACCGCATCGTTACACCGCAGGCATTCGAATACGACGCCAGCTGGGTCGGATTGGCGGTATCCACTGCACCAACGACCAGCCAGCCGCGCTCTAGATCGGCAGCCGGCCGCGTGCCATTGGGGCCGGGCTGGCTGGGCAACGCAGCAGTATCGGATGGCTCGGTGCGCGATTCATTGCCGGAGGCGAACACCACCAAACCATCGTTGCCGATCACGAACGCACGGTATTCCTGTGCGACCGGGTTGGTCACGTTGGGGTCGTTCCAGTACAGCCCGCCCCATGAGTTATTCATGATGCGCGTGCCTGCGCGGATCAGGTCCGCATGCACGGCCTCCAATCCAAGCGGCCCGTCGATCTCATTGCCTTGCCCGCTGCCGTCATCCGTAGGCGCCTTATCGGCAATGATGCGCGCCGAGACCAGCGTCGCACCGGGCGCAATGCCGCCCGGCCATTGCCCCACCGCGCCTCCAGCCGCCAACTCAGCTACTACCGTGCCGTGTCCTAGCACGTCACCCACCGCGATATTGTTTTTGCGCGGATCGACATAGATGAAGCTGTCGGATAACCGCCCCTGCAACGCGGGATGATCGCCGTTGATGCCGCTGTCGACCACGCCGATGGGGTAACCGGCGCCGGTGAAGCCGAGTGCCTGCGCGGCACGCGTATTGGTCAGCGCCAGGTGCGCATCGAACGCGGGCTGCGGGGTCGGTACGGTCGTGGGTGGCGGCGGCGGCGGCGGTGAGGTGGGCGGTGGCGGAGGTGGTGGCGAGGTCGGTGGTGGTGCAGTCGGCGTGCTCGGACGAATACCGCCTCCACCCCCACCACCGCCACACGCGGTCAATGCCACGGCCAGCGCCGAGGCCAGGACAGTCCTGGCGACGTCTGTCTTTTTCATCTTGAGTTTTCCCCGAACCGATCCATGGATCGGGCCCAACCCCGGGCCCGAATATCGCTTTTATACGTCACGTCAAGCCACCACTCCAGCACGGTGCGCGCTGGCGCGAATCGGCCACGAGGCAGATAATCGTTTCACTTTAAACGGTATCCACTCATGTCCGACATCGTCATCGTTGCTGCAAAACGCACTGCCATCGGATCGTTCCTCGGCCAGTTCAATGGCGTGCCCGCCCCCACGCTTGCTGCCGCCGCCATTGAAGGCGCGCTGGCGCAGTCGGGCGTTGCCGCGGCCGATGTCTCCGAAGTGATCGTCGGCTGCGTGCTGCCCGCCAACCTGGGCCAGGCGCCGGCGCGCCAGGCCGCCATTGCGGCCGGCATCCCGACCTCGACCGGCGCCACCACCATCAACAAGGTGTGCGGTTCGGGCATGAAGGCAATCATGTTCGGCCACGACCTGATCAAGGCCGGTTCGGCCAACATCGTGGTGGCCGGCGGCATGGAGTCGATGAGCAACGCGCCGCATCTGCTGCCGAACTC
This sequence comes from Xanthomonas sp. fls2-241-TYG-148, assembly GCF_030208815.1. Lineage (NCBI taxonomy): Bacteria > Pseudomonadati > Pseudomonadota > Gammaproteobacteria > Lysobacterales > Lysobacteraceae > Xanthomonas > Xanthomonas sp. fls2-241-TYG-148. The sequence goes on from NZ_JARVTE010000001.1 coordinate 670,842, forward strand.
GCGCACCGGCAACCGCTACGGCAATTTCCAGGCGGTGGACCACATGGCGTGGGACGGCCTGACCAATCCCTACGATGGCCAGGCGATGGGCGTGTTCGGCGAAGCCACTGCAGAGAAGTTCGGCTTCTCGCGCGCCGATCAGGATGCCTATGCCATCGCCTCGGTGGAACGTGCGCAGGCTGCGCAACGCAATGGCGCATTTGCCGATGAAATCGTGCCGGTGAAAGTCGCCACCCGCAAAGGCGAGATCGTCGTGGACAGCGACGAGCAGCCCGGCAAATCCGACGTGGCCAAGATCCCCACCTTGAAGGCGGCCTTCAAGAAGGACGGCACCGTCACCGCCGCCAGCTCGTCGAGCATTTCCGATGGCGCCGCGATCACCGTGCTGATGGCGGCCGATGAGGCGCAGCGCAGCGGGATCACGCCGCTGGCGCGCATCGTGGGCCATGTCACCCATTCGCAGGCACCGGAATGGTTCACCACCGCGCCGGTGGCCGCGATCCAGTCGCTGGTCGGCAAGATCGGCTGGACGCTGGACGACGTGGACCTGTTTGAAATCAATGAAGCGTTCGCCGTGGTGGCGATGACACCGATCAAGGAATTGGGAATTGCGCACGAGAAGGTCAACGTGCACGGCGGTGCCTGCGCGCTGGGGCACCCGATCGGCGCATCCGGTGCACGCTTGGTGGTGACATTGGTGAATGCGTTGCGCAGCCGCGGCGGCAAGCGCGGAATCGCGACGCTGTGCATCGGCGGCGGTGAAGCAACTGCCATTGCTATCGAATTGATTTGATTGGCATTAACAGCGAATTTGCAAAGCTGAATGCGCGCGCGCTTGACACTAGTCTTCGGGCCGTCATCATGTCGGGGGCGCGCAATAGCGCGTTGCCTAATCTAATCGACGAGGATTGAAACAATGACCATCAACAAGCTGCTGATCGCAATGGCTCTGGGCCTGGCCCTGACCGCTTGCTCGAAGCCGGAACAGGCTCAGGACGCTGCTGCTTCGGCTAACGAAGCTGCAACCGACGCTCAGACCGCTGCTGACCAGGCTGCTGCCTCGGGCTCGCAGTCGGCTGACGCCGCTCAGGCTGCTGCCAACACCGCCGCTGCTTCGGCTGACACCGCTGCTGACGCTGCCCAGGCTGCTTCCGGCGCCGCCACCGACGCTGCTGCTGACCAGGCTGCTGACGCTGCCAAGACGGCTGAAGACACCGCCGAAGCTGCTAAGGACACCGCTGAAGAAGCCAAGAAGTAATCACTTCTTAGCTCCAAGCGCGTTCGGAGAAAGCCGCTGGTTTCCAGCGGCTTTTTCTTTGCCTGGGTGTTGAGTGTTGCCCACCTCACGTCCACGCGTACTGCCCAACGCGTATCTATGCGCGCGTAACCGCACTGCGGCTCTACCGCTTCTGTTCGCGCAGCTGAATGCGGCCTCGCGGCATTGACACCGGCTGCATCCGGGTCTGCATAAGCTCAGCTTTCCAATCGGAACCGGAACAGGACCCACCCATGAACAAGATCCGCATGCTGTCGCTGAGCGCCGTTGCTGTTGCTGTGGTCACCCTCGCCGCCTGCCAGGGCCCGGATGCCGAACAGGCACGCCGCGATGCCGCTTCTGCCGCAAAGCACGCTGCCGCCGCGACCGAGCAGGCCGCCGACCGCGCTGCCGTGCAGGCCAAGGAAGCCACTGCCGATGCACGCGTCGCCGCACGCGACCTGGCCGCCGACGCCAGCCGCGCTACCGCCAACGCCGCCGATGCCACTGCCGACAAGACCCGCGAGATGGCCAACAAGGCCGAGCAGAATGCGGCCGAAAAGAATGCCGAGCACGACGCGCAGCATTGAGTGCAACCGCAACGCCTGAGCACGCACGCAATCCGCGACGCGCTTCGCAACTCCTGCATGCACCGGTGAAATCTGTCCGGTGCATGCAGCCCCGGACAAGCAGCCGGCTCGTGTTGTCGAGCCTGGCACGCTAGGATCTGCGGATGCCTTCTTCCTTTACCTCGCGGCGCCGCAATCAGCTGGCGCTGGTCTTCTCTGCGCTCATCTTTATTGCGATCGGGATCGGCATCTTCATCGGTGCGCGCCGCTCCCTCGCCGATGCCGCGCTCGTCTCGCATACGCATGAAGTCATTGGCCGCGTCGATGAGATCCAGGCGCGTGTGCTCGATGCCGAATCGGCCGAGCGCGGCTACCTGCTCACCGGCAATGACGCGTACCTGCTGGACTATCAGACCAGTGTGGAGCGGCTGCCGATCCTGATCGGCAACTTGCGCCGCAAGATCGCCGACAACCCTTCGCAGGTGGCGCATCTGGATCAACTGCATCATTTGGTCGACACGCGGCTCAAGCAGATCCAGCACGTACTCGACGTCTACGCCGACAGCGGCCTGGAGGCGGCGCGTACCAGCATTCGCCAGACCGCGTTTCGCACCACCAGCGCCATCCGCGAACAGGCACTGACCATGGTGCAGCGCGAGCAGGAGCTGCTGGCATTGCGTGCGGAAAGCAGCCGCCAAAGTGCGTTGTTGTTGCTGATCCTGGCGCTGGCCGGCATCCCATTCGGGCTGGCCGTGGTCGGCACGGTGTACGGCCTGCTGATGCGCGAACTGCGGCATCGCGCGCAGGCCGAGCGGCATGCCGCACGTGCCAACCAGGAACTGGGCGAGAGTATCGGCGCGCTGCAGCGCAGCGCGGCCGATCTCAATCTGCTCAGCCGCTACACCGGCCTGCTGCAGAGTTGCGTCAGTGCCGAAGAAGCATTGGATGTCACCAGCCGCACGCTCGCGCATCTGTTGCCCGGCATCGCCGGTAGCGTGTATCTGCTGCGCGCCTCGCAGGACCGCGCCGAGGTGATCAGCCACTGGGGCACGCCGTTGGTGCACAGCGCCTCGCATCTGCTGCCCGAAGAGTGCTGGGCACTACGCCGCGGCCAGCCGCACCTGATCGAAGACCTGGCGCGCGATGCGCCGTGCGCGCACATCGACCTGCCCGATGCGAGCGTGGCAATCACCACCGCGTGCCTGCCGATGTCGGCACAGGGCACGCAGCTGGGCTTTCTGTTCCTGTCCGCGCCCGGGCCGGCGCCGATGCCCCGCCTGGAGATCGCCGAAGCGGCCGCCGAGCAGTTGTCGCTGGCCTTGAGCAATTTGCGTCTGCGCGAATCGCTGCGCCGGCAGTCCATCCGCGATGCGCTGACGGGGTTGTACAACCGCCGTTACCTGGAAGAAGCGCTCAGCCACGAACTGGCGCGCTGCGCACGCCGTGATCTGCCGCTGTCGGTACTGATGCTGGATGTGGACCACTTCAAGCAGTTCAACGACGGCCAGGGCCATGCCGGCGGCGATCTGTTGCTGGCCGCAGTCGGTGAATTGCTGCTCACCCGCCTGCGCGCCGAGGACGTGGCCTGCCGCTACGGTGGCGAGGAATTCACCGTGATCCTGCCGGAAACCGACGGCGAGGAAGCGATGCGCGTGGCCGAACAAATTCGCGGCCACATCGCTGCGCTGGCGGTGAGCGACGGCCAGCGCGCGCTGCCACGGGTCACCGCGTCGATCGGCGTGGCCAGCTTCCCGGCCGATGGCGAGCTGGGATCGGCCTTGATCCAGAAGGCCGATGCGGCGCTGTACGTGGCCAAGCGCCAGGGCCGCAATCGGGTGGAACGGCACGGCGCGGTGGCGGTGAATGCCGAACCGGGTGGCACAAACGGCGCGATTGTTTGAGATTCGTCACACAAAAGATGCTCTAGCGCAGCGATAGTCGGCGTGACCCATCCAAGCGAGGCAGTCCCGATGTCGATGTGGCGCGATCAAGGTCCCAACAAGAAAGACGGCGTTCCCGCAGCGCCCGAGGTTCCGCCGGCCGATGGCCGCTTGTTCAATGCCGAACCCACCCCCGCCCCGGCCGCTGCAGCGGCGGTGACGCCAACTCCGCCGGTGGTGGCGACGCCGGCGCCAACCCGGCAGAGTGAGGCGAAGGAATCCCTGATCGCCGCCGACATCAGCATCGAGGGCAAGATCGAAGGTGCCGGACATGTGCGCCTGGCCGGCCGGTTCAAGGGCGACGTCAACGTCAAGGGCGATCTCACCATCGAACGTGGCGCCAAGCTCAACGGCGGCGTGCGCGCCAACAAGGTGATCATTGCCGGGGAACTGGAAGGCAATATCGAATCGGCTGCGCAGGTGGAGCTGCAGACCTCCGGCGTGCTGGTCGGCGACGTCAAGGCCGGCAGCCTCACTGTCGCCTCCGGCGCACGCATGCGTGGCCAGGCAGACTTTGGCTGGGGCGAGGACACCGGCAGCAAGCCGCCGGCCAAACCGGTGGTTGCGGCCGGAGACAGCGACGCCACATGAGTGCACCCCGCCCGGGCACGCCCGGCGCCACGCGCAGCTGCCCGCATTGCAAGGCGACGATTCTGGAAAGCGCGGTCGTCTGCCCTGCCTGCCGGCACCATCTGCGCTTCGATTCGGCGGCGGCGCAGCACACCCAGCCTGCGCCGATCGTGCCGCTCAAGGTCGACGGCACCATTCGCCACCCCGCCGATGGCGATGCCTGGGAATACACGGTGGTAGTGGTGGTGCGCAACGGCAAGGGCGAGGAAATCCGCCGCCAGGTGGTGGACGTGGGCGCGATGCAGGGCGGTGAGGAACGCGGCTTCACCCTGGCGGTGGAGGCCACGGCGGTGCGAACGACTGGGCGGCGTACGCGGCATTAGCTGCGCTGCGTAATTGCGGTGTGGCGTGGCCCGCAGTCGGCGCCGTGCGCGTCCTGGGTCGGCAGTCGCATCGGCCTGTTGCGGTTCCGGCGATCAGTCCGGACACAACGACCATGGTCAGGGTCGAACACGCGCAGGACCAGGTCGGCTGCTACCGAGACGGCGCAGCTCCTTTGGTAGCCCATCGCGCGCAAGAAATGGTTGATCCTGTCCCACGTGCACCTGGATCGCGCTGGTGGTACCGGCGCCTTGTTGCAGCACCTGCCCAATGCGTGCGTGCTCGTGGAGCAGTCGCCGCGCGCAGCTTCGTGACGCGGCTGCATCGTTGCCCACTGGCGACCAGCGCAACCTCCACCGCGCGGGGCTCTGTGCTCCCCATCGCGGCCTTCCACACCCAGACACCTGACACCGCCGCGCACCCCGCATCTGCGCAACACAGGCAGCATCTCGCACGCATCGCGCCCATTCTCAGGATCTGCACACCGGCTTGGCCAGAGTTGCCGCATGCACAACGGCAATGACACACGCGGCGATCTGGTGGTGCTTGGGCCCGAAGGGCTGTACTGCCCACAAGGCGATTTCCATATCGATCCATGGCGGCCGGTGCCGCGCGCGGTGATCACGCATGGTCATGGCGACCACGCACGCGGCGGCATGGGCGAGTACCACTGCACGCGCGAAAGCCTGCCGATCCTGCAATGGCGGCTGGGCGAGCAGGTCTATCACCCGCATGCCAATGGCGAGGCCTTCACCCTGGGACGCGCGCGAGTGTCCTTGCATCCGGCCGGTCATGTGCTGGGCTCGGCGCAGGTGCGCATCGAAGTCGATGGCCAGGTGTGGGTGGCCTCCGGCGACTACAAACGCCAACACGACCCCACCTGCGCGCCGTTCGAAGTGGTGCCGTGCGACACCTTCATCACCGAAGCAACCTTCGGGCTACCCGTGTACCGCTGGCCGGACACCGCGCAGGTGGCAGCCGATATCGTGGCCTGGCGCCATGAGTGCGCCGCGCGCGGCGAGGCGGCGATCCTGTATTGCTATGCGCTGGGCAAGGCACAGCGTGTACTTGCCGAACTGCGCGCCTGGGACACGCAGCCAGCGCTGTTGCATGGCGCAATCGCCGCCGGCGTGGAGGTGTACCGGCAAGCCGGCATCGCCATGCTGGAGACGCAACCGGTGAGCGAACACGCACGTGGCGCCGACTACGCCGGGCAATTGGTGCTGGCCCCGCCATCGGCGGCCGGCAGCCCGTGGATTCGCCGCTTTCGGCATGCGCAGCAGGGCTTTGCCTCGGGCTGGATGCGCATCCGCGGCAACCGTCGCCGGCGCAATTACGACCGTGGATTTGTGGTGTCCGATCATGCCGACTGGCCCGATCTGCTGCGCACCATCGCCGACACCGGCGCGTGCCGGGTCATCGCCACGCATGGCAACACCGATGCGTTGATCCAGCACCTGCGCGAGCACGGCGTGGCCGCCGAAGCCTTCCGCACCGACTTTGGAGCCGAGGAATGAATCCGTTGCCTGCACGCCGCTATGTCCGCGCGCGGCCGCGGATCCGGCTGAGTGGCGCACTGGCGTTTCGCCGGCATGCGCTGGCCTTTTGTGTGCATCGCGCCACCCCCGCCGCCACGCTGGGGCCACCGCGCCCGCAACGGCGCCCACACGCATTGAGTGCATTCACCCGCGCTGCCTTGCGTCTGCGCGCGAGACCGCTGTTGGCCAGCGCGGAAACAACGCCGTGAAACGGTTTGCGGCGTTGTACCGCACTCTGGACCGTAGCACCGGCACGCTCGACAAGCGCGCCGCCCTGGTGGCGTATTTCCGCGCAGCGCCGCCGCTGGATGCGGCCTGGGCGCTGTATCTGCTGGCCGGTGGCAAGGTGGCCAGTGCGCGCATGCGCATCGCCGCCAGCGGCGAGTTGCGCGAGTGGATCGCCGAGGCCGCCGGGATCGCCGACTGGCTGGTAGCCGACAGCTACGATCATGTAGGCGATCTGGCCGAAACACTGGCATTGCTGCTGGATGATCCAGCCAGCGAGGCAGCGGATGTGTCACTGGCCGAGTGGATTGAACAGCGCCTGCTGCCGATCGCCAATCAAGACGTGGCGGTGCGCAAGCACTGCATCGTGCAGGCGTGGCGCACGCTCGCCTTCGACGAACGCCTGGTCTTCAACAAGTTGCTGACCGGCGCATTGCGTGTGGGTGTCTCGCAGCGGTTGGTGCAGCAGGCCCTGGCTGAACTGTCGGGCGTGGATATCGCACGCATTGCCCAGCGCATGCTCGGCAGCTGGCGCCCGCATGCCACGTATGTGGCCGACCTGCTCACGCATGAGGAGCTGCCCGGTGACCGCCAGCAGCCTTACCCGTTTTTTCTGGCATCGCCGCTGGAGGCCGATGTCGAAAGCCTGGGCGCCATCGACGACTGGCTGCTGGAATGGAAGTGGGATGGCATCCGGCTGCAGCTGTTGCGTCGTGCTGGTGAAGCGGCGCTGTGGTCGCGTGGCGAAGAACGCCTGGATGGCCGCTTTCCAGAGATCGAACAGGCTGCCATGGGCTTGCCAGACGGCACCGTGATCGACGGCGAGCTGCTGGGCTGGCAACCCGAGCAACCGTTGCCGATGCCGTTCACCGCGCTGCAGACGCGTATCCAGCGGCTCAAGCCCGGGCCCAAGACGCTGGCGGCCGCGCCAGCGCGCGTGGTCGCTTACGACTTGCTCGAACTGGACGGCGAAGACCTGCGCGAGCGCCCGCTGCACGCACGCCGTGCGCTGCTCGATCGCGTGCTCGCCACCCTCGCCGACCCACGCATCATCGCCTCGCCGCTGGTGCACTCCACCGATTGGCAGGCCGCCGCGCAAGTGCGATTGGATGCACGTGCGCGCGGCGTTGAAGGGCTGATGCTCAAGCGCGCGCGTTCGCCCTACCAATCCGGCCGCCGCCGTGGCGACTGGTGGAAGTGGAAGATCGACCCACTGACCATCGATGCGGTGCTGCTGTACGCACAGGCCGGCCATGGCCGGCGCAGCACGCTGTACACCGACTACACCTTCGGGCTCTGGCACGACGGCGCGCTGGTGCCCATCGCCAAGGCGTATTCGGGCCTGGACGATACCGAGATCCTGCAACTGGATCGCTGGATCCGCGCCAACACCACCGAGCGCTTCGGGCCGGTGCGCGCGGTCACGCCGCACCATGTGTTCGAACTGGGCTTTGAAGGCGTGAATCGCAGCACGCGGCACAAGTCCGGCATTGCGGTGCGCTTCCCGCGCATCCTGCGCTGGCGCCACGACAAACCCTTCGCCGAGGCCGACCACTTGAGCAGCCTGCAGGCACTGGCGCGGTGAGCCCGGCACCGCCACAGCGCGGCACGCCGTTGCAGCAATGGCGGGCCTGGTTTGCGCAGCGCGGCTGGGCGCCGTTGCCGTTTCAACGCGATGTCTGGAAGCGCTATCTGGATGGCGAATCCGGCCTGCTGCACACCCCAACCGGCAGCGGCAAGACCCTGGCGACATTTGGTGGTCCGCTGCTGGAAGCGCTGGCCGCACGCGGACGCACGCCGCCGGCCATGGCAGTGGCACGTGGCCGGCGGCAGCCGCAGCGTAGCCTGCAGGTGCTGTGGATCACCCCGCTGCGCGCACTCGCTGCCGATACCGCGCGTGCCCTGCGCGAACCGGTGGAGGCCTTGGGCCTGGATTGGCAGGTAGGCCTGCGCACCGGCGACGCCAGCGCGCGCGACAAACGCCTGGCCCGCAGCGGCAAGCTCGATGTCCTGGTCACTACGCCCGAATCGCTGGCCTTGCTGCTGTCGTATCCAGATACCGCGCCGCAGTTAGCGGCGTTGCGCTGCGTGATCGTCGACGAGTGGCACGAGCTGCTCGGCAACAAGCGCGGCGTGCTGTTGCAACTGTGCCTGGCGCGCCTGCGCGGGTGGTCACCGGCGCTGCGCATCTGGGGGTTGTCGGCCACGCTGGGCAACCTGGCGCAGGCACGCGATGTGTTGCTGCCGCATCAACCAGACGCGGCCTTGGTGTCGGGGGTCAAGCCACGCGCCATGAGCCTGGAAACGCTGCTGCCCGAGACCGGCGAGCGCTTCCCGTGGGCCGGCCATCTCGGTCTGGCACAACTGGCACGCGTGCTGCACAAACTGATGGAACAACGCACCAGCCTGGTGTTCACCAATACGCGCGCGCAGGCCGAACTCTGGCACCAGGCGCTGAGCGCAGTGTGGCCGGAGGATGCGGCCACACTGGCGCTGCACCATGGCTCGCTGGATCCGGCGCTGCGCACCGCGGCCGAGCGCGGCCTGCGCGATGGCAGCCTGCGCTGCGTGGTGGCCACCTCCAGCCTGGACCTGGGCGTGGACTTTCCGGCGGTGGATCAGGTGCTGCAAGTCGGCAGCCCCAAGGGCATCGCACGCCTGCTGCAACGCGCCGGCCGTGCACGGCACCGCCCGGGCGAATCCGGCCATGTGGTGTGCGTGCCCTCGCATGCACTGGAATTGCTGGAATATGCAGCGGCGCGGCGCGCGATTGCACATGGGCAGATCGAGGCACGCCCGCCACCGCGGCTCTCATTGGACGTGCTGGCCCAGCATTGCGTGACCCTGGCACTGGGCGGCGGTTTCCAGGCCGATGCGTTGTTGCGCGAAGTCCGCGGTACCGATGCCTTCGCCGCACTCGATGAGGCCACCTGGCAGGCCGTGCTCGACTTCATCGTGCAAGGCGGCAGCGCGCTCGCGCACTACCCCGATTTCCACAAGGTGGTGCGCGACGACGCCGGCAGCTACCGCGTCACCGACCGGCGCGTGGCGCTGCGGCATCGCCTGTCGATCGGCACCATCACCAGCGATGGCAGCGTGCGCGTGCAGTTCCTGCGCGGCGGCCGGCTGGGCGCGGTGGAAGAACAGTTCGTCGGTCGCCTCAAGCGCGGCGACCGCTTCCAGTTCGCCGGGCGCTTGCTGGAACTGGTGCGGCTGGAAGACATGACCGCCTACGTGCGCCTCGCCAAGGGCGGCAGCGGCGTGGTGCCCAAGTGGATGGGCGGGCGGATGCCGTTGTCCTCGGCGTTGGGGCGCGAGGTGGAGGCGGTGTTCGCCGATCCCGGCGACGCGCCGGAAATGCGGATGCTGGCACCGTTGCTGCACTTGCAGTCCAGCCTGTCCGCACTGCCCGGCCCCGGCCACCTGCTGGTGGAAACCATCAAGGCGCGCGATGGCCGCCACCTGTTCGTGTATCCGTTCGCAGGCCGCCAGGTCAACGAAGGTCTGGCCGCGTTGCTGGCTGCACGCTGGGGCCGGCGGCAGCGCAACACCTTCAGCTTTGCAGCCAACGATTACGGGTTTGTGCTGTCGCCAGCGCAGGACGTGCCGGTGGATGCCGCACTGCTGCAGGAATTGCTGTCGCCGGCACGGCTGTTCGAGGACCTGCGCGACAGCCTCAATCTGGGCGAGCTGGCACGCCGGCAGTTTCGCGAGATTGCGCGCGTCGCCGGGCTGCTCTCGCCATCGCTGCCTGGGCGTGCGCCGCGCAGCCTGCGCCAGTTGCAGGCCTCCAGCGGCCTGCTGTACGACGTGCTGCAGCGCTTCGACCCGGGCCACCTGCTGCTGGCCCAGGCCGAGCGCGAAGTCTTCGAAGGCCAGCTGGAATTTGCGCGCCTGGCCCACGCGCTGGAAGACTGCGCAGCGCGCGCCTTGCGCCTGTGCACGCCGCGCAGCCTGACGCCGCTGTCGTTTCCGCTGTGGGCCGAGCGCGTGCGCGGGCAACTCAGCACCGAAGACTGGAAAGCGCGCGTGCTGCGCGCGGCCGCGCAACTGGAACGCAAGCATGGCCGATAGCGTGCATCTCACCCTGGCAGGCGAGCCGGTGGAGCTGCTCGGCGAGCGTGCGCTGTATCGGCCCGCGCGGCGCGCATTGCTGATCGCCGATCTGCATCTGGGCAAGGCCGATGTGTTCCGGCGTGCCGGCATCGGCCTGCCTGCGGGCGGCACGGAACACGATCTGGAGCGGCTGGACGCGTTGCTGGCATCGCGCCCGGTGGACGCGCTCTGGATTCTCGGCGACCTGCTGCATGGGCCGGCACCGCGCGCGGCCTGGCACCGCCGCTGGAGCGCCTGGCGCGAGCGCCATTGCGCCCTGCAGGTGATTGCGATCCGCGGCAATCACGACCGCGCCTTGGCAGGCGCCGATCTGCACATCGAAGCGGCCGGCGAACAGGTGGAAGATGGCCCGTTCCTGCTGCGCCACGATCCGCTGCCGCATCCGACCGGGCATGTGCTGTGCGGCCACCTGCATCCGCTGGCGGCGCTGCCCGGCCTGTCGCGCCGCTGGCCGGCATTCTGGTTGCGCGACGGCGTGACCATCCTGCCGGCGTTCTCGCACTTCACTGCCGGCATCGTGCCGACCCTGGTCGAAGGCGAACGCCTGGTTGCCTGCGTCGAAGGCGATGCGATGGCACTGCCGGTGCGGTGACAATGCGCGCACCGCGTTGATGCAGCAGTGCGCGTGCGGCGCACCAACGTCACTTCATCAGTAATGCCAACCGCACAGCGACTGCCGCTGCGCGTCACTACGCAGCCATGCCATCTCCTGCATTACTCGAACTTGGCACCGGCACCGGCTGCGCCAATGCATCGACGAACGCCGGGTCCAGCGCGAGCTTGCCGAACCAGCCGTGCTGGGTGCCGCTGAGCACGCGCAGCATGTGGCCGCGCCCACCCGGCACGCGGCCCATCGGCTGCAGCAACAGATCGCGCCCGCGCGCCCACACATCGCGCTCGGACTGGAACAGCGGCGTGAGCCAGCGACTCCAGCGGTGATAGATCGCCACATGCGCCTGGCGTTCGCGTTGGTAGCGCTGCAATGCGGCATCCAGGTCCGCGCCGGCGCGCAAGGCATCGCGCATCGCCAGTGCATCCAGCAGCGCCATGTTCACGCCCTGCCCCAGCTGCGGGCTCATCGCGTGCGCGGCATCGCCGGCCAGCGCAAAGCGACCGCGGTGCCAGCGCGACACCACCGCGTCGCGGTAGCTGGCGCGCGCCAAGGCGCCATGCACCTGCACGGTCTGCAGGCGCGCAAGCGCGTCCGGCCACATCTGCGCCACTTCTTCGCGCCAGGCATCCATGCCGCGGGTTTCCCATGCAGCGAAATCGCTGCAGGGCAGGCTCCAGAAAAAGCTCAGCCGCGGCGTGTCATCGCCCGGCCGCGTGCCCACCGGCAGCAGCCCGATCATCTTGCGTGCGCCGATGTAGCGCTGCCGCAACTCGTCCACGTACGGCCAGTCTTCGCGTGGCAACAAACACCACAGCGCGCCCCATGGATACACCCGATCCAGCTGGGTGCCCTGCGCCTGTGCGCGCAAGGTCGATGCCGAGCCATCGGCGGCGATGATCAGATCGTAGGGGCCATGCCATTGCCCGCGCTGGTCCTGCACGCGTACGCCGTCGTGATCGATCGCAGTGATCTGCGTGCCGATGTGCAGGTTGGCGTACTCGGGCCAGGCATCGCGCAGCAACGCGAACAACGCGCCGCGCTGCATGCCCAGGCCCATCAGGCGCGCATCCAGGTCGCGGTAGCGCATGTCCATCACCGCGCGCCCGCAGGGCGTCTCGCCATACAGCCGCCGCACCGGTGCACCGTGCTGCAAGGCCTGCTCCAGCAGCCCCATCTTCCACAGCACCTGCAGCCCGCTCGGCTGCAGCAGGAATCCTGCGCCGACCGGCCCGGGCGCGGGCGCGCGCTCGAACACGTCCAGCCGATGTCCATCGGCACCGAGCAGCACGGCCAGTGCCTGCCCCGCCGTGCCGTATCCCACTACCGCAATTCGCAATGTCTGCTGCATCGTCCGTGCTCTGTCTGCGTCCTCACCGGCCCGACATGGACCGGCGCAAAAAAAACCCCGCCGGAGCGGGGTTCTTCAATCGCACAATCGAGTGAATCACTCAACCGGCGTGATGTTCGAAGCCTGGGCACCCTTGGGGCCCTGGGTCACGTCATAACTGACGCGCTGGCCTTCCTGCAGGCTGCGGAAGCCCTTGGAGTTGATCGCGGAGAAGTGCGCGAAGACATCGGCGCTGCCGTCCTCCGGTGAGATGAAGCCAAATCCCTTGGCGTCGTTGAACCACTTGACGGTACCGTTCGGCATGGTGATGCGAGACCTTTGCAAAATTAATGGGTGGTGTACGGCGGAGCGTACGCGCCGAGTATGCAAAGCTTATGCCCCGATGACAATCACCCGCGTGCAAGTTCGCCAATCAGCTCCGGCAGTCCGGACGAGGCCGCATCCACGTTCGACAGCACCTCGGCCATGGTGATTTCCTGCGCGTCGCCACAGCCCGCCGCCCAGTTGGCCACGATCGCCAAACACGCATATTCCAGGCCTTTTTCGCGTGCCAGCGCTGCTTCGGGCATGCCGGTCATGCCGACCAGATCGCAGCCGTCGCGACGCATCCGCGTGATCTCTGCAATCGTTTCCAATCGCGGTCCCTGGGTGGCGCCATAGCATCCACCCGCTACCAGCGTGACGCCGGTCACCTTGGCCGCGGCGATCACCTTGCTGCGGAACATCGGCGAATACGGGTGACCAAAGTCCACATGCTGCACCTCGCTGCCGGCCTCCTCGCAAAAGGTGGAAATGCGGCCCCAGGTGTAGTCGATCAACTGGTCCGGGCAGGCCAGCACGCGCGGGCCGAAGGACTCGGTGATGCCGCCGACAGTGTTGAGCGCCAGCACGCGGGTGGCACCAATTTGCTGCAGCGCAGCGATGTTTGCGCGGTAGTTGACCTTGTGCGGCGGCAGCGAATGACCTTCGCCATGTCGGGCCAGGAATGCCACGCGATGGCCAAGCAGCATGCCCACGCGGATCGGGCCGGACGGCGCGCCGTATGGGGTGTCGACCTCGTGCGTCTGCACCTGGTCGAGCTGGGCCAGCTTGTACACGCCGGTGCCGCCGATGACGGCCAATGCGATGGAATTGGAAGACACACAGACCTCTGCATCGAAAGACGAAAGAAGAACGCTGCACCGGCAATGGCGCAGCGCTGCACCCACCGGGGTGGGTAGGTGCGCTGGCTTACTGCTTCATCGCATAGATGGCAGGAATGCCGCGCAGCTGCTCGTTGACGTCCATGCCGAAGCCGAACACGTAGCGGTCGGCCACTTCCACGCCCACGTAGTCGGCGGTGACACCCGGCACGCAGCGGTCGTGGCGCTTGACGGTCAACACCGCCACGCGCACATCGGTGGCGCCCTGCTCCAGGCACCACTGGCGCACGCCCTGCAGGGTGTAGCCCTCATCGAGGATGTCGTCGACCAGGATCACCCGGCGGCCGAACAGCGCAGTGGCCGGGCGGTGCTTCCAGACCAGCTCGCCGCCGGTGGTTTCGCCGCGGTAGCGGGTGGCGTGCAGATAGTCGAATTGCAGGTCCTGGCCGCGCGCGCCCAGCTCCAGCGCCAACTGGCCGGAGAACGGCAGCGCGCCGTGCATGATGGTGAGATACACCGGCACTTCGCCGGCGTAGTCGCGCGCGATCGCATCGGCGATGGTGGCGACGGCGGCATCGATGGCAGGGCGGTCGACCAGCAGATCGGCTTGGGCCAGGGCCTGGGAAATGGTGAGCGTGGACATCAGGCAAGTGTTCCGAAAGAGGCGGAAAGGGAGGTGGTGGGAGCATCGGCGAGCAGGCCATCCCAGCCCAGCGCGCCACGGCCGATCAGGCCGATCAGTGCGGCAGTGTTGAGCGTACGGCCGGCCACCGCCTGCAAGGACTCGGCGACCAGTTCGGGGTGACAGACCAGCACCACGTCGCAGCCGGCATCCAGGTGCGCGTGCACCCGTCCGGCGACGCCGCCAGCACTGAACGAGGCGGCCATGCCGATGTCGTCGGAGAAGACCACGCCGCGGAAGCCCAGTTGCCCGCGCAGGATCTGCTCGATCCAGCGCGACGCGTAGCCGGCCGGCTCCGGCGCCACCTGCGGGTAGACCACGTGGGCCATCATCACCGCGTCGGCACCGGCGTCGATCCCGGCCACGAACGGCACCAGGTCCTCGGCCAGCAGGATGTCCAGCGGCCGTGGGTCGCTGGCGTGGTCGACATGGGTGTCTTCCAGCACGGTGCCGTGGCCGGGGAAATGCTTGAGCGTGGCGCCCATGCCGGCGGCGTGCAGCGCCTGCACGTAGGCACGCGTGAAGCTGGCCACCACCTGCGGGTCGTCGCTGAAGGCGCGGTCGCCGATGGCGCGGTTGCCGCGTGCCAGGTCCACCACCGGGGCAAAACTGAGATCAACACCACTGGCGCGCACTTCGCTGGCCATCAGCTGCGCATGCGCGCGGGCCTGGGCAAGCGCGCCTTCCGGGTCGGCGGCATACAGCGCGCCAAAGCTCTGCAGCGGCGCCAAGGCGCTGTAACCCTCGCGAAAGCGCTGCACCCGGCCGCCTTCCTGGTCCACGCAGATCAATTGCGGGCGCGGCGCCGCGGCGCGGATGGCGGCCGACAACTCGGCCACCTGCGTGCGCGAGGCGAAGTTGCGCTTGAACAGCACCACGCCGGCGACGGCGTCGTGCTGCAGCCAGTCGCGTTCCTGTGCGCTGAGTTCGGTACCGGCAACGCCGATCAGAAGCATGTTGGGGACTCCCGGGCCAGGCGCCACGATGGCGCAGCGCGGCATTGTCGCAGATGCGCGCAGCAGCGTCAGACCGCGCATTCAGGCAAGGGCGGCCGCGGCTGGCGGTTGCGCGGGCGCTGGGAATGGGCGCGGCGACCTTGTTGGGTGCCGGAGGAGTCCTTTTCAGCGATTCTTTTGAGTCGCGTTGATTGCAGGCGCTGCCGGCTGACTGGCTGCTGCGCTCTGCAGACCCGTGCCGGTGTGATTGCTTGTGCCGGTGTAGCGCGCGGTAACGCTTCCGCGTGACCAGCCAGGTTGCATGCGCAGGCGCAGCCAAGAATTCTGCTCAGGCTGAAAAAGGATTCAGCCACCAACGGCACCGAACTCACCCCGACGGCCCCCATTGCCGTGCTACCCAGGCGCCTACAGCACCTCCAAGTGCGCGCGCCAATGCTCCGCCTGCGCCTGCAGCTGCGCCAGCGCCTCGGGCGCCATGTCGTCCAGTTGCCGGTACGGCAACGCCAGCCGCTCATTGCCTCCCAACAGCACGCGTTGGCGGGCCAGAAAATCCCAGTACAGCGCGTTGTACGGGCATGCGCGCGGGCCCACCCGCTGCTTACGCTGATAGGCGCAGCCAGTGCAGTAGTCGCTCATGCGATCGATATACGCCGCGCTGCTGATATAAGGCTTGCTGCCGAGAAAGCCGCCATCGGCGAACTGACTCATGCCAACCGTATTGGGCAATTCCACCCATTCGAACGCATCGATGTAGACGCCCAGATACCAGCGATGCAAGGCCTGTGGATCCAGCCCCGCCAGCAACGCAAAGTTGCCGATTACCATCAGCCGCTGGATGTGGTGGGCATGCGCGTTATTCAACGAATTGCCGATCGCATCGGCCAGGCAACGCATGCCGATCTGCCCATCCCAGAACCAGTGCGGCAGCGGCGCGTGCTGGCCCAGCTGATTGGACTGCGCGTAACCGGGCATCTGCGACCAGTACACACCGCGCACATATTCGCGCCAGCCCAGGATCTGGCGGATAAAGCCTTCCACCGACGCCAGCGGCGCATGCCCGTTGCGCCACGCCGCCTCGGCACGTGCAATCACTTCGGCCGGGTGCAGCATTTTGACGTTCAGTGCGAACGACAGCAGCGAATGAAACAACCGCGGGCTGCGCGTGCTCATCGCATCTTCGTAGCGGCCGAAGTGCGGCAGCGCGTGTGTGATGAAGTCGTCCAGCTGCTGCAGCGCTTCGTCGCGGTGCAGCGGCCAGGGCAAGGCATCAGCCTGCGGCGCACCGAAACTGCGCACGCCGGCTGCTTCGATGGTCTGCCAGAGTGCGGCGTGGTCGTGGGTCATGCGCCAGTCTGCCGGTGCCGGCGGGTCGCCCGGCCACGGCGCGCGATTGTCATGGTCGAAGTTCCAACGCCCGCCTTCCGGTGCGCCCGCGTGATCCAGCAGGATGCGATGCCGTCGCCGCATGTGGCGATAGAACACTTCCATGCGCCAGGCTGCACGCGCATCGAAGCACCCGGCCACGTCCTCGCGCTCGGTCAGGAAATGTTCGCTGCCCACCATGCGGCTGGCAAACGGCTGGGCTGCGCACCACTGCTCCAGCAGTTCATCCAGGCGCCACTCGTCCGGCGCCTGGTATTCCAGCCACTTGGCGCGGTAATGCACCATCAACGCTTCCAGATTGGCGGTGATCGACTGGCGATTGCTGGGCGTGTCGATGCTGACGTAACGCACGCGGTGCCCGGCCTGCCGCAAGCGCGCGGCGAACGCGCGCATTGCCGCGAAAATCGCCAGGATTTTTTGCGCGTGATGCAACACGTAGTCGGTTTCCGCACGCACCTCCATCAGCACGTAGACCACACTGGCGTTGGGCGTCTCGAACCAGCTGTGCAGCGGATTGAGCTGGTCGCCCAGCACCAGGCGCAGCGTATGCGCCGGCACCCAGCGCTGCGGTTCGGCGCCCGTGTCTGCACCGCCTGCATCGTGTTCACGCATCGGCGGCACGCGACTCGTTTCCGATGCGGGATGTGCATGCTGCTTGCTCCGTCACGCAATGCGTGCGGCTTCGCATTCCGTCATCGCGATATGCCCGCTCAACCTGATCCGCCATGCGGCTGTGCTCCCAAACCTCTTCCCTGCAATACGCGCAGTGGCAGCCGATGGATTCAGTCGCGACCGCCTGCGTCATACGCGCAGATGCGTTGCGCCAGCGCGGTTCCGCTACGCCAGGCGCCCTCGACCTTGCCGCCTACCAACCAATCGCCGCACAGCCCTGCCGCCGATGCTGCATCCCACACGCACGCATCGGCCACGGCCGGGGATTCGGTACTGGCCGCTTCCCAGAAGAAGGCCTCACACGCCAGCGGCGCGGGTAAGCCGAGCGCCGGTAATTCCGGCAGCAGCTGGTCGATCACCTCTGCTGGCGTGGCATCCCAATGGGCGTGGCTCCACAGCGCGGTGGCGTGCAGCAGCCAAGTCTCCGCACCGACACGGCCAGGCTTGCTGGAATTGCGGGCGATCCAGCGCAGTGGGCCGGCATTGACGAACAACCCGTCGTAACCCGCCTCCACCGGCGCCGTAAAACGTGCCACCAAGGCCCAGGCCGGTTGCATGCGGACGCGGGCAGCAATGCGCGCCAGATCGCTCGCAGCCGTCTCCAGCAACGCAGCGGCCTGCGGCGCGGGCAGCGCCAGCACCAGCAGTTCGGTATGCACGGCTTCTGGCAGACCAGCACCTCTCAGTGCCCAGCCGTGTTCGGTGCGTTGCAGCGCATCGATGCGCGTTTTTGTACGCAGGTCCAACCCAACCGCCAGCGCACGCGCCGGCGCCGCCATATCCGGCACTCCGACAAAGCGTTGCAGCGTGCCACGCGAGGGCTGCAGGGTGGTGCCATCCCAACTGGCCAGACGCGCAGGCCATGGCGCAGCACAGTCATTTGCTATCCACGCCCTTACCGCCGCCATGAAGTCCGGATCACGCGCAGTGAAGTACTGCGCCCCGTGATCGCAGTGCCACTGCTGGCCTGCAAGTGCGCGCATGCGTCCACCTGGCGCCGGTGCCTGCTCGAAGACCGTGACGGCGTAGCCGGCCGCCTGCAGCACGCTGGCGCAGCGCAGGCCGGCCAGCCCGGCACCGATCACCGCCACCGTGCGCCGCGTGCGGGGCCCGCGCATCAGGCTGTGGCGACCGCGGCCGCGCGCATCAGATCGCGCAACCGTCCGGGCCGCAGGCATCGCCGGTTGCGGCGGCCGACGCGGATTCGGCGGCCAATTGCAGCAACGCCTGTGCCATGACATCGGCCGGTTGCGCACCCTGGA
The DNA here is from genome assembly GCF_030208815.1 of Xanthomonas sp. fls2-241-TYG-148. Taxonomy (NCBI): domain Bacteria; kingdom Pseudomonadati; phylum Pseudomonadota; class Gammaproteobacteria; order Lysobacterales; family Lysobacteraceae; genus Xanthomonas; species Xanthomonas sp. fls2-241-TYG-148. The sequence continues at coordinate 689,494 of NZ_JARVTE010000001.1, forward strand.
GCAGGCTGCGCCCATCGATGACAAAACTGGGCACCGCGCGGATACCGATCTGCGCGGCCTGCTGCAGCTGCGCCTGGACCTGCGCACTGCCCTCGTCGGACGCCAGCAGCGCCTGCACGCGTGCCGGCGCCAACCCGCCAGCCGCACCGGCAGCGATCAAGGTGTCGGCCGCCGCAAGATTCTTGCCTTCGGCAAAGTGCGCATGGAACAGCGCTTCGATCACCGGCTCGACATCACCTTCGCACGCCGCCAACCAGATCAGCCGGTGCGCGGGCAAGGTGGTGACCTGTACCTGCCCACGCGAAAAATCAAACGGCAGACCTTCGGCGCGCGCGGTTTGCTGAGTCTGCGCCAGCAATTGCTCGGTGCGTTCGGCGCTGCCGAACTTCGGCAGCAAGGCCTCGCGCAAGGGTACCGGCTGCAGGCCACTGTCTGGATCCAGCTGGAAGGCGTGGTAGTGGATTTCCAGCGCCGGCAAGCGCTCACCAAGCGTGGCAACGGCCTGCTCGAAGCGGCGTTTGCCGATCCAGCACCACGGGCACACCACATCGGACCAGATATCGATTCTCATGACGGGTGTGTGTATCGCATGGTTGAGTTAGGTTGCAGCATAGACGCTGCGCCGCGCGAACAGATCCCCCGCGCCTTGCGGCCGGTGGAACTCAGCGTACCGACCACTGCGAAAATGGCTGCGATGCCAACGCCAGGTTGTAGTAGCGCGCATCGTCGGTGACTTCCGCGCCGATCCAGTCTGGCAATTGCAGCGCTTCTTCGGCGTGCTCCAGCTCGACCTCCGCCACCACCAGCCCGGCGTTGTCACCCAGGAATTCGTCCACTTCCCACACATGCCCGGCGTACTCAACCAGATGCCGGCGCTTGTCGATCAGCCCACCCACACACAACGCGAGCAACGCGCGCGCATCGTCGAGCGGAATCGGATATTCGAACTCCTGACGGGTATGCCCGAGCTCGCGCGACTTGAGGTTGAGGAATGCCGCATCGCCCTGGAGGCGCACACGCACCGAGGCATTCTGCGCACCACTGCGCAGCGACGCCTGGTCGTTGATATAGCCCTGCGCCATCGGGATGACCGCATGCGTGGCGGTACGCCAGCCGTCGCCGGTCACCAGAAATTTGCGTTCGATTTCGATACCCATGAAGGCAAGTATGGCCGGCCGCGCGGAAAAATGCCTGGCTATTGTGGGAGCCACCCACCTACACTCCGCGCCCCCAATGAAAGGATGCACGCCATGACAGGCCGTCGCCGTTACACACCGCAGATCGTTCTTGCCACAGCACTGCTGCTCGCCGCCAGCGGTGCCAGCGCCGCGGCCGCAGCGCCCTCGCTCGCACAGGCCCAAGCCGCGCTGGACACAGCGATGCAGAAGGACGCGGCAGGCAACCCCGACCAGGGCGATGACGTGATGGGTGAGCTGTTTCGCCCACGTTTGACGGCTCTAATTGGCTGCCTGCCCGCCGCGGAGCAGACGACCCCAGGCGCAGTCGATTGCCTCGTCACCGGACAGGCCGGACCCAGCGAAAAGCACATGGCACTGCGATTCCTGCCAACCGCCAACGGCTGGCAGTTGCAGCACAGCGACACCGAGATGGAAGTCGCCGCACCGGTGCCCGACAACGCGCGCGTGCAGGTGCTGCTACGGGAAGATTTTTCCAAGAAGCTGGTGACCGAACGCAATGCAGCTGTGCGCAAGAGTCTCGAACAGGCGGTCAGCACGGCGCAGGTCCTTGCGGTGGAGCGCTGCGCCGTCTCCGAGCACGCACCGGTGGTTGCCTGCACTGTCCAGGCCAGTGCTGCCAACGAGCGCGGCGAATTGCAGATGCAGTTCGCCCTGGTCGATGGGCAGTGGCAGAACGCCACCCCGCACACCGACTGACTGCGGCGTACGCGCCTCGCTGCAGTAGTTCCGACGCGCTCGCCATCACTGGGTGCGTGCGTGGAATGGCCCACACACATCCCGACCGGGATGTGTGCAGCATCAGCTGCCAGTGCAGGTACGCTTCGGATCAGCACACGTGACGCGTGACGCAAACGCGCAAGCCTCGCGCTAGCGCGTCTCAAACACCGCGATGCTTTCCACATGGGCGGTGTGCGGGAACATGTCCATCGCACCGGCACTGAGCAGGCTGAAGCCCTGCTCGTTCACCAGGTAGCCCGCATCGCGTGCCAATGACCCTGGGTGGCAGCTCACATAGACGATGCGCTTGAACTGCTTCAGCGGCAGCTGCTGCAACACGTCGATGGCGCCGGAGCGCGGCGGATCGAGCAATAGCTTGTCGAAGCCCTGGCGCATCCACGTAGTCTGCCGCTGATCTTGTGTGAGGTCCGCTGCGTAGAACTGCGCATTGTCCAGCCCGTTGCGCTGTGCATTCTCGCGTGCGCGCGCCACCAACCCGGCGTCGCCCTCCACACCGACGACTTCGCGCACGGTACGCGCCAGCGGCAGGGTGAAATTGCCCAGACCACAGAACAGGTCCAGTACCCGGTCATCGGGCTTGGCATCGAGCAATGTCAAGGCGTGGGCAATCATCTTCTGATTGAGCGAAGCATTGACCTGGATGAAGTCCAACGGACGAAACGCAAGCTCCACATCCCATTGCGGCAACCGGAACGACAAGGGCACCTCTTGCGGCCACAACGGATGCACACTGTCCACGCCGCCAGGCTGCAGGAAGATCGCAAAATCGTGCGCCTGGGCGAACTCCACCAAGGCCTGCTCGTCACGCGTGCTGAGCGGCTGCAGGTGGCGGATGGTCAGCGCCACGGCATCGTCACCGGCAATGAATTCAATCTGCGGAATGTCGCGCTTGCCGTCCATGCCTTCGACCAGCGCCGCCAGCTGCGGAATCTTCTCGCCAATCTGCGGAATCACCGTGTAGCAGACCGACAGGTCGGCCACGAAGCGCGGGTCCAGTTCGCGAAAGCCAACCAGGGTCTTGTCCTTCTTCTCGACCCGGCGCACCGAAAAGCGGCCCTTGCGGCGATAGCCCCAGGTATCGCCCACCAGGGCCGGCAGCACCGTCTGCGGCGTGACGTGGCCGATGCGCTCCAGGTTGTCCATCAGCACGCGCTGCTTGGCCACGATCTGCTGCGATTCTTCCAGATGCTGCAGCACGCAACCGGCGCACACACCAAAATGCGGGCAGCGCGGCGCCACCCGCTGCGGCGATGCCTGCAGCACTTCCACCGTTTTGGCCTCATCGAAATGGCGGCTGCGTGCGGTGGGCTCGGCGGTCACGACCTCACCCGGCAGCGCGCCACTGATGAAGGTGACCTTGCCGCCCTCGCCATCGCGGCGCGCCACACCGCGGCCGTCATGGCTCAGGTCGGTGATCGCGGTCTGGAACGGGGTACGGTCGAAACGGTTTCTGGATCTGGCCACGTGGCGACAAGCTGCGGGCAAAAAGGGTGCGTATTGTCGCAGATGCGATTGCCGCCGGTCGCCATACGGGTGCGAGCAATTGTCGTGCCCCGCAAACCAGGGCACACTTCGGGAGCTCGCGCTACACGCAGTACGCGGCACGCTGACAAGGAGGCAGCATGAACATGGCAACACGTCAGGAACCCCAGCCGCGCGTTCTGTTGGTCGAGGACGACCCGATCAGCCGTGGCTTTCTGCAGGCCGTGCTCGAAAGCCTGCCCGCCCAGGTCGACTGGGCCGACTCCTTGTCTTCGGCACTGGACCGCGCGCGCGCGCGCCGCCATGACCTGTGGCTGATCGACGTCAACCTCCCAGACGGCACCGGCAGCGACCTGTTGCGCGCCCTGCGCCTGCTGCACCCGGATGTCCCCGCCCTGGCGCATACCGCCGACGGCAACGCGGCCATGCAACGCGGGCTGCAATCGGACGGCTTTCTGGAAATGCTGGTCAAGCCGCTGACCTCCGAACGGCTGCTGCAGGCGGTACGCCGTGGCCTGGCACGTGGTCGCTACAGCGTGGCCCCGGTGGGCGTGGTGGATATCGCCGCCAGCGACTGGGACGAGGCCGCCGCACTGAGTGCGCTCAACGGCCAGCAGCACCACCTCAATGCCTTGCGCGAATTGTTCCTGGCAGAGCTGCCTGGCACCCGCGACGCCGTAAATTCGGCGCTGCTGGTCAGCGACGAGCTGGCGCTGCGCAATCACTTGCACCGGCTACAGGCCAGCTGCGGGTTTGTCGGTGCCGCCCGGCTTGCTGGCGCAGTGCGGTTGCTGCGTGGCGATCCGCAGTCGCGCATTGCACAGAACCAGTTCCATGCCGCAGTGGCCGCGCTGCTGCACTGAACCGCTGGCCGGCATCTCCGGGGCACCCCCGGGCATCGACCGGGCGCAACGCCATCTACGCGCCGCGTCGCGCCAATTCTTCCAGCATCTCCCAGGACTTGAGTCCGCGCCCGCTCAGGTGGTGCAGCAAGACTCCGCGCATGCTGCGGCGCAGCCCCGGCATATCCTCGGTGGCCGGTACCCGGTCCTCGCCCAGCGCCAGCAACGCCGCACCAGTCACGGTCTCGCGGCGATCCTGCGCCAGCCGCTCGCTCAATACCCGCCGCGCGCCGTCCTGCGGATCGAGCCGGTAACGGGCGGCCGGATCGATCGGCTGGCCGTCACTGTCGTGTTGCAGATCAAAGCCGAACCCCAGCCCGTCGAGCACGTCGCGCTCGAACTGCCGCAATCCCCATGCCAGCGCGGCACCGGAAGCCAGGTGCGCACGCGCCTGCGCATAGCAGTCGAACAGCTCCGGCACCGGCGCATGGCGCGGTGCAAGCCGCAGCAACAGTTCGCTGATATAGAAACCCGCCAGCATCGCTTCGCCAAGCAACCGCGGCGCGGTATCGATGGCCTCGGCCTGGCGCAGCTGCGCCAACTCGCCGCGCTGCACCGCGGTGAACTGGATCAATTGCAGCGGCTGCAGCGCAGCGCGCAACGCCTGCTTGCGTGGCCCGTGCACGCCCCGCGCCAGCAATCCCACGCGCCCGTGCTGCTCGGTCAGCACTTCCACCAGCAAGCTGGTCTCGCGCCACGCGCGTACGTGCAGGACAAAGCCGCGCTCGTGTTCGATCAGCATTTCAGACAAGCGCTCACCTGCGCCCTTCCAGCCCAGGCCATGCGCTCATCATGTGTCCGGCAGTGCAGTTGCCAATGCTCCTTGCTGCATCTTTCGTACGTTCCCCAGGACGACAGACAGGGCGCATGCAGCGATGCAATCGGTTACGAAGCGCTGCCTGCGGAAATACACCGCCTCAATTCATCTCTGGCTTGATGGCCGTCGTGCCACTCGATTTCGAACACCTGCTTGTTGTCGATGAGTAATCTGTAATGCGCCGTGTCGTCTATCCCGCCCAGCATTGCCTCGGCGCTGGGGACCGCGAAGGCGATCGTGACCAATTCAGTACCCGGAGTGAGATAGTGAAATGCACGCACGGTTGTCGGCTTTCCATCGCCACCGTCCAGGCCCACCTTGATCAAGCCGTCTTTCTTGGGTCGCGGCAATCCGGGGCCGGTGAACGACATCAACGCGCGGCGGTAGTCGCCTGCAGGGCCGGCCAGGGTCACGATACCTTGCAGATTACCGTAGGCAGCAACGCAATTATCGCCAGGCTTCGCGTCGGCACTAGGGTCGAAGTGCTGCCAGAAGCCCTTGCGAAAACGCTGATAATTCGGATCACTCGCAAGCTTGGCTTTCTCGCTCAAGAGCATCTGCGCCATACCCAGGGCAGCGGTCGCGCGTGCCTTGAGCGGGTCATATTCTGGCTGCGCCGCGCCTGTCGAGGCAGCACCATCACGCACGCATAGCGGTGTAGGTGCAAGACCGGGACCACCAGGTGCCGTCCCCACCATTCGCTCGCCCGGTCCGGGAGTGTTCGAGCATGGGAAAGTCTGAGCATTCACTGCAAAGGGCAGCAACCCAAGCACCAGCACGCTAGCCACCATCCTGACGACGCCAAAAAACCTCAGTCCACTAAAGCTCGCTTTCTTCAGCCACATCGTGCACCTCCCTGTTGATTCAAAGATTAGTCGCCGTACCCGAATGCCTTAAGCGCGCCCTCGTCATCCGACCAGCCTTCGCGCACGCGCACCCAGGTTTCCAGGAACACCTTGGCACCGAACAAGCGCTCCATCTGCAGGCGCGCCTTGCCGCCGATGTCTTTCAGGCGAGTGCCGCCCTTGCCGATCACGATGGCCTTCTGGCCCTCGCGCTCGACCCAGATCACCGCGCCGATGCGCAGCAGCGCACCGTCCTCGGCAAAGCGTTCGATCTCCACGGTGGTGGCATACGGCAGTTCTTCGCCCAGTTGGCGCATCAGCTGCTCGCGCACCAGTTCGCCGGCCAGAAAACGCTGGCTGCGATCGGTGATTTCGTCTTCGCCGTACATCGCCTCGGCTTCGGGCACCAGCTTGAGCAGGTCGCTCACCAACGCCTCCAGGCCCTTGCGCTTGAGCGCCGAGACCGGATGCACGGCGGCGAACGTGCGCCCTTCGCTGACCTGCGCCAAGAACGGGAACAGCGCGGTCTTGTCCTTGAGCCGGTCCACTTTATTGACCACCAGCACCACCGGCACGTCCGCATCGCTGAGCACGCGGAATGCCAGGGTGTCTTCTTCGTCCCAGCGGCCTGCCTCGATCACCAGCACCGCGGCATCCACGCCTTCCAGCGAACCGCGTGCGGCGCGATTCATCACCCGGTTCATCGCGCGCTTCTGCTCGCGGTGCAGTCCGGGTGTATCGACCAGCATCAGCTGGCCTTCCGGGAAGGTGGCAATGCCCAACAGACGGTGGCGCGTGGTCTGCGGCCGATTGGAGACGATGCTGACCTTGGCGCCAACCAGCGCATTGGTCAGGGTGGACTTGCCGACATTGGGACGGCCGATCACGGCAACGCTGCCGCTGCGGTGGGGAGAGGTTTCGCTCACGTGTTCGAATCCAGTTGTGCGATGACGGTGGCTGCGGCCTGTTGCTCGGCAAGCCGACGAGACGTGCCCTGCCCCTCGGCACGGGCGGCTGGCTGCTCAAGGATGCAGGCGACATGGAACTGCTTGGCGTGTTCGTCGCCGCTTTCGCTGATCAGGGCGTACTGCGGCAATGGCAATTGCCGTGCCTGCAGCCATTCCTGCAGCCGGGTCTTGGGATCTTTCTCGGCCTTGCCGACCGGCAGCGCGGCCAGCGACGGCTCGAACCAGGGCAGCACCACCGCGCGGCAACGCTCGAACCCGCAGTCCAGATAGATCGCCGCAACGATCGCTTCGACCGCGTCGGCCAGGATCGAATCGCGGCGATGCCCGCCGGATTTCAATTCGCCCGGGCCCAGCGTCAAGCGCTCGCCCAGGTTGAGGGTGCGGCCGATGACAGCCAGCGCGCCTTCGCGCACCAGCTCGGCGCGCGCGCGGGTCAAGGCGCCTTCATCGGCCTTGGGCCAGCGCTGATACAACGCCTCGGCGATCAGCAGATTGACGATGCCATCGCCAAGGAATTCCAGACGCTCGTTATGCGGCGTCCCGGCGCTGCGATGACGCAGCGCCTGGGCGAGCAGACCCGGATCGGCAAACGCATGCCCGATCGGATCACCGCGCTGGAAAGTTCTATTCGACACCACGCCTCGTCAGATCCTGCTCGGTGTCGAACTTGCCGACAACATCGAGATTGCCGACCAGCTCACGCCGCACTTCGTAATTGACCTTCATCCGCCAGCCGCCTTCGATGCGCTCGAACTTGACGTTCCCTGGCTTGACGCTCTCGGAGGAGTTGATATCGAGCCGCTTGAAGAACATGTCCTGCAATTTGGACGGGTCCATGTCGGCACTGCCCGCTTCATTCGCAAGTCCCTTCATCGACGTACGGACTGCGTAATATTCCTGATACATCGGGAACAACTTCATCCCCAGATACAACGCAAACCCCACCACCGCCAGCACCACCACGAACGACGTCAACGTCATACCGCTTTGCTTGCGCTTCATTGTGTGTCCCCCGGCACGCACCGCGTGCATTTACTGGATTCCAGTCCCGATCCGCGATGGATCGAAACTCCCCTTGCAGAACCACCCTTCACAATTGAGCCAGATCAGGAACGCCTTGCCGCGAAGATTGGCCTCCGGCAGGAAGTGCGTCTGCGTCCAGAATCGGCTGTCCTCGCTATTGTCGCGATTGTCCCCCATCACGAAATAGCTGTCTGCCGGCACCGTCCAGTCACCCTGGCCAGCCGGCATGTTGCGGTCTACCCACTCCAGCACGGTGTGGGTCCGCCCGGGCAGGTCTTCCACCAGCAGCGTGGTACCGGTCATCTCGGCGCCCTTGCCCTTGCCGATGTACTCGCCCTTGACGGTGTAGCGCATCGGCTTGTCGTTGATGTACAGCGTGTCGCCGTGGAAGCCGATCTTGTCGCCCGGCAGGCCGACCACGCGCTTGATCCAGTTCTGGTCCGGCGCATGCGGCGGCTTGAACACCACCACGTCGCCGCGCTTGGGTTCACCGGTCGGGATGAACTTGGTGTTGGTGATCGGCAAACGGAAGCCGTAAGCGAACTTGTTGACCAGGATGAAATCGCCGATGAGCAGATTGGGCATCATCGAGCTGGACGGAATCTTGTACGGCTCGGCCACGAAGCTGCGCAGGATCAGCACCACCGCCAGCACCGGAAAGAACGCACGCGAGTAGTCGATGATCGCCGGCTCGCTGTCCAGCAGACCGGCGCGCGCCGCGCGGCGCTTGGCCAGGAACAGCTTGTCCAGCAGCCAGATGAAGCCGGTGCCCAGTGTCAAAACAACCAGGGCGATTTCAAACCATTTCATTCGGGTTCCTTCGGAACAGGATTCGGGATTGGAGATTAGGGATTCGCAAAAGCTCAGGGCTGGCGCGTCGTTGCCAATCCCGAATCACGCATCCCAAATCCCAGCTACTTATCCATCTGCAGAACGGCCAGGAAGGCCTCCTGCGGAATCTCCACGCGGCCGACCTGCTTCATGCGCTTCTTGCCTTCTTTCTGCTTTTCCAGCAGCTTTTTCTTGCGCGAAACGTCGCCACCATAGCATTTGGCCAACACGTTCTTGCGCATCGCCTTGACCGTAGAACGCGAGATAATCTGCGAGCCGACGGCGGCTTGAATTGCCACGTCGAACATCTGCCGCGGGATCAGCTCCTTCATCTTTTCGCACAGCTCGCGGCCGCGCCGATCGGCGTAGCTGCGGTGCACGATGATGCTCAGCGCATCGACCTTGTCGCCGTTGATCAGCGTGTCCACGCGCACGAACGGGCCGACCTGGAAGCGCAGGAAGTGATAGTCCAGCGAGGCATAGCCGCGGCTGACCGACTTGAGCTTGTCGAAGAAGTCCAGCACCACTTCGGCCATCGGCAGCTCGTAGCTGATCTGCACCTGGCTGCCCAGGTAGTTGATGCCGATCTGGCTGCCGCGCTTTTCTTCGCACAGAGTGATGATGTTGCCGACGTAATCGGGCGGGGTGAGGATATTGGCGCGGATGATCGGCTCGCGGATCTCTTCCACGTGGTTGAGCGGCGGCAGCTTGGACGGATTGTCCATCGGGATGATGGTGCCGTCGGTCTTGAGCACCTCATAGACCACCGTCGGCGCGGTCGAAATCAGATTGAGGTTGTACTCGCGCTCCAGCCGTTCCTGCACGATTTCCATGTGCAGCATGCCTAGGAAGCCGCAGCGGAATCCGAAGCCCATCGCCTCGGAGCTTTCCGGCTCGAAGCGCAACGCGGCATCGTTCAGACGCAGCTTGTCCAGCGCTTCGCGCAGATCCGGGTAGTCCTCGGCATCGACCGGAAACAAGCCGGCGAACACGCGCGGCTGCATTTCCTGAAAACCGGGCAATGCGTGCGGCGCCGGGTCGGCCGCCAGGGTGAGGGTGTCGCCGACCGGCGCGCCGTGCACGTCCTTGATCGAGGCATTGATCCAGCCCACTTCGCCGGCGCCCAGTGACGCCAGCTCCTTGCGCTTGGGGGTGAACACGCCGACCTTGTCGACCAGATGTGTACGGCCGGTGGACATCACCTGGATCTTGCTGCCCGGCTTGATCTCGCCCTGCATCACGCGCACCAGCGACACCACACCTAAGTAGTTGTCGAACCACGAGTCGATGATCAACGCCTGCAGCTTGTCGGTATCGCGCGGCTTGGGCGGCGGAATCCGGTGCACGATCGCTTCGAGCACCAGATCGATATTGAGGCCGGTCTTGGCACTGACCGCCACCGCATCCTCGGCGTCGATGCCGATCACCGCCTCGATTTCGGCCTTGGCCCGCTCGATATCGGCGGTGGGCAGGTCGATCTTGTTGAGCACCGGCACCACTTCCAGGCCCTGCTCCACGGCGGTGTAGCAGTTGGCGACCGACTGCGCTTCCACGCCTTGCGCCGCGTCCACCACCAGCAATGCACCTTCGCAGGCCGCCAGCGAGCGGCTGACTTCATAGGAGAAGTCCACGTGCCCAGGGGTGTCGATGAAGTTCAGGAAATAGGTCTGCCCGTCCTTTGCCGTGTACGGCAAGGACACCGACTGCGCCTTGATCGTGATGCCACGTTCGCGCTCAATCGGGTTGGAGTCGAGCACCTGGGCTTCCATCTCGCGCGCCTGCAGTCCGCCGCACAGTTGGATGATCCGGTCGGCCAGGGTGGATTTCCCGTGGTCGACGTGGGCAATGATGGAGAAGTTGCGGATGTTCCGCATTGAATCAGAGGACATTGAGGTGGGCGCCGGCGGTGCCGTCGTCAGGGTAACGCCACATTATCGCACGGCTTGGCCCGCCAGGCCGGGATTGGGGAATCGGGAATGGAGAATCGTAAGAGCAGACGGCATGACCTGCCGCTGTTTCCGATTCCCCACTCCCAACTCCCGATTCCCTGCGTCTCAGCCGCCCGCCTTCAACGCCACATAGCTGGTGGCCTTGCCATCGGTGACCAGCAGCATCACCACGTCGCCCTTCTTGTAGCTGGCCAGCGCACGGTTCAGCTCGGCAACGCTGCCGACCTTGGTGCGGCCGACCCGGGCGATCACCAGGCCCGGAGCCAATGGCGGCTGGGTACTGCGTGCAGCCGAGCCGGTGACCGAGGCAATGTGCACACCCTCACCCGCTTCCAGACCCATGCGACTGCGCTCGGTGGCGGTCAGGTCCGCAACCTGCAGGCCCAGCAGCTCCACACTGGCCGGCGCGGACGGCTTGCTGTCGTCGGCCGCGGTACGCGGGGCGCTACTGCCAGACTCGTTTTCCAGCGTGCCCAGGGTGACGGTGACCTGGCGCGGCTTGCCGTCGCGCAGCACGTTCAAGCTGACCTTGGTGCCCGGCGGCATCAGGCCGATCATCGGCGGCAGGTCGCTGGCCACCGCGATCTCCTTTCCGTTGACCGAGCGGATCACATCACCCACCTCGATGCCGGCCTTGCCAGCCGGGCTGCCGGCGGGGATGTCGTTGACCAGCGCGCCGCGCGTATCCGGCAGGCCCAGGCCTTGCGCCTTCAGCGTATCGATCGGACCGACGGCCACGCCCAGCATGCCGCGGCTCACGTGGCCGGTGGCCTTGATCTGCTCGGCCGCACTGAAAGCCAGGTCGATCGGGATCGCGAAGCTAATCCCCATGTAGCCGCCGGAGGCGGAGAAGATCTGCGAATTGATGCCGACCACCTCACCACGGGTATTGAGCAGCGGGCCACCGGAGTTGCCCTGGTTGATCGCCACGTCGGTCTGGATGAATGGCACGTAGCGCTGGTCGGCGTATGGATTGCTGCGACCGGTGGCGCTGACGATGCCGGCGGTGACCGAATGATCCAGCCCGAACGGCGAACCGATCGCCACCACCCACTGGCCCGGCTTGAGCGTGTTGGAATCGCCGATGCGCACGGTCGGCAGGCCCTTGGCCTCGATCTTGAGCAGGGCCACGTCGAACTGCTCGTCGCTGCCAACCACCTTGGCCTTGAACTCGCGACGGTCGGTGAGCTTGACGGTCACCTCGCTGGCGCCATCCACCACGTGATGATTGGTCAGCACATAGCCGTCGGCGGAAATGATGAAGCCCGACCCCATCGACTTGCCGGCGATGCCGCCATCATCATCGCCCTGCCCCGGCCCCTGACGCGGGCCGCCCGGCATCTGGAAATCCGGGCCGAAGAAGCGCTTGAAAAACTCCGGCATCTGCTCGTCGTCGGGCATCGCGCCGCCGCCACGCCCGCCCGGACCGCCGCGCTGCGAGCGCGCCATGGCGTCCTTGCGGGTGATCGTGGTTTCGATATTGACCACGCCCGGGCCGACCTGCTCGACCAGATTGGTGAAATCCGGCAAGCCCGCCACCAGCTGCGGCGCCGGCGTGGTGCTGCGGTTGGCCGCGATCGGCGCGCTGGTCTTGGCTGGCGCTTCGGGTTGCTGCGCGCAGGCAGCCAACGGCAGGATCATGGCCAACAGGCCGAACATCTGGGTGCGGATGCGGTGATTCATCAGGTTGCCTCCGATGGCAGGGCGACAAGGGTCCAGACCCGAGCGATTGCACGGGCCGGACACGGTAACGGGAGCATGGATGCCGAACGGGTGAGGAACGGCGAAAACATCAGTCCTGCGGTGGCGGGGCCGGCTGTGCCCGGCCTGCCGCAGCGGCCGCCTGCGGGGCGGGCTCGAACGGATAGAACGCTGGCGCCTGCCGGCTTTGACTGAAGCTGGCGTTGAGCGGGCTTTCGCCCGACCCCGCCAGCGCGGCACGCGGCCACGGGCGGGCCTGCAACGTGGTTTCAGGATGCGTGAACGGGTTTGCTGCCGCCGGCGAGGCGACCGCAGGCGTTGCAGCCGGGGCCGCAGCCGAGGCCACCATCCGGGCCGGTGCCTCCTGGTTGCGCGCCGCCACGCTGCGAGCGACCTGCTGATTGCGGGTCGCCGCGCCACGCCGGGCCGAGGCCAGCGCCGCCGCGGGCACGGCCGCCGCCAGGGCAACCACGTCGTCCGGCGCATCCGGGGCCTTCGGCGCCTGTGGGGCGGGAGTGGATGCGGGCAGCTGTGCAGTGGTGGCGAACACCTGCTCGGCGGGCGCGGGCGCGGCCACCTCAGGCAGCCGCTCGCGGGACACGAACAAGGCGATTGCGGCGACCGATGCCGCCAGCGCAGCACCGCCCCCCCAACGCCAGCGCGCAGCAGGGCGGGCCGCCGGCGCCGCGGCAGGTGCCGGTTCTTCGGCCACGGCAGCGCGCACCTTGGCGGCGAAGTCCAGCGGCGCCGGGGCAATTGCCGCGCCGCGCAGCACATCGCCGCAGAGCTGCCAGCGCTCCTGGCAGCCGGCCAACTCTTCGTCATGGGCCAAGCGCCGCAGCAAAAAGCGCGACTCCTCGGCACTCAGCTCGCCATCCACCAGCGCGGACAGCTGCTGGCGGTAATGACGTTCGAACTTGTCGGTGGTGGACATGTCAGGGTTATTGGTCATACACGGTGTCGCTCACGGGTAGCGCTTTCGGTCTCCAGCAGAGGCCGTAGCTCGATGTCGATGGCCTCGCGCGCCCGGAAGATGCGCGAGCGCACCGTTCCGATCGGGCAATCCATCTTTCGCGCGATCTCCTCGTAACTCAGCCCTTCCACCTCGCGCAGGGTGATGGCCGACCGGAGTTCTTCCGGCAAGGCTTGGACCGCACGCATCACCGTTTGTTCCAGCTCCTGTCGCATCAATTCGCGCTCCGGGGTGTCGGTGTCGCGCAAGCGGGTCGCACCATCGAATTGTTCGGCGTCGCTGACGTCGATGTCATCGGTGGGCGGGCGGCGATTGTGCGCAACCAGGTGGTTCTTGGCAGTGTTCACGGCAATGCGGTGCAGCCACGTATAGAACTGGGCGTCGCCACGAAAACTGTTGATCGCGCGGTAAGCGCGCACAAACGTATCCTGGGCCACGTCCTGGCATTCGCTCCAGTCGGCGATGTAGCGCCCGATCAGGGCGACGATCCGGTGCTGGTACTTGCGCACCAACACATCGAACGCCGCGCTCTCGCCGCGCTGCACACGCCGGACCAGTTCCAGATCCAGCTCCTGAGGTGTATCGACTTCGGCCATGTCGGGCCGCACTCCTGTCTGCCCACCGAAGTCGGGCAATGAGACCGCCATTGAAAAGAAAAGTTCCTACCGATCCAAACGATCGCAGCGCTGCCGCAAACAGCGTCGCCGACGTGTCGCTGGCGACGCCTTGCACTGGGCCGGCACCGTCCTGCGACAGGTATGGGTATTTGACGTGAAGGAAACAACCTCTGGATGATAACGGCCTTTCCTTATATCGCCGGATGGCCAACCGCATGCTTCCAGGTTTCGACGGGCTCCGATTCAGCCATTGGCAGGCAGACCTGCGCGAGGACGGCGTGCTCGTGCTCAGCCTCGACCGTCAGGGCGCGGCAGTCAACGCCTTCTCGCAGGACGTGCTGCTCGAACTGGGCGATGTCATCGAACGCCTGGCACTGGATCCGCCTAAGGGCGTGGTGCTGCGCTCGGCCAAGGCCAATGGCTTCATCGCCGGCGCCGACCTGAAGGAATTCCAGGAGTTCGACCGCCGCGGCACCGTCAACGACGCAATTCGGCGCGGCCAGCAGGTGTTCCAGAAACTGGCCGAACTGCCCTGCCCCACGGTGGCCGCCATCCACGGCTTCTGCATGGGCGGCGGCACCGAAATTGCACTAGCCTGCCGCTACCGGGTGGCCTCGGACGATGGCAGCACGCGTATCGGGCTGCCGGAAACCAAGCTCGGCATCTTTCCCGGCTGGGGCGGCAGCGCCCGCTTGCCGCGCCTGATCGGGGCACCGGCGGCAATGGACTTGATGCTCACCGGGCGCACGGTGTCGGCCAAGGCTGCGCGGGCGATGGGCCTGGTCGACAAGGTTGCCGCACCGGCGGTGCTGGTGGATGTGGCTGCGACGCTGGCATTGGCCGGCACCACGCGCCCGTTCAAGCAACGCGCCACCGCCTGGGCGACCAACACCCTGCTCGCGCGCAAGCTGCTGGCACCGCAGATGCGCAAGCAGGTCGCGCGCAAGGCCCGCAAGGAACACTATCCCGCGCCGTATGCGTTGATCGCCACCTGGGAGCGCGCCGGTGGCGGCGGGATCCAGGCCCGCCTGGCGGCCGAACGCAAGGCAGTGGTCAAGCTGGCCAGTACGCCGGCGGCGCGCAATCTGATCCGCATCTTCTTCCTGACCGAGCGGCTCAAGGCCCTTGGCGGCAAGGACACCGGCTTGCCGGCCATCCGCCACGTGCATGTCGTCGGTGCCGGCGTGATGGGCGGCGATATCGCTGCGTGGGCGGCCTACAAGGGCTTCGAGGTCACGCTGCAGGACCGCGAACAGCGCTTCATCGATACCGCCCTGGCGCGCGGCGGCGAACTGTTTGGCAAGCGCGTGAAGGACGAGACCAAGCGCCCCGCGGTGGCCGCGCGTCTGCGCGGCGATCTGGCCGGCGCGGGCGTCGCGCAGGCGGATCTGGTGATCGAGGCCATCATCGAAAATCCGCAAGCCAAGCGCGACCTCTACCAGAGCATCGAGCCGCAACTCAAGCCGGATGCGCTACTCACCACCAACACCTCCTCGATTCCATTGACCGAGTTGCGTGGGCACATCCAGCGCCCGGCGCAGTTTGCCGGCCTGCACTACTTCAACCCGGTGGCGATGATGCCGCTGGTGGAAATCGTGCAGCACGACGGGCTGGATCCGGCCAACGTGGCGCGGCTGGCCGCGTTCTGCAAGGCGCTGGACAAATTCCCGGTGCCGGTCGCCGGCACGCCGGGGTTCCTGGTCAACCGCGTGCTGTTCCCGTACTTGCTGGAAGCGGCCACCGCGTATGCCGAGGGCATTCCCGGACCGGTGCTGGACAAGACCGCGGTGAAGTTCGGCATGCCGATGGGGCCGATCGAATTGATCGACACCGTGGGCCTGGACGTGGCCGCCGGCGTCGGTGCCGAGCTCGCCCCGTTCCTGGGTCTGCCGATCCCGGCAGCACTGGCCACGGTAGAGGCCGGCAAGCGCGGCAAGAAGGACGGCCAGGGCTTGTACAAATGGGAAAACGGCCGCGCGGTCAAACCCGAGGTTGCCAGCGGCTACGAGGTGCCAGCGGATCTGGAAGACCGCCTGATCCTGCCATTGCTCAACGAAGCGGTGGCCTGCCTGCACGAAGGCGTGGTGACCGATGCGGACCTGCTCGATGCCGGCGTGATCTTCGGCACCGGCTTTGCGCCCTTCCGCGGCGGCCCGATCCAGCACATCCGCAGCGTCGGTGCAGACGCGCTGCTGGCCCGCCTGCATGCCTTACAGACGCGGTATGGCGAGCGCTTTGCACCGCGGCCGGGTTGGGAGTCGCCGGTGTTGCGGGAGCCGGTGGCATAAGCCTGCAGCACCGGGATTCTGCCTGCGAAAGCGCGCGAACTGATTGATGATCGGCTGATGTCGAGTCAAGCCGCGGCGGCACAACGATCGAGCGGGCCATCACCACTGAACAAAGAACGGCGAGCCTAGGCTCGCCGTTCTTTGTTGACCAGTACAGCAACTCAAGTTAGAAGCGCAGACCCACGCTAGTGAAGATGTAACGACCCGCCTGGTCGTATCCACCCAGGGAGTTGCCGTTGAAGGTCAGGCTGCCCCCTACCAGCGGCGGTTCCTTGTCGGCGATGTTGTTGACGCCCAGCGTCCAGGTGACGTAGTCGCCCAACTGCATCGAACCAGACAGGTCGAAGTAGTTGTACGCCGACACCTTGTTGTCCTGGTTCACCAGGCGCACGTCGGTTGTGCCTGGGGTTCCGTCGGTGTTCTGGTAGTCCAGTTCACCGATATAGCGCCAACGCAGACTGACGGTGTAGCGGTCGAAGTTGTAGCGCGTGCTCAGCACATGCCGCCACTCCGCACTGTTGCAGGCCACGTTGACCACGCCAGCACAGTCGTAGGTCACTTCCTGCACACCCGGAACCGGCTCGTATTCCTGCTTGAGGGCATAGCTGCCCATCATCGAAGCAGTCAGGCGGCCCGGGCCGACACTCCATGCATACGACGCGGTCAGATCGATACCCTGGAAGTGCAAGGAGCCGAAATTGTCCTGGGAATTGAAGATCAGGCCGGAGACATCCGGGTCGCTTCCGCGGAACAGATCGCCGGTCGTAGCATTGCGGCGGACGCGACTGCAAATGTCTGCATTACCGGTGACACCGCATGCGGTCAGGATGTTGGAAGAACCGATGGCACGGATAGCGTCGTCGATCTTGATGTCGTAATAGTCCACGCTCAGATCGAGCCCCTTGATCGGGCTGGCCGCGAAGCCGACCGTCCAGGTGTTGGCCGTTTCCGGTTGCAAAGCGGTATTGCCACCACCGATTTCGTTGTACTGCCCTGCTGGATTTGCCGCTACACGGCCGTATTGCGCGGCCGTCACACCGGTGTTGGCGCACTGGGCCTGGGTAAAGGTTGGATTGGCGCCAGCGCAGGGGTCGCTACCGCTCCACAGCCCGATCGTATTTTCGTTGTACAACTCGGTGACGTTCGGCGCGCGGATTGCACGGTTCCAACCTGCACGTAGGTGGTATTTGCCATCGACGAATGTCGCACCCAGACCCGCCTTGTAAGTGCTGACACCCCCGGAAATGTCGTAGTCCGAGTAGCGATAGCCAAGCTGCATATCCAGGTGATCCAGGCTGCCTGCGTTGGCCAGAAGTGGCACCGCGCCTTCCAGGAACAATTCCTTGACGCTGATATCGCCGGATACATTGGATGTCGGGCCGCCCAGACCGGTGAAGTTGCCGGTCTGCATATTGCTATCGGCGACGCGTTTGAAGGTTTCAGTCCGGGTTTCCACGCCACCAACCACGCTGATGGGGTTGTCGCCGGCCCACGGCAGGCTGTAACCGAAGTTGCCGGTCACATAGGCATTGAACACGCGCATCGATGTTTCGTAATTGACGATACCGACGCCCTGTAGCGCTTCTGCCTCCGCAGCGGTCACGCTGTCGTTCCAGACGCTGTACGGCACGCATCCGTCGAACGCGCCAGGCTGGCAGCCCAAGAGTGCGTCGCGCACGCGGGTAGTGACAAAGTCGTTGATGTTTTCCGACTTGGTGGTACTGCGGTTATAGGTAAAGGAGGCGTCGTACGACCAGTTGTCATTGATATCGCCCTGTGCACCGGTGGTGATGCTGAAACTGTTTGTGTCTGAATCGGTAATGCGCGGGCCACCTTCGACGTTGCGCTTGGCAACGTAGACCGTGAATTCGTCGTCGGTAATCCCTACGTCGTTACACAGGCTACCGATCACCGATGTTGCGCAGTTGACGTTGAGGTCGGTAAAGAATGCACCCGATGGGGCAATCTGGGTCGAACTCTTGCGATTGACAAAGAGGGTCTCGAGGTACGGTTTGAAGTGCTCATTGACCTCGTACTTGATGCTGCTGCCAGCCGTGTACCGCGTGTCAGGCCGTTGGTAGTAATTCAACGGCGCAAAATTGTAGAGATTGGGCGAAGCGACCTGCGACCAGGTTCCGCCTGCGGAAGGCTGCACATAGAAGGCGCCCGCCGACGGCGCAACGACGTAAAAATTGGCAGGGTCCGCAGTCGCCGAGCCGCCGCAGGCAGTGCCCCCGTTGCTCAATGCACAGGCAGAGTAATCACGCTGCCCTTGCAACAAAGGATCATTTTCGCGCCAGGTTGCCCAGGCGGTCGCATGACCCGATTCACCGAAACTGCCGCCGATCGCCAGATCCACATTGCGGGAAATACCATCAAAGCCGGAATTGCCCGTTGGATAATCGTACCCGGCATCATCCATCAGGCCGCGCATCAACTTGTTGCCGTTGTCGTGCTGAAAGGCGTTGTAGCCCATGTCGACACTGACACCTTCAAACTCGTCGTCCAACACAAAGTTGACCACGCCGGCGACAGCGTCCGACCCGTACACCGCAGACGCACCGCCAGTGAGAACATCCACCCTGCGCACCAGTGCGGCGGGAATGATGCTGATATCCGGGCTTTCGCCGATGCCCTTGGGGATACGCCTGCCGTTGACCAACGTCAGGGTCCGCTGCGCACCCAAGCCACGCAGATCGACGGTTGCATATCCATCCGAACCGTTGTTGGCAAAGTTGTCGAAGCTTGCGGAAAGCTGGGGATATTGATTGATCAGATCTTCGACCTTGGTCGCGCCGGTGTACTGAAATTCTTCCTTGTTGATTTCTGCCACGGGGCTGGAGGCAGTCATCGTCTGGCTCTTGATGCGCGTACCGGTGACGTTGACCGTGTCCAGGCTCTTGGCATCCATCGATGGCTGCTCCTGCGCCATCGCGCTACCTGTGAACGCCAGGGCAGCGGCGCCAACCGCGAGCGATACCCTGATGGCATCGCGCAACTTGGTGGTCTTCAATCTCATCTCTCTCTCCGACAGTGCGAACGGGTGGCGCAGGGCAAGACCTGCCACCGGGAGCGGCAAGTACGCAACCACTGCGACGACGCAGGCGAGCGCATCAAACGGCGCTGACCACATTGGCTAGCGGGGGCGAAATAGGCGCCCTAAAAACGCTGCCAAGCCGATGCTAAGTCGATGTCAAAGAAAATTAAAGCCCTGTTCAGCAATGCTCCGAAAGAGTGCGCAAAAGCCCCAAAACGGTGCGCAGGTCACACAGCGAGTGGTTCGCATTGCTTATCGAGCAATTGAGCAACCGTCTGTGTCGGTCGATGCACCGCTCACCTTGCAGCTGGCACTGCAACCCCTGCCGCCTGTAGCCGTTGCACGAGCGCGTCGAGCCCAGACAGATGCCGACGTGAGCCATGTACCGAGCGCTGATGCACCTCTCCGCGCACTTGAGCCGCACTTGCGGTGACGAAAGCCACATCTGCCATCTCGGGCACGGCCTCGCGCGAGGCAAGCCCACACCACTGCACTACCCGAGCAATCTGGCTGTCTGTATCGCGCACCAGTTCTTCGTAGTGCACGTCCAGGATCTTCCCCGGCAGCAGCGCATGCCAATGACGCATCGTCTGCTGATATGCCAGGTAATACTCGCCAATTTCGTCCAGCGCGTACGAGAATGGATACGCGTTGTAGAACAGGGTTTTGTAGATGGCGTAGCAAGTATCGAGCGGATCCCGGACCAGATGGATGATGCGCGCCTTTGGCAAGGCCGCTGCGATCATTCCGCAGTAGAGATAGTTGATCGGCATCTTGTCGATCAACAGCGGGTGTCCATGAACAACCTCACGCGCGCCGCGCAGGTAATCGTCACCGAGCGCGGCAAAATCGATCTGCCGCGACGCCTGCCCCGCCGTCAGCGCCGGGTTGCTTGACGCGATGCGTGACGTTGCAGTTCCCAGCAGTGCACCGAAGTCCATCAGCTCCCCCGCCGAACGGGCGTCAGCGTGCTGTACGAGGAGCCGTTCCAGCAGCGTGGTGCCCGAGCGCGGCAAGCCAACGATGAAGATGACGCCCTCGCCCCCCTGCCCCGAACGCAGCGCCTGCAATGCTTCCGGACCGTAAGCGTCGCGGATCTCCGCGATCCGCGCGCACTCGGCAGCGACGTCGTACTGCAAGGTCGCACGCTTGCTGGCAGCCGCGACCGTCAGTGTCTGAAACGCCTCTTCATGCCGACCAATATCTTCCAGCTCCTTTGATAGCGCAAACAGGGCTGCTGCCCTCGCCTGCGGATCGAACGCGGTCGATGCCAACCTGCGACGCAGATCCTCCAGGTGGTTCTGCTGCGCGGTCTGCCGTCGCAAACTGGCGCGCAGGTACAACGCATCGCCGGCGTTCGGCACCAACTGCAACAGCCGATCCAGAATGCGCTCTGCAGCATCGAACTCACCGCTGAAAAATTGCATCGTCGCAAGGTCGTACATCAGCCGCGGCTGCTCTCCGAGCAATGTCAGCGCCTGTCGATAGGCGTCGCGTGCGGCAACAACATCCTGGCAGCCGCTGTGAAGCGTACCGATCTGCCAGAGCGCCGCTCCATCCGCCGCCGACAATGCCTGCGCCTGGCGAGCCACGCGCCGGGCCTCGTGGCGGCGGCGCAGCTGCACCAGCAAGCTGCCGTACTTGATCAGGAGCGGAACCGGCGACACCGCAACCGCCGCAGCACGCGCGATGCGTTCGGCCGCGGCGTCTGGATCGCCGTTCGCAAGCATGGCTTCGCTTGCCAACTCAAGCAGATGCGCATCATCAGGATGGCGTGCGCAAGCACCCTCTGCCAGTGCAACCGCATCGTGATAGCGGCCCTGACGCAACAACTGATATCCGTCTCGCAGGATGCTCTTGGGCTCACTCTCGGTCAATCAGGTCTCTCCCGCTCATGGACGTTGGTATCAGCGCTGTCAATCGATGCGTCGAGCACGCAGTGCAACGCCGCCGGGGGTAACCAACATGTAGCTCCCCATCGCGGCGCTGCGAATTGTCACGGCGTCGCCTTCAGCCAGATGACCACGGCTGGTGGATTCTGTGAGCGCCCAGCGCTGCTGGCTGTCCAACACCACGACGCGGGCACCGTCGGTCTGATAGGCCACGGCGCGGACGGTGGCGCTCACCTGTGCTGGCGGCTTTCCGGTCAACGTCGCCGGAGCGTGTGCTGGATCGCGACCGAATTCCCTTATTCCCCTGCTGGCTTCAGCGGCGCGCACTGCAGCCGATGGCGGGAAGCTCGCGTCGTAGCAGGCCAGCCGTGGCAACGGATCGAGCACCGACGCACAGGCATGCGTGGCTGCCTCCTGCGCCGTCGCGCTCGTTGCGCACACCATCAGCAGGGTTCCGAAGAATTTCCACATGGGCATTGCATGTCTTCGCTGTCGACGATGCCCGAGCATACAAGGCAACCGCATGGCCGGGTACGGGGCAGGCCGCGCCTCCGTCGGCAAGCCGATTGACACACCGCGCACGCTGCCCAAGCATGCAGCCACCACTCCTCCACCTCTGTTTCGGGAGCATGCGTTGAACGCCTCTTTGCAGCAGGCCGCAAAACTCTTGCAGCAGGGACATCTGCAGCAGGCTACCGAGGCCTATCGACAAGTGCTGCGCACCCAGCCTCGCTGCGCTGATGCCTGGTACAACCTGGGTTACCTGCTACGCCATCATGGCGACGCAACCGGGGCACTCGATGCGTACGGGAAGGCCCTGCTCTGCGGCGCTACGGCGCCGGAACAGATCCACCTCAATCGTGCCGCACTGCTGAGCGACCACCTACACCAGGACGCGCTGGCGCTTGAAGAACTGGGGCTTGCCCTGCAGTGCCATCCAGACTATCCGCCGGCGCTGCTCAACCTCGGCAATCTGCACGAGGAACTTGGCGCCCGCGATCAAGCGATCGCGGCCTATGCCCGACTTGTAGCACTCATTGGCGCCGACACATCCACCCATGCGCTCCAACTGCAGGCGACCGCCCGACTGCTGCACCTGGACCCACCGGCGCATGCGCAGGATCCGCGCCTGAGCAGGCTTGCCCAGGCTGTCGCGTTGCCCGGCCAGGATGCAGCGTTATCTGCCATCCTCTCACATGCACTGGCGCAGGCTTACGATCGCCTGGGGCTACACCAGCATGCATTCGAGACCGCAAGCGCGGCCAACCGCGCTGGCTACGCACGGGCACGCCGCTACGAGCCGGAACAGACACAACAGCGCTTCAGCCATATCAGCGCCGTGTTTGCCGATGGCGCCAGTGTGAGCGAGCAATCCGATCGGCTGACTGCGCAGGACGTACCGGCGCCACTGTTCATTTGCGGCATGTTTCGCTCCGGCTCCACATTGCTCGAACAAGTGCTGTCGCGTCATCCCCGCATTGCCGCCGGGGGCGAGCTGGATGCGCTGCCCCGCCTGGTTGCACAGGCGTTGTCGCCGTTTCCGCAAGCCGCCCAAGACCTGCCCGCACAGACCCGGGCACAGCTGGCGGCCAGCTATCGACAACGCGTGGCGCTGGCGGTTCCGCAACACGCGCAGTTGCGCTACATCACCGACAAGCGGCTGGACAACTTTGAACTGGTCGGCTTGATCAAGCAGCTTTTTCCCACCGCAAGGATCGTGCATACACGTCGTCATCCGCTGGACAACGGGCTGTCGATCTTCATGCAGCAACTTAATCCTCATCGATTCGGCTATGCAGGCAGACTGGAAGACATCGGGCATTTCTATGGAGCGTCTGCGCAATTGATGCAGCACTGGCTGTCGCTGTATCCGGACAGCATCCACACGTTCGACTACGACGCCTTCGTTACCGCGCCAGAATCCACCCTGCGGGCGCTGCTCGATTTCCTGCAGCTGCCGTGGGAAGCGCAGTGCCTGGAGTTCCACCGCGCGCAGAACCCGGTCAGAACCGCCAGCTACTGGCAGGTACGCCGCCCACTGCATGCCGAGGCATCGGGCCGCTGGCGAGCGTACGCCGCGCAGCTTGGGCCACTACGGCAGGCACTCGCAGCAACCGGCGTCGCGATCGAAGACTGAGCAACGGCCGGCGCGCACTCATCCAGCGCGATGGCGTGCGATGGTCGCTTCCATGGCGTTGACCATGGCGCGCTCCTCCTCGCTCAACTGAGGATTCCACACGTCGAAAATCAACACCACGCGCGCAGTCGCACTCTCGTTGCGCGCTTCGTGCTCGATCGAATCATCGAACACGAGCACCTTTCCGACCTCCCACTGCCGCCAGTCGTAGCCCACCCGGAAGCTGCAGCCCTCCGGCACGATCAACGGCAGATGCGCCACCAGACGCGCATTGGTCTCGCCATGGTGCGGAGGAATCACTGTATGCGGTGCCAAGACCGAAAACATCGCATTGGGACAAACGCCAGCAATCTGCGCGGCATCGACCGATGCCAGTGCGGCAGCGGTTGCAGGGCACCGCTGCAGGTGGGACTCCACGGGCTGGCCATGTTGCCATAGCGGGTACGCGCTCCATGCGGGCGAGTGGTTGAGTTGTTCCCACTGATTCACCGGCTGGCCGGGCGCGTAGGCGATATAGGGAGTAAAGCCATTGCTGTCGGCCGCCATGACGGCGCGCAGCTCCTGTGCGATGGCATCGGTCTGTTCCTGCAATGCAACCACCCAGGGAAACGCCGCCGGGTCATGGAAGGGCAATGCAGGCAATCGTGGAATGAGCAGACGGTTGGACTGGGAATGAAATGGGCGGGATCGGCCGCTTGCGATCGCTGCCGCTTCATCCCATCGCCCCTGGAGCGCAGCATTCACCGACTGACGCGGCACCTGCAGCGCAGTCCGCAGCTGTGCCTCCAGCTCCAACGTGTCCTGCTCGACAGCCTCGCTGGCGCGTGCCAGCTTGCGGCGCAGGACGGCCGGCCACTGTGGTTGCGGTGGTGCAACCTTCAAGGCGTCACGGTAGACACCGGCAGCCGCACGCGGCTTGCCGCGCGCTTCCAGAAACTCGGCTTTCGCCAACAGGCCGGGTAAGAAGTACGGATCCAGCGCCAGCGCCGCGGCAATGGCCTGCCATTCGCCGTCCACCTCCCCCTGCGCCTGCTTCACCACGGCAATGGTCAACACGATCATCGGATCGGCCGGGCTGGTTGCCCGCGCGCCGTCCAGGTACGCGATCGCGGCCTGCGTGTCGCCGCGTTGATAGGCGTGAACCCCCAGGCTATACAGCGCCTGCGGGTGTGCCGGCGCCAGTTGCCGCACGCCCTCCCATAACGCCTCGGCGTGCTGCCAGTCCCCTGCCGACGCTGCGGCACTAGCCGCTTGCACGAGTGCGGCAACCCGCTCGTTCACCTGCTCGACCTGTAGCGCCATGACACCCGCCGTGTGCAGAACTCATCCCGCGCCGATCATACGATGGAGGCGGCCGTGCGCCAGTCGGGCGTGATGACGGAAGCGCTGGCGCCTGTCTGGCGTACTGCGATAGCACACTTGCAACACGCTCAAGCGACGGCGCCACCCACCGCTCAGTGGGAATGACCGCCATGTGCGTGGCCGTGGTGATCGTCATGCGCGGCGCCTGACGCGGCCTTTGGCGTGCCGCACGGGTCGGTTCCGCAATCGCCGCTCTCCACCTGCAAGGTGACGTGGGCGATGTCGAAGCGGTCGTGTAGCAGTTCGCCCAGCGTTTGACGCAGGCGGTCGCGGTCGATCGTTTCGCCAACCACCACGTGGGCCGTCAAGGCCGGGGTGCTGGAAGCCAGGGCCCAGACGTGCAGATCATGCACGTCGTCCACGTCCGGGTGCCCGGTCAGGGCTTGGCGTACCTGGGCCAGATCCACGCCTTTCGGCACGCCTTCCAGCAGGACATTGATCGCTTCGCGCAGCAACACCCAGGTGCGCGGCAATACCCATAGACCAATGAGCACCGCCAGCACCGGGTCGATCCACTGCCAGCCAGTCCAACGGATCAGCAAGGCGCCGATGATCACCGCGACCGAGCCGAGCATGTCGCTCCACACTTCCAGATAGGCGCCCTTGACGTTGAGGCTTTCGCCACTGCCGGCGTGCAGCAGCTTCATCGCAATCAGGTTGATCACCAGGCCCAGCCCGGCGATCAGCAGCATGCCGTTGGAGGAAATATCCTGCGGTGTGCGAAACCGCTGCGCGGCTTCCCAGAGGATATAGGCGCCCACGCCGAACAGCAGCGCGCCATTGACCAATGCGCCCAGCGCCTCAAGGCGCACGTAACCGTAGGTGCGACGCGCGTCTGCCGGGCGCCGGCTGAGCCGGACCGCGACCAGCGCAATCATCAATCCCAAGGTATCGGTGGCCATATGCGCCGCATCCGACAACAGCGCCAGACTGTTGGACACGAACGCGCCGACGACCTCGGCAACGAGGAAGGTGGCGGTGAGAGCCAGCGCCCACCAGAGCGGCGTTTCGTGGCGGATTTCGCTGGGTGCGTGGCTGTGATCGTGTCCCATGGGGTGTCGGCCTTGTGCAATGCGCGCACCTTAGGGCCACGCGGTTGCGGAGACTATTACACCGGCGCGTGATGAGATCACATCACGTAAGGGCGGCGCTGCGCCTTATTGCCCAGCCCGGATAGCAACCTGGGGCGGCTAACGAAAGCTCTCGAATACCGTCGCAATGGCGGCACTTGCTGACCACACTGCCTTCATTGGCGGGTGGAGTGGTGCCGTATTAACAGTGACATTGCTCGGATGGAGGGGCTGGCCAGACCGCCCCGCATCAGACGGCTGCACTGCTCGCAAGCATGCGTACCGACCATCTCGACAGGCCCTTGCCCGCCTACCGTCCCGGGACCTCATGCGGCATGGATGCCGCACAAGAACCTACAGGGAGGGACTTGCGGTGTGTCCCGCGATGGTGGGCGGGCAAGGGCCTCGCAGCCAGGCCGCAGATCGTCGCTCTGCCCCCTGCGCCGCTCCGTTCGATCACCTACAAGACGGATGCCGGTGACAGCGCCAGCAACGCACACTTGGCGGTGGGCGTACCAGCTCCATAGGCTGCCCTCACACCTTGGCCACCAGCTTGACCACGCTGGAGAAATCCAGCGCGCCATTGCCGGCCTGGCTGTTCATGGCGTAGAGGTTGCGTGCCAGTTCACCCAGCGGAATCGATGCGCCCGCCTGCAGCGCGGCCTCGGCAACCAGGCCCAGGTCCTTGAGCATGAGGTCATTGCCAAAACCGCCGCTGTAGCCGCGTGAGGCGGGTGCGTTCTCAAGCACACCGGGCCACGGGTTGCAGACTTCGGTGGCCCAGCTGCGCCCGGTGCTGACCGCCATCATCTGCGACAACACCGCCGGGTCGAGCCCCTGCGCCACGCCCAGCGCGATGGCTTCGCCGGTGGCGGCCATGATCACGCCAAGCGCCATGTTGTTGCACAGCTTGGCCACTTGCCCGGCGCCGGTGTCGCCCACGTGAAAGAGGTTCTTGCCCATCGCTTGCAGCACCGGACGCGCGCGTTCCAGCGCCTGTGCAGCGCCGCCCACGATGAAGGTGAGTGTGCCGGCTGCCGCACCTGCGGTGCCGCCGGACACCGGGGCATCCAGCATGTCCAGGCCGCGCGCCTGCGCAGCAGTGGCCACCGTGCGTGCCATTGCCGGCGCAATGGTGCTGCAATCGATCACCAACGCGCCGGCGGGAATGTGCGCAAGGATGCCGGCATCGCCCAGATACAGCCCTTCCACGTGCTTGCTGGCAGGCAACATGGAGATGACGACCTCCGCACCGTGCAGGGTGTCGCTTGCGGAACTGGCCACCTGCGCGCCGGCAGCATGTGCGGCATCCAACGCACTGCGCACCAGGTCGAACACACGCAGCTCGTGCCCGGCCTTGATCAGGTTGGCGGCCATCGGCCCGCCCATGTTGCCCAGGCCGATAAAAGCGATCTTGCTCATGCGGTTGCTCTCCGGATTAACGCGCGCCAAGGTCGGCCAGCGGGTGTTGTCCTGCCGGCCACGGCGCAGTGAAGAAGGTGGCTGCCCAGGCTGCATCGGCCTGTTCCAGCGTTGGCGGTTGCCATGCGGGCTGGCGATCCTTGTCGATCAACAACGCTCGGATGCCTTCGGCGAAATCGCCGTGCGCGGCCGCGTGCAGCGCCACCATGTATTCGGTGCGAAACGCGTCCGCCAGCGTGGTTGTGGCGGGATGGCGCTGCAGCTCCCACGCCAGCCGTGCAGAGCCCGGCGCGCCAGTGGCAAAGGTGGCGCGCGCGGCCTGCAGCCAGGCGTCTTCGCTTTGCAGTGCCAGCAGCGCGTCGGCAACCTGCTGCAGCGTGCCGGCCGAGACAATGGTCGCGATCAGCGCAGCGTGCAGTTGCAGGGGGCCAGGTTCCACTGGCTGCGCCAGGCCCTGCAGGAAAGCGCCCAGCTGCACGCGATCGTGAGCGGCATCACCCGTCCAGGCATGCGCGCTCAGCGCATCCAGCACCGCATCGTATTGCGCATGTTCCAGGCGCACGTCGGCCAGCCTGGCGTAGATGGCATCGCTGGCGTTGAGCGGTGCGCCAGTGAGCGCGAGAAACAGACCGCCGCCGTGCGGCACGCGGCGCAGCGACCAGCTGCCGCCCACGTCCGGAAACAATCCCACGCTGATCTCCGGCATTGCCAGCCGCGAGCGCTCGGTGACCACGCGATGGCTGGCACCCGACATCAAGCCGATGCCGCCGCCCATCACAATGCCGTGCCCCCAACACAACACCGGCTTGGGAAAGGTGTAGATGCGATAGTCGAGACGGTATTCCTCTTCGAAAAACGCCGCGGCATGCGCATTGGCCTGTGGCTGCGCAACGCGATGCGCGATCTCGGGCACCGCCTCCGCATGCGCGCGCATGCTCTGATACAGCCCATGCAGATCGCCACCGGCGCAGAACGCCTTTTCACCGGCGCCGCGCAAGACCACGCAGGCAATCTGCGCATCATCGGCCCAGACGCGCAGTTGCGCGTCCAGCAGCCGCGTCATCTCCAGCGACAGACCGTTGAGGGTCTTGGGCGCGTTCAAGGTGGCGATGCCGATGGAGTGACCATCAGCGCAGGCACGTTGCTCGAACAGCACCGGTGCCTGGTCGGAGGCGTGTGTTTCCACCATTAGTGATCGCTCCACTGCGGCGCGCGTTTTTCCAGGAACGCGGCCACGCCTTCGCGCTGGTCGGAATGTTCGAACAGGTCCACGAAGGCCTCGCGCTCGGCAACCAGCGCGGCCGCGTGCGTGCCATGGCGGGTGGCCTGCACCAGGCGCTTGCACGCCGCCACGCTCTGCGGGCTTTGCTTGCCGGCGCGTTGCGCCCAGGCGATGGCGTGCGCGCGTGCTTCGCCGGGGCCGACCACCTCTTCCACCAGGCCGATGCGCTGCGCGGTGGCGGCATCGATGCGTTCGCCAAGCAGGATCATGCGCTTGGCCCAGCCCTCGCCTACCAGCCGTGCCAGGTTCTGCGTCCCACCGGCGCACGGCAGCAAGCCGACGCTGGCTTCCGGCAATGCCAGGTGCGCCTGTTGTTCGGCAATGCGCAGATCGCAGGCGAGCGCGCATTCCAGGCCGCCGCCCATGGCGTAGCCGTTGATCGCCGCGATCGACACGCCTCGAAACGCGCTCAAGGCTTCGAAGGCCTCGCCGAAGCGGCGCGCTGCCTCGCGTGCCAGCGCCTTGTCGCCCTCGGCAAATTGCTTGAGGTCAGCGCCGGCACTGAAGAACTTGTCGCCGGCGCCGGTGATCACCAAGGCGTAGATGCTGCGGTCGGCATCCAGCGCCAACACCAGGTCGCGCAAGGCGGCCAGGCTGTGCACGGTCCAGGTATTGGCTGGCGGGTTGCTCAACGTCACGATGGCGACGTGGCCATCGCGCTCGAGCTGCAAACCGGTATGCGCGCGTCCTTCCCAATCGCTCATCGCAACTCCTCCTCGCTGTTGAGCAGGTGGCGCGCGATGATCATGCGCATCACCTCGTTGGTGCCCTCCAGGATGCGATGCACGCGGCTGTCGCGCAGCAGGCGCTCGATCGGGTATTCGCGGATATAGCCATAGCCGCCGTGGATCTGCAGGGCCTCGTCGCAGATCGCAAAGCCGGCGTCGGTGGCGAAGCGCTTGGCCATGGCGCACCACACCGTTGCGTCGTGGCTGCCGGCGTCGAGCTTGCGCGCCGCGGTGTGCACCATCTGGCGTGCGGCCACCAGTTGCGTGGCCATGTCGGCCAGCTTGAATTGCAGCGCCTGGAAGTCGGCGAGCTTCTTGCCGAACTGGCGGCGCTCGCCCATGTAGCGGCGCGCCGCATCCAGTGCGCCTTGCGCGGCGCCCAACGAGCAGGCGGCGATATTGATGCGGCCACCGTCCAGCGCCTTCATCGCCATCTTGAACCCTTCGCCTTCCTTGCCGAGCAGGTTGCCGGCGGGAACGCGCACATCGGTGAAGGTGATGCCACGTGTGGGCTGGCTGTTCCAGCCCATCTTTTCTTCCTTGCGGCCGTAGCTGATGCCCGGTGCATCCGCCGCCACCACGAACGCACTGATGCCGCGTGCGCCGTCTTCACCGGTGCGCGCCATCACCACCAGCACATCGGTGGCGCCCGCGCCGGAAATGAAGGCCTTGCTGCCGTTGAGCACGTAGTCGTCGCCGTCGCGCTGGGCGCGGGTCTTCAGCGAGGCCGCGTCCGAGCCACTCCCCGGCTCGGTCAGGCAATACGAGCCCAGCTTGGCACCGCTGGTCATCGCCTCGCCCCACTGCGCACGCACGCCCTCATTGCCGTAGCTGGCAATCAACCAGGTGGCCATGTTGTGGATGGTGATGAAGGCGGAAGTGGAAGGATCGACCGTGGCCAGCTCCTCGAACACGATGGCCGCATCCAGGCGCCGCATGCCCAGGCCGCCAACGCCTTCGTCGGTATACAGGCCGCAGAAGCCCAGTTCGGCCGCCTTGCCGATGGCCTCGCGCGGGAAGTGGCTTTCCGCGTCCCAGCGCGCGGCGTGCGGGGCCAGCTCCTTGTCGGCGAAGTCGCGCGCGGCGGCGCGGAAGGCCTGCTGTTCGTCGTTCAAATCCACCGGGTCGGTGGGCAGTTGGATCGCTGCGTTCATGGCTGTGGGCTACGCTTATTTGAGGGAAATGGTGGTGTTGACGCCATGCCCCAGCGTCTCGTCGTCGAACCAGCGCGCGGTGATGGTCTTGGTCTGCGTGTAGAACATCACCACCTGTTTGCCGTACGGCCCCAGGTCGCCGAGCTTGGAAGCGCGCGAGCCGGTGAAGGAGAACAGCGGCACCGGCACCGGGATTGGCACGTTGATGCCGACCTGGCCCACGTCGATGTCTTCCTGGAAGCGCCGCGCGGCCGCACCGGACTGCGTAAACAGCGCGGTGCCGTTGCCATTGGGATTGGCATTGACCAGTGCGATGGCCTCTTCCAGCGTGGCCGCTTCCAGGATCACCAGCACCGGCCCGAAGATTTCTTCCTCATAGATGCGCATGCCCGGAGTGACGCCGGAGAAAATGGTGGGGCCGACAAAATTGCCGTGCTCAAGACCAGGCACTTGCGGCATGCGGCCATCCAGTTCCAGGGTGGCGCCTTGCTCCACGCCCGAGGCGATCAGGCCTTCGACACGCTCGCGCGCCGCGCAGGAAATCAACGGCCCCACATCGGTCCCCGGCGTGCTGCCGGCGCCCAGTTTCAAGCCCTTGGCCTTGGCCACCAGCGCCGGAATCCACTGCCGTGCCTCGCCCACCAGCACCAGCGTGGAGGCGGCCATGCAGCGCTGGCCGGCCGCACCGAAGGCCGCGCCGACCATCGCATTGAGGGTCTGCTCCTGATTGGCGTCCGGCAGCACCACCGCGTGATTCTTGGCGCCCATCATGCATTGCACGCGCTTGCCGGCCAGCGAGGCACGCCGGTACACATGCGTGCCCACCTTGGTGGAGCCCACGAACGAGAGCGCCTTGATATCGGGGTGGTCGCACAGCGCGTTGACCACCTCTTCGCCGCCATGCACCACGTTGAGCACGCCCTTGGGGATGCCTGCTTCCAGCGCAAGCTCAACCAGGCGCATGGTCACCATCGGGTCTTGCTCGGAGGGCTTGAGCACGAAGGTATTGCCGGTGGCGATGGCCATCGGAAACATCCACAGCGGAATCATGGCCGGGAAGTTGAACGGGGTGATGCCGGCGCACACACCCAGCGGCTGCAGCAAGGTGTAGGTGTCCACGCCATTGGCGACGTTGTTGGCCAGCTCGCCCAGCTGCAGGTTGCCGATCGCCGCGGCGTGTTCCACCACTTCCAGGCCGCGGAACACATCGCCTTCGGCATCGGCCAGGGTCTTGCCCTGCTCGGCGCTGAGGATGGCGGCCAGCTCGGGCATGTGTTCGCGGATCAGCTGCTGATATTTGAGAAAGATGCGCGCGCGGGTTCCGATCGGCGTCTTGCGCCAACCCACGAAGGCCTGCTGCGCGGCGGCTACGGCCGCGTCCACCTCGGCCGGCGTGGCAAAAGGCACCTGGGCCAGCACGCTCTGGTCGGCCGGGTTGACCACGTCCTGCCAGTGCGTGGTGGCAGAGGCGACCAGGGCGCCATCGATCAACAGGGAAACGCGTGGGACGGATTCGCTCATTGCAGGGCTCGCTTACAAAGTGGGCTGATCAGCTGCTTCGCATTGTTCGCATCCAGCCAGCGCCTTCCCAGTCTTGAACTGCTTAATCGCGCTAAGCTGCGGGCAGTCTTTTGCGAAGCTTGCGAATGCCCCAGTCCAGCGCCCTCCTCCGCCATCAGCTCGGCCTGCGTCTGCAGCGCCTGCGCCAGCGGCACGGACTGACCCAGGCCGAACTGGCACGCCGGCTCGGCCTGTCGCCGAGCTATCTCAACCAGATCGAACGCAACCAACGCCCGCTGACGCTGGCGATCCAGCAGCGCCTCAAAACCGCACTGGGCGACCTGGACGGCCTGCTGAGCGCGGACGACCCGGCGGCACTGGTCGAGCCGCTGGATGAGGCGTTACGCGCGCTCGGGCATGGCCTCTCGGCGGCGGAACTGCGCATGCTCACCGGCAACCTGCCGCAGGTGGCACAGGCGCTGCTGGACCTGCAGCGCGCGCATACGCATCTGCAAGAGCGCACTGCCGCGCTGGAAGTGCAAGTGGGCGCCGAACACGCCGCGTTGCCGTCGCTGTCGCCGGGCGAGCAGGTGCGCGACTACTTCAACCGCGCGCACA
The DNA here is from genome assembly GCF_030208815.1 of Xanthomonas sp. fls2-241-TYG-148. NCBI lineage: Bacteria > Pseudomonadati > Pseudomonadota > Gammaproteobacteria > Lysobacterales > Lysobacteraceae > Xanthomonas > Xanthomonas sp. fls2-241-TYG-148. Next base: position 722,029 of record NZ_JARVTE010000001.1, read on the forward strand.
ACTATCTACCTGAGCTCGACGAACGCGCCGAGGCGCTCTACACCGAACTGGGGCTGACCCCGGAAAACCTGCCGCTGCGTCTGCGCCAGCGCCTAGCCGACCGCCACGGACTGCTTGTGCAGGAAGCACCCGACCTGCAGAGCGACAAACGCAGCGTGGATGCGCAGGCGCGCGTGCTGTGGCTGCCCGCCCATCTGCGCCCTGGCCAGCAAGCGTTCCAGATGGCGGCGCAATTGGCCTTGCTGGAATGTGGGCCGCTACTCGATGCGCGCATCGCCGATGCCGGCTTTGAGGATGCCGAACGCATTGCGTTGTCGCGGATCGGCTTGTCGAACTATTTCGCCGGCGCGCTGGTGATGCCGTACACGCCGTTCCTGCACAGCGCGCAGGCATCGCGCTACGACATCGAGTGGCTGGCCGACCGCTTCGGCGTCGGCTTCGAGGCGGTGTGTCATCGCCTGAGCACCTTGCAGCGGCGCGGTGCGGCAGGGCTGCCGATCTTTTTCATGCGCGTGGACCGTGCCGGCAATGTGTCCAAGCGCCACTCCGCCACCGACTTCCATTTTTCGCACGTGGGCGGCGCCTGCCCGTTGTGGATCGTCTACGAAGCCTTCAACCAGCCCGACCGCATCCTCACCCAGATCGCGCGTATGCCCGATGGCCGTCGCTATTTCTGGCTGGCCCGGCAGGTGACCAGCGGGCCGCCCGGCTATGGGCGGCCGCGCAAGACCTTCGCGCTGGCGATGGGCTGCGACCTGCGCCATGCCGATCAACTGGTCTACGCACGTGGCTGGGATCTGGGCGCAGTGGACGATGCAGTACCGATCGGCCCGGGCTGCCTGACCTGCGAACGCAGCGACTGCGTGCAGCGCGCATTCCCGGCGCTGCCACGGCTGCCGGGCATGCGTTAGTTGCCGACGCGTGCGGAGCCACCACCTCATACGGATGCGATGCGCCTCACTACGCCAGCGTGACGCAAGCGGGCGCTAGCGCTGCACTGCAGCATTCCAACGCGAGATAGCTCCCGCAAAATGCTTCATTGGAATGGAATGTCATGCGCTTCTACCCTGAAGCGGACACATGCAGTACAGGGGGCGCGCCATCGGGTCATGCGATGACGCGGCACGCATACCGCAGGTGCACCACTAGCGCATTCGCAACACCGTCATTCCGCGTAGAAACACGCTAGCCGCGCGTTTCGCGCCACCCGGCCACACCGTGGCCGGCCTCATTCCGATTCGGTCATTTTGTCCTGGGAGGGATCAAAAGATGCCTGTTCACCACTCCGCCCGCCCGGTCAGCCGGCACGCTCGTCCACTGCCTGCCCGTGCAGTGCTGTGCACCACCATCGCCTGCGTGCTCGCCACCGCCTTCAGTGTCCAGGCCCAGGACAGCACGCCGCCCGCGCAGCCGCCGGCCACTGGCACGACCACCGCCCAGGCGCCGGTCACGCTGGACAACATCAACGTGATTGGACAGCGCGCCAGCCTCAATCAGGCCGTGCAAGCCAAGCAGATGTCCGACCATGTGATGGAAGTGATCTCCGCCGACAACATGGGCCAGATGCCCAATGTCACCGTCGCCGAGGCGCTGGTGCGCCTGCCCGGCGTCAACGGCACCCGCGACCGCGGCAACGAGAGCCTGGCTACCGTGCGTGGCCTGGGCCCGCGCATGACCATGGGCACCGTCAACGGGCGCGAAATCGCCTCGTCCGAACCCAATCGTGCCGTGCGCTGGGAAGTGTTCCCCACCGAAATCGTCTCCACGGTCAAGGTATACAAGACGCAGTCGGCGGACCTGGTGGCCGGCGGTCTGGCAGCCACCGTGGACATCTCCACGATCAGCCCGCTGGACTATACCGGCGCGGGCTTTGTCGGCACCGCCGGCCCGGTGTTCTACGACCATGCCAAGGACGTGGACGGCTACAGCCCGTGGGGTAACCGCTTCGGCGCTAGCCTGGTGCACAAATTCAACGACAACCTGGCCGTGGCGTTTGGCGCCACCTACCAGAAGCAGAAGAACTCCAACTCGTCGATCGGCAGCTGGGGCTATACCGACGCCACCACCTCACGCGATGTGGATGGCGATGGCACCGTGGACCCGACCCCGTTCGGCGCCGCCGACCAGCTCAAGCTGACCGAACAGACCCGCACCGGCGCGATGGGCACGGTGCAGTGGCGCTCGGGCAACTTCGAGATGAAGTTCGACGGGCTGTATTCGCGTATCGAAATCGACGAGGACCAGCTGCAGAACTGGTTCAACGGGCTGGCCTTCAGCACGTTCTCGACCGGCGCCAACCCGTACACCACACCCGGCTCGTCCTACACCATCGTCGATGGCGACGTGGTGGCCGGCACGCTGGCCAACTCGAACCTGCAGGTCGACCATGTGGTCAGCCACTACAACGAGGTCAAGACACTCACCGCAGGCGGCTTGAACGCCAAGTGGAACGGCGATGTGTGGACATTGGCCAGCGACCTGTCGTTCTCGCAGGCCAAGCGCGACAACACCTGGCAGGCGGTGCGCTTCGGCAGCAACCCAGACACGTTGTCGTTCGATTTCCGTCGCAGCGTCACGCCCACCATCCGCACCAGCTCGGACACGCCCGAATACGGCATCGCCGGCCAGACCGAGCCGCAGGCATTGCGCGACAAGATCGCCGCGCTGGCGCTCAACGCCGGCCGCCAGATCGACATGGCCGCGTTCACCTCGGTGGAATTCGGCGTGCGCGCCGCGCGCCGCGAAAAACAGAACCGCCGCTTCATCAGCAATCAGTCCGGCTACGACCAGCCGATCTCGGCCTACCAGGACCTGATCTACCCGGTGACCATGCCGGACTTGAACGTGCCCACGCTGACCGGCGGCAACATGGCTGCAATTGCCGATGTCGGCTTCGGTGGGTTTGATCCGGCCACGCTCGAGGAACAACTGCTCGACCACTGGAACGTCAAGGAAGACGTGCGCGAAGCCTTCGCCAAGGCAGTCTTCAGCTCACAGCTGTTCGGCACCGATGTCACCGGCAACATCGGCGTGCGCCTGGTCAACACCAAGACCACCAGCGACGGCTTCGATTCGGTCGGCACCACCGTGCAGGCCAGCAGCGACAGCAAGGAATACACCGACGTCCTGCCCAGCGCCACGCTCAACTTCCTGATCGACGACCAGCGCATCCTGCGCTTTGCCGTAGCCAAGGTCATCGCACGCCCGCCGCTGGACGAATTGCGCACTGGCCGCCGCCTGGACGACCCCACCGTGACCGTGGGCCAGCTCACCGGCAGCGGCGGCAACCCACAGCTGGACCCGTTCAAGGCCACCCAGGTCGATGTGTCGTACGAGTGGTACTTCCACAAGGAAGCGCTGGCCGCGCTGGCGGTGTATCGCAAGGAAGTGGACTCCAGCATCGGCTACCGCACCGACCGCGAAGTGATCAACGGCCTCGACTACCTGGTCAGCGCACCGTTCAATGGCGGCGGCGGGCATATCAACGGCGTGGAGCTCACCTTGCAGACGCCGTTCTACTTCATCCCGCACATGGAAAATTTCGGTGTCTACTCCAACTTCTCGCTGGTCGATTCCAACCTCAAGGAATTCTCGCCGGCAGACAACCCGTTGCCGCTGAGCGGCCTGGCGCGCAAGACCGGCACCTTCGACCTGTGGTACAGCAACGGCACCTTCGAAGCGCGCGTGGGTTACAAGTACCACAGCCCCTACACGGTGGTGTACGGCTGGAATGCGGCGCGGCTTGCGCGTCTGCAGAGCGAAGGCACGGTGGACTTAAGCTTGAACTGGCAGTACAGCAAGCAGCTGGGCTTCCGCTTCCAGGCCGGCAACCTCACCAACGAACCGCTGCGCGCTTACACCGACAACAAGCCCAACCGTCTGGCCAACCAGGACGACGGCGGCTACCAGGTGTTCGGCCGCCGCTACGCGCTGGAAGCCACCTACAAGTTCTGAGCACCACCGACAGCCTGGCTGCGCAGTCGCACAGGGCGCGCAGCCGCAACCGAAGGTGGGATGTACGCACGTGCATTCCACTTCGCGTGACCGGCCGCGCCCAAGCGCGATGACCTGCGGCATGCTGTCGGCCGCTTCACGTTTTCGATCTGCCGAGGAATTGCATGCGCTCCACTCACCGCCTCCGGGCGCCGACGCTGCTCGCGCTGGCACTGTCCACCGCCGCTTACGCCGCACCCGCCCCGAAAACGCTGTATCTGGGCGCGGACCTGTCCTACGTCAACGAGATGGAGGAATGCGGCGTGCAGTACCGCGAGAACGGCGTGGTGAAAGACCCGTTCGAACTCTTCCATACACACGGCGCCAACCTGGTGCGTGTGCGGCTGTGGAATGACGCACGCTGGACCAAATACAGCGACCTGTCCGACGTCAAAAAGACCATCCGCCGCGCGCGCGCGCAGGGCATGCAGGTACTGCTGGACCTGCACTACTCCGATGACTGGGCCGATGGCGAAAAACAGCTGATTCCCAAGGCCTGGGCCAGCATCACCGACACCGACGAGCTGGCGCGCACGCTCTACGGGTTTACCTACGACACGCTGAGCGCACTCGATCGCGCCGGGCTGATGCCCGAGCTGGTGCAGGTGGGCAACGAAAGCAATTCCGATCTGATGGACAGCATCCCATGGGACAAGAAGCGCCCGATCGACTGGCAACGCAACGCCAAGCTGTTCAATGCCGGAATCAAGGCGGTACGCGACATCAGCGCACGCTCGGCCATCAAACCACGCGTGATGCTGCATATCGCCCAGCCGGAAAATGTAGAGCCGTGGTTCGCCGCCGCGACCAAGGCCGGCGTGACCGACTTCGATTTGATCGGCATCAGCTACTACCGCAAGTGGTCCACCCAGTCGATGGCCGAGCTGGGCAAGACCATCAAGCGCCTGCGCGGCCGCTTTGATGCCGACGTGGTGGTAGTGGAAACCGCCTACCCGTGGACGCTGGCATCCGGCGACACCTCGCACAACCTGCTCGGCGAAGACTCGCTGATTGCCGGTTACCCCGCCACGCCGCAAGGCCAGGGGCGCTACATGGTGGATCTCACCCAACTGGTGATCGATACCGGCGGCGCCGGCGTGGTGTATTGGGAGCCGGCATGGACCAGCAGCAGCTGCAAGACGCGCTGGGGCACCGGTTCTTCTTGGGAGAACGCCAGCTTCTTCGATTTCCAGCACAACAACGAAATACTGCCGGCGATCGACTTCATGCGCCATCCGTATACCGGCGCGCCTGCATCGCATCAGCCCGAAGCAGGCAAGCCTAATGTCGACACGCGAGGCGACGCTGCCGACAACAAGAGGGCGCAGCCATGACCGGCATCAATCGCCGCGAGTTGCTGCGCGGCATGTTGGCAAGTGGCGTGCGTGCCGCACTCCCGGTCGGTGCAGCCGGTGCGTTATTGCCCGGCAGTGCGGATGCAGCGCCAGCCGTGGCGAAAGATGCCACGCCGCTCGCCCCGCTCGGCGATGCAAGCCTGGCACCACGCGAACGGCTGCTGTTCGACTTCGGTTGGCGCTTTCATCTCGGCCATGCCAGCGACCCATCGCGCGACTTCGAGTTCGGCACCTTCCAGCGCACCTTCGCCAAGGCCGGCAAGGACACCGCCACCGCCGCGCAACTGGCCTTCGACGACAGCAGCTGGCAACAGGTGGACCTGCCGCACGACTGGGCCGTGACCCTGCCCTTCCGCCCGGAGCCGATCTCCGCCTCGATGACCGAAGAAGACCCGGCGGCCGCGCACGGCTACAAGGCGCTGGGCACGAGCTTTCCGGAAAACAGCGTGGGTTGGTATCGGCGCACGCTGCAGATTCCGGCAAGCGATCTGGGCAAGCGCATCAGCCTGGTGTTCGACGGCGTGTTCCGCGATTGCGTGGTGTTTTGCAACGGCCACATCGTCGGTCGCAATGCCAGCGGCTATTGCGGCTTCGAGGTCGACCTGAGCGAAGTGCTCGACTACGGCAAGCCCAATCTCATCGCGGTGCGCGTGGACGCCACGCTCGGCGAAGGCTGGTTCTACGAAGGCGCCGGCATCTACCGGCATCTGTGGCTGCAGAAGACCGACCCGCTACACATGCCGCAGCATGGCGTGTTTGTGCGTAGCAGCCTGCAGGGCAACAACGCCACCGCGCAGCTTTCCACCGAAGTGCGCAACGACGGCACCGCGTCACGCCAATGCATGGTGCAGGCCCGCATCACCGCACCGGATGGAAGAATGGTGGCGCAAGCGGCTAGCGCAGCGGTCACGGTTGCGCCCGGTCAGGTACAGGTCGTCGAACAGACCGTGCCGCTCGGCCAGGCCGTGCTGTGGTCGATCGACACCCCGCAGCTCTACACCCTCACCACCAGCGTGCACAGCGCAGGGGTTGCGGTCGATGCGCTTGCCACGCCGTTCGGCGTGCGCAGCATCGCCTTCGATGCGCAACGTGGCTTTCTATTGAATGGCGAGCCGTTGAAATTGCACGGCACCAATAATCACCAGGACCATGCCGGCGTTGGCACGGCCATTCCCGATGCCTTGCACGCATGGCGCCTGCGCCAGCTCAAGTCGATGGGCTGCAACGCATATCGCAGCTCGCACAATCCGGCCACCCCCGAACTGCTCGCACTGTGCGACCGCCTGGGCATGTTCGTGATCGAAGAAACCCGGCGCATGTCCACCGACCCGGAGGCAATGGCCGAACTGGAGACGATGGTACGGCGCGGGCGCAACCACCCCAGCGTGATCCTGTGGTCGCTCGGCAACGAAGAGCCGCAACAGGTCAACGAACGCGGCGCACGCATTGTCACGCGCATGCAGCAACGCGTGCGCCAGCTCGACCCCACCCGCCCTACTACGTTCGCCATGGACAAGGGCTTTGGCGACGGCGTGGGCCAGGTGGTGGATGTGGTTGGCTTCAACTACCGCACCAGCCAGATGGATGGCTTCCACGCGCAATATCCCGACATTCCGATCTACGGCAGCGAAACCGGCAGCACCGTCTCGGTGCGCGGCAACTATCTGCGCGACGACACCCGCGGCTACACCCGCGCCTATGACCTGGACCACCCCTGGTGGGCGAGCACCGCAGAAGCCTGGTGGAGCTATGTGGCGCAGCGCCCGTACATTGCCGGCGGCTTCATCTGGACCGGCTTCGATTACCGCGGCGAACCGACGCCCTACAACCGCTGGCCCAACGTCGCCTCGCAATTCGGCGTGCTCGACAGCTGCGGCTTTCCCAAGGACAACTATTGGTACTACCGCGCGCAATGGACCACCGAGCCAGTGCTGCATCTGTTCCCGCACTGGAACTGGGACGGCCTGCTGCAACCGGACGACAACGGACACGTCGACGTCTGGTGCCACAGCAATCTCGAAGCGGTCGAGCTACTGGTCAACGGCGTCAGCCAGGGCCTGCAGCAGGTCCCGGCGTACGGCCATGTCGAATGGCGCGTGGCTTACGCACCGGGCGCAATCGAAGCACGCGGCTACCGCGGCGGCAAACTGGTGCTCACCGAACGCCGCGAAACGGCCGGCAAACCGGCAGCGATCCGCTTGAGCTGCGATCGCACCGTACTGCGCGCCGACGCCGAAGATGTGGCGGTGATGAAAGCGGAGATCGTCGATGCACAAGGCAGGCTTGTACCGAATGCCGACCACCTGGTGCACTTCGCCCTGCATGGACCTGCGCATCTGATCGGCGTAGGCAACGGCGACCCCAGCAGTCACGAAGACGACAAGGCGCCGCAGCGCAAGGCATTTAACGGCTTGTGTATGGCGTTGCTGCAAAGCACGCGCACGTACGGCGACATTGTGATTCAGGCCAGCGGAGTTGGTTTGAGATCGGACACGCTACGACTGAGCGGTAAAAAAGTCGCGTCCACACCGTGGGTGAAGTGAGTGGACACGTTCCGAAGCCACATGCATCTCATCGGCCTGTGAAGCCGTGATGCCGCTCCCGCATCGCCCTGATGCCGTGCTTCCCATTGCCCGGAGCATGATTGGGGGATTGCGAAAAATAGTTATGGCCGCAACGCGACGGCTTTCAGGCTCTTCAACCCCGCTAGCGCCGCGCGACTCCGATCCAGGAGATCCCGCTTGTTAAAGCCTTGCCACGCTTGCGCCTGATAATGATTGTAATCGACCCTCCAGTTTTCGATCTTCTCACGGGTGTCGTCGAGCGACAGGAACCAATGCGTGTTGAGTCACTCATCCCGGAAACTGCCATCGAGCGACTCGATGAACGGTTTGTCTGTCGGTTTGCCTGGCCGGGAATAATCCATGGTCACGCCGTTGTCGTAGGCCCAGCGATCCATCAGCATCGAGATGAACTCGCTGCCATTGTCGGTGTGGATGCGTCGCGGCAGGTCACGTTGATGACGTAAGCGTTCCATCACTGCCACCACGTCTTCGCCCTTGAGGTTCCGATTCACTTCGATGGCCAGACTTTCCTTGGTGAAGTTGTCCACGATGGTCAGCGCCCGGAAGCGGCGCCCGTCGAACAAGGCGTCGGCGATAGAGTCCATGCTCCAAACCTGATTGGGGCCGCTCAGTACCGTGCGCTCCATGCGATGTGCTACGGCCTTGCGCCTGCGCGGATGCTTGCGCCACAGGTTTGGGCCCACTTGGCAACGCCGAGCCCACCGAACGTCTTGTGCCACGCATAGACCGTGGCCTGGCTGATGCCCATCTTGCGGCAGATGTCCTCGACCGTTGTGCGGGTCTCGGCTTGCTTGAGGGCGAATGCGATCTGCTTCTCGGTGAACTTCGGCTTCCTCATGGCGACGGGCTTCCTTGGGCCTGAGTGTCGCCGAATTTTCCAATTCTGGCTGAGCCAAGTTGCAGGGAGCAGGTCACAGTCAGAAATTACACAAACTCTCGGCCATGGCTGTGGACGCAGTAGTGCGATAGATAAAGTAAAAACCGAGACCTTGGAAATGAATCAGCACCCAGGCCCGCGAATTACAGGGGCGAATTGCCATCGGGATCACGACATGCACCTATCGGACCACGGTGCGTTACGTGGATTGCAGCTGCCAGGTTATCGCGCGCTGACTTTTTTTCTTGCCAACCAACGCCAAGGCGAAGTGGATCTTAGCTCAGCAGAGACCTGGACCCGCGCGTCTAAAGCTATGCCATCCTCCCAAAGAAAGATTGCAATAAGCGTATAGATATGCGCACCCTAAGCCGCGAAATTTCGGCCGTAGCATCAAGCTTTCGTCTTTCCGAAGAAAAAAATAGCTCAGATCATGGTAATTACTTGAGACAAGCAACCAATACCGCGACTTATCAAAATAAAAACAAATATAGAACGGTAAATTACATAGTGACTTAATGGAAGAATCAACGCTATTTGTTGCGGAATGTGGCATGCGCTGACAAATAACTAGTTAGGCCTTCGTTTATGTTCGCCTCACTTAACCCCACGACTGACCGAAAACCTGCTTTACCTAAACATCAGGATCAGGCTTCAGTAACGTAATGACCACAGCACTGGTAGAGAAAAAAGGTCGACGCAATCGAGTGCAGATTGAATGTAATTATCGCGCTCAAACCATGCCTTCTTATAATTTCTGTCCGAAGTGATCTCCACCATGAATGTATTAAGCGAAAGCAGGTATAACTATTCGTCCGCCGCACTAATTGGAGCCGCACTCGTCGGCACTGCGATCTATTTCTACAGTATGTCCGGCGCTACGCCAGCGCAGAAATCAACGGAAGAAACGCACCTTGCAACGAGTCAAACTGTCGCAGGCGGGTCCATACCGGCCCTGAATTCATACCGGCTAGGGAATAGCTTGCGCTCTGGCAATTTCGTGGCGGACCAGCCTTATAAAGTGCCTTTCAGCGCGGAAAACGTCGTGGCGCACTTGAACGAATTCTTTGACAGATTCTACGCCCAGCCGCCAATGCCTCAAACTGAGATCGACGCCTTTACCGCTCAACTAACAAGCGCAATCGAGGCAAGCCCGGAGACCCAGAAACGGGTTGCGAGTTTCTATGCGAATATCCCCGGCAATCAGCCGATGCACCGCAATTTGGTGCGTGACATGCTTGCCGGCAGTCCAGTGGGCAGGCAGATGATGCTGGATGAAGCAAAGCGGGTGTGGTCAAGCAAGGACACATCCCTTTATCAGGATATGTATGAAACTTATTACGGTTTTCGTGGACAAGCGTCTCACGAGATCATTTCCGATGCCGTGGCAAGGTTGAACGACACAAGTGTAGATAAAGGCACAGCGATCGCCGCCTTGAATTTGGTCAGCACTCTCGAAAAAGACGACACTGTTGAAGGCGGGCAATTAAGAAAGGCAGCCACGGCCCAGATGGATTCACTTGCGTCTGGCACGGGAGATAAAGCAGTACGGGCGGTAGCCGCACAAAAGCTCTATCAGTTGTCAACTCCAGAACGTGCAGCCGATGCGGCTGCAGGATACCTTCAAAAGGACGGCAGCAACCCGCTATTGCTCAGGTTGACCCTTGATGCGATTAATAGCGGTGATGTCGAGCTAACACCGGCACTCCGATCGACACTTTCCAACACCATGACGCGCGCCTCCACCGATCCCGCCCAACGGAAACATTTTAGTGAGCTAGTTAGCGGTAGATCCGCCAGCACCACTAGCACTGGTTCCCAGTAACGACCGCGACCGTCAAACGACACGTCTCAACCATGTCGCTTTAGGCCACCGATTAAAACTAAAAAATAAACCAAGCAGCACCAGTTAAATTATTTGAGGCGTCAGGGCTGCCTCTGCATCAGCCGACTTTACTTTCTAGACTGATTTTATTTCACTTTGAAATTTAAGAGATATAAACCCTCATCCGTACCTAACATAACCCACCCAGGGCACTCCCATGTCAAAACATCGTAAGAGTTTATTTTTGGCCACGACCTCGTTACTTGTGCTTGCTTACGCCAGTACTGCATCCGCTACACATGTTTCAAATAATTTCACGGGCTGGGTGGGCCATGATCAGAAGGCTTTCTACCTGAACCCTAGTAGTTGGGCGTCGTGCAATACTGGCGAAATTTGCGGCACAATCGAGGCCACAGTTGGGACGAGCCAATGCCGCGAACAATCATTCAGCGTCGGAGCTAGCTTTGAGCCGCCGATCCCGCAGACCTGGGGAGTTTTCTCGTTAGGCGGCTCCGGCGGAATGGCTTGGAGTACGTGCCACGAAAGAAGCGAAACCTTTACATGCACGTCCTCTCACGGCATCCAGGTCAGAGGTGTGGAGCACCTTCAAGAGCGTGTGGGGACGATAAAGCTTACAGGTGGCACACCGAATGAAGTACGAGTGCGGGCTGATCAAGCTTGCCCGGCCCACTGGCAGTTTACGCAGTACATAGGGACTCGCGGAGGCAATCAGAAACAATGCATCTACAATAACCACGGAGACACCGTCACTGGATATCTGCCGGAGTTTCAGCGCCTTAAATGCGACTGGCAATGGTTGCCTGGCCATCCGAAGCCTGGCGAAAAGCCGCCAGCTTGACATGTATTGATAACAAACGTTGACCGGGCTAAGACTTGTTATTTTTGGGCCCTGTTGCGGTAAATCCGCGCTTGCGTAGTTCGCAGGCGCGGCTACCACTTAGAAACCCGCGTGCAGCCACGTCGCAGCAAGCGATAATGCTTGTACCCCTCAAGGCCCTGGCGAATTCTATCGCAAGAGGACGCTGGAGGTTCTTGGCGCGCGATCCAGAATAGCCGCGTCGCAGACAGAGTTTCTCTTTAAGAGGCTCACCGCGGCCTCAAGATTTAGACAGTCCATACACTGCAAACAGCTGTGTCATTCAATCTCGGGCAACGATGCACCACCGGCTCACAAATGTGTTGCAAGGCGGTGCTAGTAGTTGCCTGCTTAGGCCGTCGCACTGGTGGATAGGTGCAGGTACGCAAGCCCAAGTAACTCGGCTTTCAGTCGCGTGCCAGTCAACGCAGTTGTCCGCCGATGAGCGATCCAGCAAAGCACTCCGTTCGCCTTCGCCATAGGCGAGTGCGCCACTGCCGGTACGACGTGGTCCGGACACAGCGCAATCTCCACAACGCGCCCCAATTACACGCATGATCTCGTTGTAGTTCTCACGCAGGACCGTGCCGGCATTCAGCACAGCGCGCTCACGTGCCATGTAAGCGGTGCGCAGGCCCTGTAAACCCGGCAGCTTGGAGACACGACCAGTGCTGACGCTGCTTATATAGAGTGTCGCGATGCGCTGTGTTTCCTATACGTCCCACACCGGTCCACGGTACACCTCATCGCTCCGGACGCAATGCCTTGCCAAGTGGCTGAGCAACCGTGGGCGCCCTGGTGTGGACGCGCTGCCGCTGGCGCACGAAGCCGGCGCAGTCACCTAGACCGCAGCTCGATACTCGACGCATCTCAGGCCACCAGTCTTACGTGTCCGGCGCAAACATATCCAGATCGCTCGCAATAGCGCCGCATTCTGCAATCCACGCCTGGAACTGTCCCAACGTAAAGGCATCCAGAGGACGCGGGTCGCTGGTCAGTTTTTTCTTGTAAGCAACGTACGCAAAGCGCTGGGACAACAGCGCATCGCACCCCTTTTCCGCATGAACGGATCCAGATGCGAGACCGGCATCGCTTTTAGCAGTATGGCGTGTACCAAGCGCGAAACTGCCGCACCGCAACGATGTGCCTCCGCGCGGCAGATGGCCGCGCGGAAGCACAAGCACTCATCGCAAGCGCGAAAACGCACCGATCCCCGCGATTGCCAACCGGTCGGCAGGCACCGCCGGTTCCGCGAACGACAGCCGCAGATAGCGAATCTGGCGCACCTCGGGGAAATTCAGACGCTGGGTCGAGAGCGCATAGGCGATATTGGAGAGCTCGCCGCTACCGGCCGGCTGCCAGCGCTGCCCATCTTCGCTGGTTTCAGCACGATAACCTTTCGGCGGCGCCGCGCCGGTCATCACCGTGCGCGAGGGCGTGAGGCTGAAGCCGGCAACCTGATGCAACGCACCGAGATCGATGGTGGCTTGCACGGGATGGCCCGGCGTCGGCGCGGGCGTGATCCAGACCGTGCTGGCATCGTCGTCGAGCAATTTTCCTGCCCCTGGCGCGCTCGCATCGACGACTCGCCAGCCGGCGGTGGACAGCACATCTGGCGCGTTCGCCGCTGGTCGCGCCACCGGCACTGGCGCAACGGCACGGAATAGCGCGAATTCGCTGATCGCCGGGCACACCGGCGCCTCAAGCACCACCAGGCGCACGCGACGTGCGGCCACCGGGCGATCCAGCCGCACGATGCGCTGTGCACCGATGCAATGCGCTTCGGCCAGCCGACGCCACTGCCCATCGATCTCGGCTTCGACCGCGAAGCGGGTCACGCGCACACCCAGCGGCAAATATTCGCGCAGCCGGATCAGGTCGATGCTGTGCACCGCCGACAGTTCCAACGTCAGCGTCGGCGTGGTGACAGTGTCTGGCGAGGACCAGTAGGTGTCCGGCTGGCGGTCGAGGACGCGCGCCGGCTCGAACCCAGGGCCGCGCGATGCGCTGGCACTGGCCTTTGCGCCCTTGGCCAGATCGATCGCAAAGCTGGCGCGGATTGCATCGCCGAAACTCTTCAGCACCGCCGCGTCGTGGTCAGGGATGCGGCCGCGTCGGTCGGGCGGCAGATTGAGATTCATGTTGGTGCCGCGCGCGACGGAGGTGTCGAAATAGCGCACCAGGTTCTCCGGGCTCCGCACCTTGCCGTCTTCATCAGCGTGGTAGAACCAGCCCGGGCGGATCGACGTGTTGGTTTCGGCCGGCCACCACAGCGCCCCGCCGCGCACGCCGGAATTGCCGTTTTCCTGGGTGTACGGAGCATTGGGCATGGTCGGCCAGGACGGATCGCCGGCGATACCGTCCTCGTTCCCACCCCAGCGGATATCGGCGCCGAGCGGGTCGAAGGTACACGCCATTGGCTGATGCTGATGCACCAACTCGATCATGCGTGGCCAGTTGTAGTACGCGGGCGCATCGATCTTGCGCGATTCGCGCGCGCCACCGTAGTAACCGTCGCCGCCATTGGCGCCGTCGAACCAGAACTCGAACAGGTCGCCGTAGCGCGTGCAGAGCTCGACGATCTGCTTGCGGAAATAGTCGAGATAGCCAGGGCGCCCATACTCGGCGTGGTTGCGATCCCAGGGCGAGAGGTAGATGCCGAACGCCAGACCAGCGCGCCGACACGCCGCTGCCATCTCGCCAACAATGTCCCCCTTGCCGTCCTTGTAAGGCGAGTTGCGGATGCAATGTTCGGTCAAGCGCGTCGGCCAGAGACAGAACCCATCGTGATGCTTGGCCGTGAAAATGAGCCCTTTCAGATTGCCGGCCTTGGCGGCAGCGACGATTTGATCGGGTGAAAAATCGCTGGGATCGAATTTGCGCGGATCCTCGTCGCCGTAGCCCCATTCCTTGTCGGTGAAGGTGTTCATCGCAAAATGCACGAAGGCGTATTGCTCCCACCGATGCCAGCGCAGCTGTCGCTTGCTGGGCAGCGCCCCCCACGGTGCAGGCCCGTTGGCGACCGGCGTTTGCGCGATGCCAGCAGCGGAAACACCAAAACTGGCGGCGGCGACCACACCCGTGGCAAGAAAGGTACGACGATCGATCATTGGCGCTTCCGACTTTGCACAAGTTTCGATCTTAGCTTTTTCAATGGCGAAGCGTCGCCACTGCGCAGCGATAGACGGCTGTGCACGCCAATGCACGCGGGCTGACCCAGCACGGCGGGCGTTGAAGGGCATGAAGCAAGCCGCGAGCGTTCGTGGCTTGACTGCTAACTGCCCCACCCGCGCTGTCGTGGTGGTACTGGAGTGTCCATGTATCCGTCGCGCGTAAAGCAAGCTCCGCGAATAGGACAAACAATGACTCACCGACCACAACCAATAGATTCCACGCGACAACCTTGACTGACTAACGAACACCAAGCGCCGTCATTAACAGCAGCCGAAGCTTCTCATTTTGGCTGGCAATGACTTGCTGGAGTCCGCATGGGTGCCCGAGAAGACAAAGGCCGCAATTCCTGCGCGAGCACATCGGCGTGCGACGTCGGGTGCCGCGGCTGTTTGATGCCGAGCGGCTGGCACCCGCGGTTTACGCTCTTCAAACTGATAATCCGTCCGGCTGCGCTATCGATGACAGGCCCTGCCTCAACGCCGCCGGCTTTCCGGGGATAGGTCGACGAGACTCACAACAGCGGCTGCCGTACCAGTACCTCAATCGCAATGAGGGGCCAGCGAGACGACGATCAACACGGCCATATGTCCGCATCTGGAGCGGGGTACGCGTGCATCTATCGCGGCGGCAAGCCAGTGTTGACGAACGCGGCGCCCCCCCCCCGCCTGCCGGCCGTAATCCAGATGTTGGGCGCGATGTGACATAGCTGTGCCAATCAGCGGTGCGCACATGAGGCGCTTGTTCGCGTCAGTCAACTGCGCACCAGCAGCACCACTTTTGCCCAGGCCACGGCGCGCAATGGCGAATGGCGCAATCAACGAATCTGTCTGCTTGCAGCTCGCTCTTCTGCCGCGATCACGCTTGCAAGTCGCACCAATGCTAAACATCCGGCGCAGACGCATCCAGATCACGCGGAAAATAGCGGCGCATCTTGTCCTCCCATGCCTGGAACTGCTCCAGCGTGTAGGCATCCATTGGGCGCGGCACATCGGCAGCAGCCTTGCTTTGCGCCACGAAGGCGATGCGCATCGAGGACAGCTCGTCCCACACCTTGCGTAGCTGCACAGGATCCGGGTGCGAAACCAGCATCGCTTCCAGCAAGGTGGCTTGCGCCACCCGTGCGGCCTGCAAGTCGCTGAGCGCTTCGGTCACGGCGCGCATCCATTCTTCGTTCTGCTTGTCCATCTCGGCGGCGGCCATGATTCTGAAAGAACGCGCACGGTAACGCGTTCATCGCGAGGCCGGCGTGTAGCGATATGGGCGGCTCAATACGACAGCCTCAGCATCCTGGGGCACGCGCCGCAGCTGCCGCCAGTCGGTGTATTCCTTACATCTGTGAAATACAAATCCAGGGTAAACCGCTAATCCAATCGTCCAATCAAGTTTGCTGTTCCAGCGTCGCTATCAGCGTACCAGGGCGATCACACATGCTTCACATGAAGGCCCTGCACCTCCTCCTCTGCAACGCAGGATTGCTGCATGAACGCTTTTCTTCAACGCTACAACGTCGGCCACCGGCTCGGCGCCGCATTCGGCATCCTGATCCTGCTCTCCGGCCTGCTCGTCGCCACCGGCCTGAGCAGCATGGCCAGCGCGCGCCAGCAGCTGGATTTCATCGTGCTGGACCGCATGGCCAAGATCCAGCTCGGCAACGGCATGCTCGATGCGAACTCGTCCATCCTGATTGCGCTCGGCACCTATGCCATGGCCACCAGCGACGCCCTCAACGATGAGGCGCTGGCCACCATCAAGACCCAGCGGCAGCGCTACAGCGATCTGCGCGCCAAGCTCGATACGCTTCCCAGTTCTGAAGAAGGCCGCAAGATCCGTGCAGTGATGGATGAGAAGCGCGCGGTCTCGGGAGCCGTCAACGACGAGGTGATGGCGTTGTCTGCCAAGAACGATAACGCCGCTGCACAGGCGCTGCTCAGCGAAAAGGCACGCCCCGCCACCTTGGCCTGGCAGGAAAAGATCCGCGAGCTGGTGACGCGCCAGGAAGATCAGAGCCAGCAGGCGTACACGGAAGCGGTCGCGTCCATGACCCGCGGCAAGTTATTGTTGCTCGTTGGCGGCGCCGCGGTGGTGGTGATCAGCAGCCTGCTCGCCTGGCTGATCACGCGCAGCCTGACCCAGCCGCTCAACCGCGCGACCACCGCTGCCGAAGCGATCGCGCGCGGCCAGCTGGACAACAATGTCGATACCACCGCACAGGATGAAACCGGCCGGCTGCTGCGCGCGATGAGCGGCATGCAAAGCCAGGTGCAGGCGCTGCTGCGCGCACAGGCCGACATGGCCAAGCATCACGACGCCGGCCAGATCAGCTTCCGTATCGATGCCGGCAGTTTCCCCGGCGACTACGGCCGCATGGCGCAGGACACCAACACGTTGGTGGCCGCACATCTGGCCGTACAGAATTCCCTGGCGCGCATCATGGGCCGCTACGCAATTGGCGACTTGAGCGAAAGCATGGAGCGGCTGCCCGGCGAGAAGGCAGTGCTCACGCAGACCATGGACGAGGTCAAGGCGAACCTGTCGGCGATGAACCTGGAAATCAAGCAGCTTGCGCAATCGGCGGCCAACGGCGACTTCACCGCGCGTGGCGATGCCGAGCGTTTCCAGTACGACTTCCGCGTCATGGTCGACAGCCTGAACCAGCTGATGGCCACCGCCGATGGCAACCTGCAGTCGCTGTCTGCACTGCTGCAATCCATTGCCGATGGCGATCTCACCGCGCGTATGACCGGCGAATTCAAGGGCGTGTTCGCGCAGATGCGTGACGACGCCAATACCACTGCATCGCAGCTTGCCGAGATCGTTGGCCGCATCCAGAACTCTGCGGTGTCGATCAATACGGCAGCCAGCGAAATCGCCGCGGGCAATCAGGACCTGTCGCAGCGCACCGAGCAGCAGGCGGCCAATCTCGAAGAAACCGCCGCGTCGATGGAAGAACTCACCTCCACCGTGCGCCAGAATGCCGAGCACGCGCGTCAGGCCAATCAGCTGGCGATCGGTGCGGCCAGCGTGGCCTCGCAGGGCGGCGAAATCGTCAGCAAGGTGGTTGGCACCATGGCGGGCATCGAAGCCTCGTCGAAGAAGATCGCCGACATCATCAGCGTCATCGACGGCATCTCCTTCCAGACCAATATCCTGGCCTTGAACGCCGCAGTGGAAGCCGCGCGCGCAGGTGAACAAGGCCGCGGATTCGCAGTGGTTGCCTCGGAAGTGCGCACCCTGGCACAACGCTCCACCGCTGCAGCGAAGGAGATCAAGAGCCTGATCGACGACTCGGTGCATCGCGTTGCCGAAGGTTCCACGCTGGTGCACACCGCAGGCACCACCATGGCCGACATCGTCTCCAGCGTGCAGCGCGTCACCGACATCATGGGCGAGATCTCCGCCGCCTCGCAGGAGCAGTCTGCCGGCATCGAGCAGGTCAATCTCACCGTGACCCAGATGGACGAAGCCACCCAGCAGAACGCGGCACTGGTGGAAGAAGCCACCGCCGCGGCGCGCTCGATGGAAGAACAGGCCGGCCAGCTCACCCAGGCAGTAGCCGTGTTCAAGATCGAGGCCGCACCGGCGATTGCGGCGCGCACACCAGCGACCAATGTCGCGCGTCTCAAGCCGGTGGCACACCACGCCGCCAGCCGGCCAACGCCCGCCAAACCGCCGATCAAACGCACCGCAACGCTCGCGGCAGCACCGTCCAACGGCGCCGATTGGCAGGAGTTCTAAAGCGAAGGCCGGTTGCGAGAGCAGCCGGCTTTTTCGTTGACACGATCAGGTTTTACGCATTGGCGTTGATGCGCCCGGGTGATCTGAGCCACTGCAACGGGAGGTGCGTCGACAGCGCATCGTCCACAGACATCGCTCAAAAGCGTCACCGCCTCGCCACACCGCAACTGCCGGCGTGCGAGCGCTGCGCGCGGCCGTGCCGCACGCAGTCTCTACGCGCTGACGGCAGCATGCCCGCCCTGCCGCACGATCGCGGATCACCTGCCGCAGACCACTGCCCGTTGCCATCCCGCACGCAGTCTCGGCGCCATCACGCCCATCCGCACGCCCCCGGCCCCGCTAGCGCATTCGCTGCCGCACCCTGAGGCACCCGCCGCTAACCGCGCAGCGTGCCCTGCGCGCCAGCCACCCTCACCGATTCAGGCCACAGCGCAGCGACCGTGGCGCGGATTTCGGACCGGCTCGGCTTAAACTTGCACCCCCAACGCCGCCCGCGTTCGATGGAAGCTCTTAACAGGAGCACATCGCGCCGCCGCGCCAACGCGTCGCAAGGTCCACAGCACCACATCCCCGTGGCTGTGACGCCGGCTGATCGACCGCATACCCTGGAAGGACGTTTCTTGCAAAGCACTGATTCAAAAGACAAATCCAAGGCCGCCAGCGGAGCCGTCGAGCACACCCCGCTGATGAAGCAATTCTTCGCCGCCAAGTCGGACTACCCCGACCTGCTGCTGTTCTTCCGCATGGGCGATTTCTACGAGTTGTTCTACGACGACGCGCGCAAGGCCGCGCGGTTGCTGGACATCACCCTGACCCAGCGCGGCAGCTCCGGCGGCGCGCCGATCCCGATGGCCGGCGTGCCGGTGCATGCCTACGAAGGCTACCTGGCGCGGCTGGTAGCGCTTGGCGAATCGGTGGCCATCTGCGAACAGATCGGCGACCCGGCGCTGGCCAAGGGGCTGGTCGAGCGCAAGGTGGTGCGCATCGTCACGCCAGGCACGGTGACCGACGAGGCGCTGCTGGACGAGCGCCGCGACACCTTGCTGATGGCCATCTCGCGCAGCAAGCAGGGCTACGGCCTGGCGTGGGCGGATCTGGCCGGTGGCCGCTTCCTGGTCAATGAAGTGGACGGCGAGGACGCGCTGGAAGCCGAACTCGCGCGGCTGGAGCCTGCCGAACTGCTGGTGCCCGACGAAGACAACTGGCCCGAATTCCTGCGTGGGCGCATCGGCGTGCGGCGCCGGCCGCCGTGGTTGTTCGATGCCGACAGCGGCCGTCGCCAGCTGCTGGCGTTTTTCAAATTGCACGATCTGTCCGGCTTCGGCATCGACGACAAACCCTGCGCCACCGCCGCGGCCGGTGCATTGCTCGGCTATGTCGAAGAAACCCAGAAACAGCGCCTGCCGCACCTGACCTCGATCGCGATGGAAGTGGCCAGCGAGGCGATCTCGATGAACGCCGCCACGCGCCGCCATCTGGAACTGGACACGCGCGTGGACGGCGACACGCGCAACACGCTGCTCGGCGTGTTGGACAGCACGGTCACGCCGATGGGCGGGCGCTTGCTGCGGCGCTGGCTGCATCGCCCGCTGCGGCTGCGTGAGGTGCTGGTGCAACGCCACCATGCGGTGGGCACCCTGATCGACCACGGCACCGATGCCGACATCCGTGACGCGTTCCGCGCGCTTGGCGATCTGGAACGCATCCTCACCCGCGTGGCACTGCGCTCGGCACGTCCGCGTGATTTCTCCACCTTGCGTGATGGCCTGGCGCTGTTGCCGCAGGTGCGTGCGTTGCTGGCGCCACTGGATTCGCCGCGGCTGCAGACCCTGTTTGCCGAACTCGGCGAACACGATGCCACCGCGCATCTGCTTGCCAGCGCGGTGGCCGAACAACCGCCGCTCAAGCTCAGCGATGGCGGCGTCATCGCCACCGGCTACGACGCCGAGCTGGACGAGCTACGCCGGCTGTCCACCAACGCCGACCAGTTCCTGATCGATCTGGAACAGCGCGAGCGCGAGAGCAGCGGCATCGGCACGCTCAAGGTGGGCTACAACCGCGTACACGGCTACTACATCGAGATCAGCAAGGGCCAGGCCGACAAGGCGCCGTTGCACTACAGCCGCCGGCAGACGCTGACCAATGCCGAGCGCTACATCACCGAAGAACTCAAGAGTTTCGAAGACAAGGTGCTGTCGGCGCGCGAGCGTTCGCTATCGCGCGAAAAGCTGCTGTACGAAGGCCTGCTCGATGCGTTGGGCGGCACGCTCGAAGGGCTCAAGCGCTGCGCCGGCGCACTGAGCGAACTGGATGTACTGGCCGCCTTTGCCGAACGCGCGCAGGCACTGGACTGGTCGCAACCCGAGCTGGAAAGCGCGCCGTGTCTGCGCATCGAACGCGGCCGCCACCCGGTGGTGGAAGCGGTGCGCGACCAGCCCTTCGAGCCCAACGATCTGGACCTGCACCCGGACCGCCGCATGCTGGTCATCACCGGCCCGAACATGGGCGGTAAATCGACCTATATGCGGCAGAACGCGTTGATCGTATTGCTGGCGCATATCGGCAGCTATGTGCCGGCCAGCCGCGCGGTGATCGGGCCGATCGACCGCATCCTCACCCGCATCGGCGCCGGCGACGACTTGGCGCGCGGGCAGTCCACCTTCATGGTGGAAATGGCCGAAACCAGCTACATCCTGCATCACGCCACGCCGCACTCGCTAGTGCTGATGGACGAGATCGGCCGCGGCACCTCCACCTACGATGGCCTGGCCTTGGCCGATGCGGTGGCGCGTCATCTGGCCCACACCAATCGCTGCTACACGCTGTTCGCCACGCATTATTTCGAGCTCACCGCCCTGGCGGATGCCTCGCATGCCGGTGGCGGCAGCGGCATCGCCAACGTGCATCTGGATGCGGTGGAACACGGCGAGCGCCTGGTGTTCATGCATGCGGTCAAGGACGGCCCGGCCAATCGCAGCTTTGGCCTGCAGGTGGCCGCGCTGGCCGGCCTGCCGAAGGCGGCGGTGCAGCAGGCACGCCGCCGGCTGGCCGAACTGGAGCAACGCGGCGGCGACAGCCACGCCGCCGAGATGGCACCCGCCGCGCTGGATGCACCGCAGCAATTCGGCCTGTTCACCGCGCCGTCTTCGGCCGCGCAGGAAGCCTTGCAGGCGCTGGATCCGGACGAACTCACGCCCAAGCAGGCACTGGAAGCGCTGTACCGACTCAAGGCGCTGCTCTGAAGCAGCGCAATCCGGCCTGTGGCGCGCTGATCGCGTCCCAGGTCTGCGTGTACGCAATGCTGATCAACGCCTGAAGTAAGCCGCGCGCCAGATCGCCAGTGGTTTTCTCGACAACGAACTGCACGTAACCAGCATCACTCTGGCCGTCACCGACATCGTGCCGCTGCTGGAACGCCACACGGCACCGCTACAACGCTCACCTGCGTTGCACGCTTGGCAGCGCTAGCAGCGCCACCTCAGTAATGCTGCTAGTTCCTGCGTGCTGTACCGAAGACGCCACTACTGATTCCAGGCGCCGCGCAGATTAGGCACTGCTGCCGGGAGCTCTCTGCTGCAGCTAAAGCACCGCAACTGATCCGCAGCCGTTGCACGCTCCAGGCGCTGCCACCGCCCCCGCAACGCATTCGCATCGACGCCCCGATACACGCCTCCCTCCCCGCACCGCCCCGCACCATCTCCGGATTGCCCTGCGCGCCAGACAAGCGCACCCTGCCGCAACGCTTGCTCACCAGGATTCGGCACCGATGACCACTTCCGACTCGCTCACCTCGCAACTTGCCGCGCAGCTGCAGGGCCCGCAGCTGCAGCAGCTCGCCAGCCGCCTCGGCATCGCACCGGAGCAGGCGCAATCGGCGGTGCAGACCGCTCTGCCCTTGCTGATGGGCGCGCTGGGCCGCAACAGTCAACAGGCCGGCGGCACGCAGGCGCTGGCCAGCGCGTTGCAGCGCGACCATGCCGCTGCACCAGACCTCGGCAGTCTGTTGGGATCGCTGCTGGGCGGCTTGGCCAGCGGCGCGCAGGCCAATGGCGCCGGCATCGTCGGTCACCTGTTCGGCGACAAGGCGCCGCAGGCGGCCGCGGGTCTGGGCCAAGCCACCGGCCTGGAACCCAGCACGGCCAACCAGCTGCTGCAGCTGCTGGCGCCCATCGTGATGGCATATCTGGCCAGGCGCTTCCTGGGCGGCGGCACGGCCGACACCAGCCAGCTGGGCAGTGCGCTGGCGCAGGAACAGAGCCATGTGCGCAACGACAGCAGCGTCGGCGGCCTGCTCGGCAGCGTGCTGGACCAGGATGGCGACGGCCAGCTCGGCCTGGGCGACGTGATGAAGCTGGGCGGCAGCCTGTTCGGCAAGCGCTGACGCCGCCGACGCCTGGGCACCCACGTCCTATCCATAGCGTGACGCTATCGATATGGTTGGATAATTCGAATTCCGCTAATGATCGGCGTTGTATATCGTGTGCCCACACCCGTGTTGAGCCCGCCACCGATGCAGCCGCTGTCGTCCACACCCGTCGTCGTACAGCGCCCATCGGCCGCCGCCCCGCCCTGACGCACCCGCGTCACCAACGTCGCCCAGATTCGCTTCACCACCGCCGCAGTCTTTCCACCAGCGCGCGCCCTCCGGCACGCAGCTCCCTACGTGCAGCCGCACCCAGGTAAATGCCATGACTACCGAAGCAAAGTGCCCCTTCAACCACAGCGTCGTCGGCGCCGGCACCACCAATCGCGATTGGTGGCCCAAGCAACTGCGTGTGGACCTGCTCAACCAGCACTCGACCCGCTCCAATCCGCTGGCGGCGTCTTTTAACTACGCAGAAGCCTTCAAGCGCCTGGACCTGCAGGCGCTCAAGCAGGAGCTGCGCGCGTTGATGACCGATTCGCAGGACTGGTGGCCGGCCGACTTCGGGCATTACGGCCCGCTGTTCGTGCGCATGGCCTGGCACAGCGCCGGCACCTACCGCACCGGTGACGGCCGCGGGGGCGGCGGCCGCGGGCAACAGCGCTTCGCGCCACTCAACAGCTGGCCGGACAACGTCAGCCTGGACAAGGCGCGCCGCCTGCTTTGGCCGATCAAGCAGAAGTACGGCCAGGCGATTTCCTGGGCCGATCTGATGATCCTCACCGGCAACGTCGCGCTCGAATCGATGGGCTTCAAGACCTTCGGCTTTGCCGGCGGCCGGGAAGACACCTGGGAGCCGGACCAGGACCTGTACTGGGGCCGCGAAACCAAGTGGCTGGGTGGCGATGACCGCTACGCGCACGGCTCGCCGGGCGTGGAGCAGGCGCATGGCGTGCTGGTCAAGGACGACGACAGCGAAGTGCAGCACACCCGCGATCTGGAAAACCCGTTGGCTGCCGTGCAGATGGGCCTGATCTACGTCAACCCGGAAGGCCCTGACGGCAATCCCGATCCGCTGCTGGCGGCCAGGGACATCCGCGACACCTTCGGCCGCATGGCCATGAACGACGAAGAGACCGTGGCGCTGATCGCCGGCGGCCACACCTTCGGCAAGACCCACGGTGCTGCCGATGCCGCGCACGTAGCGGCCGAGCCGGAAGCCAGCGACCTGGAAAGCCAGGGCCTGGGCTGGCACAACAGCTTCGGCAGCGGCAAGGGCGGCGACACCATCACCAGTGGCCTGGAAGTGACCTGGACCACCACCCCGGCGCAGTGGAGCAACGACTTTTTCGACCACCTGTTCGGCTTCGAGTGGGAGCTGAGCAAGAGCCCGGCCGGTGCGCATCAGTGGGTGGCCAAGAACGCCCAGGCCATCATTCCCGATGCGCACGACGCCTCCAAAAAGCGTCTGCCGACGATGCTCACCACCGATCTGGCGCTGCGCATCGATCCGGCGTACGAGGCCATCTCGCGCCGCTTCCACGCCAACCCGGAACAGTTCGCCGATGCCTTTGCGCGCGCCTGGTTCAAGCTCACCCACCGCGACATGGGCCCGCGCGCACGCTATCTCGGCGCGGATGTGCCGGCCGAAGAATTGCTGTGGCAGGACCCGATCCCGGCCGTAAACCATGCGCTGATCGATGCGCAGGACGCTGCCGCGCTCAAGCAGACCGTGCTGAGCTCGGGCCTGGGCGTTGCGCAACTGGTTGCCACCGCCTGGGCCTCGGCATCCAGCTTCCGTGGCTCGGACAAGCGCGGCGGTGCCAATGGTGCGCGCATTCGTCTGGCCCCGCAGAAGGACTGGGCTTCCAACGAGCCTGCGCAGCTGGCCCAGGTGCTGGCCACGCTGGAGCGTATCCAGGCCGACTTCAATGCACGCCAGTCCGGTGGCAAGCAGATCTCGCTGGCCGACCTGATCGTGCTGGGCGGCAATGCCGCAGTCGAACAGGCCGCGCAAGCCGCCGGCCACGCGGTCACCGTGCCGTTCGCCCCCGGCCGCATGGATGCCTCGCAGGCGCAGACCGACGTGGAATCGTTCGCAGTGCTCGAGCCGGTAGCCGATGGCTTCCGCAACTACGCCAAGGCCCGCTACGCGGTGTCTGCCGAAGCGCTGCTGATCGACAAGGCCCAGTTGCTGACCCTCACCGCACCGGAAATGACCGTACTGGTCGGCGGCCTGCGCGTGCTCGGCGCCAATACCGGGCAGTCGCACAATGGCGTCTTCACCACCCGTCCGGGCGTGTTGAGCAACGACTTCTTCGCCAACCTGCTCGACATGCGCACCGAGTGGAAAGCGACGTCGGAGACCAAGGAAACCTACGAAGGCCGCGACCGTGCCACCGGTGAGCACAAGTGGACCGGCACCCGCGTGGATCTGGTGTTTGGTTCCAACTCGATCCTGCGCGCGGTGGCCGAGGTCTATGCCAGCGCCGACGCACAGGAGAAGTTTGTGCAGGACTTCGTGGCCGCGTGGACCAAGGTGATGCAGCTGGACCGTTTCGACCTGGCCTGAGTGAAGCGCAGCACGCGCTTGCTGCGCGTGCTGTCATGGGCGAGCGCGATTGCTGCCGACACGCGCTGCCACTGCAGTAACACAAACGCCCCGGTTAGCCGGGGCGTTTGCGTCTGTGGCATTGCGCGCGATCGCACTGTGGCCGCGATATGGCGTTACGTGCAGCGTGGCGCGTGCAGCATTGACGTTCTGTGGTGCTGCGTCGTACGGCCGATAGAGCATTTAGGCACCAGGATTCCGCGTCGTACGGCTGAGTGATGAAGGCATGAGATGCGCTGCGCTTCATGCAACTCCCTCGCACGATCACCGGCCCGACATCCGCAACCGCAACCGCAACCGCAACGCTACAACGCGTCGATATCACCCAGCGCCGTGATCAAGCGACGTGCGCGTTTGTCCGGCTTGCCATCCGGCGGGCGATACCCGGTGCGCTCGGCGGCACGTTGCAGCCGCCACTGCGCGCGCGCTCCGCGCGATGCCTCGGTTTCCGTGTAGAGCGCCTGCGCCACCGGTGCCGGGCCGCGTACCTCGCTCAGGGCCGCCACGGTGATCTCGAAAATTTCGCCGCCGCGGTCGATCCGCAGTTGCTCGCCCGTGCGCACTGCACGCGACGGCTTGGGACGCTGACCGGCCACATCCACCTTGCCGGTATCCACCGCATGCTTGGCCAGGCTGCGCGTCTTGAAAAAGCGCGCCGCCCAGAGCCAGACATCCAGCCTGACCGTGACCGCTGATTCCACCTGTAGAGTCATCGCGTTGTGCTTGTCGTATCCGTTGAGGGGCCGCTGCAGCGCTCCGTCCGTTCGAAACTGCCGGGGGACAGGCAACGATCTGCTGCGATTTCCGATATTTGGGCCGGCCCCAGGGAACTCAAGCAAGGCCAGCCAGCGCGCAATGGCGTATACGGCGCGGTGCCTGAACGCTTCGGTATTGCGCTCGCCGCATGTGGCGTTACGGGCGCGCGCACGCAGTACTTGCAAGGCCCCCAGTGCACCGAAAGCCCGCAATTAAAGTCGCTGCGGCACGCCTGGTGCGTTCACGCCCATCGCCGCCGCGCACAGGTGTCAGCAATCCTGGAGCGTCCCTGCCAAGCCTTCAAGAAAAACTCCGGTAGTCACCGCCGTGCCCGCAGGCACTGCGCCGATCCCGGTAGGCACACACAGCCGTCGCAGCTCAGCCGGAGCAACACCACCTTTCAGCGCGTATTTCCTCCGAACCGAAACGCAGCGCCGCCGCGCATGCATGCCGCACACCCGCAATGCTAGTGTGCGCAGCTTCTGCACATGGCTGGCCTGCGATGCCCAAATCCGCCGTATTGACCGAGGGACCGATCGGCAAGAACCTGCTGCTGTTCGCGTTGCCGATCCTGGCAGGCAACATCGCCCAGTCGCTCAACGGCTCGATCAATGCGATCTGGATCGGCCGCTATCTCGGCGAAGCCGCGCTCACTGCGGCGGCCAACGCCAACAGCATCATGTTCTTTCTGATCGGCTCGGTATTCGGCATCGGCATGGCTGCCACCATCCTGATCGGCCAGGCCATGGGCGCGCGCGACATCGCCCAGGCACGCAAGGTCATGGGCACCAGCGCCACGTTCTTTGGCGGGTTGTCGGCACTGATCGCCGTTGCCGGCTGGTGGCTGGCGCCACACCTGCTTGCCGCGATGGGCACGCCATCGGCCTCGCTGGCGCTGGCCGAGGATTACCTGCGGGTGATCTTTGTGGCCATGCCCACCATCTACCTGTTCGCGTTCCTGTCGGCCGCCCTGCGCGGCACCGGCGATGCACGCACGCCGTTCCGCTTCCTTCTGCTCTCGGTGGTGCTGGACATCGTGTTCAACCCGCTGCTGATCTTCGGCGTTGGCCCGTTTCCACAGCTGGGCATCGCCGGCGCGGCCTGGGCCACGGTGCTGGCGCAGTCGGTGGCGCTGGCGGGGCTGCTGCTGTATCTGCGCAGCCGTGGCCACGTGCTGTGGCTGGGACGGCGCGACCTGGCGCTGTTCCGCATCGATCCCGCCATCTTGCGTGCGCTGGTGGGCAAAGGCGTGCCGATGGGATTGCAGATGGTGCTGATCTCGCTGGCCATGATCGCGATGCTGACGCTGGTCAACGGCTTCGGCACCGATACCGCTGCCGCCTATGGCGCAGCCCTGCAACTGTGGAACTACGTGCAGATGCCGGCGATGGCGCTCGGCGCGGCCTGCTCGACGATGGCCGCGCAGAATGTCGGCGCCGGCCTGTGGGCGCGCGTGGATGCCACCGCACGCACCGGTGTGGCCGCCAATTTCCTGATGACCGGCCTGCTCATCGCACCGCTGATCCTGTTCGACCGCTGGACGCTGGCATTGTTTCTGCCCAGCGACAGCCCGGCGCTGGAGATCGCGCGCCACCTCAACCACATTTCGATCTGGTCGTTCCTGCTGTTCGGCGTGACCTTCGTGGTTTCCGGCGTAGTGCGTGCCACCGGCGCGGTCATCCCGCCACTGCTGATCCTGGCGTTCGCGCTATGGGGCGTCCGCGTGCCGCTGGCCAACCTGCTGCTGCCGCACCTCGGCGCGGACGCGGTGTGGTGGAGCTTTCCGATCAGCTCGGCCTGCTCGATGCTGCTGTCGCTGGCGTATTACCGCTGGGGCGGCTGGCGCAAGGCGCGCATGCTGGCAACACCGGCGCATCCCTCCGAACTGGCATCGGCAGCGGAAGTGCCGGCCCACCCAGCCGCCCCGATTGCCGACCCCGCCCCACTGACCGAGCCGCCTGCAGCGCAGCCGCGCTGATCGTTTAGCGAAGTTGCTGTTTGCGGTGCTTTGCAGACCGATCGAGCACTGCAACGCGATGCGCGAAGTGCTGCACCGCCGTGACCGACGCAGTGAAACGCCGACGGCAACGTGCGCAAAAAAGACGCGATGGCCGCACGCGGCAACACAGCGGATACCGGCGAAGCGGATGACGGACGGCGCTGTTCCGTAGAAGATGGCTAAATGCCGAAAGACGACCCGCGCATATCACGCCAGCGGATCCTGCCACCTGTCATTCGGTCACCTGCTCAGTCTGCACATGTGTGCGACGAGACGACTTGGCAGCACTGCACCCTACCGCTGACCGCACGACGCGTGCGCTGCCACCAATGACGCAGTCACGCACTACGCAGCTTGTGTCCGCAGCAGATCGAAGACGCAGAGCGACTCACGCCGGGAAGAACGCGTGACACGTCGCGCGCGTTGACTGCATCGGCGCAACGATAGCTGCGCTGCAAGGTTGAACCACATGCAGCGCACCGACCAGCGTCTGCGCCAGTATCGCTACTGTCCGACAGAAACCGCATCGCGTGCCCTAACTGCATCGATGCAACGACAGTTGCGCTGCAACGTTGGACTACCCGTCCACTGCACAGCGCGTGCGACAGCATAGCTACCACTCGACACGAAACGAGCGTGTGCATCAGCGCAAGGAGAGCTGAGCCGCACGGTTGGGCCACATCGCCGCACTGCCAAACCCTGCTTCGGCATCGCTACCGCCCGACAGCAAATGCATCGTGTGCTCTAACTGCATCAATGCATCGACAGTTGCGCTGCAATGTCGAACCAACCCGCCGCACTACCTCGCGTACGAAAGCCTCGCTACGACTCGACAACAAACCGGCACGCCACAACGGTCATTGCCATCGCATTGCTTACCGCCTTGCAGGCAGCCAAACGCCGAAACGCAAACAGCCGCCCGAAGGCGGCTGTTTGGCAGTGGCGGGACAAGCCCGCCAATGTGACTTACTCAGCCTTGGCAGCAGCCTGGCGAGCAGCCTTGGCCTGCGCAGCGGCAGCCAGATCTTCCTTGATGCGGGCAGCCTTGCCTTCCAGACCACGCAGGTAGTACAGCTTACCGGCGCGGACCTTACCGCGGCGCTTCACTTCGACCGAGTCGATGATGGCGCTGTGGGTCTGGAACACGCGCTCGACGCCGAAGCCGTGCGAGATCTTGCGGACGGTGAACGCAGAGTTCAGGCCAGCATTCTTGGTACCGATCACGACACCCTCATAGGCCTGCACGCGCTCGCGGTTGCCTTCCTTCACCTTGACGTTCACCACGACGGTGTCGCCCTGGTTGAACTCCGGCAGCTGGCGCTGGATCTGGGCGGCTTCGAAGTCAGCCAGGATGGTCTTGTTGAGTTTGCTCATGATGGGCACCGCGTGTCTGGTGATATTGGACCGGCAGTCGCCGCACGGCGATTGCTCGAGGTTCGTGGCAGGGCCAGACGCAAGGCTGGCCAGCAAGCCGCATATTATACCCCTATCTGTTTCGCTAGAGCTAGGGGTGAGCCCTTATTTCTCGTCGCCCGGGGCAAGTTCGCGACGGAACTCTTCCAGCAGACGTCGATCCTGCTTATCCAATGTGGCCTCGTCGAGCAACTCCGGCCGACGCAGCCAGGTCCGGCCCAACGATTGCTGCCGCCGCCAGCGCGCAATGGCGCCGTGGTTGCCCGACCGCAGCACCTCCGGCACATCGCCCCAGGCATGGCTGGATGGATGGCTGTAGTGCGGGCAGTCCAGCAGCCCCTGCGGGCCTTCGAAACTGTCCTGGGCTGCGGATTCGGCATCGTTCAACACGCCGTCCTGCAACCGGGTCACCACATCCACCAGTACCGCCGCACCGAGCTCGCCACCGGACAATACGTAGTCGCCGATGGAGATTTCCATGTCCACGGCCTGGTCGAGAAAGCGCTCGTCGACACCTTCATAGCGCCCGCACAGCAGCACCATCCGTGGCAACTGGGCCAGCTCGCGCGCCAGTGACTGGGTCAGCGGACGCCCTTGCGGGCTGAGGTAGATCACCGGTGCCGGCCGCGCATCGGCGGCTTGCGCCGCTTCCAGACAGGCCCGCAACGGCTCGATCAACATCACCATGCCGGGGCCGCCACCGAAGGGACGGTCGTCCACCCGGCGGTAATTGCCCTGCGCATGGTCGCGCGGATTCCAGCCCTGCAATTCCAGCAGCCCACGTTCCTGCGCCCGCCCGACCACGCCGAACGCCGCGCATTGCGCGATGAACTCGGGAAACAGACTGATGACGTCGATGCGCACTGGGGAATCGGGACCGGGGAATGGGGAGAGCAAGAGCGGAGCCGAAGCACCGCTTCGATCAGAAATCCGGATCCCAGTCGACCACGATCAGATTGGCCTCGAAATCCACCGACTTGACGTACTCCGGCAACACAAACGGGATCATCCGCTCACGATCGCCGCGCACCACCACCACATCGTTGGACCCGGTGGAGAACAGATGCGAGACCGTGCCGAGCTTGACGCCCTCCACGGTTTCCACCTGCAAGCCTTCCAGATCCACCCAGTAATACTCATCGGGCTTGGGCGGCGGCAGCGCACTGCGGGCCACATAGATCTCGGTCCCGTGCATGGCTTCGACGGTGTCGCGGTCGGTGATGTCGGGGAACACCGCAATCAGGTTCTTGCCCTGATCGCGTCCACGGACTCCACTGAGCACCGACTCCTGACCCGACGGCGTGCGCACGATCCACGGCTGATAGCGGAAGATCGCACTGCGCGGCTCGGTCCAGGATTCGAGCTTGAGCTCGCCCTTGACACCAAAAGCGCCGACAATCCTGCCTAACAGGATGCGGCGCTCGGTCGGCTTCATATGTGTCGACTCTGGGCCAGGCAGTGATGCCCGGCCCTCAAGATCAGGCCGCAGCGGCCTGGGACTTGGAGGCTTCGCGATACAGGTTACGCACCTTATCGGTCAGCTGTGCGCCCTGGCCGACCCAATGGTCGACGCGTGCAACGTCCAGCACGACGCGCGGTTCGGCGCCCTGCGCAACGGGGTTGTAATAACCCAGACGCTCAATGTTGCGGCCGTCGCGCGCGCTGCGCACGTCGGTCACGATGATGTGGTAGAACGGACGCTTCTTGGCGCCGCCGCGGGTCAGTCGAATCTTGACCATGGTGTGTAGTCCTAAGTTGCCCAGTCGCCAGGGTGGCGCGGTAAGCCGGCGATTATAGCGGGCCCCGGCGGCGAAGCCAACCCACCGGCCGCCAGCGCCTGTCATCACTCAGATCGCTTGCCAGGGCTGGGTCTGCAGGGCCTGGGCCAGCAGCGGCAGCTGGGCAGTATGCGAACCCCAGCGGGCCGGCCCCATCGCCACGATCGCCTGCTGCCCCCGCGCATTACAGGCAAACGCCCCATCAAACCGGTCCAGTTCGTCCAGCGGTACCGGCCGGCGGATCTGGCTGACTCCCAGCGCCTCCAGCCCGGCCTGCAGCAGCTGTTGGCGGGTGCCCAGCAAGGCCGGGCCCTGCGGCCAGACCACGCCGCCGCGCTCCCACAGGCCAAGATTCCAGAACGCGCCTTCCAGCACCCTGCCCTGCGGGTCCTGCAGCACCACGTCGTCGTGATCGGCATTCATCGCCAGCCGCCGCAGGTGCAGCAGCGGGAACGTGCCGACATGTTTGAGCTCCGGCTGCTCGCGAACGTAGGGGGTCACCTGCACACGCAGCCCGGTGTCGGGCATGTCCAGCGGCGGCGAGACCGCTACCAGCACATCCAGCGCCACCTCGCGCAGCGGGTTGCGGAAGTCGTACTCCTGCGCGAACACGGTAATCCGCACACTGGCGTCGGCCATGGCAGAGGCCTGCAGGGCCGTCTGTAGCTGCGCACGCACCTGCGCGGGAGTGAGTTCCTGTCCGAACAATGCACGGCTGCCCTCCTGCAGCCGCTGCAGATGCAGCTCCAGGCCCTGGGTGGCGCCGCCACGCACCTGCAACGAGGTGAAGTGGCCGTAGTTGACAAGCGCCGCGGCGCCGAGCTGGGCCGCGGTAGCAGGCGCGCCGTTGCAGAAGATCACCGGCACACGCGTGCCTGTGCCTGGGCCCACCACTGCGTGACGAGGTCGGCGGCCGGCTGCGCGGGTGCCATCCAGGCGGACTGCCCGGCCCAGGCCTGCAAGGCGTCGAGGCGATTCTCGCGGGCGGCCGCCTGGCGCATCACCGCCGTCAGCGCGCGCTGAACCGGATAGGGCGTCGGCGGTGGCGCGTCCACTGCGGCGGCGGCGCGGACGTAAGCCGTGGCGATCGACCGCCCCAGGCGCCCGGAAAATGCACGTGTTGGCCAGGTCTGCTCCGGCTCTGTGGCCGCCAGGGCGTCGGCCCAGGCGCCGGGCAGCGCCGCTTCGGGCGTGCGCAACAAGCCGGTGCCGATCTGCACCGCGCTGGCGCCCAGGGTGAGGGCCGCAGCAATTCCACGTGCATCGGCAATGCCGCCGGCGGCGATGACCGGAATCTCCAGGTGGTCGACCAGACGTGGCAGCAACGCGAACAATCCGGTCATCTGGCGCTCGGCCTGGCTGGCATCAAACGCGCCGCGGTGACCGCCGGCCTCGGAGCCCTGCGCAACCACCGCATCGGCGCCCGCCGCCTGCGCCGCGCGTGCCTCTTCCAATGTGGTGGCGCAGGCGAACCAGGCGATGCCGGCGGATTTCAGGCGGCTGACCTGATCGGGCCGGAACACGCCCATGATCGAGGAGGCTACCGCCGGGCGGGCCTCCAGCAATGCATCGAACTGCGCATCGAAATCAGCCGGGGGGGCATCGCCGGCATCGGCCGCCACCGCCGGGCCCCACTGCCCCAGAAATGCACGCATGCGCGCTTCGGCATCGGCGTCGCGGTCGGGCGCCGGATCGGGGATCCACAGATTGATCTGCGCAGGCCCGTCACTGGCCTGCCGGAAGGCCTGCACCCAGGCCACGATGTCCTGCGGTTGCGAGAGCACAGCGCCCATCGCGCCCATGCCGCCCGCCGCGGCCACCGCAGCCGACAACGGCACCGGGCAGGCGCCGGCCATCGGGCTGAGCAGGATCGGCACGCGCAACCCGAAGCGCTGGCAGAACGCGGCAACGTGCGCATAGGGACCATCTGTCGCCAGGGTGGCGGCGGCCATGTCAGTGCGCGCCTTCCAGCAAGTGCACGATCCTGGGCCACTGCATCTGCCGCGCCAGGTCCAGCGCGGTCTTGCCGCTCGGAGTGCGCAAGGTGGGGTCGGCCCCATGCTGCAGCAGCAAGGCGACTGGCTGGTAATTGCCCGCAAGCGCATCGCGCTGCAACAGCGTCCAGCCTGCGTCATCGCGCAGCTGCACCATCTCCGGCTGATCGCGCAGGCCTTCGTCGAACTTGGGGCCCATGTTCTCGCTCATTGGATGCTCCTGTTGCAGTGGATCTTCGACCGCTGGCGCAACAGGCGTGCCCTTGCCGCCGAACATCTTGTCGAACAGACCCGGTTTGCGCGCCGCAGCCTGTGCCGGCACCAGCCGCACCGCGCCGGGCTCACCGAAATCCAGGCCCCAGGCGGCATCGTGCTCGGCGCGCTCGTCCGGCGCCATGCCACGCCGCATGGCATCGATGGTATGGCCGCCGTAGACCTTGCCGTCGACCACGTACATCCAGTCTTCCAGATCCGCGAACGGCGCCGACACCGCGTCGCCGGCTGTCAGTGCTTCGATCCATTCCGGTTCGTTGAGCAGGCTGCCGGAGATCTGCTCGCCGTCGAAGTGCACATCGGAGATCCACATGTGCTCATGCGTTGGCGCACCGTGCACCTCCTGCGCGGCGCTGTCGGTGGCGAACGGCAGTTTGACTGCGGCCATGTCCAGGCCCGGAACGATGCGGCGGTATTCCCAGGACAACTCACGCCAGAAGAATTTGAACGTGTCGCGCGCGGCGATATAGCCCGCCTGCAACGCGGCATCCTGGTTGTCTGCGAAATACATCCGGGTATCGCTCATCTGCTGGCGCTCCTGCCAAGAAAGAGGCCACACGCTACTGCAGCCATGCAGCGAGGGCAACGCGTACACTACAGATGTAGCGCGATGCCGGAGCCGTGAGTGCATAAGCCAAACCGCTGCTGGAAGGCATTGGTATGCGAAAACGAACCCATCGTGGCACGGCCCGGCCAGGGAGACATCATGGCCATTGTCCCTGCGCCTGGCGTGCGCTCGCCAAATTCAGAACCGGCGCCCACGCGGCATGGCGCTCAACGCCGATCAGTTACTGCAACGGCAACGGCAGGACATCCCGGTACCAGTCTTCCACCATCACATCGCGCAATGCGAACGCGCGCACGGCCTGGGGACGCTGCACAAACGCACCCCACAGGCGAATGTCGACAAATGCCGATGAGGGCCGCGTGCGCCACGCCGCCGGACCGAAGAGACGAACTTCCAGGCAATAGAAGCCATCGGCGATGCAGGTGATTTGCCTGCACGCAGGTGTTGCCGCACTTGCCCATAGGTGCTCGAGATCCGGGCCACGGACGAGCTTGAAAACACGCAGCTCGCCCTGGGTGCGCCCGGTGCAATTGTCGGGCAAGGGCAGCGGCTGGTCGAAGTGTTCGGCGGCCCAGGCGCATTCCAGAGCCAGCACATCGCCCTGGCTCAGTTGCAGAAAATAACGATGAAGATGGGTATTTTCTTCCCGCCATGACGAAGCGGGATCCGGCGCTGCCGTCACGTCCCACGCATCCTGCGCGCTGCCGAATAACAGCACCGACCCGCTTGGCGCCGCACGCATTGTCGTCGTTTCCAATTGCGCATGCGGCAGCACACGCGCTTCGTCTTCGATACGCACTCTTGGCGTGCCGTCATCGCACTGTTCATAACGCAGATGCGAGCCATGCGCGGGCCGCCACGGCAGCGCAAGCCGGTCCGGCTCCGGCACGCACACCCAAAGACTCACTACACCTGGCGAAGGGCCATACGCCTGACCGATGCCGACTGAGTACACGCCGGTTTGCCCGACCGACACACGCACCTCGCGCGTTGCGAAAACGTCCAGCCACTGCGGATGGTTGGCGGCGGGACGCCAGAGATCGCAGCGCCACTGCGCAGGTGCGTCGCCGTCGTTCGGTGCGCGGTGAAAAGCGAGCACCAGCGCATCGCCTGTCCGCAGGAAAACATCGACCGTCGTACAGACGTCCTGCCGCGGGTAACGCTCTTCTTCGTAGGCGGCGACGTCGATGACATGGCGTCGCCATTGACGCGGCGTGTCCAGGCCAGGCCGCAGATCAGCGGACCGCAGCGGCGTGTTCGGCAATGCCGCCAGGCGGATGGCCGACTTCGACTTCGACTTCGACTTCGGCATTGGCGTCGGCGGGGTATCGGACACCGCAGCTGCACCCGGCGGTTCACCAGCGACGTTTGCGCGCGCCTCGGCGCGTTCATCGATCAGCCCGGCGACCACCACGACCACCACCCAATACACCACCACCGCCAGCAGCACCGTCCAGCCAGTGGTCGACTGCAGCGCCAGCGTGATCGCCAGCGCGAGTTCCAGGCACCGTCTACCAGCCACGGTACTCATGCGCGTCAGCGCCTGGAACTCAGCGGAACGGCATACCGCCGCGGCCGCCCATGGCGCCCATCATGCCTTTCATGTTGCGCATCAGGCCCTTCATGCCGCCGCCGGCCAGCTTGCCCATCATCTTTTCCATCTGCTGGTACTGCTTCATCAGCTTGTTCACGTCGGCCGGCTGCATGCCGGAGCCGCGCGCGATGCGGGCGCGGCGCGAGCCGTTGAGCAACGCCGGATTGCGGCGTTCCTTCTTGGTCATCGAGTTGATGATGGCAATCATGCGCGGCACTTCCTTGCCGGTGACCTGCTGCTTGACGTTGTCCGGGATCTGGCCCATGCCCGGCAGCTTGTCCATCAGCCCATGGATGCCGCCCATGTTCTGCATCTGCTCAAGCTGTTCCTTCATGTCGTTGAGGTCGAACTTCTTGCCCTTGGCGACCTTGGCGGCGAGCTTGGCGGCCTTTTCCTGGTCGACGCTGTGCTCGACCTGCTCCACCAGCGACAGCACGTCGCCCATGTCCAGGATGCGGCTGGCCACGCGGTCCGGATGGAACACGTCCAGGCCGTCGGTCTTTTCGCCGGTACCGACGAACTTGATCGGCTTGCCGGTGATGTAGCGCACGCTCAGGGCCGCACCACCGCGCGCGTCGCCGTCGGTCTTGGTCAGCACCACGCCGGTGAGCGGCAGTGCCTCACCGAAGGCCTTGGCGGTATTGGCCGCGTCCTGGCCGGTCATCGCATCGACCACGAACAGGGTTTCGGTGGGATTGACCGCGGCGTGCAGCGCCTTGATCTCGTCCATCATCGCCGCATCGATCGCCAGGCGGCCGGCGGTATCGACCAGCAGCACGTCGGCGAAGGACTTGCGTGCGTCGCTGATGGCGGCACGCACGATGTCCACCGGCTTCTGCGAGGCATCGGAGGGGAAGAACAGCACGCCGACCTGTTCGGCCAGGGTCTTGAGCTGCTCGATCGCGGCCGGGCGATAGACGTCGGCCGATACCACCATGACCTTTTTCTTGCGCTTTTCCTTCAGGTGCTTGGCGAGCTTGCCCACGGTGGTGGTCTTGCCCGCACCCTGCAGGCCCGCCATCAGGATGATGGCCGGCGCCGGCACATTGAGGTTGAGGTCGGCAGCGGCGGCGCCCATGACGGCGGTGAGCTCGTCGCGCACGATCTTGATCAGCGCCTGGCCGGGGGTCAGCGACTTGAGCACTTCCTGGCCCACCGCGCGCACCTTGATGCGTTCGATCAGGGCCTGTACTACCGGCAGCGCGACGTCGGCCTCGAGCAGCGCAATGCGCACCTCACGGGTGGCTTCGCGGATGTTCTCCTCGGTCAGGCGGCCACGGCCACGCAGGCGCTCCATGGTGCCGGAGAGACGTTGGGTAAGGGACTCGAACATGCGCAAGGGACCGCGTAAGGGGAAACGGGTGCCGATTATAGCGGCACCGGCTGACGGCCTGCCCCGGCCAGGGCCGCTACCCGGGACCAGCGCCCCTGTCCTGCCCGACATGGTCAGCTCGCCCAGGCCGCCCAGGCCGCCCGCGTCGCCGCCAGCCCGACAAGCGCCAGGTCGATGCCCGGCCCCACGACTGCTCGCTGCCAGCCTCTCAACTCTCGCGACCCACAGCTGCTGCTTCACGAATCCCGATTCCCGAATCCCGGCCCCACCAATATGCGAAACTTCAACGATGACAATCGTTCTCATCGCCTTTGCCCTGTACCTGCTGGCCGCCGGACTGCTCACCCGCGCCGTACTGCGCGATGGCAACCAGTCGCCCGCGCGCTGGCTGCTGCCGGCCCTGGCGGCCGTGGCGCTGCATGCCGGCTACCACGTGCTGGTGGCGTTTCGCACCGCGGGCGGGCCGGACATGCACTTCTTCGCGGCACTGTCGCTGACCGGGCTGGGCATGGCCGGGCTGACCGCGGTGTTTGGCGGACGCGGGCGCATGGCGGCGGTGGGCGTGGTGGTGTTTCCGCTGGCGGCAATCCTGCTGGCCTGCTACCACGGCTACGGCCACGAACCCAGCGCGGATCTGGGCTGGCGGCTGGAGCTGCATGCCTGGATGGCGCTGCTGGCCTACGCCACGCTGGGGATCGCCGCGTTGCTGGCGATCATGCTGTGGCTGCAGGAGCGTGCGCTGCGCCGGCGCGACTTCCACACCTGGCTGCGGGCGTTGCCGCCATTGACCGAGCTGGAAACACTGCTGTTCCGCACGATCACGGTGGGCTTCATTTTGCTCACGCTGACCCTGCTGACCGGCCTGCTGTTCGTGCAGGACTTCCTGGCCCAGCGGCTGCTGCACAAGACCGTGCTGAGCATCCTCTCGTGGATCGTATTCGGCGCGCTGCTGATCGGCCGCTGGCGCAACGGCTGGCGCGGCACCAAGGCCGTGCATTGGACGCTGACCGCCATGGCGTTGCTGGTGCTGTCGTTCTTCGGCAGCAAGTTCGTGATTGAACTGGTGTTGGGGCCGCGCGGCGGCTGAGGGCGGTGGCGCGATGCGGCGATGTTTGAGGCGTCGAGGCCTATCCATCGCTCGCGATTGATCAGGCACGCCAGTCTGCAATGTTAGCGATCACTAAGGCCGGTGTTACCGGCTGTGTACGCTCGCTGCGCTGAGACGCACTGCGGCCGCCGAGGTGGCTGCAGTTACAGCCACGACCAGCAACGCGCCGCTACCTCACCGCCACGCCGGGCGTCATCGACGCACGCGCCGGACGATCTCGTCTGCAGGAGCAGCCCCGCGACCACCCTCACGCATCCAGCGCAGCGACCACCGACGTCCACGGCTGCTCCGGCCCGGGGGCCGCAAAGTGGTAGGCAATGCGCCGCCGATAGACCTGGCCCGGGCGCAGGATCGCCGGCGGGAACCCGGGCTGATTGGGCGCATCCGGATAGTCCTGCGGTTCCAGGCAGACGCCGCGCCCCAGGCCGGGATGGTGGCTGTCCAGATGCTGGCCTTCGTACAGCTGTACCGCCGGCGCATCGCTGGTGATGCGCAGCGCAACGCCGCTCTGCGGTGAGTACAGCTCGGCGATGCAGTCGTTGTGCGCGTCCTTCGCCAGCACCAGGCACTGGTCGTAGCCCTTGCCGAGCTGGATCTGCGGGTGATCCGGAACCACGCGGTCAGCCAGCGCAGCAGGCGTGCGGAAATCGAAGGGCGTCCCCGCGACCGAGGCGATTTCGCCGGTCGGGATCGATTCGGCATCCACGGGGAGATAGCGGTCCGCAGGCACGCGCAACACCTGCGAGGCCGCGCGTGTCTGCGGGTCACCGGACAGATTGAAATACGGGTGATGGGTGAGGTTCAACGGCGTGGGGGCATCGCAGTGCGCTTCGAAATCCAGATGCAGGCGATTGCCCTGCACCTGCAGCTGCGCGCGTACCTGCAAGGTGCCGGGGTAGCCTTCTTCGCCATCGGGCGAGGTGTAGCCGAGCACCACCCGATTCGGCACCTGCTCCAGCACCTCCCACACGCGCCGCCCGAAGCCACGCAGCCCCCCATGCAGTTGGTTGCGCCCTTCGTTGGCGGCGAGCACGTGGGTCACGCCGTCCAGGGTGTAGCGGGCGCCAGCGATGCGGTTGCCGAAGCGGCCGACCAGGATGTTGAGGCTGTCGTTGTCGGCGGCGTAGGCGGGCAGATCGGGAAGTGTCAGCACCAGCGGCACGCGGCCTTGCGGGGTGGTCAGTTCTAGCGCGTGCAGGATGCCGCCGTAGGTGAGCACTTCCGCTTCCAGGTCGCCATCGCCACGCAAGCGCAGCGCATGCACCTGGACACCGTCCGCCAAGGTTCCGAACACTCGCTGCATGAAGACACCCGCCGATGAAGTGAGCGGCGAGCATAGCGGCGCCACCGGCCCGGCACCATGGCGCGGCGCACATCCTGGCGATGCGATGCCACCTGGTACGCCACCACGCACTCGCAGGCGGCAGAGCCTGCCAGCCTGCAGATGTGGCAGGAAGCAACGTGGCCTGTGGCGCAGACAGGCGAGGCCGCACGCACTACGCTTGCAGCGCCAGCGCTCGCCGACGCACCGCCCCCGCACTTGCCCTCGCCCATTCCTCGACAGGAGCAGCACACCGATGCAGTGGATTTCCAACACCTTGCGGCACCCGCGTTCATGGCTGTTGCCGGCCGTGCTGATCGCACTGACGCTGAGCGGCAATGGAGCGCAGGCGGCCGATGTGCAGGTGCGCGGCACGCTGCAGGTAGAGAAGCCAGGCGCGCAGGTGTCGCGGCATCTGTTCGGCCAGTTCGCCGAGCACCTGGGCAACGGCGTGTATGGCGGTCTCTGGGTTGGACCGGAGTCTTCCATTCCCAACACGCGCGGCTATCGCAACGACGTGCTGGCGGCACTGAAGGCGATTGCGGTGCCGAACATCCGCTGGCCCGGTGGCTGCTTTGCTGACGAGTACCACTGGCGCGATGGCATCGGCGCGCCCGGTCAACGCCCGATCAGCGTCAACACGCACTGGGGCGGCGTGGAAGAGTCCAACCGCTTCGGCACGCACGAATTCATGGACTTCACCGAGCTGCTGGGCACCGACGCGTACGTGGCTGGCAATGTCGGTAATGCCGCGCCGGACGAAATTGCACAGTGGGTGGAATACATGACCGCCGGCACGCGCTCCAGCCTGGCCGAGCAACGCCGCACCAACGGCCGCCAGGCGCCGTGGAAGGTGCCGTTCTTCGGCGTCGGCAATGAGTTGTGGGGCTGTGGCGGCAACATGCGGGTGGAGTACGCCGCCGATGTGTATCGGCGCTACCAGACCTTCGTCAAGGCGCCGTCCGACCAGAAGATCCTGAAGATTGCGCCCGGCCCCAACAACGACGATTACCACTGGACCGAGGTAATGATGCGCGAGGCGGGCACGCTCATGGATGGCCTGAGCCTGCATTACTACACCGTGCCTGGCGGCTGGCCGCCGCGCGCCTCCTCCACCGACTTCGACGAAGCCGCCTGGATCGAGACGCTGTCGCGCACGCTGGTGATGGACGAGCTGATCACCAAGCACAGCGCGATCATGGACCGCTACGACCCGGCCAAGAAAGTGGCGTTGGTGGTGGACGAATGGGGCACCTGGTACGCCGGCCTGCCTGGCGCCAACCCGGGTTTTTTGCACCAGCAGAACAGCCTGCGCGATGCGCTGGTGGCAGCGTTGAACATCGACATCTTCAGTGCGCATGCCGATCGCGTGCGCATGGCCAATATCGCGCAGATGATCAACGTGCTGCAGGCGATGATCCTGACCGATGGCGACCGGATGGTGCTGACCCCGACCTATCACGTGTTTGCGATGTACAAGCCGTTCCAGGATGCCACCCACCTGCCGCTGCAATTGCAGACCCCCGACTATCGGCATGGCGATGCCCACGTGCCCGCCGTGCATGGCTCGGCGGTCAAGGCCAAGGATGGGCATGTGTATGTGGCACTCACCAATCTGGATGCCAACAGCCCGGCCACGGTCAGCGTGGCGGTGGACGGGGTCAGCATGCGCGGCGTGGACGGGCAACTGCTCACCGCACCGACGATCACCGCGCACAACACCTTCGCTGCGCCCCGCACCGTGCAACCAACCGCCTTCACCGGCGCGCGGATCCAGGGCAACACGCTGCAGGTGGCGCTGCCGGCGCGGGCGATCGTGATGCTCAAGTTGCGTTGACGTGGCAGCGCTGCGGGCGACGCATGCAGCGCTGGGGGACGCCGCCACGCTGCCATCACGCCTGCACACCGCACCGCGTGCGCGATGGCGGCATGACGGGTGCTCACAGATGCATGGTGTGTGCGCAGGGCTGCTGATTGGTGCGCATCGCTCTTTGACGACTATGTGGATGACTCCGCGTCGGTCGGGCGCGCAAGTGTTTCGCGTAACGCGGGCAGCGAAATCCGCCAGTCGTCCGGCAGCCGCTCCAGCACGTGCTCCATGAAGGCGCGCACCTTGGGGGTGAAGTCGTGCCGGTCTGCTACGCACAGATACAGCCGCAGCGGCTCCAGCGCGAATGGCGTGGCCGTGCCGCCAGTGCCGGAAACGAACAGCGGCTGCAGCTGTCCGCGCAGCAGATACGGCTGCACCACGAACGCGGCCAGGCGCGTGATGCCACCGCCGGCCGCGGCCATCGCGGCCAGTGCATCGACATCGTCGCTGACCAGCGCACGGCCGAGGTCGGGCTGGAAGCGCACGCCATCGCGGATGAAATTCCAGCGCAAGTAGCGCCCATCCACCGGGTAACGCAGCAGCAGGCAGTCGTGATATTTCAGCTCGTCCGGCGTCTGCGGCGCGCCGCAGCGCTGCAGATACGCCGGCGCTGCGCACACCACGAACGGCACATCGGCGATGTGGCGCGCGACAAGGCCGTCCTCCAGTTGGGCTTCGATGCGCAGGCTCACATCCACGCTTTCCTGCGCGTGCTGCACCACCCGGTCGGTGCACAGCAGTTCGATCTCCAGCCGCGGGTAGCGCTGCCGCAGTGACGGCAACATCGGCGCCAGCACATGCCGCGCGAAGGCGGCGGTGCTGGCCACGCGCAGGCGGCCGGCCGGGGCCTGCTGCGGGCCGGCCACCAGTTGCCGCGCGCGCTCCAGGTCGCGTTCGATCTGCCGCACCTGCTCCACGTACAGCGCGCCGCGTTCGGTCAGCGCCAGGCTGCGCGTGGTCCGGTGCAGCAGGCGCACACCCAGGTGTTGCTCCAGGCGCGCGATGTTCTGGCTCACCGCGGCCGGGCTCACACCCAGGCGCTTGGCGCCGCCGGCGATGCTACCGGCATCCACCGTGCTGACGAAACTACGAATGGACTGAAGAATGTTCATATGCCCAGCCAGTGTTACCAATGGATTCGTAAGATTTGCTTACGTAAGCCACAAGGCTACGCGATCTACCGGCCTGGGTGAGCCGCTTCTACAGTGGCCGCTCCACCGCACTCCACCCGAGGCCACCGCATGTCATCCACCCCCACCGCCGTAGCCCGTGCTCGCTGGAAGCTGGGCGTGCGCGCCACCCCGTTCGTGTTCGCGTTCTACATGGCCGCGATCATGGCGCTGCTGATGTGCCTGGTGATCACCGGCGCCAACACCGGCCTGGCTGCCGGTTACCTGTGGCGGGTGCTGGATGCCTACCGTATTGCCATGCCCACTGCATTTTGCTGTGTGCTGGTGGTGCGCCCATTGGTCGTCCAACTGGTGGCCTGGACCGTG
Organism: Xanthomonas sp. fls2-241-TYG-148; assembly: GCF_030208815.1. Lineage (NCBI taxonomy): Bacteria > Pseudomonadati > Pseudomonadota > Gammaproteobacteria > Lysobacterales > Lysobacteraceae > Xanthomonas > Xanthomonas sp. fls2-241-TYG-148. The sequence continues at coordinate 764,924 of NZ_JARVTE010000001.1, forward strand.
CATCCGCCGCGCTGAGCTGCGCCACCTGTGGCTGCCGGCAGCGGCCGGGTTTGCCACCGCAGGCAGGTGCTGCCGCGCAGCATCGCGCCAAGCCGGTTTGCGACCGCCGTCATGGCTGGCCGCAATGATTCCGGAATGAAATCCACGGAACTGAACTACAACCGCAAATTGCTTTGACTCTGTACCACCGGCTGCGCAGCGTCGCCCCTCCACGAACCCGGGTTCGTTTTGGAGACAGAGGCAATGAACATGCGATGCAATGTTGCTGTGCAGGTCGCCGTGCTACTGGGAACCGCCTGTGCAGCGCTCACCCCGCAGCTGCGCGCACAAACACTGGTGTGGGAAGACAATTTCAACGGCCCCGCCATCGACGGCAACACGTGGACCTATGACGTCGGCAATGGCTGCCAGATCGGCTTGTGCGGCTGGGGCAACGGCGAGATGCAGTACTACACCAGCCGGCCCGAGAACGCGCGCATCGAAGACGGGCGGTTGGTGATCGAAGCGCGCCGTGAAGCGTTTCAAGGCATGCCGTTCACGTCGGCGCGGCTCAAGACCGAGGGCCGCATGCACTTCAAGTACGGCACGCTGGAAGCACGCATCAAGACGCCGGTGGTCGGCAACGGGCTGTGGCCGGCGTACTGGATGCTCGGCACCATCGGCGTGTGGCCCGGCCGCGGCGAGATCGATCTGATGGAAGCCGGCATGGCCGCGGCAATCGCCAACGGCACCGCCAATCGGCGCATCGGCGCGGCCGTGCACTGGGACTACAACGGCGCGCAGGCCGACTACGACACCAGCTACACCCACCCGGTGAACCTGCACAACGACTTCCACGTGTACCGGATGACCTGGGACCCGAACGTCATCCGCATGAGCATCGACGGCCAGCAGTACTTCGAATTTGCGATCTCCAATATCGAAGGCGCCTCGCTGCACGAATTCCATCAGCAGCATTACCTGCTGCTCAATCTGGCTGTCGGCGGCACGTTCACCGGCATCAACACGCCGGGCGGTGTGACCGCGCCGCTGCCGGGCAAGATGGAAGTGGATTACCTGCGGCTGTATCAGAACCCCGGCGCGTCGCTGTATGTGGGCGCACAACACACCGCGCCGGCCGGGCGCTTTGGTGTGTTCACCGATCAGACCGACACCGCTGCGCGGCTCACCTTCGGCCAGGACGCGCAGCTGTATCTGTGGAACAACCTCGACCCGATCGCGCAGGCGCCGTTCGAAGGCGGCAACGTGATGGCCTACCGCGCCAATGCCGGCGCCTGGTATGGACTGGGCATCCAGACCGACTACCGTGACATGCGCAATTACGCGGGCGGGTCACTCAAGTTGCATCTGAAGACCACCACGCCGTCGACCTTCAAGATCGGCATCAACACCAGCTTTGGCGACAGTTGGGTGGACTTCGTGCCGGGCGGCAATCAGTACGGCCTGGTGCGCGATGGCGTGTGGCACGAGGTGAGCATCCCCTTCAGTGCCTTCTACGATCTGGATCTGCAATCGGTCAAACAGATGTTCATGCTGGTGGCCGACCCGCCGGCGAGCCCGGTGGAGATCGCCATCGACAAGGTCTACTACCAGAGCCGTTGAGCGCCGGCAGCGCACCCTTGTCTGCATCGCTACGCATGCGGCGATGCAGACTAAGAGCGGCTAACAAAACGTAGCGAGCAGCCGTCAGGTGGGTGCGGACGGCGCGGAGGAACCGGAGTGTACGTGGGTACATGAGGATTCCGAGCACCGGCCGCGCCCGCCTGGCGGCTGCGCAGTCGTTTTGATAGCTGCTCTGAGCAGTAAGGCGACTCAGCCGGCCTCGCCCTTCAACAGCCCGATCAGCTGGCGCAGGCGATAGGGTTTTGGCAGGAAATCCACTTGTGCCGGCAGCGGCGGCAACTGTGCCTTGGCAAAGCCCGAGGCCAGGATGATGCGTGCCTGCGGCAGCAACTGGCTCACCTGTTCGCTCAGTTCGATACCGGACATGCCGTTGGGCATGCGGATGTCGCTGAACACCACGTCGTAGGGGCCGTTCTCGCGCAGCATGCGCAGCGCACTGTGGCCATCGTCGGCGGTATCGACGGTGATGCCGGCGTCGCGCAGCGCTTCGCCGATGAGATCGCGCAGTTCCTGTTGGTCTTCGACCATCAGCAAGCGCAGGGAATCAGTCATGCTCGGCCTCCAGAATTGCCGGGAGCAACAGGGTCACGGTGGTGCCGCGGCCGGGCGCGGTCTGCAGATCGACAAAGCCGCCGGATTGCGCGGCAAACCCGTGCACCTGGCTCAAGCCCAGGCCGGAGCCCTTGCCGACTTCCTTGGTGGTAAAGAACGGCTCGCTCGCACGCTGCGCCACCTGCGCAGACATGCCCGGGCCCGTGTCGCTGACGGCGATGCCGACATAGGCGCGCGCGGAGCCGTGCGGGTCGTCCAGCGGTGCGCGCTGTTGCGTGGACGCAGACAGCACGATGCTGCCGCCGGCAGGCATCGCATCGCAGCTGTTGAACACCAGGTTGAGCAAGGCTGCCTCCAGTTGGCCGGGGTCCACGCGCACATCGGGCAGCGCGTCGGCAAAGTCCACGCGCAGGCTGATGCCGGCCGGGCAGGCGCGCCGCAGCAATTCGAGCGAGCGCTCCACCACCGCCGCGGGTGCGTGGCGCTCGGGCACCAGCCGTTGTCCACGGGCGAAGGCGAGCAGCTGCCGGGTCAGCAAGGTGCCACGATCCACCGCGGTCTGCGCGGCCTCCACCAGCATGCGCGTGCGTGCATCCTCGCCGGCGCGCAGCGCGATCAGGTCCAGGCTGGTCACCATCACCGTCAGCAGGTTGTTGAAATCGTGCGCCAAACCCAGCGTCAGGCGCCCCAGCGCTTCGACTTTCTGCGATTGCAGCAACGCCTGCTGCGCGTGCTGGAGCAACTGCTGGGCTTCATGGCGCTCGGTGATGTCGCGGGTGACCTTGGCAAAGCCGATCAGCACGCCATGCTCGCGCACCGGCTCGATCACCACGCTGGCCCGGAAGCGGCTGCCGTCCTTGCGCAGGCGCCAGCCCTCGGCGGAAAAGCGTCCTTCGCGCAACGCCGTGTCCAGCGATCGGGCAGGCTCGCCACGCTCGGCATCTTCGGGCAGATAGAACCGCGAGAAATGCGTGCCGAGCACTTCGTCGGCGCGGTAGCCCTTGATGCGCTCGCCACCGGGATTCCAGCTACGCACGAAGCCCGCGGTATCCAGCAGATAGATCGCGTAGTCGGACACGCTCTGCACCAACAGATGGCATTGCCGGCTGTCGTAAGAAAGCGGCCCAACGCTGTCCACGGCCGTTTCCGCATCCATCGCGCGGTTTCCCCCGGAAAAGCGCGCGACCATAGTGACGGAGCCGTGAAGGCAATGTGCAAGCCAACACGGCTGTAAATCCGTCAAAAAACCGGCGATTTGCGTGTGAAATTTATCGGCTACCATGACCGCCCTCCCAGTTTGGTCCACACCTTCATGCAGAACATCACGACCTCGCGCGACCGCTGGATCTGGGTGATCGCAGCAGGGTTGATGGCCGGCACGTTGGGGGTGGAGCTGGTCACGCCGCTGGGGTATGCGGTGTGGCTCACCTATTTTGTCGCCGTCGGCGTCACCGTGTTCCAGAACCATGTGCGCGTGCCGCTGGTGGTGGGCGTGCTGTCGTGCGTGTTGCTGGCAATCGGTTTCCACCTGGCCCCGTCCAGCACCAACTCGAGTTTCTCCTCGGTCAACCGCAGCATCGGCGGCATCTCGTTCCTGGCCATGGCGCTGGTGGTGATGCAGGCGATCCGCGCGCGCCGCCAGGCCGAAACCGCGCTGTGGCTGCAGCAAGCTGAAAACACCGTGGAAGCGAGCCTGCGCGGCGACCAGAGCCCGGAAGCGCTGGCCGATGCTGCCGTGCGCGCCCTGTGCGACACGCTGCAGGCGCAGGTCGGCGCGCTGTACCGGCTGGAAGGCGAGCGCCTGCGCCTGACCGGCGGCGCCGCGCTGGCCGAGGACGTGCCGAGCACCCTGCCCACCAACCTCGGCCAGCTGGGCGAAACCCTGCAGCGCGGCAGCGTGCGCCGCGTGCGTGGCGTGGATGCCGGGCACCTGCAGATTGCCTCGAGCCTGGGCAAGAGCGATTGCCAGGAATTGCTGCTGGCGCCGGTCACTGCCGACGGCCGCATCATCGGCATCGTCGAGCTGGGCCGCACCGGTGCGCCGGGCACGGCCGCCACGCGCGAAGAAGAGCTGCTCAGCCGCTGCGGCGAGAACATCGGCGTTGCCTTGCGCACCGCGCTGCTGCGCGCCCAATTGGTGAGCCTGCTGGAAGAAACCCAGCGGCAGAGCGAAGAATTGCAGACGCAGCAGGAAGAACTGCGCGTGGCCAATGAGGAACTGGAAGAACAGAGCCGCAGCCTGCAGCAGTCGCAGAGCGATCTGGAACAGCAGCAGGCCGAGCTGGAACAGACCAACGTGCAGCTGGAAGAACGCACTCAGGCGCTGGAGGCGCAAAAACAGGCCTTGCTGGTGGCGCAGGGGCAACTGGTGCGCAACAGCAACGAGCTGTCCACCGCGTCGCGCTACAAGTCCGAATTCCTGGCCAACATGTCGCACGAGTTGCGCACCCCGCTCAACAGCTCGCTGATCCTGGCCAAGCTGCTGGCCGACAACAAGGACCACACGCTCACCGCCGAGCAGGTGAAGTACGCGCAGGCGATTCATTCGTCCAACAACGACCTGCTTGCGCTGATCAACGACATCCTGGATCTGTCCAAGATCGAAGCCGGGCATGTGGAATTGTCGGACGACACCGTGGCGATGAGCTCGGTGGTGCAGCGCCTGCGCGACACCTTCGAACCACTGGCGCGGCAGAAAGGCCTGCAGCTGGAGATCAGCGCCGACGCCGCCGCGCCGACGCAATTGGTGGTGGACAACCAGCGCCTGCAGCAGATCCTCAAGAACCTGCTGGCCAATGCGATCAAGTTCACCGAGCACGGCCAGGTCAGTCTGGCGGTGCAATCGCACGGCAACGGGCGCGTGCGTTTTGTAGTGTGCGATACCGGCATCGGCATTGCGCGCGAGCAGAGCGAGGTGATCTTCGAAGCGTTCCGCCAGGCCGATGGCAGCACCCGCCGGCGCTATGGCGGCACCGGGCTGGGTTTGTCGATCTCGCGCGACCTGGCGTTGCGCATGGGCGGCAGCATCAGCGTGGACAGCGAGCCCGGACGTGGCAGCTGCTTCACCCTGGAACTGCCCGTGGATGGCGCACCGGCCGAGGCAGCTGCCCCGGCTGCTGCACCGGCCACGCACCTCGCGCCCACTCCGCGCAGCGACACCGCGCAGCTCTTTGCAGCGCGCACGTCCGCCGCGATCAGTGCTGCGCCGGTAGCGATGCCTGCCAGCAACGCGGCACCGAGCGTGCGCGCCGACGATGACCGCGATCAGCGCACCCGCCCCGGCCGCCTGATCCTGGCGGTGGAAGATGAAACCCGCTTTGCGCAGGCCCTGGTCGACCTGGCGCACGAGCTCGATTTCGATTGCGTGGTGGCGCCCAATGCCGAAGAAGCGCTGCGGCTGGCCGCGGAACTGCGCCCCAGCGGCATCCTGCTCGACATCGGCCTGCCCGATGCCTCCGGCCTGAGCGTGCTGGAGCGGCTCAAGCGCGACCCGGCCACCCGCCACATCCCCGTGCACGTGGTCTCGGCGCTGGAGCGCAGCCAGATTGCGCTGGAGTTGGGTGCGGTGGGCTACCTGATCAAGCCGGCCACGCGCGAACTGCTCGCCGGGGCGATCCGCCAGCTGGAAGAAACCAACGCCCGCGCACTGCGCCGCCTGTTGATCGTCGAAGACGACAGCGCGCTGCGCGCCAACCTGGAACTGCTGCTGGCCCGCGATCAGCTGGAGATCGTCGCAGTCGGCACCATTGCCGAGGCGATGGACCAACTGGGCAGCGCCACATTCGATTGCATGGTCACCGACCTCGCCCTGCCCGACGGCAGCGGCTACGACCTGCTCGAACGCATGGCCGGCAACGATGCGGTGGCCTTCCCGCCGGTGATCGTCTACACCGGCCGTGCGCTCACCCGCGACGAAGAACAACGCCTGCGCCGCTATTCCAAGAGCATCATCATCAAGGGCGTGCGTTCGCCCGAGCGCCTGCTCGATGAGGTGACCTTGTTCCTGCACAGCGTGGAAGCCTCGCTGCCCAGCGACCAGCAGCGCCTGCTGCGCGAAGCGCGCCGCCGCGATGCGGTGCTCGATGGCGCCACCGTGCTGCTGGCCGAAGACGACGTGCGCAACATCTTCGCGCTGTCCAGCGTGCTCGAACCGCTGGGCGTCACCCTGCAGATCGCCCGCAACGGCCGCGAGGCGCTGGAGCACCTGGCCAAGCACGAGGTGGACCTGGTGCTGATGGACATCATGATGCCGGAGATGGATGGCATCACCGCGATGCGCCAGATCCGCGCCAACCGCCAGTGGCAAGACCTGCCGATCATCGCGCTGACCGCCAAGGCGATGGCCGACGACCGCGAACACTGCCTGCAGGCCGGCGCCAACGACTACATCGCCAAGCCCATCGACGTGGACAAGCTGGTGTCGCTGTGCCGGGTGTGGTGCTCGCGGCAATGACTGCGGTGGAGCTGTTCGACCTGGAGCTGCGCGTGCTGCTGGAAGCGGTCTACCAGCGCTACCACTACGATTTCCGCGATTACGCGGTGTCGTCGTTGCGCCGGCGCATGCGCCACGCCATGGGCCGCTTCGACTGCGCACGCGTGGCCGATCTGCAGCACCGCTTGCTGCACGAGCCGGACACCTTTGCCCAGGCAATGCAGTTCTTTACCGTGCAGGTCTCGGAAATGTTTCGCGACCCGGCGTATTTTCGGGTATTGCGCGAACACGCGGTACCGGTGTTACGCACCTATCCGTCGATCAAGCTGTGGGTGGCCGGCTGCAGCACCGGCGAAGAGGTCTGGTCGCTGGCGATCCTGTTGCACGAAGAAGGCCTGCTGGAGCGCGCGGTGATCTACGCCACCGACATCAATCCCGAAGCACTGAACATGGCCGAGGCCGGCGCCTACGGCATCGACCGTATTGCCCAGTTCAGCCGCAACTATCTGGACGCTGGCGGCCGCGGTTCGTTGTCGGATTACTACACCACCGCCTACGACGGCGCGGTGTTCGACCGCCGGCTCAAGCGCAATATCGTGTTCGCCGATCACAGCCTGGCCACCGACACGGTGTTCTCCGAAGTGCATCTGGTGTCGTGCCGCAACGTGCTGATCTATTTCAACCGCAGCCTGCAGGACCGCGCGGTGGGCCTGTTCCACGATGCGCTGGTGCACCGTGGCTTCCTCGGGCTGGGTAGCAAGGAGTCGCTGCAGTTCGGCGCCCATGCGCAGGCCTTCGAAACCTGCGCGCGCGAGCAGCGGTTGTACCGGAAGGCCGCATGAGCCCGGCCAGGTCGCAGTATCTGGAATTCGATGCCATCGTGATCGGCGCTTCGGCCGGTGGCGTGATGGCCTTGCAGACGCTGTTGTCTGGCCTGCCGGCCACGCTGCCGATGCCGGTGCTGGTGGTGCTGCATTTGCCGCGCGACCGCCCCAGCCAGGTGGCCGAGCTGCTGGATGCGCGCTGCGCGCTGCCGGTGCGCGAAGCCATCGACAAACAACCGCTGCAGCCCGGCACGGTGACCATCGCGCCGCCGGACTATCACCTGCTGGTGGAAGGCCGCGACAGCCTGGCGTTGTCGATGGATGCACCGGTGCTGTTCTCGCGCCCGGCGATTGACCCGTTGTTCGAATCGGCTGCCGATGTGTTCGGCCAGCGGCTGCTCGCGATCCTGCTCACCGGTGCCAGCAGCGACGGCAGTGCCGGCGTGGCCGCGGTGCGCACCGCCGGCGGAAGCGCGTGGATCCAGCGCCCCGACGATGCCGCCTCTCCCCTGATGCCCGCCTCCGCCCTCGCCCATGCCGGCGCCGATGCGGTGCTCACCCTGCAGGCGATCTGCAGCCGACTGGAAGCCTTTCACGCATGAACCTCACCGCGACCAGCGCCGCCGCCCGCAGCGACGAACCCGCCAAGATCCTGATCGTCGACGATGTGCCGCAGAACCTGGTGGCCATGGAAGCGCTGCTGCAACGAGAGAGCATCCAGGTGCTCTGCGCGGCCTCCGGTGCGCAGGCGCTGGAGCTGCTGCTCGAACACGATGTGGCGCTGGCATTGCTGGATGTGCACATGCCGGAAATGGACGGCTTTTCGCTGGCCGAGCTGATGCGCGGTTCGCAGCGCAGCCGGCATGTGCCGATCATCTTTTTGACCGCCTCGCCGAACGACCCGATGCGTGCGTTTCAGGGCTATGAGACCGGCGCGGTGGATTTCCTGCACAAGCCGATCGAGCCGCACGTGATCCTGAGCAAGGTCAACGTGTTCATCGAACTGTACCAGCAGCGGCGCCTGCTCAAGGCGCGCAATGCCTCGCTCGAACGCGCGCTCACGCTCAACGAAACCATGATGGCCGTGCTCACCCACGACCTGCGCACGCCGCTGTCGGTGATTCTGCTGTGCGCAGACAAGCTCGGCCTGGACGTGCCCGAAGACGGCTCGGCCGCGCGCACGCTGGAGCACCTGGAAAACAGCGCGCGGCGCATGGCGCGCATGGTCGAACAATTGCTGGATTTCTCACGCCTGCGTACCGACGGGCTGTCGATGCAGTTCGGCCCATGCAACCTGGGCGAGGTGGCGCACAGCGTGGTGGGCGAAGTGGCGCAGGCCAATCCGCACACGCCGATCGAGTTGCGCACCGAAGGCGACCTGGACGGTGACGGCGATGGCGACCGCCTGGCGCAGGTGGTGTCCAACCTGGTCGGCAACGCGGTGCTGCATGGTGGTCGTCACCCGGTGCAGGTGCATCTGGATGGCCGCGAACACGACACCCTGCGGCTGTCGGTGCGCAACACCGGCCACATTCCCGACACCTTGATGCCGCGGTTGTTCGAACCGTTCAAAGCCAGCTTTCACGCCAGCCAGGGGCTGGGGTTGGGGTTGTTCATCGCTGATCAGTTCGTCAAGGCGCACGGCGGCACCTTGCAGGCACGTAACGAAGACGGCGACGTGGTGTTCGAGGCCAAACTACGCCGGCGCAACCTGGCTGCCTGACGCCGGTCTGCGGCACTGTTGGCAACTGCTCCATGACTGGGCGCGGCACGGACAGCAGCAAGCAGCCTCATCCGCACGGCGCAACGCAATGCCGCTCGCAGTTTCCGATGTCGATTTTTGCAGGCTTCATTCGTCGTGATCTGAAGACGCACGCCGTGCGTCCTGCCAACGGAGGTTGTCATGTCGTATATCGATGGGTTTGTGCTTGCCGTGCCCACTGCCAACAAAGAGAAGTTTCTCGAACATGCCCGTACCGGCGATGCGATCTGCCTGGAGCATGGCGCGCTGCGGGTGGTGGAATGCTGGGGCGACGATGTGGCGCATGGGAAGCAGACCGACTTCTACCGCGCCGTGGAAGCCAGCGCGGACGAAACCGTGGTGTTTTCCTGGATCGAATGGCCGGACAAGGCCACCCGCGACGCCGGCATGCAGAAGATGATGGACGACCCGCGCATGGATCCGGAGAACAACCCGATGCCGTTCGACGGCAGGCGCATGATCTACGGCGGCTTCGTGCCGGTCGTCACGCTGGGCAAGGCGGCCCGCTGAGCGCATTGCGCGGCAACTACGGGTGGATGCATTCGCCAGTGGCAGTGCATCCACCCGCCCTGCACAAGGCTGCAGCGGTGCGCGCATTACACTGACCAGCCTGCGTGTACTGCATTGCAAGCCGATGCAGCACACGCCGTGCCGGGCAAATGCGCGTACCCACTGGAGAGCCTTAATGACCGATACACCGCTACTGGTGGCCTGCCCCAGCTGCGCCGCAATGAACCGGCTGCCGCCCTCGCGGCTGCGCGATGCGCCCAAGTGCGGCAGCTGCCATACCGCCTTGTTCCTGGGCACGCCGGTGGCGCTGTCGTCAGCAGATTTCGATAACCACGCGGTACGTAGCGAACTGCCGCTGCTGGTGGATTTCTGGGCCCCCTGGTGCGGGCCGTGCCTGAGCATGGCGCCGCAGTTTGCCGCGGCCGCCGCCAGCCTGGAGCCGCAGCTGCGCCTGGCCAAGGTGGACACCGATCTGCATCCGGTGCTGGGCACGCGGTTTGGAATCCGCAGCATCCCTACCCTGCTGATCCTGCGCAACGGCAAGGAGCTGGCCCGCCAGTCCGGCGCCATGGGCAGCACACAGATCATCGCCTGGGCGCGTTCGGTGCTTTCCAGCCACTGAGTCTGTGCATGCGGATGCGTGCCGCCTGCAGTGTGTGCATGCGGCATACGGCACATGCGCGCGTCAGGCCATGAGGTCGATCAGCGGCCGGCCAACTGGCAGCAGTGGTTGACCCACGCGCAGGTTGCACGATGAGACGCCTGCACGCTGCAAACCGTTTGAACGCTGCAAGCCGTTTGAACGCAGAGCGGCGGCTCGTGGCCGCCGCTCTGCTTACAGCGCTAACGCTTTCGCTTACTGCCAGTTGACGTTGACCGACACGCCCACAATGCGCGGCTCGTTGTAGACCGCGGCCATGTAGTTCTCGATCACGCCCTTGACGTTCTTTTCGTTGGTGATGTTGCGCGCAAATGCCGCCACTTCCCACGCGCCGTAGCCACCGGTGTAGCCCAGCTTGAGCCCGCCCTCGAAATTACCGTCGGCGCGGAACTCGGTAGAGTCGTACAGCACGAAGCTGGTTTCGCCCTGCTTGTTCCAATCGGTGGACACGAAGAACGCGCCATCGTTGCCCATCGGAATGTCGTAGCGCGCGGCCAGGTTGAGGTTGTACTTGGGCGCGTTGGGCAGCGGGTTGCCATCGATCTGCGCGAAGGTGTTGGCACCCACGCGGATGGTGGGGTCGTTGACCGTGCACACCACCACGCCGTTGAGCGCACAGGCCTGCGCATACACGCGCTTGTCCTGGATTTCGCTGTGCAGCAGGCTCAGGCCGGCGGTCAGCGACAGGTTGGAGATCGGGCGCCAATCCAGGTCCGCTTCCAGGCCGTAGGCCTTGGCCTTGTCGGCATTGAACAGCACGCCATTGCCGTCGGCGTCGTTGCCGTTGAGCTGGATGTCGTCCACCGTGTAGGTGAAGCCACTGACATTCAGGCGCAGGCGGTTGTCGAACAGGCTGCTCTTGATGCCCGCTTCCCAGGACAGGATGGTCTCCGAATCGGCGGTGGTGAAGTCCGAGTTGAACACCGCGCTGCGGCCCTGGATTGTGGGGCCGCGGAAGCCGCGGGCCACGCGTGCATACACGCTCAGGTCCGGGTTGATTTCGTACATCGCGCTCAGGTCCCAGCTGGGCTGGGTGTCGGACAGGCGCACGTCGCGACGGCCGCGGTAGGTGACCGCGCCGGCAGCGGTGTCGGCGGTCTTGAGCAGGCGGGTTTCCTTGGTGTCCTTGGTTTGGCGGATGCCGGCGGTCAGCGTGAGCGCATCGGTGGCCTTGTAGCTGAGCTGGCCGAAGCCGGCCCAGGATGTATTGGTGTTGCGCAGGCGCACCCAGTTGCTGGGGTTACGCGCGGCGGTCTGCAGGAAATAGGCGCGCTGGTAGAAATCGGTGGTGTCGCGGCCATCGAAATAGAACCCGCCCACCTGCCACTGCAACGCGTCATCGCCCACGCTGGCCAGGCGCAATTCCTGGGTGTACTGGTCGAGGTCGCGGATCTGCCCCATCGACTGGCCAAACCCGTTCGGCACGCCGTTGACCGGATAGTTGGCCGCCGCGCCGCCGTCAGTGTCGCCACGGCTGTAGCCGGAGGTGGTTTCGTAAGCGCTGATGGAGGTCAGCGACACGCCGCCGAAGTCGTAGACCGCCTTGATCGAGCCGCCATCGGTCTTGTACGCCTGCGGGTTGTCGTGCGCTTCGTCGTAGGCCACGCGGTCGCGCGGCACATCCACCTTGTCGCTGCCCCGGGTCACCGCATTGCGCAGGAACAACGTGGAAGTACCGTCGTAATCGCGCGTGTGTGCGGACGCCAGCACCGAGAATTCCTCGCTGGGCTTGAGCAGCAGCTGCAGGCGCGCGTTGCGGTCGTTGTAGCCGCCCATCGCATCCTTGCGCGGCGTGCGCGTGCCGTCGGCGCTGCTGCCGGCGAAGGTGTTGTCCACCCAATCGTCGCGGTGCTGGTACAACGCCGACACGCGGAACGACAGCACATCGTTGATCGGCCCGCCGAAGCCGCCATCCAGCGAGATAGTGTTGTAGCTGCCATAGCTGGCGTTGACGCGCCCGGTGTAGGTATCGCTGGGTTTGACGGTGTCGAACTTGACGATGCCGGCCGTGGTATTGCGGCCGAACAAGGTGCCCTGCGGGCCGCGCAGCACTTCCACCTGGTCCACGTCATAGACGGGGTTGGACTTGAGCACCACGTGCTCCAGCACCACGTCGTCCTGGATGATCGACACCGGCTGCGAAGCGCCGAGATAGAAGTCGATGTTGCCCAGGCCGCGAATATAGAAGCGCGGGAAGATGCGCCCGGTGGTGGTTTCCGCATAGAAGCCCGGCACCCGGCCGGACAGCGCCAACAGCGTGTCGTCGCCACCGGCGGTGTACTCGCGCATCGCCGCGCCCTGCACCACGCCCACCGACACCGGCACTTCCTGCAGATTCTGCTCACGGTGTTCGGCAGTGACAGTGACCGTGTCCAGCGCGGTCGGGCTGGCTTCGCCCTGGTTCGCCGGCGCCTGTTGCGCGGCCGCGCCGGTGGCCGCCGATGCAAGCAGCAATGCGGCGCAGGCGCGTGCCAGCGGCGTGCGCTGCAGGCCGGCGCTGGAGCGTGTCACGCTGCGTGCGGCAAGGGAGGACAGGGAAGAAGCAACAGGCGAGTACAGCGACATGCGAGGGTGATCCTTGGGTGGGTGGCGCGTGGTTGCGTCCGTTCGGCGTGCGCAAGCCGTTGGAGGCGCCGTGTGGCGCCGCGCGCACGATATGTCAGCGATGTTGCAGCTCTATGGCAGCGATGCCGGCCGCGATGCGTCGCTCAGTACGCGCCTCCAGCCATTCCGGCCGGCACGCCTGGCATGGCAAACCGTCATGCCGGCGCTGCGTGTGGGCTGTCATGCTTGGCAGCGCGCCGGCACACCGTCCAAGGCGCCGCGCTACCAGGGGGAGATGCTGTGAGACGACTGCGATGGATGTGTGGCATGGCGCTGGTCATGGCCTGCCAGATGGCGATGGCCGGCACGGCGCTGGTCACCCAGGTGGACTACCAAGGCGATGACGGTGGCGCGGTGCCCACTGACGCGCAGTACCGCAACCCGGTGCTGGCCGGCTTCTATCCGGACCCGTCGGCGATCCGCGTCGGCAACGACTTTTATCTGGTCACTTCCAGCTTCGGGTATTTCCCGGGCCTGCCGGTGTTCAAGAGCAGCGATCTGGTGCACTGGACCCAGATCGGCAACGCCATCGATCGCCCCGGCCAGATCAACTACGGCAACGACGCGCTCACCCGCGGCCTGTTCGCCGCCAGCATCAGCCACCATGACGGCACGTTCTACATCGCCAACACCTGTTTCTACTGCGACGGCGGCAATTTCCTGATCACCGCCAAGGACCCGGCCGGGCCGTGGTCGGATCCGATCTGGCTGGACGCCAAGGGCATCGACCCGTCGCTGTTCTTCGACGACGACGGCAGCGCCTGGCTGGTCAACAACGATGTGCCGGCCGGCAAGTTGCGCTACGACGGCCACCGCGCCATCTGGTTGCAGCAACTGGATTTGCAACGCATGAAGCTGATCGGCCCGCGCCAGGTGATCGTGGATTCCGGCTTCCAGCCGGCCAGCAATCCCGAGCACATCGAAGGCCCGCATCTGTTCCGGCGTGACGGCTACTACTACCTCACCGCGGCCGAAGGCGGCACCGGCGAGCAGCACGCGCAGATGATCTACCGCAGCCGCCAGATCGCCGGCCCCTACGAGCCCTGGTCGGGCAATCCGGTGTTGACCCAGCGCGACCTCGACCCGGCGCGCCCGGCCCCGATCACCTCCGCGGGCCATGCGCAATTCGTGGAACTTGCCGATGGCAGCTGGTGGGCGGTGTTTTTGGCCACCCGCCCGTACCGCGGTAACCACTACACCCTGGGCCGCGAAACCTTCCTGCTGCCGGTGCAATGGCGCGATGGCTGGCCGCTGGTGTTGCAGCATGGCAAGGCGATCCCGGCGGTGGCCACGCGCCCACCGCTGCCGGCCGGCACGCAGGCCACGCCGACCAGCGGGCCGATGCACTGGAGCGAGCGCTTCGATGGCGCGCGCGTGCCGATGCAGTGGATGACCATCCACCCGCCACGCCAGCCGTGGTTGGCCACCGGCCCGACCGGCCTGCGCATCACCCCGTCGACCGTCGCGCTGGGCACCGAAGGCGCGGGCCAGCCCGCCTATCTCGGCCACCGCCTGCAGCACCATCACGCCACGCTGGTGGCCAGCGTGGACGGCAGCGACCTATCCGTTGGCGAACAAGCCGGGCTGGCGGTGGTCGCCAAAGAAAGTCATTTCCTGGCCGCCATGCTGGTGCGCGAGACCGCCGGCAATGCGGTGGTGCTGTACCGCCGCGCCGGCACGCAAGAGCCATCCACCGGCGTGGTCCTGGCGCGCATACCGCTGCCTGCGGTCACGCAACCGGTGACGCTGCGCGTTGCGCTGGATGCGGCGACGGTGCACGTGGATTTCGCGGTAGGCGACGGGCAATGGCAGACCTTGCTCGAACACGGTGACGCCAGCCTGCTCAGCACCGAAACCGCCGGCGGCTTTCTTGGCGCCACCTTCGGCCCGTACGCCTACAGGCCGTAAGCCGTAGTGCTGGCGCGCTGCCGTTCTTGGCGGCGGGTATGGCGCGTCATCGATGCATCAACACACGCAGCGCTGCGCTGCGACGCCGTCAGCCCAGCATGCGGCTGACGGTATTGAGCAGGTCGTTGAGGCTGAAGGGCTTGGGCAGCAGCGCCATGCCCTCGGCGAGGAATTCCTGCCGGGTGGCCGCATTTTCGGCGTAGCCCGTGATGAACAGGATCGGCAACCCGGGGCGCAGATCACGCGCCACATCGGCCATGTCGCGCCCGTTCATGCCGGGCAGGCCGACGTCGGACACCACCATATCGATCTGTGCATCGGCGCGTAGCTGCGCGAGCGCGCCATCGGCGTTTTCGGCCTCGATCACGTGGTACCCGGCATCGCTGAGCACTTCGCTCACCATCATGCGCACCACATCGGTGTCGTCCACCAGCAAGATGCGCTGCGAGCGCCCGCGCGGCGCGTTCGGCGGCGGCGGTGGCAATGCCTCGCCCACGGTCAGCCCGCGTGGCAACAGCAAGGCCACCGTGGTGCCACTACCCAGCGTGCTGGTGATACGCGCGGTGCCGCCGGACTGACGCGCAAACCCGTAGGTCATCGACAAGCCCAGCCCGGTACCCTCGCCGATCGGTTTGGTGGTGAAGAACGGTTCGAACACCTGGCTCAGGATCGCCGGATCGATGCCGCTGCCGTCGTCGATCACGTTCACCGCGACATAGTCGCCGTCCTCCAGCTCCGGGTCGTTGTAGGCAGTGTGCGGCGCGCTCTGGATGCGGATGGTGCCGTGGCCCTGCAGCGCATCGCGTGCGTTGATGACCAGGTTGAGCACCACGTTTTCCAGTTGATTGGCATCGGCGATTGCCACCAGTGGCGCCTCCGCCAGCTGCAGTTCTAGCGCGATGTTTTCGCCGATCGAACGGCGCAGCATGTCTTCCAGCGAGCGCACCCGCGCATTGACGTCGAATGGCTGCGCATCCAGCGACTGCTTGCGTGCAAACGCCAGCATGCGCTGGGTCAGCGCAGCAGCGCGATGCGCCGAGCCGGTGGCGATTTCCGCCAGCCGTGGCACGCGCTCGATACGGTTGGATTCCACCGCCAGCTGGATCATGTCCAGGCCGGAAATGATGCTGGTGAGCAGGTTATTGAAGTCGTGCGCGATGCCGCCGGTGAGCTTGCCCAGCGCTTCCATCTTTTGCGCCTGCAACAGCTGGATTTCGGTGCGCTGGCGCTCGGCAATCTGATGCGCCAGCTCGGAGGTGGCGGTATCCAGTTCCTGGCGTTGCTCGCGCTCGCGCAGGCGTTGCTCGGTGACGTCTTCGACAAACAGCAGGCCCAGGTCCGGCTCGCGGTACGGCGACACCCGCCATTCGGTTTCGCGCACCACGCCATCGCGCAGGATCGACAAGGTCCCGCTCCAGCGCTCGCGCCGGCCCAGTGCGGCGGTCAAGGCCTGCACGGTGGCGCACTGGTCCAGCCCAGGCACGTTGATCGCCTCGCATGGGGTGGCGCTGCCGATCAGCCGCTGAAACGCCGCATTGGCCTCCTGCGTGTGCAGCTGCGCATCGACCACCGCGATCGGCGCGCCGATGTGCTCGAAGATTTCGCGAAAGCGCGCCTCGCTGAGCCGCAGCGCTTCTTCGGCATTGCGCGCGCGCAGCAGCGTGCGCAAGGTGGCGACCAGCACGTTGGGGTCGACCGGATGGATCAGGTAGGCATCGGCGCCAGCGTCCAGGCCGGTGATCATGTCACCGGTGGCAATCGAGGCCGCCGACACGTGCACCACCGGCAGCAGCGCGGTACGCGGCTCGGCGCGCAGCGTGCGCACGATGTCGAAGCCGCTCATGTCCGGCAGGTTGACGTCCAGCACCACGGCGGCAAATGCCTCGGCGGCCAGGCGCACCAGCCCCTCGCCACCGGTGCCGGCTTCTTCGACCACGAACTGGTGGTGTTCGAGCACGCGCCGCACCGAATAGCGGGTCACCGCGTTGTCGTCCACCACCAGAATCCGATGAGTGCTAGGCAAGGCCATCCTCCTGCTGCGGCGCCAGCGTCACCGGCAATACCACGAAAAATTCCGAGCCCTGCCCGACCACGCTATTGATGCCCACGGTGCCGCCCAGCAGCTCGGCAAAGCGCTTGCAGATCGACAGGCCCAGGCCCGTGCCGGTGAGGCGCTTCTGCAGTGGCGAGTCCACCTGCACGAAATCCTCGAACAGCGCGTCGTGCAGTTCGGCCGGGATACCAATGCCGGTGTCCTGCACGCTGAAGCGCACGTGGGTGTCGCCCTGCAGTTGCGCGAACACGCGCACATGGCCTTGCGGGGTGAACTTGAGCGCGTTGGAAATGAAGTTGCGCAGGATCTGCGCCAGCTTCTTGTCGTCGGTGTAGAGCATCGGCAACACCGGCGGATCTTCGAAGATCAAGGTGGTGCGGTTGGCGTCGGTGAGCGGGCGGAACATGCCGCGCAAGGCCGCGAACAGATCCATCAGATCGAACCAGCCCGGCGAGATGGTGACCCGCCCGGCTTCGATCTTGGCCAGGTCCAGCAGGTCGTCCACCATTTCGCTGAGCTCGCGCGTGGACGCGCTGACAAAGCGCACCTGCTTGAGTTGCTCGGCGTTGAGCGGTCCGTCCATGCCGTCTTCCAGCAGCCGGGTAATGCTCAGGATCGAGCCCAGTGGCGTGCGGAATTCGTGGCTCATGTACGACAGAAACCGGCTCTTGAGCTCGGACACGTCGCGCAATTGCTCAGCCTGCTGATCCAGCTCGGCATACAACGCCAGCACGCCCTGGTTGGTTTCGTCCAGTTCCTCGCGTAGCGCCTGATTCTGCTGGCGCAAGCTCTCCAGCTCGGCCATCGCGTCGATGGCGGGAACCTCATTTGCGTGACTCATGACATGCCTCCCAAGCGCATGACAAACACACTGCAATCGTCGCGGCCGCGGTCGTGATCGCGCACCAGCAGTGCAGCGATGATGCGCGGATGGCGCGACAGCAGCCCCGGATGATCGCGCAGATTCCAGCGCGATTGCAGCCCGTCGCTGTGCATCACCAGCAGCTTGCCGGTGGCCTGTGGAAAATCGAATGGCTGCGCCTTGCGGAACTGCACGCCCACGATGCCCGGATGCGACGGCATGCCGCGCACGCCATCGCCGTCGCAGAGCGCGGCCGCGATATTGCCCACTCCGGCAAAGCGGACCTGCCCGCTGCGGCTATCGAACTGCGCCACCGCCACCGCGCCGCCACGTGTGCCCGACATGGCGGCATGCAGGCGCGTGACCCGCTCGCCGGGCTCGCCGGTGGCCGCCGCGGCCGCGTGGGTGCCGGCGTCTGCCGCCTCCGCTGCACCGGCACCGTGGCCAAGCCCGTCGATCACCGTTACCGTGGCACGCGCCTCGCGGATCTCCAGATGCCAGGCATCGCCGCACACGGTTTCGTTGTGGATCGGCACACGCAGCGCGCCGTACGCCAGGTCCTGGTCAGCGCCTTGCTGTGCGAACACGCGCGCCACCACGATGGCGCCCTTCGCGTCCGAATAGGCATCCAGCAGCTGCGCCTGGCGGTGGATCGCACCCAGCCCGGTGCCCGGCGTGCCGGAGGTGGAATAGCCATCGCGCAGACACTGCACAAGCGCAAATCCCGGACCGTTGTCGAGCGTGCACAACTCCACGCCAACGCCAACGCCGGCGCGCCCGGCCACCGGCGACAGCTGCACGCAGCCACCACGCCCATGCTTGAGCACATTGGTAGCCAACTCGGTGGCCACCAGCGCCACGCGCCCACAGCTGGCCTCATCCAGCGCCAGGGCCTGCGCCAGGGCCACCGCTTCGCGGCGTGCCTGCCCGACCTGGCTTGCGTCATCTAGACGAATCGACCGGGTCGGCGCACCTGCAAACGTCACTTCCATTTGGTGATGGTGATCCGCGTGCCCTTGCCGGGCGCGCTGTCCAGCACGAAATCGTCCACTAGCCGACGGCTGCCGGACAGGCCCAGGCCCAGGCCGCTGCCGGAGGTCCAGCCGTCGGTCAGCGCCAGGTCCAGATTGGGGATGCCCGGTCCTTCGTCGCGGAAGGTCAGCTGCACGCCCTTGCGGATGCCGCTCTCCACCAGCGCCCAGTCCATGTCGCCGCCGCCACCGTAGATCACGGTATTGCGCGCCAGTTCGCTGGCCGCGGTGACCAGCTTGGTCTGGTCGACCAGGCGCAGGCCGCATTGCACCACCAGCTTGCGCACGGTCTGCCGCGCCATCACCACGTCCTGCTCGGTACGCACCGGTTGCGAGCCAGCCGGCGTGCTCATGGATCGAGCACGGGTTGCTGCAGCAGCCGCATGCCGCGTTCGACATTCAAGGCGGTGCGCACGGTGGGCAGGGTCAGCCCCAGCTCAACCAGCGTGATCGCCACCGCCGGCTGCATGCCCACCACCACGGTCTTGGCATCCATGATCGCCGCCAGCCCGGAGATGGTGCTGATCATGCGGCCGATGAAGGAGTCGACGATGTCCAGCGCGGAGATGTCGATCAACACGCCGCGCGCGGAGGTGGCGCTGATCTTTTCCGACAGGTCTTCCTGCAGGGTCAGCGCCAGTTGGTCGTGCATGTCCACCTGGATGGTGACCAGCAACAAATCACCCATCCGCAGGATCGGAATGCGCTCCATGTCAGCCCGCCTTGCTCACGGTCACGCCGGTGCGCTTGAGCGCCAACGCCAACGCATCGGCCAGGTTGGCCTTGGTCACGATGCCCTGCAGGTCCAGACCCAGATGCACGATGGTCTGCGCAATCTGTGGGCGCACGCCGCTGATGATCGCATCGGCGCCCATCAGGCGAATGGCGGTAACGGTCTTGAGCAGGTGCTGGGCAACCAGGGTGTCCACGGTGGGCACGCCGGTGATGTCGATGATGGCGATTTCCGAACCGGTATCGACAATGCGCTGCAGCAGCGATTCCATCACCACCTGGGTGCGCTGCGAATCCAGCGTGCCGATCATCGGCAGCGCCAGCACGCCTTCCCACAGCTTCACCACCGGGGTGGACAGCTCCAGCATCTCTTCCTGCTGGCGCGCAATGATGTCTTCGCGGGTTTTCTGGAACGCCTTGATGGTGTGCAGGCCCAGCGCGTCCATCAACTCGGACAGCGCCCACAGCTGGTGGCCAAGTTCTTCCGGCGTATCGGCATATTCGCGCTGCACCAGTTCAAACAGCGCGCGCTTGAGCGAGAAGATGAAGTTGGCGGTTTCCTGCGAATCGAAACCACGGGTAGCGCGGTCACGCGAGAGGTTCTCCAGGAACCGGCGCACTTCGCTCCACTCGGCACTGTCCAGGCTGCTGCCGCCGTCCTTCAACGAAGCCGCCAACAGACGCAGAAACTCGGCGCCCTGCGCTTGTGCATCCTTGTGCGAAATGCGCGCATCGGCGGTCAGGCTGGAGCCCAGCCATGCCGACAACAAGCCGCCTTCCTGGCCACGAATCGCATCGATCGTGCGCTGCTGCAATGCCACCATGAGATCACCCGTCGAGTAGTAGTAAACGATGACGTGGCATGCGAGCTGGACTGCGCCCGAGTTGGCGCGGCGCCCCCACGCCGAAGCGCTGCAGATTAAAGCAATTCAGGTTTGCCAACCAGACACGAACCTGTAGCGGTCATTTGGATCGCTCCAGGCCAGTTTGACATTGCTCCAGAGCGCTGAACGTGCGCCGGGCCACGGCTGCGGGAATGGGGAATGGGGAATGGGGAATGGGGAATGGGGAATGGGGAATGGGGAATGGGGATTCGGGATTCGGGATTCGGGATTCGGGATTCGGGATTCGGGATTCGGAGGCTGCCGCTGCGTGGGTGTGGTGGCTACTGCGGCGTGCCTGCTGTTAGCGCAAACGCTGTCGATGCAGAAGAGCGTGGCATTGGCGCGATAAATGTTGCACCAGTCGCTGCGAGATTACACGCAAGCGTTACGCCGCCATTTCGCGTGCGCGCCCAAGCCACGCGAACATTCCGCTGTTTCTGCAGACTCAATGACGCCAGCTTGAGCGTCAAAAAAATTCCAGGGTCATCGCGCTTACCGGGCTAAAGACATCAGCGCCCGCATTGCGCTCCCCTACTAAAAAAACGGCGCGCCACGAGAACCGCAGCGCGCCGTAACCACTGGCGGTCTTACAGGCCGTAGCGCTCGATCGCCTGCATATGCGGGGTGGTGTCCTGGTCGCAGGCTTCGGCAAGCCGCATCCAGCACATGCGGTGCGGCCAGCCGGCCGTCGCCATCACCAGCGCGCGGTGCAGTTCCAGCGGTGGCACTGCCTCCGGCAGGGCGACGGTGAACAGCACGCCCGGCAATCCGGACTGCGGGTCTTCCGCATCGAAGGCATCTGCATTGTCCGGATCGATCAGGCGATAGTCGTCGCGGCTGTGCACCCACAGCGTCCACCCACGCGCTTCAATGTCCTTGCGCAAGGCGTCGATTGCCGGCTCGCCCGGATGCACGCCATCCACCAGCCAGCTGTTTCCGTAGCCGCCGGCCTGCAGCACATGCACCTGCGGATAGGTCGGCACGAAGCGTTCGCGTTCGGCTTCATCCTCCGGCGGCTGATACACCAGCTCCGCGTCGAACGCCACCCAGTCGCCCACGTGCTGGCGGCGCTGAGACGGCGCATTTTCAACGATGCGCGCGGTCACCGGCCCGGTGCGGCGTGCGTAATACTCGGCCACTTCGCCATCTTCGATGCAGCGGATGATCACCCAGCCCCAGGTCTCTTCGACCACGCCGCTGGTGCTGCTCAACTCCATGCCGATCGCCTGCGCAGAGGCACGCACTGCGTCCCAGTCCTGCGCCGCACTGGCGGCGGTCATGTGGTCCCAATATGCCGAGCGCGGTTCTTCCAGCAGTTCAGTCAGCTGTCGATAAACGTCGGCCGCCTCGGCAAAACGCCCGGTGTTGAGGTACATGCGCGCCAACAGCCCGCGCGCACCGTGCGAGCTCGGTGAGAGTGCCAGCAATGCGGTGCATGCCTGCTCCAGCGCGGGCCAGTCGGCCAGCCGCTGTGCCAGCTGCGCTTCGCACCACAACGCCGCCACCGGCACCTGCGCACGATACAGCTGCGCCAGACGGCGCACGCCGGCCTCGTCGCCACGGCCCAGCAAGAGATTCATCAGCCGGAACGTTGGGCTGGTTTCGCGATCGGTGTGCCGCTGCACGAACTGCCACAGCAAGGCGATCGCGTCTTCATCGGCCGCGCATGCGCTCAAGGCCGATGCGGCGGTGTCCACCAGCTCGGCATCGTCGGGCCGCTCGGCCACTGCCTGCAGCAACCACTGCGCTTCCTGTTCCGGATTGCGCGCGGATTCCTGGTCTTGCGCGGACAACCACGCCAGCAACTGGTCGGCGGGCGCCGGCGGCGGCGCGCTCACCGGCGCCGCATCGATGCGTGCGGCCAAGGTGTTCAGCAACTCGGTGGCGCCACGGTCCAGCCGCAACTTGGGCACGTGCGCGCGGGCCAGTGCCAGGTGCCGGCGCGCGGTCCACACCGCGCCGCGCTGCAAGGCCATCCCGATCGCAAGCTCCGCTGCTTCGATCAAGATGCGGTGCGCACCCACCTGCGCGTAGTGGTCCAGCATGGTCTGCACGCGGCTGCCCAGGTCCCAGCTGTTGCGCTCGGGCGCGCGCGACACCAGCACCGCCACCGCACGCAACCAGTGCAGGCGATAGCGCGGCGCCACATCGCGCCACGGCAGCAGGGCCTGCATGGCTTCTTCGTCGCGTCCCAACAAGGCCAGCGCGCGGGTTTTCTGCAACTGGCGCGGCTGGCTGCAGTTGGCCCACTCGGCGCCTTCGCGCGCGGCCTCGCGTTCGCGCTGCTCGACCAGCTCAAGCGCCTCGGCAGCGCGGCCCAGCGCCAGCAGGATCGAGATACGCATGTCCGGCACGCCATCGTAGATCTCGCCGCCGTGCGCCAGGATGGTTCCCGACTGCTGCTCCAGATACGCCAGCGCCGCATCGCCGCGGCCATCGTCGAGCAAGGCGTCGGCTTTTTCGCAGCTCAGGCACTGGTAGCACGACCAGCTCGGGTCGATGCGCGCCAGCGTTTCTTCGCACACCTCGATGCGCTCTTCCACCCAGCCCGGGCCATCGATGTTGGCGTAACACGCCGCCAGGTCCTGGGTGACACACACCGATTGCGGGCATTCCACTGCATCGGGGCGGTGCGCGCGTTCGAACAGCGACACCGCATCGCCCAACGCACGCTCGCCCTCGCACAGGTTGCCCACCCGGTTGCGCATTTCCCAATGCCCGACGAACACTTCCAGCCACGGGTTGGCCAGGGTCTTGCCCAGCGCGCGTGCCTCCGGCAACAGCGCCTCGGCACGCTCGATCTGCAGATCGCAGATGTGATCGGTCAGGCGTGTCAGCAGCTGCGCATTTTGCGGCTGTCCGGCTTCGCCCAGATCGTCCTGCAGTTTTTCCACCCAGTTCCAGATTTCCATGACTCGTCCTTTGATCCGGCGCTCAGCGCGCCAGCAAGTGGGTGACAGCCGCGGCAAAATCGCCGAAGGCCCGATTCAACGCAGACACACCCGCCTCCGCTTCGGCCGCGCCTGGCGTCTGCTGGGTGCGGCCCTGCGCGGCAACAATCACCTTGAGCGAACGCAGCAAACGTGCGGCGACGGCCGCCTGTGGGTTGCCCGCGCGATGCGCGGCCAGCAGGGATTGCAAGGCAGGGTTGTCCAGATTCAGATACAGCCGCTGGGTCTGTTGCGACTCGATGCGCGCGGTGAACTGCCGCGCCAGGCGCAAAGCCGCGGTCGAGACGCGCTTGTCGTTCTCGTCCTGTTCCAGGCGCCGCTTGAGCTCCGCCTCACGGTCTGGCACCACCACCAACGGCAATTCCTCCGGGCTGAAACGGGCCGGCACCAACGCCTCGCCATCGCCCAGGTGCTGCTCCAGCCAGGCCAGTTCGTCGGCAGGCAGGCTGTCCAGATGGAACAGCTGCCGGTTGCCTTGTTCGGTGCCCAGTTCGACCAAGCGCACGCCCTTGGCCTGCGCCCAGCGGCGCAGGAACGGCACCACCGCATAGCGGTTGCCATAGGCCACCGGCACGCCCATGGCGCGGAACAGCATTTCCTCGAAGCCGGCATCGCTGTCCAGGATCACGTGCACCGCACCACGCGCCGGCAGTTGCTGCGCCGGCAAATCGCCTTGCGAGGTGGGCACGCGCACGTGTTCCATCAACAATTCGAACAGGCGCTCGTCGCATAACGCCGCGCCCAGCAGCGCTTCGTTGTGGCGGAGCAGGATGCGGCGCCATGCCTCCGGCTGCTGACGTGCGACCTCGGCCAGACCTTGCACCAAGGCTTCGGAGAGTGCGTGTTGCACCGCGCTGTACACCGCATCGCGCTGCAAATCTTCGCGGCTGGCAGTGGGCGTCAAGCGGTTGGATTCGATCACCCCACCGATGAAACCGGCCCATGGCGGCAGCAATTCGCGCGCGTTGTCATCGAGCAACATGCCACGCAAAAAAACCGACAGATTGCGGTTATCGCTGGTGCCGTAGGTCGCCCCATCCTGCACCCACAACAGACCGACTGCGTCGCTGCCTTCGTCGCTGCGCACCGGCATGCAGCACAACGGCTCGAAGTTGCGCTCGAAGCGCGCGGCAAATTCGCGCTGGCGGCGCCAGGCCTGCACCGGATGCAACGGCACCGCATCGACCATGCGCCACGGCGGCGGCTCCGGGTTGATCGGCTGTGCATCGCGGCCAATCTGGATCGGCTCGCGCAACAGCGCGCAGTACTGCGACAGGATCTCGCGCAGGCGGCCCTCCTGGGCCAACGGCAGGTAATCCGGATGCAGCTCCAGCACCACCTCGGTGCCGACCTGCGCACGTGCGGCAATCGGGCTCACCGTGTATTGCTCGGCATTGCTGGACACATAGCAATGGCCCAGCGTCGGCGTCTGATACGAGGTGGTGCGCACGGTGACCCGCCGTGCCAGGACGAATGCCGACAGGAAGCCCAGGCCGAACATGCCGATCAGGCCGCTGTCTTCATGCCCGCTCTGACGCAGGCCGCCGGTGTAGCCCACGCCCACGGTGGCCAGGTAGTCGTGGATCTCCTGCTGGGTCAGCCCGGCGCCGGTATCGATGATGCGCACGATGCCCTGGGCGGGATCGCCATGCACTTCGATCAGCGATGCACCATCCCACTCCGGCTGCTCCAGGCGCCGGCGCAGGATCGAGTCGTGCGCGTTCTGCACCAGTTCGCGCAACGCGACCACCGGCGTCGAATACAGATGCTTGCTGAGTACGGACATGAGCCCGTTGAGATCGACGCCTGCGCGGCGGATCTGCGAGGCGTCCGTCGCCTCATTGATGGGATCTTGCATGATCGGTCGTCGTGTCCTTGGCGGCCGCGTCCATCCTCGGACACGCCTGCCTGGGTGGCAATGCGAGCCGGAAAGGATAGCCGCAAGCCACGGCCCGCGCACGTACGCGCCGCGCCGGCGGCACAGGCCGGCCTTCTCAGGCAACAGATCCCAGCGTTACATCCATCGTTACATAGGTGCCGGGCATTCCAGGCCCGGCAACACCACCTTGCAAAGCGCTGCAAAACGGCCAGATTTGCCGGCAAAAACTGCAAACGTCCCGCCTGCTTCGTGCAAGCGCGCTGCGCATAAACGCCGGCTGAGCCAACGTCCGGCACAGCGCGACCAGGGGGCGCATCGCCGCCGCCGCGTGCCACCCCTCTACCCGCCCACCGCTGCCCTGCATTGCTGCAGGGCAGCGGACTGCTTAACGTTGCAGGGTTTCCATCGGCGCTTCATTGAAATGCTGTCGATAGCCCTTGGCCAGCGCCGAGCGACTGCCCACACCCCAGCGGCTCGCCGCCTGCAGCACGCTGCCGCAACCGCCATCGGCCAGCAGTTCGTCGCGGATGCCCTGCATGCGATACCGGCGCAGCACCTGGGTCGGCGACAAGCCGGTCGCTGATTTGAAGGCCTGTTGCAGCGCGCGCCCGGTCACCCCGATCTGCGCGGCCACCTCGTTGATCGACAGGTCCGATCGATGCGCGTTGGTGATCATGTACGCGTAGGCACGCCGGTACTTGGCCGGCAGGCGGGCGGAAATGTCATCGCTGACATGCGCCGGTGTGCCGCTTTCCAGCAGCCGTGGCGCCTGAACTTCGCTGCGCAGGCATTGCACCGCACCCAGGGCGTAGCGGTTGTAGAGCAGCAAGGCCTGCTCGGCACGTCCCACGGCCTGGCTGATCTTGGCCTGGCAATACTCGAACTCCAGGTTCCAGCGCGGCGCGTGATGGCGCCCGGCACCGGCCAGCGCGCGTTCGGCCAGGTCCGCACGGCCAACCGCCAGTGCGGCCAACGCCAGCTCCACCTGCGCATCCTGACGCGCGCATGGCGGGCAACCGGTAGCCGCTGCGGGCAAGGCATCGATCTGCGCGTCGAAGCCGAAGGTGTCTCCACCGGCAATGCGCAGCAGATTGCGCACGTGGCGCATGCGTTGCGCCAGCACCGGCATGCTCTCGGACAGATCGGCGATGCAGGCACGCAGCTCGCTGGCCTCGAAGGTATGCGCGGCATCTTCCTGGCGCAGCGTGGCCTGCCAGAACACGTGGTCGCTCATGCGCTCGCCGCGCCGGATCCGCAGCTGAGCGATCAGGTCCAGACGCAGCGCGCCGACCACACGCGTCCAGTCGGCCGCACCGGTCTCCAGCTCGGAAACCACCTCTTGCGCGCGTTCCAGCGTCTGCAGTGCCAGGGTGCTCTGGCCCAGGTGGAAGTGGGTCAGCGCCTTGCCGAGCAGGCTCTCGCCGCACAGCACCGCCGGTGTATCGCGGTCCATTGCCAGTTGCGCAAAGCAACTGAGCGCTGCACTCAGCCGGCGCTGGCTCAACATCAGCCACGCGGTGTTGCGGCACGACAGCAGGCGCAGCTGCCGCTGGTGCCCGCGCATCGCCTTGGACGCCTGCCGATAGGCATCCTCTGCCTCTTCCTGATACTCCAGAATCAACAAGGCATCGGCGCTGGCGCCCAGCAATGCGACTTCGTCGTCGCTGCCATCCGGAGCTGCCTGCCCCTCGCGACGTTGCTGGAGGTGCTGCAGACCCTGTGGCCAAGCACCAACAAGCATCCTGCTCGTATAGATCGGAAGACGGTCTGCGTAAGACAACGCAGAGATCGCTGCGAAGTAGGTCGAAAGGATCATGCCGGGCTCTCTGAAGGGGGGGAGCAAAAACAACAAAAGGCGCCGTTGTGGTGGGCGCAAACGATTGTATGCAGCGGATCCAATGGAATTTCTCACTTCGAAGCAGCTAGAAATTCAAAAATTCTCACTCTGTCTTGCAAACAGCGAAGTGGATTCCGCACTTGCGTAGAGACAGCGGCCGGACGATGCGCCGGCGTATCTTGACGGTGCATCACAAGACGATGCATGGGCGTACGGATGCGGTATTCGGCACGCAGATGCGCGAAGGCGCGCTAAACATCTGCGATCACTCGCGCTCAATGTCAAATGGCCGTTAATCCAGTGCAATGTGGGCACACGCTGTTTTCCGGCGATTCGCCGGTCCACCCGTAATTACAAGAGCATTTTGTTCAGCGGCGCGATGGTTAAGTGCCCGGAGATATTCTTTCTCGCACACGGAGTCAGCAAAATCTCTATACCTTGGTCTACACCTGCACGTTGGCATGCCGCCGCTCCAGCATGGGGTTTTCTGTGCAGCAACCCGACCGAACTAAAACGCCCCAACCAGCCCTATGCGTCAGACGACGATTGCATAACTAGAGAGTAAGAGCTGTGTTGCGGCTAACTGACCACCCGCTAAAGCGGATGGCTCCGCTGATCGGAATTCGCGCTAGGCAACGAAACTTTTCGCCTCCGCAATGGTACATACCATTCGTCTGACGCTGGCTCAGATCCCCCCGAAGCGGTCGAGTGATATGGCTATGTGCCTGGATACCTTTAGTAAGCGTGTTGTGCTCAATTCCATGGTCTGGGCTGCGCCCGTACCGCCGGCGTGGGCGCGCGAGTGATGGACGCCGCTGCGAATGACCGCCAGGGATCGGCATTCGTACTGACGCAGGACGCGCGGCTGGCATCACAGATCAACGCCAGCCTGGCGACTCTGGTCCCAGAGGTCACGATCTTTTCCGACGAACTCGAACTGCTGCGCTGCCTGCGCCACTCGCCGTGCGAGCTTCTGGTCTTCGATGCCCATTGCGTGGCATCGGACGACAGCTCCCTGCTCGCCTGGCAGCGCTGCCACAGCGGTCACCCCACCCCATTGGTCGTACTGGGCCGTTTCGAATGCCCTGACGACTTGCTGGCCTGGTATCGCGCCGGTGCCCACGAAGTGCTCAGCCTGCCAGTCAACTCGCACGAGCTGCATGTGCGCGCGTCGCTAGCCATCGCGCCCATGGAAACCACCTGCATCCAGGCACAGCAGATCAAGGTGGGCCCGTATCAGCTGCTCCGCGAGAAAAACACGGTGTACCTGCACGAAACCGCGATTGCATTGACCGCACGCGAGTTCTCCATTGCCTGGCTACTGTTTTCGAACCCGGGCGTGTGCTTCCGTCGCTGCCAGCTGGCCAAGGCGGTCTGGGGTAGCCATACCGAGTTCACCGACCGCACCATGGAACAGCACATCTACAAGCTGCGCAAGAAACTGCGCCTGTGCAATCACAGTGGTGCTGTGCGCATCCGCACCGTGTATTCGCATGGCTACAAGCTCGAACTGGCGCTGTCGGACGGCAACACGGCGGCACCTTCCAAGGGCATGACATCCAATACGGTCAATCGCACCGCAGCTTGCTGAGCTGCGGCTGCTCTGCTTGGAGATAAGCACGGCGGTGCAGGCGTTGTTGATGTCTTGACGGAGCTCGCCTGAGTCAGAATGTTTGGCTGCATCGACGCGGCGTCATGCACACGGTCGATGGGGTTCGTTCGTGTTGCGACTACTCATGAAGACTTGGCCTTCGCAGTCAGCACAGACGTGTACGTTCGAGGCAGCAATGTCAGTAATGCGAGGCCACTGCGCCGCATGGAGCAGCGCTTCGGCCGCCGTCGTTGCGGCATCGCCCACACCGGAAATATTGGTCATTCCTGCAGAGCGTTGATGTCCAGCAACAAGGCGGCATCTCGCCAGATCCCCTGCCGCTCCTGATCAAGCTTGCGCCGCATGGCACCCCCCGCTGCTGCCATTGCATTACCGCACCGATGCAAACACCCATAAACGACAACGGCGCCAGGTTTCCCTTGGCGCCGTTGTTTTTTTGCAATTTAGAAAAACTTACTGCTTCGGGCTCTCGCCGTACTCGTTCGGGCCGGGCGTGCCCTCCAGGCACATAAACACCAACACGATGAAGCCGCCGAGGTAAGGCACCAGGCTGATCAGATAGAACCAGCCGGACTTGCCCTGGTCGTGGAAGCGACGCACGCTCACCGCAATGCTCGGCACCACCATCGCCAGCACCACGATCATCATGATCGCAAAGACCACCCAGGCCAGCGCGCCCGGGCCGTTATCGCCGCCGCCCACTGCCGCTGCGATGCCGAAAAGACCACCCAGCACCAGCAGGATGATGGCCTGCAGCAGCATGAACATCCAATATTCCTTGCGGCGCGAACGACCATTGAAGTCGGCGTAACGCTTGAGCGGCAGCAACATCCATTCCATCGTGAGTCTCCTGGTGACGAGCAATAAGCGGTGTGTGTGATCCGGTGCACAGTGCAACGGGCCGCGCATGGTGCCATAGCCGCAGTCTGGTGAAAACGTTTTCTTTACGCTCTGGCGCGTATCGCCGGCACTGTCCGACGAGCGGTCGGGCCCGGCGCTACTGCTGACCCGCACGGCCGCACGCTCTTCCCCTACCGCACTTGGCGCTGCGGAGAGCTGCAGCTTGCAGAACGTGGAGGCGTAGCACCTACGCCGCCCGCAGCGGCGAGCCGGGTAGAGGCGAGCAACCAGGCAGCGGCATAGCGACAACGTCGGTGGCGCTGCGGGGTTACTCCGCAGCCGCTTCCAGGGCCTGGCTCAATCGCTCCACGGCAACGATCTCCATGCCCTTGATGCTGGACGCCTTCGGCGCATTGGCCTTGGGCACGATCGCGCGCTTGAAGCCGTGCGTCGCCGCCTCCTTCAGGCGGTCCTCGCCGTTGGGCACCGGGCGAATCTCTCCCGACAACCCTACCTCACCGAAGGCGATCGTCTTCTCGGCCAGTGGCCGGTCGCGCAACGACGACAACACCGCCAGCAGCACCGGCAAGTCGGCGGCGGTCTCCTGTACCCGGATACCGCCGACCACGTTGACGAACACGTCCTGGTCGCCGACCACGATGCCACCATGCCGGTGCAGCACCGCCAGCAACATCGCCAGGCGGTTCTGCTCCAGCCCCACCGCTACCCGGCGTGGATTGGACAACGGCGAGGCATCCACCAGCGCCTGCACCTCCACCATCAACGGGCGCGTGCCTTCGCGAGTGACCATCACGCAACTGCCCGGCTGATGGGTGCTGCCGCCGGACAGGAAGATCGCCGAGGGGTTGGAGACCTCCTTGAGGCCCTTCTCCCCCATCGCAAACACGCCCAGCTCGTTGACCGCACCGAAGCGGTTCTTGAACGCACGCAGCAAGCGGAAGCGGCTGCCGCTTTCGCCCTCGAAATACAGCACCGCATCCACCATGTGCTCGAGCACGCGGGGGCCGGCGATGCCGCCCTCCTTGGTGACATGCCCGACCAGGAACACCGCCGTGCCGGTTTCCTTGGCATAACGCACGAGCCGCGCGGCGCTCTCGCGCACCTGGCTGACCGAGCCGGGCGCGGCGGTCAACGACTCGGTCCACAGTGTCTGCACCGAATCGGCCACGATCAATTTGGGCCGCGCCACGCTGGCGTGCTGCAGGATGTTCTCGATCCCGGTTTCGGCCAGCGCATTCAACCCTTCCAGCGGCAGGTCCAGACGCACCGCGCGACCGGCCACCTGGGCCAGCGACTCTTCGCCGGTGACGTACAACACCGGCAGCGTGCTGGCCATGCTGGCCAGTGCCTGCAGCAACAACGTCGACTTGCCGATACCCGGGTCGCCGCCGATCAGCACCACCGCACCCTCGACCAGACCGCCGCCAAGCACACGATCGAACTCGCCGATGCCGGTGGACACCCGCGCCTGCTCGGACTGCTGCACATCCTTGAGCGCGGTGATCTTGGGCGCTTCGGTCTTGCCCGCCCAGCCGCTGCGTCGCGACGCCGCTGGCGAGGCCTTGCCGCCGGGCGTGGCGCTTTCCAGCACGATCTCGCTGAGCGTGTTCCACACCCCGCACTCGGTGCACTGCCCCTGCCACTTGGTGTACTCGGCGCCGCATTCGCCGCAGACATAGGCCGTCTTCGCCTTCGCCATCATCTTCTTGCCGTTGCTTTTGAAGCCGAAGCATAGCTGCCGCGGGTCTCACCGTGCGCGACCTGGGCCGGAGACTGGCGTCAGCCAATCGCGGTGTGATGTGTCAGCGGTTGCGGGTCCAGACGGTGCGGCATCGACCGTTGATGCACGCCATTCGATTACTCAGTCCCAATGCCGAGCGCACTGCGCGTCGCGGATTCGGGATTCGGGATTCGGGATTCGGGATTCGGGATTCGAGAATGCTGCTCGCAGCTCGCGACCAGAACTACCCGCCTGCGGCATGCATGGAATCGCTCTGGCGTCGATGCAGGAAACCCACGCAGATGGTTCCGGCATCCAGACATAAACCGGGAGGACGCCGTCACTCTGCGTAGCGACATGCGGCGGCATGCATGGCGCGAACAAAGGCCCTGACAGCAGAAAAGACGCATCTAAACCACTACGACTTCTGCAAGCAGCCCGCCCAGTGAGCAGAAAGGTGAGCGAGCGACGCCCACTCACCAGACTGCTTCAGCCGAACAAGCACCGCTCATCCATCGACGATCATCCAGCTCAACACCGGCATCCTGCACGCATGCAGGATGCCGGCGCAGCGCTACATTCAACGCGCCTTGTACAGCTCGCTCAAACGGTCCGGTTTGCCGGCAATCCGCTCAAGATGCGGATACAGCAGCCCGCCGTGGTAATCGATGCGTACTGTGTCGTAGCGGTCAAGCCGCTTGACCAGCAGCTCGATCGGCGCGGTGGTTCCCTTGGCGTCCTTGATCGCGTCCTTGATCACGTCACTACTGAAAGCGCGGCCGTTGACCGCCACGATCGTATTGCCCGTGATCAGGCCCGCATTGAAGGCCGGGCCGTCCCAGAGCACATCGCTGATATCGCCCGAGGCTTTCAACGACATGCCAAGCGAATAGGTCAGGCTGGCGTCCTTGTCGTCGCTCTCGTCGGTCTTGGTGGCCAGGTTCGGCTCGTCGTTGTAGACCAGCTTCCAGCCATTGGCTTCGATGCCGCCGATCAACGAACCATGCCCATCCATGCGACTGCGCAGGAAGCTCGCCCAGTCGAAGGCAGCCACGCCGTTGAGGGTGCTGACGATGTCATCAAACGTGTACGGATTGACGTCCCAATCGCCGTTCTTCATGCCGAAGAACGCCTTGCCGAAGTCATCGATGGAGCGCTTGTTGTTGGTCAACGCGCGCAGTTTGCTATCCACTTCCAGCCACATCATCTGGCCGCCGGAGTAATAGTCTTCCGACATTTGATAGTTGCGGTACGCCTTGGGGCGGCGCATCGACATGGTCGGGTCGTTGGTGGTGTCCTGCACTGTGCGCCACGCCATACCGGGGCGGCCACGCTCGTATTGTGCGGCTACGCCGGCCAGCATCTCGCGCGCCTGTTCCTGCGTCCACAGGCCGGAGCGCGCCGACATCACTTCGCCCCAGAACTGGGTCTGGCCTTCATACAGCCACAGCAGGCTGTCGCCCATCGGCACATTGAAATTCGGCGTCGCCAGATCCGCGCCGCGGCGGTATTTGCCGTTCCAGGAATGATTGAACTCATGCGCCAGCAAGTCGCGCCCGGTCCAGCTCTTGTCCCACTCGGTGAAGTAGTTCGGTGCACCGCTGTTCTCGCTGGAACGGTGATGCTCCAGGCCGATGCCGCCCAGCTTCTTGGTCAGCGCCAGCAAAAATTCGTAGTGGTCGAAATGCCGCGCGCCATACAGCTTGTCCATTTGCTGCACCAACGCGGCGTGCGCCTTGATCTGCTCGGGCTTGGCGTTCAGCGATTTGGCTTCGTCGGCAAAGACGTTGAGATACACCGGCTGCTTGCCGGCGCTCAATTCGACCCGCTTGTAGTACTTGCCGGCAAACATCGGCGAGTCGACCAGGTCATCGAAGTCGATCGGCTTGAAGGTCACCGTATCGCCCACCCGGCGTTCGGTTTCCATGGCCGTGGCATAGCTCCAGCCCGCCGGCAAGGTCACGCTGGCCTGCGCCTTGATGTTGCGCGCGAAGTAGCCCGCCGGATACAGCGCCGTGGTATTCCACTGCAGGTTGAGCATTTCCGGGGTCATCATCACCCGGCCCTGGCTGCTGGCCTGCGGCGAGAGGAACTTGAATTCGGCCACCAGCTCGCTGGCGCCTTGCGGCACGTCCACCTTGAAGGCGTAGACATCGAACTGGTCGCGCGTCCAGGGCACCACCTTGCCATCGACCTTGATCACCAGGCCGGCCAGTTTGTCGATCGGGCCGGTAGGCGAATGGTTGCCCGGGATCCACTGCGGATAAAGCAGGGTCATCGGGCCCGGCTTGGCCGGCATGGTGGTCTTGACCTTGAAGATGCGGTGCTGCAGATCGGTGGCATCGACGTCGATCTTCAAGGTGCCTTCGAACGGCACATCCTGCGGCGCGGCGGTCTGTGCGGCGGCAGGCAGGGACAGCGCCGCGAGCAGCGACAAGGACAAGACAGTGGGGACGTTCATCGCGATTCCGTTGGGACCTGGATCAGGCAGCCTTCGATGCTAAGCGCACGCCAGCGCTTCCCCCGTATGCCATTGGTCATGCTGCGATGGATTGCCGGGCAAAAAAAAAGCCGCCGGAGCTCCGGCGGCTTTCAGTGATCCGGCGTGGCTGCCGTCTCAATGCATCATGTTGACGTTCATGTTGTGCAGCACCCACAGCGAACCCACGATCACGATGCCGATGATCAGCA
The DNA here is from genome assembly GCF_030208815.1 of Xanthomonas sp. fls2-241-TYG-148. Classification (NCBI taxonomy): domain Bacteria; kingdom Pseudomonadati; phylum Pseudomonadota; class Gammaproteobacteria; order Lysobacterales; family Lysobacteraceae; genus Xanthomonas; species Xanthomonas sp. fls2-241-TYG-148. Next base: position 798,913 of record NZ_JARVTE010000001.1, read on the forward strand.
GCGAGAACAGGCCCACTTGCACGTTGGAACGCTGCTCCGGCGTACGGTCCATGTGCAGGAAGTACACCATGTGCACCAGCATCTGCACGGCAGCCATGACCGAGATCACGATGACGGTGACGCCCTTGGAGAACGCCCCACTCATCACCATCGCAAACGGGATGACGGTGAGGATCACGGCCATGACGAAGCCGATCAGGTAGGACTTCAGGCCGCCGGCATGCGCGTCGGCAGCGTTTTCGGTGTGGTGGTGATTGGCCATTACAGCGCTCCCAGCAGATAGACAACGGTGAACACACCGATCCAGATGATGTCCAGGAAGTGCCAGAACAGGCTCAGGCAGGCCAGACGCGTGCTGTTGCGCGCGGTCAGGCCGTTCTTGGAGATCTGGATCACCAGCACCGCCATCCACAACAGCCCGGACGCCACGTGCAGGCCGTGGGTGCCCACCAGGAAGAAGAAGGCCGACAGGAACGCACTACGCCCCGGGCCCGCACCTTCATGGATCAGGTGGTTGAACTCCCAGATTTCCATGCACAGGAAGCCGATACCCAGCAGCGCGGTGACCGCCAGCCAGCCGTACAGGCCGGCCATCTTGCGCTTGTGCGCGGAGATCATGGCGAAGCCGAAGCTCAAGCTACTGAACAACAGCAGGAAGGTTTCCACCAGCACGAACTTCAGGTCGAACAGCTCCTTCGCCGTCGGTCCGTCCACCGTGGCGCCGGACAGCACCGCGTAGGTGGCGAACAGGCCGGCGAACAGCAGGCAGTCGCTCATCAGGTAGACCCAGAACCCGAAGACGGTGTTGCCACCGCCGTCGTGATGCTCGTGGTCGTGATCGTGGCCGCCCGCGTGGGCGCCGTGGTGGTCAAGCGTGGTCGTGGAGGACATGGTCAGATCGCCTTCGCGGCCTGAGCCGCATGTTGCTGTTCGAGCTTGGCAAAGCGCGCGTCTTCGATGCGCTTCACTTCCTCGGCCGGCACCCAGTAATCGATGTCGTCATCGAAGGACCGGGCGATGAAGCTGCCGATCATGCCCGCCAGGCCCACGATCGCCAGCCACCAGATGTGCCAGGTCAGACCAAAGCCCAGCAGCACGCTGAAGGCGGCGATGTAGACGCCTGCACCGGTGTTGCGCGGCATGTGGATGGGCTCGTACGAGGACGGACGCACCCAGCCCTTGCCATTCTGCTTGTCGCCCCAGAACTGGTCGCGATCATCGATGTGCGGCAGCACGGCGAAGTTGTAGAACGGCGGCGGCGAGGAGGTCGCCCATTCCAGCGTACGGCCATCCCACGGATCACCGGTGTGGTCCATGTTGTCCTTGCGCTTCCAGACGCTGTAAGCGATCTGCACCAGGTTCAAGAAGATACCCAGGCCGATGATCGCTGCACCTGCGGCGGCCACGTACAGCCACGGCGCCCACTCGGGGTGGTTGTAGGTGTTCATGCGACGCGTCATGCCCATGAAGCCAAGCACGTACAGCGGCATGAAGGCCACGAAGAAGCCGATGATCCAGCACCAGAACGAGGCCTTGCCCAGCTTTTCGTTGAGCTTGAAGCCGAACGCCTTCGGGAACCAGTAGGTCAGACCTGCCAGGTAACCGAACACCACACCGCCGATGATCACGTTATGGAAGTGGGCGATCAGGAACAGGCTGTTGTGCAGCACGAAGTCCACGGCCGGGATAGCCAGCATCACGCCGGTCATGCCACCGATGGAGAAGGTGATGATGAAGCCGATCGTCCACAGCACCGGCGAGGTCATGTGCACACGACCGCGGAACATGGTGAACAGCCAGTTGAAGATCTTCACGCCGGTCGGGATCGAGATGATCATCGTCGTGATGCCGAAGAAGGCATTGACGTTTGCACCCGAGCCCATGGTGAAGAAGTGGTGCAACCACACCACGAACGACAGCACGCCGATACACGCAGTGGCATAGACCATCGAGGTGTAACCGAACAGGCGCTTGCGGCTGTAGGTGGCAATCAACTCGGAGAAGATGCCGAACGCCGGCAGGATCAGGATGTAGACCTCCGGATGACCCCAGATCCAGATCAGGTTGACGTACATCATGGCGTTGCCGCCACCGTCGTTAGTAAAGAAGTGCGTGCCCAGGTAACGGTCGGCACCCAGCAGCGCCAGCGCCACGGTCAGGATCGGGAACGCAGCGATGATCAGGATGTTGGTGATCAGCGCGGTCCAGGTGAAGATCGGCATGCGCATCAGGGTCATGCCCGGAGCGCGCATGCGCATGATCGTCACGAAGAAGTTCACGCCGGTCAGCAACGTGCCTAACCCGGAGACCTGCAACGCCCAGATGTAGTAGTCCACGCCAACGCCTGGACTGTATTCCAGCCCCGACAACGGCGGATACGCCAGCCAACCGGTCTGCGCAAACTCACCAACACCCAGCGAGATGTTGATCAGCGCCGCACCGGCCACGAACAGCCAGAAGCTCAGCGAGTTCAGGAACGGAAACGCCACGTCGCGTGCGCCGATCTGCAGCGGCACGATCAGGTTCAACAGGCCGGTCATGAACGGCATGGCCATGAAGAAGATCATGATCACGCCGTGCGCGGTAAAGATCTGGTCGTAGTGGTGCGGCGGCAGCACGCCTTCGCCACCGCCACCGGCCAGCGCCTGCTGGGTGCGCATCATGGCCGCGTCGGCAAAGCCGCGCAGCAACATGACCAGCGCCACGATGATGTACATCACACCGATGCGCTTGTGATCCACCGAGGTGAACCACTCATTCCACAAGTAGCCCCACAGCTTGTACTTGGTGATGGCACCTGCGATGAGCAGGCCAAGCAGGCCGGCGCCACCGAGGGCGATCATGATGATCGGCTCGTGGTACGGAACCGCCTCGATCGTAAGTTTGCCTAGCATCACTTGTCTCCAGAAGTGCACATGGCAACAGGCTCTGCAGCCGATGCCTGATGGTCGCCATGGCCTTTACTGTGGCCCGGACCATTCATGTATTTGTCGACCAGCGAGCGGAACATGCCGTCCTGCACCGACGAGTAGTAGGTGACCGGATACTGTTCCTTGTCGTTGCGGTTGGCGGCCAGCACCTGGTACTCGGCGGCGTCCAGCGCCTTCGGCGAGGCCTTGACCTTGGCTACCCACGCATCGAAGCCGGCCTGATCGGTGGCGTGCACGGTGAAGCTCATCTTCGAGAAGCCGTGACCGCTGTAGTTGGTGGACAGGCCGAAGTACTCACCCGGTTCGTTGGCCACCAGGTGCAGCTTGGTTTCCATGCCCGCCATCGCGTAGATCATGGTGCCCAGGTGCGGGATGAAGAACGAGTTCATCACCGTATCGGAGGTGATCTTGAAGTTCAGCGGCGTATGCACCGGCACGGCGATTTCGTTGACCGTGGCGATGTTCTGGTCGGGCATGATGAACATCCACTTCCAGTCCAGCGACACCGCCTCGATGTTGAGAGGCTTGACGTCCGAATCCAGCGGCCGGTACGGGTCCAGCGCATGCGAAGAGCGCCAGGTCAGCACCGCCAGCACCAGGATGATCACGCACGGGATCGACCAGACCACCACCTCGATCGCGGTGGAGTGCGACCAATCCGGCTCGTAGCGCGCCTTGGTGTTGGACGCGCGGTATTTCCACGCGAACGCAATCGCCATGACGATCACCGGGATCACCACGATCAGCATCAGCACCACCGAGGTGATCAGCAGTTGCTTCTCGTCGTGGCCGATCTGGCCTTTCGGATTGAGGATGGCCGAGTTGCAGCCTGCCAACAGCAGGAACGGCAACATCAGACCTGGACGAAGTACACGCCCGAGATGTTTCAACGGAATCATCGGTCGATCCAAGTGCGAAGGAACGCCAGCCTCGTTCGTCGGATCCGCCAGCGGCGTTTTGAACAGCCCGCTCCCGGTGGAGATGGCGGCCCAGATCGAAGACACGGGTTAGCTCCCTAATTTTAGTCTTTGCTGCACCTGCACGAAACCCATTGGCAATGATCCATCGCAATGAATGCGCGCAGATGTGTGCGACATGTTGTCGCAGCGCGTCAAAGTGCAGGGAATACGGCCAGTTGCGGCCGTCGTGCAGTGGGCAGAGAACCTACGCGATGCCCTTAAAATTCCAGCGTCGACGCGCACAGCGCCCAAACGCAACTGGGCCGACCAAAGGTCGACCCAGTGATGAAGCGATGGTGCCGGAAATAGGAATCGAACCTACGACCTACGCATTACGAATGCGCCGCTCTACCAACTGAGCTATTCCGGCTAGCCGTGAATTGTAGGAGCGGAGCGCCGCTGCGGTCAATCGCCTTGGGTATCGCGGCTGTGCCACGCACCTGCGTCTCAGCCGCTACGATCGTTGCGCCCTCCTCCGCAGCGCTCGGCTTTACCCGAGCCGGTGAGGCAACTGCGCGGATGTTCCGCCGATGACCTGGCGCGCGCCTCCCGCCTCAGCTGACCAGCCGCAGCCGCAGCTCCTTGGGCAGGGCGAACACCATCGACTCCGGCTCGCCCGCCAGTTCGGACACGCCATTGGCACCGAGCTCGCGCAGCCGCGCCAGCACGCCGTCGACCAGCACCTGCGGCGCCGAGGCGCCAGCCGTCAGGCCGATATGCTGCTTGCCGACGATCCAGGCCGGGTCGATCTCGCTGGCGTTGTCGATCAGGTAGGACTCCACCCCATCGCGGCGCGCCAGCTCGCTGAGCCGGTTGGAGTTGGAGCTGTTGGGCGAACCGACCACGAGCACCAAATCGCACTGCCGCGCCAGGTCGCGCACCGCGTCCTGGCGGTTCTGCGTGGCGTAGCAGATGTCGTCATGCTTTGGCCCCTGCATGGCCGGATAGCGCGCGCGCAAGGCCTCGATGATGCCCATGGTGTCGTCCACCGACAGCGTGGTCTGGGTCGTGTAGGCCAGGTTCTCCGGCTGGCGCACCTGCAAGGTGGCGACCTGCTCGATATCTTCCACCAGGTAGATCTGCCCGGGGCCGCGCTCGCGGCTCCACTGACCCATGGTGCCCTCCACTTCCGGATGCCCGGCATGGCCGATCAGCACCACGTCGCGGCCGGCACGGCAGTGGCGGGCGACTTCGAAATGCACCTTGGTCACCAGCGGGCAGGTTGCGTCGAACACCTTCAGCCCGCGCCGTTCGGCCTCCACGCGCACGGCCTGGGAGACGCCGTGGGCGCTGAAGATCACCGTGGCGTCGTCCGGCACTTCGTCCAGTTCCTCGACGAAGATGGCGCCGCGCTGCTTGAGGTCGTCGACCACGAAGCGGTTGTGCACCACCTCGTGGCGCACGTAGATCGGCGCACCCAGCGTCTCGATCGCACGCTTGACGATCTCGATCGCGCGGTCGACACCGGCGCAGAAGCCGCGGGGATTGGCGAGCAGGACGTCCATAAGCTTTTTCTCTCGACAGCCCGGCCGCGATGGCCGGACGTTTTCAACAGGGAGCGCGGCCGCCGACAACGCGGCGCCAGGCGCTTTGCTGCGGCGTGCCCGTCAAGGCAGCGTCGCAGCGGGCATGGATCGGGATTATCCCGCTTTTCGACTGCGCTTGCCGTCGAACAAACCGAACAGTGCGATGCCGATCGCGCCACCCACGATCGCCGAGTCGGCGATATTGAACGACGGCCAGGTGTGCTCGCCGACATACCACTGGATGAAATCGACCACGTGGCCGTGCATCAGGCGGTCGATCACATTGCCGATCGCCCCGCCGATGACCAGCGCGTACGGCACTGCGCTGCGCCAGTCGCCGCGCGCGGTGCGCGACAGCCAGAACGCCAGCAGGCCACTGATGCCGACCGCCAGCGCGGTGAAGAACCACAGCTGCCAGCCACCGGCATCACTCAGGAAGCTGAAGGCTGCCCCGGTGTTGTAGGTGCGGTACCAGTTCCAGAACCCGTCGATGACCGGCACCGGGGTGTATTCGGGCAGGCTGGACAGCACCCAGGCCTTGCTCCACTGATCCAGGCCGATCACGACAGCCGAAAGCAGTAACCAGATCAGGGCGGACGGGTTGGGTCGTTGACTCATGTCGAAATATCGCAAGTAGGGGGCCTCCCCCGTGGCGGAGAAGAGGCCTGGATGGCGGGAACAACACAGGATGGCACGCACGGGACAACCAACCGACCTGCCCCATGCCGGACTGCACGCCGGGCTTCAGCTGCAGGGCCCGCCGCAGGGCAAACTGAGGAACGGTGGCTGCCCACCAGAACCGCGTGGACCGTACAGCTGGCCGGCGCCGCAACCCTGCAGCGGACGCGGCGGCGCGCTCAGCACGCCGCCACGCCATAGCCGCATCAGAACCAGCGACGCTCCTCGCCCGGGCCTTCGATGTTGCTGACGCAGCGGCTGCACAACTCCGGGTGCCGCGGGTCGCTGCCCACGCTGGCCTGGTGGTGCCAGCAGCGTACGCACTTGGCCTTGGTGGTGGGCTGCGCACTGACGAAGATGTCGTCGGTGCTGGCCGCGGTCACGGTGACGTCGCCACTGATGAACAGGAAACGCAGCTCATCGCTCAACGGCTGCCAGCGCGCGGCGGTCTGCGCGTCGGCGGCCACGGTGATTTCCGCTTCCAGCGCCGCGCCGATCGCGCCATTGGCGCGCATCGGCTCCAGCACCTTGGCCACCTGCTCACGCAGCGCCAGCAACTTGTCCACGTCGGCGCTGGTCAGTGCAGCGTCGGCCGGCATCGGCGCCAGCCCCTCGTACCAGGTGGCGAACAGCACGTTGCCGGAGTGCTCTCCCGGCAGGTGCGCCCACAGTTCTTCGGCAGTGAAGCTCAGCACCGGCGCAACCCAGCGCACGAACGCCTCGGCCACGTGATACATCGCGCTCTGCGCCGAGCGGCGACCGCGCGCATCTTCGGCCATCGTGTACAGGCGGTCCTTGGTGACGTCCAGGTACAGCGAGCCCAGGTCCACGCTGCAGAAATTCAGCAGCGCCTGCACGATTTCGGCGAAGTCGTAGCGCGCGTAGGCGGCGGTGATCTTCTCCTGCAGCTCGTGCGCGCGATGCACGATCCAGCGGTCCAGCAGCACCATGTCGTCCAGCGCCACCAGATGCTGCAACGGGTCGAACCCATGCAGATTGCCGAGCAGGAAACGCGCGGTATTGCGCAGGCGACGGTAGGCATCGGCATTGCGCTTGAGGATCTCCTGCGACAGCGACATCTCGTTGCTGTAATCGGCCGAGGCGATCCACAGGCGCAGGATGTCCGCGCCCAGGGTCTTCATGATGTCCTGCGGCTCGATGCCGTTGCCCAGCGACTTGGACATCTTGCGGCCGTGCTCGTCCACGGTGAAGCCGTGGGTCAGGCACTGCTTGTACGGCGCCGCCTTGTCCATCGCCACGCCGGTCAGCAGCGAGGACTGGAACCAGCCGCGGTGCTGATCGGAGCCTTCCAGATACAGGTCGGCCGGCTTGGGCAGGCCGCGGTCCACCAGCACCGCCTCATGGGTCACGCCGGAGTCGAACCACACATCCAGGATGTCGGTGATCTTGTCGTAGTCGCCGGCTTCATCGCCCAACAGCTCGGCTGCGTCCAGCGTGTACCAGACATCCACGCCGCCCTGCTCCACCCGCTCGGCCACCTGCCGCATCAGCTCGGTGCTACGCGGATGCGGCTCGCCGGTTTCGCGGTGCACGAACAACGCGATCGGCACGCCCCAGGTGCGCTGGCGCGAGATGGTCCAGTCCGGACGCCCGTCGATCATGCCGGCGATCCGCGCCTGGCCCCACGATGGATACCAATGCACGGTTTCGATGGCCTTGAGCGCATCGGCGCGCAGGTTGGCCTGCTCCATCGAGATGAACCACTGCGGCGTGGCGCGGAAGGCAATCGGCGTCTTGTGGCGCCAGCAATGCGGATAGCTGTGCTCCATCTTGCTGGCAGCTAGCAATGCGCCGGTGTCGCGCAACGCATCGATGATGACGTCGTTGGCTTTCCAGATATGCAGCCCGGCCAGCACGGTGTCGCCCAGCGGCGGGGTGGACGGCAGATACACGCCGCGCCCGTCGATCGGGTTGATCTGCGCGGCGCTGTAGCGCTCCAGCAGACCGTACTTTTTGGAGACCTGGTAGTCCTCCTGGCCATGGCCCGGCGCGGTATGCACCGCACCGGTACCGTCGTCGTCGGAGACGTGATCGCCCAGGATCAGCGGGATGTCGCGTTCGGCATAGAACGGGTGCGCCAGCAGCAGCTGGTCCAGCGCCGCGCCCTTGGCGTGACCATGTACCACCACCGCCTCGACGCCATAGCGCGCCAGCGCCTTGCCGGCCAACGCCTCGGCGATCACCAGCCAGCGCGGCTGGCCGTGGTCGGCCGGGCCTTCCACCAACACGTAGTCCAGGGCCGCACCCAGGCTCACCGCCAGCGAGGCCGGCAGCGTCCAGGGCGTGGTGGTCCAGATCGGCACCGCCACCTGCGTACCCGCAGGCAGCGTGACGCCGAATGCCGCAGCGATCGCGGCCGGATCACGCGCCGGGTAGGCGATGTCCACCGTCGGCGAGAGCTTGTCGGCGTATTCGATTTCCGCCTCGGCCAAGGCCGAGCCGCAGTCGAAGCACCAGTGCACCGGTTTGACGCCGCGCGTGAGGTGGCCGTTGTCGATGACCTTGGCCAGCGCGCGGATTTCATTGGCTTCGAAGCGGAAGTCCAGCGTCTTGTATGGGTTGTCCCAGTCGCCGATCACGCCCAGGCGCTTGAAATCGCGCCGCTGCAGGTCGATCTGCTCGGTCGCGTACTCGCGGCACTTCTGGCGGAACTGCGCGGCGTCCAGCTTCACGCCGACCTTGCCGAACTTCTTCTCGATCGCGATTTCGATCGGCAGCCCATGGCAGTCCCAGCCCGGGATGTAAGGCGCATCGAAGCCAGCCAGGTACTTGGACTTGACGATGATGTCCTTGAGGATCTTGTTGACCGCGTGACCCAGATGGATCTGCCCGTTCGCATACGGCGGGCCGTCGTGCAGCACGAACAGCGGGCGCCCGGCGGCATTGGCACGCACTTGTGCGTACAGCCCCTCGCGCTCCCAGCGCTCCAGCATCGCCGGCTCGCGCTTGGGCAGGTCGCCGCGCATCGGAAAGTCCGTGGCGGGCAGATGGAGTGTGGCTTTGTAGTCTTGGGTCACGGGAATCTACCGTTGCGCTGCATTATGTGAACCGTCCGCACGGGCGTGCGCAGGGCTTTGCGAGGGGCTCGCAGGTGAGGTCTCTGCAGACGTGGGTGTGGCTGTCTGCGTCGAAGGTGCATCGGCGTGCTGTGGCTCGGCCTGCTGCGGCAAAGAATGCGTGCGCGCATGCGCGGCAAGCACGGCACGCGCCTGCTCGGCATCGCGATGCATCTGCACGGTCAATGCCTCCAGCCCATCAAACTTTTCTTCATCGCGCAGTTTGGCGACGAATTCGACCGCGATGTGGCGCCCGTACAAGTCGCCCTGAAAATCGAACAGGTGCGCTTCCAGCAGCGGCTCGATCCCCGCAACCGTGGGCCGCGTACCGAAGCTGGAGACCGACGGCCATGGCTGCGCGGCCACGCCATGCACCCAGGTGGCGTAGATGCCGGACAGCGCGGGGGTGCGGGAAAACCGCAGATTGGCGGTGGGATACCCCAACGTGCGGCCAAGCTGCTTGCCGCGGACCACACGTCCACCGATTGCGTACGGGCGGCCGAGCAGTTCGCCGGCATGGGCAAATTCCCCAGCCACCAGCAATTCCCGGATGCGCGTTGCCGAGATGCGCTCACCGCGCAGATGCACCGGCGCAATCTCGCCGGCAGCAAAGCCGTGCTGCTCGCCCAGGGCACGCAACAGCGCAATGTCGCCGCCACGTCGATGGCCGAAGCGGAACTCCGGGCCAATCCACACTTCGCGTGCGCACAGGCGCCCCACCAATGCCAGGCGGACGAAGTCCTGCGCGCTCATCGCCGACAGCCGGCCGTCGAAACGGATCATGCCGACGCTATCGGCACCGAAGCCGTACAAGCCTTCGATCTTGGCGCGGGCCAGGGTCAGGCGCGGCGGCGGCGTGTCGTTGGCGAAGAACTCGCGCGGCAACGGCTCGAAGCTCACCGCCACCGCCGGCACGCCCAGCGCACGCGCACGTTCGACCGCATGGCGCACCAGCGCCTGATGGCCCAGGTGCAGGCCATCGAAGGCACCGATGCAGACCACGCTTCCGTGCGGGAACAGCGTCCCGCCCTCGACGTCTCTAAACAGCCTGCTCATTCCTCGTTCCAAAGCGACGCCAGCCTGCGGGCCAGCCCTCGATCATGCATAACCGTCAAGTATAGCCGCGCGCAACAAATCGCATGGCCCCGGCGGCTGAGATGGGGACGTCCGTCCGGGTTGCCAATCGACCGGCAGCCGGCGCACGCGCCGCGTGTGCCGGGTCGCCCCGGCCGCGTGAGGAATGGCACCCATCTCCGACACGCAAGCCTCCAGCGTCCAAGCCCCTTCGCAGCGTCACTGCTCGCGCAGATGCCGCGGCCGCAGGCCCAGTGCCAACTGCGCCACCACATAGGTGAGCCCGCCACTGCCCACCAGCACCGCCAGCCAGCCGATGCGCTGCCACTTGTCCATCTCGGTGAACGACGGCAACCACCACAGCAGGCCCAACAGCACCACCACCATCGCTGCACAGGCCACCAGCAGGCGCGCCGCATAGCCTGCCCAGCCCGGCCGGCGCTGATAGACACCGGACTTGCCCAGCCAGAACCACAACAGGCCCAGGTTGAGATAACTGGACAGCGCACTGGCAATGCCCAGCGCCAGATGCAGGCCGGGCTGCTTGCCGAGCGCCTGCATCACGCCTTGCGCCTTCAATTCCGGCGGCACCATCACCTGGTAGAGCACCGCCAGGAACGCGAAGTTGAACACCATGTTGGCGATCAGCGCCGCCACGCCCGCGCGCACCGGGGTGCGGGTGTCCTGCCGCGCATAGAACGCTGGCAGCACAACTTTCAGCATCGCGTAGGCCGGCAGGCCAAAACTCAGCCCGTACACCGACAGCGCAGTCATGCGGGTGTCGAACGCGGTGAACTGGCGGTACTGGAACAAGGTGGCCACCAGTGGCTCGGCCAGCAGCAGCAGGCCCAGCATCGCCGGCATCGCGATCAGCAAGGTGGTACGGAAACCCCAATCCAGCGCCCCGGAGAACGCGGTGCGGTCGGTCTTGACATGATGCCGCGCCAACGCCGGCAGGATCACCGTGCCCAGGGCCACACCGAACACGCCCAGCGGCAACTCCAGGAAGCGGTCCGCCAGCGACAGCCACGACTGCGACCCGTCGCTCAGGCGCGCGGCAATCACCGTGTCCAGCATCAGGTTGATCTGCGCCACCGATGAGCCGAACAGCGTCGGGATCATCAAGGTCAGTACCTTGCGCACGTCCGGATGCCCCCAGCCCCAGCGCGGCAGCGTGAGCAGGTCGATGCCCTTCAACGCCGGCAGCTGGAACAGCAGCTGCAACGCACCAGCCACCAGCACTGCCCAGCCCAGCGCCAAAATCGGCACATCCAGGCGCGGCGCCAACCACAGCGCGCCGGCGATCATGCATAGATTGAGGATCACCGGGGTCAGCGCAGGGATCGCAAACCGCTGGAAGCTATTCAGCGCACCACCGGCCAGGGCCGTCAGCGAAACGAACAGCAGGAACGGAAAGGTCAGCCGCAGCAAATCCACCAGCAGGCCGTACTTGTCCGGATCGGTGGCCGCACCATCGGAGAACACCGAAGCGAGCTGCGGGGTGAAGATCAGCCCCAGCGCCGTCACCAGCAGCAACATGCCGCCCAAGGTGCCGGAGACCCGCGCCATCAATTCGCGCAGATCGGCGTGCGGCCGGGTCTCCTTGACTTCGGTGAACACCGGCACGAAGGCGGTGGCGAACGAGCCTTCGGCGAACAGGCGCCGCAGGAAGTTCGGAATCCGGAACGCCACCCAGAACGCGTCGGTCACCGCGTTGGCGCCGAAGGTGGTGGAGATCGCCTGATCGCGGATCAGGCCCAGTACCCGCGACACCATGGTCATACTGCTAAACGAGAGCAGGCCCCTCATCATGCGGGGTGTGCTCATGGGCAATCCCTCTTGACAACTGACTTGACGTACATATCTGGGTCCATCATACTTTCGCGCTTGCTTTTTCCACCATACCGATTTTTCAGGAACCCACCACCGTGGCCAATATCAAGTCCGCCAAGAAGCGCGCCAAGCAGACCGTTGTGCGCAACGAGCGCAACACGGGCCAGCGTTCGATGCTGCGCACCGCCGTCAAGAAGGTGATCAAGGCCCTTGACGCCAACGATGCTGCAGGCGCCGAAGCTGCTTTCGCCGTTGCTCAGCCCATCCTCGACCGTTTCAGCGCCCGTGGCCTGATTCACAAGAACAAGGCTGCGCGTCACAAGAGCCGCTTGACCGCTCGCATCAAGGCCATCAAGGCCGCGTAAGCGATCAGCAGGTTCGCCATCGAGAGCCCGGCTTTCGATGGCACAAGAAAACCCGGCCTTGGCCGGGTTTTTTGTGGGCGCCTGTCTGCGCTCAACCTGCATTGCGCGCCTCGAGCTCGTCCTCGCGCTGACGATCGAAGAAGGCCATCACGTCCTTCATGATCGGGAAGGTGCCATCACGGCCCAGTGCCGACACCAGGTACCACGGCGCCGTCCAGCCCAGCTCGGCCACGATGGCCTCGGCAGCGGCCTGCGCCTCCTCCGGGAACATCAGGTCGGCCTTGTTGAGTACCAGCCACCGCGGCTTTTCCAGCAGCGCCGGATCATGCCGTTCGAGTTCGCGCTCGATGGTGCGCACCTGATCGACCGGCGACACGCCATCTACGCCGCCGTCCATCGGCGAAATGTCCACCAGATGCAGCAACAGGCGGGTACGCTGCAGATGGCGCAGGAACTGCGTGCCCAGGCCGGCGCCATCGGCGGCGCCCTCGATCAGGCCCGGCACGTCGGCGATCACGAAGCTGCGATACGCCTCGACGCTGACCACGCCCAGATTCGGGTACAGCGTGGTGAACGGGTAATCGGCCACCTTCGGCGTCGCCGCCGAAACCGCGCGAATCAACGTGCTCTTGCCGGCATTGGGAAAGCCCAGCAGGCCGACGTCGGCCAGCAGCTTGAGCTCCAGCTTGAGCAGGCGCTCCTCGCCCTCCTCGCCGGTGGTGGACTGACGCGGCGCGCGGTTCACCGAGCTCTTGAAATGCATGTTGCCCAGGCCGCCCTTGCCGCCCTTGGCCACCAGCAGACGATCGCCGTGTTGGGTCATGTCGCCGATGATTTCATCGGTCTGCACGTTCATCACCACCGTGCCGACCGGCACCACGATGACGCGGTCTTCGCCACCCTTGCCATAGGCCTGCCGGCCCATGCCGTTCTCGCCGCGCTGCGCCTTGAACGCGCGCTCATGGCGGAAATCGACCAGCGTGTTGACGTTTTCGTCGGCCACGATCCAGACGCTGCCGCCGTTGCCGCCGTCACCGCCATCCGGCCCGCCAAGCGGGATGAACTTCTCGCGGCGAAAGCCGACACAGCCATTGCCGCCATTACCGGCGGTGACCAGGATTTCTGCTTCGTCGACTAACTTCATGAGCTTGCAACCGGGAATGGGGAATAGGAAATGGGGAATCGGCCAGCAAAAGCGGCGGATTCCTGCCGGCGAAAACACCCGCCAGCACGGCTGTAGAAAAACGCGATGGGACGCAGAACCGGCTTTTCCGATTCCCGACTCCCTACTCCCGATTCCCAGCCGTCAAACGAAAAACCCCGCCGAAGCGGGGCTCTCCGTCTCGCCCGCCAGGCAATACTGCCGTGCGGGCTGGTCTGCATGGAGCGGGCGATTACGCCTCGGCAACCACGCTGACGGTGCGACGCTTCTTCGGGCCCTTGGTGGTGAATTCCACCTTGCCGTTGACCAGCGCGAACAGCGTGTGGTCACGACCCAGGCCGACGCCGGCGCCCGGATGGAACTGGGTGCCACGCTGACGCACGATGATGTTGCCGGCATCGATGGCCTGGCCACCGAAGATCTTGACGCCGAGGTACTTCGGGTTGGAATCGCGACCGTTGCGCGAGGAACCTACGCCCTTTTTATGTGCCATGACTGGTTCTCCTTACTTCTTGTCGCCACCGGCGATGCCGGTGATCTCGATTTCGGTGTAGTACTGACGGTGTCCCTGACGCTTCATGTGGTGCTTGCGGCGGCGGAACTTGATGATGCGCACCTTGTCGGCGCGGCCATGGGCCACAACCTTGGCGGTGACCGAAGCGCCCTTCAGCGCGTCGCCCAGCTTGATGCCATCGCTATCACCCAACATCAGGATGGTGTCGAACTTGATCTCGTTGCCGGCTTCGACTTCGAGTTTTTCCACGCGGAGCGTTTCGCCCTGCGCGACGCGGTATTGCTTACCGCCCGTTACCAGAACTGCGTACATGACCAGGTTTTCCTCTGTAGTTATTATGGTCGCCTGACTTGCCCATGGGGCAGACAGGAGCGGGATTGTACTGCCCTAGCCGGTTTCGGGTCAACCCGCAAGCAGGTCTGCCGCCGCAGGCCAAAATCACCCCCGTGAAACGGATCATCCGGCCGCCACAGGCGCTCGGTCACACTGGCATTTGGGGCAATTGCCCTCACCTAGGTCGGCGGGTAGGCTGATCGACTGCCACTCATTCCTGCTGAGCACGCTCGCACCACTGCCGGTTCGCCGGCCCGACATCGGATCCCCCATGGCGATGGATTTCATCCGCATCCGCGGCGCGCGGACGCACAACCTCAAGAACATCGACCTCGACCTGCCTCGCGACAAATTGATCGTGATCACCGGCCTGTCCGGCTCGGGCAAGTCGTCGTTGGCGTTCGACACCATCTATGCAGAAGGCCAGCGCCGCTACGTCGAGTCGCTGTCGGCGTATGCGCGCCAGTTCCTCAGCGTGATGGAAAAGCCGGACCTGGACCATATCGAAGGGCTGTCGCCGGCCATCTCGATCGAGCAGAAGTCCACCTCGCACAACCCGCGCTCCACGGTCGGCACGATCACCGAGATCTACGACTACCTGCGCTTGCTGTACGCACGCGTGGGCCAGCCGCGCTGCCCGGACCACGGCTTCCCGTTGGAGGCGCAGACCGTCAGCCAGATGGTCGACCACATGCTCACGCTGGACCCGGAGCAGCGCTACATGCTGCTGGCACCGGTGATCCGCGACCGCAAGGGCGAGCACGCGCAGGTGTTCGAACAACTGCGTGCGCAGGGCTTCGTGCGTGTGCGCGTGGATGGCGAGTTGTACGAGATCGACGCGGTGCCGCCGCTGGCGCTGCGCCAGAAGCACACCATCGAAGCGGTGATCGACCGCTTCCGCCCGCGTGAAGACATCAAGCAGCGGCTGGCGGAAAGCTTCGAAACCGCGCTCAAGCTCGGCGAAGGCATGGTCGCAGTGCAGTCGCTGGACGATGCCACTGCTGCGCCGCATCTGTTTTCGTCCAAGTACAGCTGCCCGGTCTGCGATTACTCACTGCCGGAGCTGGAACCGCGCCTGTTCTCGTTCAACGCGCCGGTCGGCGCCTGCCCGAGCTGCGATGGCCTGGGCGTGGCCGAATTCTTCGACCCGGACCGCGTGGTGGTGCATCCGGAGCTATCGTTGTCGGCCGGCGCGGTGCGTGGCTGGGATCGGCGCAATGCCTATTATTTCCAGCTGATTGCCTCGCTGGCCAAGCACTACAAGTTCGACGTGGATGCGCTGTGGAACACGTTGCCGGCCAAGGTGCGCCAGGCGGTCCTGTTCGGCAGCGGCGATGAGGTGATCAGCTTCACCTACTTCACCGATGCGGGCGGGCGCACCACGCGCAAGCATCGCTTCGAAGGCATCCTGCCGAACCTGGAACGCCGCTACCGCGAGACCGAATCGCCGGCCGTGCGCGAAGAGTTGACCAAGTACGTCAGCCAGCAGCCCTGCCCTGCCTGCAACGGCACACGTCTGAACCGTGCCGCGCGTAATGTGTTCGTGGCCGACCGCCCGCTGCCGGAACTGGTGGTGCTGCCGGTCAACGAAGCGCTGAACTTTTTCCGCGGATTGTCGCTGCCGGGTTGGCGCGGCGAGATTGCCAGCAAGATCGTCAAGGAAATCGGCGAGCGACTCGGCTTCCTGGTCGACGTGGGCCTGGATTACCTCACCCTGGAACGCAAGGCTGACACGTTGTCCGGTGGCGAAGCACAGCGCATCCGTCTGGCCAGCCAGATCGGTGCCGGCCTGGTCGGCGTGATGTACGTGCTCGACGAACCCTCGATCGGCCTGCATCAGCGCGACAACGAGCGCCTGCTCGGCACGCTGACGCGACTGCGCGACCTGGGTAACACGGTGATCGTGGTCGAACATGATGAAGACGCCATTCGCCTGGCCGATCACGTGCTGGACATCGGCCCTGGCGCGGGCGTGCACGGCGGTGAAATCTGCGCGCAGGGCACGCTGCAAGACATCCTGGAGTCGCCACGTTCGCTGACCGGCCAATACCTGTCGGGTAAGCGCCGCATCGAGATTCCCAAGCAGCGCCACAAGCCCAACCCGAAGATGATGCTGCATCTGCGTGGGGCCACCGGCAACAACCTGAAAAATGTGGACCTGGAGATTCCGGCCGGCCTGCTGACCTGCATCACCGGCGTGTCCGGTTCGGGCAAGTCGACGTTGATCAACGATACCTTGTTCACGCTGGCGGCCAACGAGATCAACGGTGCATCGCACACGGTGGCACCGCATCGCGAAGTCGAAAATCTGGACCTGTTCGACAAGGTGGTGGACATCGACCAGTCGCCGATCGGGCGCACACCGCGTTCCAACCCGGCGACCTACACCGGCATGTTCACTCCGCTGCGCGAGCTGTTCGCGCAGGTGCCGGAATCGCGTGCACGTGGGTATTCGCCGGGCCGCTTCAGCTTCAATGTGCGCGGCGGCCGCTGCGAGGCCTGCCAGGGCGACGGCATGATCAAGGTGGAGATGCACTTCCTGCCCGACGTGTACGTGCCGTGCGATGTCTGCCATGGCAAACGCTATAACCGCGAGACACTGGAGATCCGTTACAAGGGCTTCAACATCAGCGACGTGTTGCAGATGACGGTGGAAGACGCGCTGCGGCTGTTCGAGCCGGTGCCGTCGATCGCGCGCAAGCTGGAAACCTTGGTGGACGTGGGCCTGAGCTACATCAAGCTGGGCCAGAGCGCGACCACGTTGTCCGGCGGTGAAGCACAGCGCGTGAAGCTGTCCAAGGAGCTGTCGCGGCGTGATACCGGGCGCACCTTGTACATCCTGGACGAGCCGACCACCGGCCTGCATTTCCACGATATCGAAGCGCTGCTCGGCGTGCTGCACAAGCTGCGCGACGAAGGCAACACGGTGGTGGTGATCGAACACAATCTGGACGTGATCAAGACCGCCGACTGGATCGTGGATCTTGGGCCGGAAGGCGGCCACCGCGGCGGCACCATCCTGGTCTCCGGCACGCCGGAAGATGTGGCCGCACATAAAGCCTCCTACACCGGGCAGTTCCTGGCCAAGATGCTGCCGTCGGTGAAGGCACGCGAAACCCGCCCGGCCGCGATGGCCAACAAGCCTGATGCGCGGCCACCGCGCAAGGTCAAGCCGGAGAAGGTGGCCAAGGCTGCCAAGACCGCCACCAAGAAGACTGCAAAGAAGAAGGCAAGCTGATGAGCGAACACAAGATCCTGGCACGCGTTCCGATCAGCGTGCGCTGGCGCGACATGGACAGCATGGGCCACGTCAACAACGCCAAATACATTTCCTACCTGGAAGAAGCGCGCGTGCGCTGGATGCTGGGCGTGGAAGGCGTGGCGATGACCGATCGCATCGCACCGGTGGTCGCGGCCACCAACGTCAACTACAAGCGGCCGTTGGTTTGGCCCAATGACATCCTGGTGGAATTGTTCGTCGAACGCCTGGGCAGCAGCAGCGTGACCATCGGGCATCGCATCCTCGACCAGAAAGACGAGGGCGTGCTGTATTCGGACGGGAACGTGGTGGTGGTGTGGATCGACACCCAGACCGGCAAGAGCGCGTCGTTGCCGGATGCGGTGCGTGCCGCGAGCAGCTGATCGCGCGCAACATAGACGCGGGTGAATGACGCACGGCGGCTTCTTTATGAAGCCGCCGTTTTTAGTTGCGCGTTTCTCGCCCCCGGTGAAACAGCTGGCGCCCACGTGCGCTGATGCTGCACTGCGCCTGCGCGCGCGCACCAGCGGCAGCACTGCATCCAGCAGCGCGCTTGCATGCACGCACCGCGTGCAGCGACGGCCGTCTATCATGAGCCGACTTTCAGGAGCCCCACATGAGCATCCAGATCCTTGACCACGGCCGTCTTCGCGAAATCCGTCTGGCGCGCCCGCCGGTCAATGCGCTGGATACCGCGCTATGCCAGGCACTGACTGCCGCCGTGCAGCAGGTGGGAAGCGAGGTCGACGGCGTGGTGTTGTCGGGCAGCGAACGTATTTTTTCCGGTGGCATGGACGTGCCGCACCTGCTCTCGCATGGCACCAACCGCGGCGCGCTGCTGGAGAGCTGGACAGCGTTTTTCGATGCGGCTAACGCGCTGGCCCACTGCCCGGTGCCAGTGGTCGCGGCAATCGGCGGGCACGCGCCGGCCGGCGGTTGCGTGCTGGCGTTGTGCTGCGATTACCGGGTGATGGCGCGCAGCGCCGATACCGCGCGGCCTTACGTGATTGGTCTGAATGAAGTGCAGGTCGGCCTGGCGGCGCCGGAAGGCATCCAGCGCCTGTTGCGCCGCGTGGTCGGTGCGCACCGCGCCGAACGCCTGCTGATCGCCGGGCAGCTGGTGCCGGCCGAAGAGGCAGTCAAGATCGGGCTGGTCGACGAGCTGGTGGATGGCGAGCTGGTCACCGCGCGCGCCGTGGCCTGGCTGCAGGACCTGCAGCAGTTGCCGCGCCAACCGATGCTGGCCACCCGCGCGGTGGCGCGTGCCGACCTGCGCGCGGCGCTGGCGCCAGAGTTGATCCAGCTGGAGCGCTTCATCGACGGCTGGTATGCGCCGGACGCGCAGGCCGCACTGCATGGGCTGGTGGCGCGCCTGCAAAAGGCATAGCACGCACAGGCGGGCCGCTATAATTGCGCTCCGTCGCACGCTCAGGCCAGCCTCTTGTCCGCCAACGCCGAACCCGTGGTCTCCGAACTGATCAGCCTGCTCTCGCTGGAGCGGCTGGAAGACAACCTGTTCCGTGGCCAGAGC
Source organism: Xanthomonas sp. fls2-241-TYG-148 (assembly GCF_030208815.1). Lineage (NCBI taxonomy): Bacteria > Pseudomonadati > Pseudomonadota > Gammaproteobacteria > Lysobacterales > Lysobacteraceae > Xanthomonas > Xanthomonas sp. fls2-241-TYG-148. The sequence continues at coordinate 818,154 of NZ_JARVTE010000001.1, forward strand.
CGCGACATCGGTACCAAATACGTGTTCGGCGGCCAGGTGCTGGGCCAGGCCCTGTCCGCGGCCCAGGCCACGGTGGAGAACGGCCGCCAGGCGCACTCGCTGCACGCCTATTTTTTGCGCGCCGGCGATATCGACCACCCCATCGTCTATGACGTGGACCGCACCCGCGATGGCGGCAGTTTTTCGGTGCGGCGCGTTACCGCGATTCAGCACGGCAAGGTGATCTTCTTCTGCGCGGCCTCGTTCCAGGAACGCGAAGACGGCGCCGAGCATCAGTCGGCCATGCCGGTGGTGCCGCCGCCGGAGGACATCGAACCCACCGCGCCGCTGGCACCGGAGGTGCTGGCGCGGCTGCCGGCGAAGGTGCAGCGCTGGCTCTCGCGCGGCGGCCCGTTCGAGTTCCGCCACGTGTTCCCGCGCGACGAGCTCAAGCCGCCCAAACGGCCGCCCTTCCAGCAGATGTGGCTGCGCCTGAGCGACCCGGTGGGCGATGACGTCGGCCTGCACCAGGCACTGCTGGCGTACGCATCGGATTTCCAGCTGCTTGGCACCTCGACGTTTCCGCACGGCATCAGCTATTACACGCCCAACGTGCAGATGGCTTCGCTCGATCACGCGCTGTGGTTCCATCGCCCGTTCCGCACTGACGACTGGCTGCTGTACTCGCTGGATAGCCCCACCGCGCAGGGCTCGCGCGGCCTGGCGCGCGGGCAGTTCTTCACCCGCGACGGCGTGCTGGTGGCCAGCACCACCCAGGAAGGGTTGATCCGGGTAGTGCGTGACGGCAGTGCCACCGCCGTGCCGGCCAAGGACTGACACGTGCGCTCGCGGCAACCGGCCATGACCACTGCCCGGGCGAGACATCCGCGCTACGCAGCGCGCGGCGCAGTGATCTTGCACGGCAGGCCGGTCAGTGCCGCATTCGGCGCCACGGCCACCGTGGCTGGTGGCTGCATGCTGCTGCGGATTCGCCTATCCGCAGACGTGGCACGCAATGCACCGCCGGCCCCTTTTCTTTCTCCCGTTCGAAGCAATTGCGCGCCCAGCGCAGTGGCGACAGACATCGATGGCACGCCCTAATGCGCAAGATTTTCAGCAGTCAACGGATCGAAACCGCCGAGGGCGTGGCCAACCTGCTGCGCAATGCCGGAATCGAGATCCGTATCAGTAATGGCCGTTCGTACCAGAGCAAGCGCAGCGGCCAGTTCAGCTATCTCGAACAAGGCAATGCGCAGGCGCATCCAACCGTGTGGATCGTGCACGCCAACGACCAACCACGTGCGCGCGAACTGTTGCGCGATGCGCGCCTGCTAGACACCACGCGCCGTGACATGCCCAACGTGGAATACACCTTTCGCGAGGGCGAGACCGGCTCAAGCACCAGCGCGCGCAGCTGGGCTTGGCGGATCCGGTTGGTGCTGTTGCTGGTGATCGGCGCCGTGGCCATGGTGGTGGTGATGCGTCACCGCGCCGCGCCCGAGGCACCGGCGGCCACGCCGGCAGCGCAACCGGCACCAGCAAAAATACCGCAAGCGCCCGCCGCGGAAGAAGACCAGACACGGGTCCGCATCCAGCCGGCCAGCTGATTGGCGCGTGGCCAATCGGCCGCGCAGGTGCCAATGCGCTTCGCCCGGCATCGTGGTGAGCGTTGGTCATCGCATGACGTGGCAACGATGCCGCGATCGATCTGGCGACCATAGCTAAGTAATGCAACGGCTCTAGGGAACCAGTCCAGCACGCTTACGCGCTGACGCAGCGAGCGGTCACATTCGCCAGGCAACTGCTTCATGCTGGTACCTGGACACGGATTCCGACGATGCACGCCGACACTCTGGACGCGATGCTCCACCACGAACTGCCGCACGCTGCGGCGGGTTGCCAGCAGGCATACGGCCGTATCGTCACTGCCTGCCAGAACACGGTCACCGCCATCGCCCTGGCGATCACGCGCGATGTGGCGGCCAGCGAAGACATCGCGCAGGAAGCATTCCTGCGTGCGTGGCAGCGGCTGGCGCAGTTGCATCAACCGGCCAGCTTCCTGCCCTGGCTGCGACAAATTACCCGCAACCTGGCGCGCGACTGGCTACGCAGCCACCGGCATCGCCCACTGAGCGGTGAGGCGGCGGATCTGGCCATTGCAATGGCCGCCGACCCTTCGCCCTCGCCGGCCGAACAGGCCCTACAAGTGGAAGAAGAGCGCGCCGCGCTGGAGATCATGTCCGCGCTACCGAACGACAGCCGCGAGATCCTGCTGCTGTACTACCGCGAGGGCCAGCGCTCGCAGCAGGTGGCCAGCCTGCTCGGGCTCAGCGATGCGGCGGTGCGCAAGCGCCTGTCGCGCGCCCGTGCCACCGTGCGTAACGAACTGCTGCAGCGCTTTGGCACCTTCGCACGCGGCAGTGCGCCGGGTGTAGCCTTCGCCACCACGGTGACCGCTGCCACGATGCTCGCCGCGCCCGGAACGGCAAGCGCGGCGATTGCGCTGGGCGGGATTGGCAGTCTCGGCGGCGTCGGCAAACTGGGTGCCAGCGGCCTGAGCGGATCGGCGTTGACCAGTGGCAGTGCCGCCGGTGCGCTGAGCGTCCTGCTCGGCATGCCGATGGCAATCGCCTTGCTCGCAATCACGGTCGTGACGCTGACAACCTACATGTCTGGCGCGTATCTGTTGCGCTTTGCGACCACCGCGCGGGAAGCCGCTGCGATTCGTGGTTTCACTCGCCTGAGCACCCTGACCGCTGCACTGACCTGTGGAGCACCCTTGTTGCTGCGGGTGTTCGGTGCGCCCACGTGGCTGGCGCTCTGCGTGCTGGCAGTTGGCATGTCGGTGGTCTGTTACCACACCTTGGGCACCCTGCCGCGCATCATGCAGCCGATGCTGGAGCGCGACGCGCGTCGACGCGGCACCACCCGCCCGCCGTTACTGTACTGCTGCATGTTCAGCCGCAGCGCAATTGCAGTCAGCCTGGCTGCGGTCATCGTGCCCATCGCCTACCGCTATGGCGTGCTGGGACTGGTGTGATGCGGGCATGGCTACGTTGTCGCTGAGAATGCGCGCTGCAAAAAAAACGGCCTCCTGCAGTTGCAGAAGGCCGTCGGTCGATCGGCGCCTTGTTACGGTGTTGCTGAGTTGCGACTACGTGTGTTGTCCGTGTTGCCAGTCATCGCCACACGCCCTGGCTGAGCCCCTCTCGCCAGGGCATGCGTGGACTTCCCTATCGATCAGTTACCGGCCGCCGGCTTGGCCGGCATCGGGCGCTTGCCATGCTCGCCACGCTCGCCGTGTTCACCACCCCGCGGGCCATGTTCGCCGCGCAACTTGGAGGCCGCATCGAACTCGGCCTTGCTCAACTTGCCGTCCTTGTCGGTATCGGCCTTGGCGAACCAGGCATCACGGTGCTGCTGCATGCGCAGCTCCCGATCGGCGCGGTCGACAAACCCGTCCTTGTTGATGTCCATCTGGTCGAAGCGCGCCGCGAACTTGGGGTCGGCCTTGGCTTCGTCACGGCTGATGCGTCCGTCCTTGTTGGCATCGAGCTTGGCCCACATTTCGTCGCGGCCATCACGGCCCGGTCCGCGACGGTGTGGACGTTCGTCGCGCGACAGCTTGCCGTCCTTGTTGGTGTCCAGGCTGTCGAACTTGGCGGCCAGGCGTGGGTCGGCGGCCGCTTCGCTGCGGTCGATCACGCCATCGCCGTTGGTGTCGAGCTTGGCCGGGCGCGGTGCGTCGCCTGCGGCAGGCGGGGTGGCAGCGAAGGCGCTGGCGGTGGACAGCGCGGCCAGTACGGCCAGGGCGAGAAACGGTTTGCGGGACGTCATGAGAAACTCCTTGGATGTGAAAACCACACGCGGCACTGCATGGGCCGCATCGCGTGGGTGGTGCGTCCGGACGCGCCGTGCGCTGCCACCAACATCCACATCAACGGGCGATTGCCGCCGCCGTTGACGCGCCAACCGGGCGCATTCATCCAGCGGACAGTCGCCGCCGTTGCGACGCACAGGCGCTATCCTGCGCGCATGGCCATCCATGCCGACACCCACGACGACCTGCGCCTGTTCCAGACCGGCGAGCATGCCTGCGGGTATTGGTCCGATCGCCAGGCGCGCGACCTGGTGCTGGACCCGCACGATCCACGCCTGGGCGCGCTCTATCCGCAGGCGCTGGCGTGGGGATTTCGTCGTTCTGGCGATCTGGTGTACCGCCCGCATTGCGAACGCTGCCGCGCCTGCGTGCCGGTGCGCATTGCCGTGGATGCGTTTCACCCCGACCGCAGCCAGCGCCGCTGCCTGGCGCGCAACCAGGATCTGGTGGTGCGTGTGGTCGCCGCCGAACGCACCGAAGAGCAGCTGGCGCTGTATCGCCAGTATCTGCAGCACCGGCATCCGGGCGGCGGCATGGACACGCACGGCGCTGCCGAGTTCGATCAGTTCCTGATCGGTGGCTGGTCGCACGGGCGCTTTCTGGAAATCCGCGAACCGGCCGTCGACCATGTGCCCGGCCGGCTGCTGGCGGTGGCGGTGACCGATGTCACCGAGCACGCCTTGTCGGCGGTGTACACGTTCTACGCACCAGATGCGGCTGCACGCAGCCTCGGCACCTTTGCCATCCTCGAACAGATCCAGTGGGCCAGACGCGAACGCCGCGCGCACCTGTATCTGGGCTACTGGATCGAAGGCCACGCCAAGATGAATTACAAGCGCCGCTTCAACGCGCTGGAAGCCTACGACGGCCGTCATTGGCGCGGCCTGCCCGCGGCCCAGGGCTCGGCCCGATAGCGCCACGCGACATCGGTCTGTCGCATGCTGCATGCGAGAATAGCGCCATGATCAGACCTGTCTTATTGCTTGCACTGGCCGCGCTTTGCACCGCCTGTGCCCACCGTGCCGCCCCGACCGGGCAGAGCGCTGCATCCACCACGGCCGCCCCCTTGCGCATCGCCACCTACAACACCTCGCTGTACTCCGATGAGGCCGGCGGGCTGGTACGTGAACTGCAGGGCGACAGTGCGCATGCGCGCAAGATCGCCGCCGTGCTGCAGCGCGTGCGCCCGGACCTGGTGCTGCTCAACGAGTTCGATTTCGACCCTGCGCATCGTGCGGCCGATCTATTCCAGCAACGCTATCTGCAAGTGGCCCAGCCCGGCGGTGGCGACGCATTGTCGTATCCATATCGCTACCTGGCACCGGTCAATACCGGCGTGCCCAGCGGCCTGGACCTGGACAACAACGGCAGCGTTGGCGGCGATGGCCGCAGCCGTGGCAACGATGCCTGGGGCTACGGGCTGCACCCTGGCCAGTACGGCATGCTGGTGCTGTCGCGCTATCCGATCGATGCACAGGGGGTGCGCAGTTTCCAGTTGCTGAAGTGGAGCGCGCTGCCGGGTGCACTGCGCCCGGTCGATCCGGCCCCCCGGCGCCCGTTCTACAACGATGCGATCTGGGCCCAGCTGCGGCTGTCGTCGAAATCGCATTGGGACGTGCCGGTGCGCACGCCGCTGGGTGTGGTGCACGCATTGGTCTCGCACCCCACGCCGCCGGTATTCGACGGCGCGGAAAAGCGTAATGCCGCGCGCAACCACGACGAGCTGCAGCTGTGGCGCGCTTATCTGGACAACGCCGCCGACACCACGCGTTGGCTGTGCGACGACCAGGGCCGCTGTGGCGGCCTGGAACGCGACGCGCACTTCGTGATCCTGGGCGATCTCAACAACGACCCCATCGATGGCGCCGGCCGGCATGAAGCGATCCGTGCGCTGATCAATCACCCGCGCGTGCTGCAGTACCCCGCACCCGTCAGCGCCGGTGGCCCGGGAAAAACCGCCGAATACGCCGCACAAGACATTGCGCATACCGGCGACCCGCACCAGGTCACCGGCGACTTCGGACCGCAGGCGGGCACGATGCGGCTGGACTACGTACTGCCATCGCATCAGTTCACCCTGGCCGGCAGTGGCATCTTCTGGCCCGCCAGCAGCTCGCCGGATGCCGCAATCGCCGATGGCAGCGATCACCATGCGGTGTGGGTGGATGTGGCTGGGAAGCCGTGATTGGGGAGTCGGGATTGGGGATTTGCAACTGATCGCGATACCCAGGCCTGCGACGCGCTTGATGGCTGTCCTGCGCTCACGTATCCCTTTGCGTGAGCGCTTTCTACAACAGAGATCGCTGATGCAGGAGTAGCGCGTGTGCATGTGCGCTTTGCTCGCGGCATGTGCTTAAAACACGTTGGAGATCGGGAGTTGCAGCGTGCACTCACACGCGACGGTCATCCCGCTCGCATCAGCTGCGCTGCACGAGGACAGGGCGCAGCGGCATGACCGCAGGCGCCCTGCCCGTGACTCACAGCATCATGCGTCCAGCCGGATGACCAGCGCGGCGGCAGCCACGCGCGCTTTCTCGCGTGCTGCATCGATGCTGTCGGCGCGCGCCAGCGTCACGCCAACCCGGCGATGACCATCCACGCGTGGCTTGCCGAACAAGCGCAGCGCGGTGTCCGGGTCGCGCAAGGCCTCGGCCACGTTGTCGAACACCGGCACGCCGTTGCCATGCGCCAGTAGCGCGCACGATGCGGAGGGACCGCTCTGACGGATCACGCCACCGTTCTCCGCCCCGACCGGCAGACCCAGAATCGCGCGCGCGTGCAGCGCGAACTCGCTCAGTTCCTGCGACACCAGCGTCACCAGGCCGGTGTCGTGCGGGCGCGGCGAGACTTCGCTGAACCACACCTCGTCGCCCTTGACGAACAGCTCCACGCCAAACAACCCCCAGCCGCCCAACTCATCGGTGATCGCCTGTGCAATCTCCTGCGAGCGGCGCAGCGCCGCGGCCGACATCGGCTGCGGCTGCCAGCTTTCGCGGTAGTCGCCATCTTTCTGCCAATGGCCGATCGGGTCGCAAAACGAGGTGCCGCCGGCATGGCGCACGGTCAGCAGGGTGATCTCGTAATCGAAATCGATGAAGCCTTCGACGATGCAGCGGCCGGCGCCGGCGCGTCCGCCCGTTTGCGCGTAGTCCCAGGCTGCGTCGATGTCCGCCTCGCTGCGCAGCGTGCTCTGGCCTTTGCCCGAGGACGACATCACCGGCTTGACCACGCACGGCAGCCCGACTGTGGCGATCGCCTCGCGGTACTCGGCGGCGGTGTCGACAAAGCGATACGGCGAGGTCGGCAGGCCCAGGGTTTCGGCAGCCAGGCGACGGATGCCTTCGCGGTCCATGGTCAGACGCGCGGCACGCGCGGTGGGGATCACCTTCTGCCCCTGCTCGTGCTCCAGCGCTACCAGGGTCTCGGTGTGGATGGCTTCGATCTCCGGCACGATCAGGTGCGGCTGCTCCTGCGCGATCAGCGCCCGCAAGGCTTGCGGGTCGAGCATGTCCAGCACGTGCGAACGATGCGCCACCTGCATGGCCGGTGCGTTGGCATACCGATCGGCGGCAATCACTTCCACCCCAAAGCGCTGCAGCTCGATGGCGACCTCCTTGCCCAGTTCGCCCGAGCCCAGCAACAGCACACGGGTGGCGGAAGGCGACAACGGCGTGCCGAGAGTGGTCATGAGCGCGGTCCAGATCGGGAGGGGCCGCCATTCTAACGAACGCGCGATTGCCGCAGATGGCGGCAGCCCTTTAACAATCTGATATCACTTTGATATCTTTCCAACGAACCCACATGGACTCCCTCCTCATGAAAGAGAAGCCGATCGGCTCGCTGGCAGGCATCCCCATCATCCTTGCCGTGGGCGCCGCGTTCGCGGGCATGGCCTGGTATTTGCTCAGTGCAATTTCCGCCGCGAGCATCACGCCAGCCGGCTTCATCGCGGCGCTCGCAGTCGTGGTGGTCGGGATCTTTTTCTTCGCCGGCCTGTACACCCTGGAACCCAATCAGGCCGCGGTGCTGAGCCTGTTCGGCAAGTACGTCGGCACCGTGAAGGACCCGGGCCTGCGCTGGAACAGCCCCTTCTATGCAAAGAAGCGGATCAGCCAGCGCGTGCGTAATTTCGAAAGCGGCCGGCTCAAGGTCAATGAACTCGACGGCAGCCCGATCGAGATCGCGGCCGTGATCGTGTGGCAGGTGATGGATGCTTCCGAGGCGGTGTACAACGTGGACGACTACGAAAGCTTCGTGCACATTCAGTCCGAAGCCGCGCTACGCGCGATGGCCACCAGCTATCCGTACGACCAGCACGAAGACGACCAGATTTCGCTGCGCAGCCACCCGGCCGAGATCAGCGAACAACTCAAGCGCCATCTGGACGAGCGCCTGACCCAGGCCGGCGTGGACGTGATCGAGGCGCGCATCAGCCACCTCGCCTACGCGCCGGAAATCGCCCAGGCCATGCTGCAGCGTCAGCAGGCCAATGCGGTGATTGCCGCACGCTCGCGCATCGTGGCCGGCGCCGTGGGAATGGTTGAAATGGCGCTGGCCGAGTTGCAGAAAAACCGCGTGGTGCAGTTGGACGAAGAGCGCAAGGCGCATATGGTCAGCAACCTGCTCACCGTGTTGTGTTCTGATCGCGGCACCCAACCGGTGGTCAACGCTGGCTCGCTTTATTGAGGTGAAACAATGAATGTCATGGTGCCGTTGGTGGTCGCGCTGTCCGGCTTGCCCGCACTGGCGATCGCCGCCTCCATCGGTGCGGACGACGACGACCGCGCACGCGGCCTGGGCCTACGCTGGGCCTTGATCAGCCTGGTGATCCTGATCGGTGCCGCCTGCCTGTACTGGGCCGGCGACAACCGCGCAGGAATCTATGCAGTGGTGATCGGCATGATCATCGGCGTCAACGTCTTGATCATCTCGATGGTCATGCACCTGCGCCGCCACAGCGGCCGCGGTGAGCGCGAGTGAGCGAAAAAAAGGCCTACCCGCTGCGCATCAACGCCGATGTACTGGCAGCCGTGCAGCGCTGGTCCGATGACGAACTGCGCAGCCTCAACGCGCAGATCGAATATGTATTGCGCGATGCCTTGCGCAAGGCAGGGCGGCTGCCAAAGCCGCCCGCCGAGAAGGAACCACACGCATGAGCAAGCGCTGGACTGACCTGACGCTCGAGTTGAAGCCTTCGTTCATCGGTGGCATCAAGCACGACGACATCCACGCCGAACTGATCAAACCGGGCAACCTCGGCTGGGAGCTGGTCAACAGCATCATGCCGGCACCGCTGAGTGCGGCGCTGCTGGTGTTCAAGGGCGCTGCTGGTGTTCAAGAAGGAGCTCTGAGGTGACGAGGCCATCGCGCCAGCGGCTCGACGGTACTGCGTTGCCCCCATCACGCAACGGGCAACGCCGGCCGCCGTTCCAGCTACTGCAGGATCTGCTGCAGCTGGCCGCGCAACGCGCTTAGCCCTACCCTGTTGCGATGCGCCAGACACAGTCCCTGCTGCTCAACACCACCGCGATCGAACTGCTTCCTGCTGCCCTGCTGCGTGCACGCAGCAATGCCGACGCACGCGTATTGGCGCAGGCCGATTGGCTGCTGCGGCGCAAACGCGATGGCAAGTACCTCGCCGCGCAGCTGCCGCATGGGTTGATGCCACTGATCCCACGCCTGGCCCGCGAGCCGGGCCTGGACGAGGCGCTGGATCTGCTCCACACCAGCGCGCGCCGCACCACGCAGGCGCTGGATGCCGTGCTGCCGATCGATGGGCTGCAGCGCCGCCTGACACAGCTGGGCATTGGCGCCGACGCGTATGTGGCGCAGACCGGGCTGGACCTGATCGCCGAACCGGCAGCGCTGCACCTGGCCGGGCACGATCGCTTTGCCCGCCCGCTGTGGCTCAGCGCCGGTGCTGCGCGTGCGTGGCGGCAGCTGCATGCGGCCGCGCTGCGCGAAGACGTGGTCCTCGATGCCATTTCCGGCTACCGCAGCCACGACTATCAACTGGGTATTTTCGAACGCAAGTTTGCGCGTGGCCTGACGCTTGCGCAGATCCTGGCGGTCAACGCGGCACCTGGTTTCAGCGAACATCACAGCGGCGATGCAGTGGATATCGGCACGCCTGGCGAACCGCCAGCCGAAGAACGTTTCGAGTCAACCGCGGCATTCGCATGGCTGCAGACGCATGCCGGGCGCTTTGGTTTTCGGCTGAGCTATCCGCGCGACAACCCGCACGGCATCGTCTACGAGCCCTGGCATTGGCGCTGGTGGCCGGCCTGATGGCGCGTGCACAGGTAATGCGCAGCGTGGCCGCTCATTCCTGCGAACGCGGCGTCGGCACCTTTGCGGCAATGCTGAAGTCGGCGATCTTCCACAGGTAGAACGCGGCGTAAGTGCGGTACGGCCCCCAGCGCTCGCCGCGCTCGGCGAGTTCCTTCGGCGTTGGCATCTGCGCTTGATTGTCCACGCGCTGGGCGCCCTTGCGCACGCCCAGGTCGTCGATGGGCAACAGGTCCGGGCGGCCCAGGCGGAACATCAACATCATCTCCACCGTCCACCGTCCGATGCCACGGACTGGCACCAAGGCCTCGACGATGGCGTCGTCTTCCATGAAGGCGAGTTTGCGCAGCGAAGGGATCTCGCCCAGTGCCTCCCGCCGCGCCAGGTCGCGCAGTGCCAGCGCCTTGTTGCCGGAAACGCCGCAGGCGCGCAGCGCCGCATCGTCCACGCGCCCCAATGTGTCGGCATGCAGCCGGATGGCACCGATCGCCACTTCCACGCGCCCAACAATGGTGGCCGCGGCCTTGCCACTCAGTTGCTGAAACAAGATGGCGCGCGCCAGTGCGTCCACCGGATCGAACGGCTTGCGCCATCCCGGCTGCGGGGCGATCGGGCCGATGCGTCTCATCCAGGCCCCCAGCGCGCGATCACGGCGTGCCAGATGGGCGAAGGCCACCTCCACATCGAAGCCGCGGGCGTGACGTGGCATCTCAGCGCCTCAACGCACCGATCGCCAGCACCACCCAGCCCAGCATCAGGCTGACCCCGCCGATCGGCGCCAGGCTGGTGGGCCAGTGCAGCAACGCGCCGCCGACCAGGCTGCCTGCGAACAGCAGGGTGCCGAGCAACAGCAGGTATAGGCCGATGCGGCCCAGCGCGCGGGTCTCAGCGCCGCCCAGCACCACCAGCACGGCGCCATGGCCGAAGGCGTACAGCGCGGCCAGTTGCAGGCGCGATTGCACCAGCGCATCGGCCACACCATGCGAGGCGTAGGCCGATAGCCCCACTGCGGCGGCGGCCAGCAGCGCTCCCACAAAGGCCAGCAGCGAAGGATGTTTCTTGCGACGATCAGGCAACGACATGGTGGCAGTTCCAAAGGCAGCGCCGCAGCGCAAAAAAAAACGCGCCGCAAGGATGCGGCGCGTTTTCGTCTGGATCACATCATCGTGGTGAAACGATTACTTGATGGCCCAGTAGACGTCGTAGGTACCGTCCTGCGTGAACGACTTGTCCACCCCACCCTTCCACGACTCGTACGGACGCTCGGTCACGTCGTTGCCGCTGGTGGCAGCCCAGGCGCGCAGCGAGTTACGCACTGCATCCAGGCCGGCCATGTGGCCTGCGTAGGTTGCGAACGCGGAACGGTGCGCCTTGGTGCGCTCGTACTTCACCGGTGCTTCGGTCGGGATGTTGACCTTCAACTCTTCACCCGTTGCGGCAACCGGAGTTGCGTCGACAGGTGCAGCCGCAGCGGCGTCGTCCTTGTCCTTTTTGTCATCAGCCTTGGCGGTGTCGGCCTTGGCATCGGTCTTGGCAGCGCCGCCGGCCTTCTTGCGCACCGGCTGCACGACGTCGAACGCGTACTTGTCGGTGGCGAAGTCGGTGGTGACGATACGCACCGGACCCGACGGCTCAAGGCCATTGGAATCCATGACACGCTTGATCCACTCCTGGTTGTCCTTGATCGACTTCTTGATCGTCTCGTTGTCACGATCGATGTTGCCGGCGGTGACGACCAGCAGGTCCTCGGCAGGCACATCGACGAGCTTGAGATCGCTCAACACCGGCTTGCCTTCCAGCTCGGCGCGGTAGTCGAAGTTCGGCACGGTGGCCAGCGCGGTGGTCAGGCGCGACAGACCCAGCTTCAGGTCATCGCCGACATGCCGGCTGACGTACAAGCCCGCGTAGCGACCAAACAGGTTCCAGCCGTACTTGACGCTGTAGTCCTGGGTGATGCGCACGTTCTTGTTGTTCTTGCCGGTCGGCTTCAACGTGAAGTTGGTGACCTTGTCGTAGCCCTTGGTGGGATCTTCGATCGAGATCTCAACGCGCTCGTTCTTGACGCTGTTGGTGATCTCCCAGCTGCCCTGACCGATGTAGCCTTCAGTGGAGCTGTATTCAACGCGTGCACCCTTGCCCTCTTCCGGGCCGGCCAGCTTCAGCTGGATCTTGGGATCACGCAGCACAAGCGGGTTCCAATCCTTGAAACGACGGAAGCTGTTCACGGTGTCGTAAACAATCGTCATCCTGCGGTTGGTCTCGACACTCTCGGACATCTGCCGCTCCGAGGGCAACACCAAGCCCACCACGACAAACAAGCCAGCCACGATCCCCAAGGCGATCAGGAACTCGATAATACGGGTCATTCAGGAGGTCTCCGGGGCCGATCCCACGGCCGGGTTGAGTGAAGCGAAGCCGCCATCCTAGCAGGCTTCGAGAAAGATGTTCAGTTGTGCGACGGGTAGCGCGGTCCTGCGGTGTCATCCGCGCGCTCGCGCCGCGTGGTGCAATGGCGCAATCGCAACCTGGACAAGGGTTTGCAGCGATTGCGCGCGGACATCATGCACGCGATGACGCGAACGCGTGTGATGCACAGGACGCACTCCCTCGCCATTGCGGGTAGGCAGCCTGTTCCATTCACTTGTAGACGACTGCGCAGCGATGAACAAGCGCATCGGCCAGACGCGGTGAGGGCATACGCCGACGCACCGCTCGCCCAAAGCGCCTGACCATCAGACCAGCTGCAGCTCGAACGCCTTCAGCACCGCCCGAGTACGGTCGCGCACGCCCAGCTTGGACAGGGTGAGCGGGCGCTGCTTGCAAGCCACTGGCTTGCGCGCCCGCAAACGCACGGCGCGCTGCGCCGGGCCGGGCCGGGCCGGGCATCCTGTGGCTCAGACCAGCTGCAGCTCAAACGCCTTCAGCACCGCCCGGGTGCGGTCGCGCACGCCCAGCTTGGACAGAATGTTGGACACGTGATTCTTGATCGTCCCCTCCGCCACGCCCAGCGAATTGGCAATCTCCTTGTTGGAAAAGCCGCTGGCCATCAGGCGCAGGATCTCGGTCTCGCGGTCGGTGAGCGGGTCAGGCCGGTCCAGGCTGACGAACTCGTTGCGCATGTGCTCCAGGCCCGACAGCAGGCGCTGGGTCACCGCCGGCTGCACCAGCGAGCCGCCGTCGGCCACGGTGCGGATCGCGCCGACCAATTGCTCCAGCGAGACGTCCTTGAGCAGGTAGCCCTTGGCGCCGGCCTTGAGCCCGGCCAGCACCAGCTGGTCGTCGTCGAAGGTGGTCAGGATGATGGTCGGCGGCAAGGTGCCGTTGCGCGAGAGCATCTGCAGCGCTTCCAGGCCGGACATCACCGGCATGCGCATGTCCATCAGCACCACGTCCGGCTGGATCTGCGGAATCTGCTCCACCGCCTGCCGGCCATCGGCCGCCTCGGCCACCACCTCGATCCCGGCGTCCAGGGCCAGCAGCGAGCGGATGCCCTGCCGTACCAAGGTTTGGTCATCGACCAGGCACACACGGATCATCACGACACTCCTTGAGTAATGGCCGCGGGCATCAGTGCCGGCGCGCCTGGAACGGAGATGCGCAGGCAAAAGCCGTCACCCCGCCGGGTTTGAATCTCGAGCTGCCCACCATACTGGTTCAGGCGTTCGCGCATGCCGCGCAGGCCGTTGCCGGGCGCGACCGCATCGGCGCCCTGGCCGTCGTCGCGCGCATCGATCAACACGGTGTCCGCATCGCGGCGCACCTGGATCCACAGATTGCGCGCGCCGGCGTGGCGCACCGCGTTGGTGATGATTTCCTGGGTACAGCGCAGCAGCACATGCGCGCGTTCGGGGTCGTCCAGGGTCAATGGCTGGCCGATGTCCAGATGGATATCCAGCGACGGCACCTGGGTCACCAATGGGCGCAGCGCCGCTTCTAGATCGATGGCGCCGCTGTCGCGCAGTTGGCTGACCGCTTCGCGCACGTCGGTGAGCAGCAGCTTGGCCAGGGTATGGGCCTGGCGTACGTGTTCCTGGGCCTGGCCTTCGGTGATGTGGCCGGCCACTTCCAGATTGAGGCTCAGCGCGGTGAGGTGATGACCGAGCAGGTCGTGCAGCTCGCGCGAGATGCGGGTGCGCTCATTGATGCGCGCGCTCTCGGCCAGCAGCGCCCGGGTGGCGCGCAGTTCCGCATTGAGCCGGCGCTGTTCTTCGCGGGCCTCGGTCTGCTGGCGCGCGACCAGGCTGGTCACGAAGATGAACATCGAAAACCCGCCGTACAACAGCGATTGCATCAGTGCGCCGGAAATCGGAAAGCCGAGCAGCAGGTGGTAGACCGGCAACACTGCCAGCTGGCTCAGCACCAGCCACACCACGCCCACGCGCAGCGGCAGCAACCAGGGGATCACCCCGGCCGCGACCATCATCAGGATGCTGCCGAGCCCGGTTCCGGTGAGATAGCTCACCGCCAGTGCGCAGATGGTTAGCAGCAACAGGATCAGGCGGTCGTACCAGTGCGCGTGGCCGCCACTGTTCAAGCCACGCGTCAACCAGAAGTAGCTCGCACCGAAGCCGACGAAGAACGCCGACATCATGATCGCCTCGGCCATGCCGCGGTGGCGGTCCTCCTCTGCTGGTGCCCAGTAGATGAACACCAACGGCATGGCGATCATCGCCCAGGTGAACAGGCCGGCGAAGCGCAGGACGCGCGTATGACTGAGGTATCCCAACATGCACGCATCTTAGGCGTAACGCCTGCGGCTGCCCTCTTGCCGGAAGTCATGCATGCCGATGGTCGTCACGTCAGGTCGCCGCTTCAGGCCTGCCATGTAATAATCCGACGCAGATCCGATTTCGGGTCGATAGCGTTACCCCACGGAGTCCCAATGTCGATCGTCATCCGCGACGTGCGCGAGCACGAGCTCGATTCCGTCCTGGCCCTGAACAACAATGCCGGACTGGCGATCCTGCCGCTGGATTCAACCAAACTGCAGCGTTTCTACGAGCAGGCCGAATACTTCCGCGTCGCCGAGCGCGACGGCAACCTGGCCGGTTTCCTGGTCGGTTTTGGCAGTGGCAGTGCTCATGACAGCAGCAATTTCGCCTGGTTCCGGGACCGTCACCCGGAGTTCTTCTATATCGACCGCATCGTGGTGGCCAGCCGCCGCCGTGGCGGTGGTGTTGGCCGTGCGTTCTATGCGGACGTGCAGAGCTACACCGAACTGCGCTACCCGCAGCTGGCCTGCGAGGTGTTCCTGGACCATGGCGCCGATGCGGCGCTTCTGTTCCATGGCAGCTTCGGCTTTCGCGAAGTGGGCCAGAACACCATGGCCGACGTGGAAGTGCGCGCCAGCATGCTCATGAAAGACATGTGCAGCTACCCGTGGGTCAAGGAGACCTATGCCGGCAAGCTGCCCGAAGAGCTGCCCTGGGTGGGACGGCCGCGGCATGCCGCCGCCGACAACCGTTCGACGGGGACCTGAGGCGTGTCGAGTGTGAATGTGGATTTTGAACAGGCCGGCGAACTGAAGATCGGCCAGGTGGGCATTGCCAACCTGCGCATCCGCACCCTGGATGTGCCGCGCCTGGTGCGCGAGATGCAGGACCGGGTGACCCGCGCGCCGAAGCTGTTCGGCCGCGCGGCGGTGATCCTGGACTTCGGCGGCCTGGCACAGACCCCGGACCTGGCCACCGCCAAGGCCTTGCTCGATGGCTTGCGCAGCGCCGGCGTGCTGCCGGTGGCCCTGGCCTATGGCACCAGCGAGATCGACCTGCTCTCGCAGCAGCTCGGCATCCCGCTGCTGGCCAAGTTCCGCGCCCAGTACGAGACCGCCGCGGTCAGCCCACCGCCGCCTCCCCCGCCACCGCCTGCACGCGCCGAACCGGCTGCCCCCGTGGCGCGGCCGGCGCCGGGCCGCATGCAACGCAACGCGGTGCGCTCGGGCCAGCAGCTGTACGCGGAGAACTGCGACCTGACCGTACTCAGTACGGTGGGGGCCGGCGCCGAGGTCATCGCCGACGGCAGCATCCATATCTACGGTACCCTGCGTGGCCGCGCGTTGGCCGGCGCTCAGGGCAACCCTGACGCGCGCATCTTCTGCCGCGACTTCCACGCCGAACTGGTCGCCATCGCTGGCCACTACAAGGTGCTGGACGATGTTCCCATGGACCTGCGTGGCAAGGCCGTCCAGGTCTGGCTGGAGCAGGATCAGATCAAGATCGCTGCGCTGGATTGACGCAGCCCAACCACAGAAATATTTCGGAGAAATCCTTTGGCTGAAATCATCGTAGTCACCTCCGGCAAGGGCGGCGTTGGCAAGACCACCACCAGCGCGAGCCTGGCCTGCGGGCTGGCACGGCGCGGCAAGAAGGTCGCCGTCATCGACTTCGACGTCGGTCTGCGCAACCTGGACCTGATCATGGGCTGCGAGCGGCGCGTGGTGTACGACTTCGTCAACGTCGTGCATGGCGAAGCCACGCTCAAGCAGTCGCTGATCAAGGACAAGCGCTTTGACAACCTGTACGTGCTGGCTGCCTCGCAGACCCGCGACAAGGACGCGCTGACCCAGGAAGGCGTGGAGAAGGTGCTCAAGGACCTGGCCGCCGACGGCTTCGAATACATCGTCTGCGATTCGCCGGCAGGTATCGAGAAAGGCGCGTTCCTGGCAATGTATTTCGCCGACCGCGCGGTGGTGGTGGTGAACCCGGAAGTGTCTTCGGTGCGCGACTCCGACCGCATCATCGGCCTGCTCGATTCCAAGACCCGCAAGGCCGAGGAAGGCAAGAACGTGCCGGCCTTCCTGCTGCTGACCCGCTACAGCCCGGGCCGCGTGGAAGGCGGCGAGATGCTCAGCATCACCGACGTGGAAGAAGTGCTGGGGCTCAAAGCCATCGGCGTGATTCCCGAATCCGGCGACGTGCTCAATGCCTCCAACAAGGGCGAGCCGGTGATCCTGGATGGCGAGTCCCCGGCAGGCCAGGCGTATGACGACGCAGTCGCCCGCATCATGGGCGAAGAGCGCCCGATGCGATTCATTTCCGTGGAGAAGAAAGGCTTCTTCAGCAAGCTGTTCGGAGGGTAAGCATGGGCCTGCTCGATTTTCTCAAGAGCAAGAAGAACACCGCCGAGACGGCCAAGAACCGTTTGCAGATCATCATCGCGCAGGAACGTAACCATCGCGGTGGGCCGGATTATCTGCCGCTGATGCAGCGCGAACTGCTGGAAGTGATCAAGAAGTACGTCAACATCGATGCCGATGCGGTACGGGTGGATCTGGTCAAGGATGGCGAGCACGATGTGCTCGACATCACCGTCGCCCTGCCGGAAGACGGCGACAAGTAAGCTGCACGGCACCGTGTGCGCACGGTGCCGTGTTGTTGTGGTCCACCCGCCGCCGCGCCCTGCCGCGGCCTGCATCTACCGCGAGCCCTGCGCGTGAGCATCTCCCCCTCTTCTTCCCTGCCTGCCGCCGATGCCGTGTTGTGCGTGGGCGATATCGGCCTGGACGCGCCCGCTGCCCTGCTGGCCCGGTACGGATTACGCCTGCAGCATGTGGACGCGGATGCGCCGATTCCCGGCAGTTTCTGGGGTGAGCCGGAAGCGGGCATCATCGGTTGCGATGTGTATGTGCGCGACGACACGCCGGTGCATTCGATGCTGCACGAGGCCGGGCACTTGATCGTGCTGCCGCCGGACAAGCGTGCCGCCGTGCATACCGATGCCACCGATTCGGTGGATGAAGAAGACGCCACTTGTTATCTGCAGATCCTGCTGGCGGCGCAGTTGCCCGGCGTGGGCAGCGCGCGCCTGATGGCCGACATGGACAGCTGGGGCTACACCTACCGGCTGGGATCGACCCGCGCCTGGTTCGAGCAGGATGCGGAGAATGCGCGCAGCTGGCTGCTTGCGCGCGGCCTGTTGCCGGGGTGATGGGTGTGCCGCGTTCGAACGCGGCGGTGCGCGCTAGGTCAGTGTCGCGCCACTGAGATCCAGCGTGGCCACCGTGCCCTGCCCCGCACTGGAATCCAGGCGCAGGTGCCAGCCCAGGTGCTCGCAGAGGCGGCCAATCAATTCCAGGCCGATCCCGTTGCCCTGACGCGCGTTGCCGCGTGCCAGCCGCGCGTAGATCGCACTGATTTCTTCAGGCGTCATGCCGTGGCCGGGGTCGGTGATCTGCACCACGCCCGGTGACGCCAGCGCGATATGGATGATGCCGCGATCGCTGTTCTCGATCGCGTTGCGCAACAGGTTGCCAATGGCGGTCTGCACGATCGCCACCGGCGCCACCAGGCTGCACGGTGGCAGCGGTGCGACCTGCAGTTGCAGGTCCTTGTCGGCGCACAGGTGCGCATGGTCGGCCACGATCTCCGGCAGCAATTGATCCAGGCGCAGCGTGTCGCTGCTGCGCACCAGCCGGCCCGGGTCCTTGGCCAGCACCAGCAGCAAGGTGATCAGCTGTTCCACCGCGCCGCTGGTCTGCGCAATGCGTTGCAGTTGATGGCGCACCACGGCGGGCGTGTCCGGTTGCTCCAGCGCCAGCTCGGCGGCGTTGCCGATCACCGCGATCGGCGTGCGCAGTTCGTGGCTGGCGCTGTCGATGAAGGCGCGCTCGCGCTCGACGAACTGGCCGTTGCGTTCGAGATAGTCATTGAGGGCATCGGCGATCACGTACAACTCGGTGCTGCCTTGCGGGCCCACCGCAATGCGCTGGTCGCGCCGCTCCGGTCGCAATGCGCCGATATCGCGCGCAAGATCCACCAGCGGACGCACCAGCCGCGCCATCGCATAGGTGCCCATCAACACGGTGATGGCGATCAAGGCGATGCCGGCGGCCAGCATCCAGCGGGTGAGGAAGTGTTCCAGTGCTTCGAAGTCGGTGATGTCCAGCACCAGCGCCAGGCGGCCGGCATGCGTGGTGTCGCGCACCATCACCGCGCTCTGGCGGCCGGCGATCTCCAGATCGTCATGCAGACCGGGATGCAAGCTGCGCAGCGCCGGCGGCACCTGCGCACTGCCGTCCACGCGAAACAACCGCAAGGTGTCCGAATCCTGCCAGCGATAGCCCGGATCCTGCGCGCTGCGGTCCAGGATGCTGTCCAGTTCCGAATTGAGCAGCGAGCGCCACACGCCATGCTCGGCGCGTTCGTGCAGGTACTGCGCGGTGCCGAACACGGCTAGCACCATCAGGAAGGTGTAGCCGAACAGCCAGACCAGCACGCGCCGGCCCAGCGGGCGATGCTTAGCCATCGGTGCACTCGATGGCAGTGGCGGCGTCATCGGCGGCTTCCAGCGCGGCCACCCGGTAGCCCAGCCGCGGCAAGGTGTGGATGAGCTTTTGCGCGAACGGGCCATCCACGCTGCGGCGCAGTTCGTAGATGTGGGAGCGCAGCATGTCGCCGTCGGGCGGATCGTCGCCCCACAGCGCCTGCTCCAGACGCTGGCGGGTGACCACGGCGGGGCTGGCCTGCATCAGGATCTCCAGCAACTTGCGGCAGGCCGGGTACAAATGCAGCGCCTGACCGGCGCGGGTGGCGTCCAGCGTGGCCAGATCCAGCCGCAGGTCGGCCACCTGCAGCAGCTTGCCGCGGCGGCGCCCCTGCGCGCGCGCCAGCAGCGCCTCCAGACGCACTTCGAGCTCGGGCAGGGCGAAGGGTTTGGTCAGATAGTCGTCGGCGCCGGCGCGGAAGCCGGCGATCTTGTCGGGCAGTTCGTCGCGCGCGGTGAGCATGATCACCGGCAGCTCGGACTGGTGCTGCTCGCGCAGCCGGCGCAGCACTTCCGGCCCGTCCATGCGCGGCATCATCCAGTCCAGCACCAGCGCGTCGTAGTGCTGGGTGGTGGCCAGATGCAAGCCGGTGATGCCATCGGGCGCCGCGTCCAGGGTGTGCCCGCGCGCTTCGAAATAGTCGAACAGGTTGGCGACCATGTTGCGGTTGTCTTCGATGACCAGTAGCCGCATGAGCGGGGTTCCAGGGCGGCCCGGCAGGCACAGTGTGCGCATCCTAACCGAGGCCAGCCAAACACAAGCGGTATCGCCGGTGCGGTCTTCCAATCGGTTGCGCTCCAATCTCCCGCACAACTGCGACGCCTGCGCTGCCTCCTTCGATGCGGCACACTTTGTTCCGACAAATTTCCGACCCCCTTGCCAGATAGTGTCTGCCCGCATTTACTCAGGGCGTGCGCGTGTCGCCTGCCATCTCTGCTTCCCCATCCCGCCAGCGCGCGCTGCTGGCCGCAGTGCTGTTGATTCTCGTCAGCCTGCTGGCCGGTCTGGGCATGCGCCAGCCCAATCCGCCGGACGAACCGCGCTTCGTGCTGGCTGCGCGCGCCATGGTCGAGACCGGTCAGTGGCTGTTGCCGCACCGTGGCAGCGAGCTGTACGCCGAAAAACCACCGGTGTTCATGTGGTTGCAGGCGGCGACCTACGAGGCGATACCGCACTGGCCGGTGGCCTTCCTGCTGCCGTCGCTGCTGGCCGCGCTGGCCACGTTGTGGCTGACCTGGGATATCGCACGCCGGCTGTGGAATCGGCGCGTGGCGGCCTATGCGGTGCTGGCCTTGTTCACGGTGCTGCAGTTCGGCCTGATGGCCAAGCGTGCGCAGATCGATATGGTGCTGGTGGCGCTGACCACGCTGGCGTTGTGGGGAATGTTGCGACACCTGCTGCGCGGGCCGGACTGGCGCGCCTGGACGCTGGGGTTGTTTGCCGCCGGTGTCGGCACGGTGACCAAAGGCGTCGGCTTTCTGCCGCTGCTGCTGTTGCTGCCGTGGATGGCGCTGCGACGCACGCATTGGAGCGTGTTGCCGGCACGTGCGCAGGCAGGACGTAGCTGGTTGCTGGTGCTGCCGGCCTTCGTGGCGGGCACCGCGGTGTGGTTGGGGCCGCTGTGCATTGCACTGCTGCACAGCGACAACCCGCAGTTGCATGCCTATGCGCATGAGCTGTTGTTCAAGCAGACCGGCACGCGCTATGCGCACGCATGGCATCACGTCAAACCGTTCTGGTACTACCTGCAGGTGATCGCCACGCTGTGGTTGCCGGGTTGCCTGCTGCTGCCGTGGCTGGTGCCGGCGTGGTGGCGCCGGCTGCGCCGCGGCGACCCACGCCTGCTGTTGCTGCTGGCGTGGAGCCTGCTGGTGCTGGTGTTTTTCAGTGCCAGCCCTGGCAAGCGCGAGGTCTACATCTTCCCGATGCTGCCGGCGCTGTGCATTGCCGCGGCGCCGTTGCTGGCCGGGCTGTTGCGCCGGCGCGGCGTGCGAATGCTGCTGACCGGGTATGTGCTGCTGCTTGCCGTCGCCGGTTTGGTGCTGGGCGGCGGCATTGCGCTGCATCTGCACTGGGCCGAAAACACCGCAGTGAAGCGCGGCATGGAGCTCGCCTCGCTGCAGTCGGTGGGCTTCTGGTTGATCGGCCTGGGCGTGGTCGGCTTGGCCGCCACTGCATGGTCGCGCGGCAAACGCGCGGGCACCGCGTTGGTCGTGATGACCGCCGCGTTGTGGACGGTGTATGGCCTGGGCTTGATGCCGGCGCTGGATCCGTACAGTTCGTCCGCACGATTGATGCAGCGGGTGGGCCAGCGCATCGGCCCGGATGCCGAGTTGGGCATGCTGGCTTGGCGCGAGCAGAACCTGCTGCAGGCCGACCGCGCAGTGACCGACTTCGGCTTCAAGGCGAGTTGGCAACAGCAATGGGACAAGGCAGGCCCGTGGCTTGCGCAGGCGCCGGAAAAACGCTGGTTATTCGTGCTCAAGCAGGCTGTACCGCCATGCATCGATCCAGCGCAACGCATCGATATCGGCGAGTCCAATCGCAATCAATGGCAATTGGTGCCAGGCACGGCGTGGCACGCCGGTTGCATTGCTACTGCATCCGACACCGAACAAACCGGTAGCGACGGCGATACAGACTGAATGCTCGATGTCGATTAACGACTGAGCAACTCCGGTCCGACCGCTCTCCGACATCCGGGTTTCGAAGATGCCGGTCAATGACACAGGCCGACATCCCGATGAGTACGCTTCCCGTCCATGCGCCCGTCCTGGCGCACACCGTCTCTGATGCGCGGGAGCGCTTTTTTGTGCGCCATCTGTGGATGCCGCTGACGGGTGTGCTGTTGCTCAGCGCGTTGTTGATGGGCGCCGGCGGCGACCAGTGGATTGCCGATGCGCTGTACCGGATGGAAGGCGGGCACTGGCTGCTCAAGGACCATTGGTTCACCAGTGGCGTGATTCATCGCGTTGGTAAATGGTTGAGCACGGCTGCAGGTGTCAGCGTCATCATTCTGGCGGTGGCGGCCTGGTGCAGGCCGCGTCTGCGCGTACTGCGTTGGCCGCTCACCTATCTGGCCGCATCGGTTGCCTTGTCGACCTCGCTGGTGTCGTTGTTCAAGTCGTGGACGGCGATGGATTGCCCCTGGGATTTGAGCCGGTATGGCGGCACGCAGGCAATGATCGGGCTATTCGAATCGCGCCAGGGCGTTGCCGCGTCCGGTTGTTTTCCGGCAGGCCATGCCAGTGCCGGATACGCCTGGGTTGCGCTGTATTTCTGCGCGCTGTCGCTGCGTCCTGCGTGGCGCGTTCCAGGTTTGTGCGTAGGCTTGGTTGCAGGTCTCATTTTCGGCGTTGCGCAGCAACTGCGCGGCGCGCATTTTCTCTCCCACGATGTATGGTCGTTGGCAGTGTGCTGGCTGACGGCACTGGCGTTGTACTGCGTGATGCTGGCACGGCCGCATCGCGCGTCTGATTCGATGTTGTCATCGGGGGATGCAGCATGAGCACTTGGTTGCCGGAACCGCGCGGGCGCACCAGCACGCGTGCGCTGACATGGAGTACCCGGCCGACCGTGTCGACCGAAGCGCTGGTGTTGCTGTCGAGCCTGTTTTTCGCATTGGTGTGCAATCAGTTGTTCTGGCGCACGGCAATGGCCACGCACCCGGGCAGTATCGGGTTTGCGATTTCGTTGATGGCGCTGCTGGTCGCCGTGCACGCGCTGTTGTTGGGCCTGCTGGTGTGGCGCTGGAACGCCAAGCCGCTGCTGACCCTGCT
This sequence comes from Xanthomonas sp. fls2-241-TYG-148, assembly GCF_030208815.1. NCBI lineage: Bacteria > Pseudomonadati > Pseudomonadota > Gammaproteobacteria > Lysobacterales > Lysobacteraceae > Xanthomonas > Xanthomonas sp. fls2-241-TYG-148. The sequence continues at coordinate 841,342 of NZ_JARVTE010000001.1, forward strand.
GCTGTTCACCACCGCGCTAGCTGCGCACTACATGGACAGCTACAACGTCTATCTGGATGCGGACATGCTGCGCAACGTGCTGCATACCGACCACAAGGAATCGCGCGAGCTGCTTACGCCGGGGCTGATCTTTCCGCTGCTGTGCTACTTCCTGGTTCCCACCGTGCTGCTGTGGCGTACGCGCCTGCGTGCGCGCAGTGCCGGCAAGTCGCTGCTGGTCCGGCTGGGATTCCTGCTGGCCGTGGCGGTGGTGGGTGCCGCCGGCACCATGTTGTCGTCGCAGGACATTTCGGCACTGATGCGCAATCACCGCGAAGTGCGCTACCTGGCCACGCCGATCAACTACATCGTCGCATTGCGCCAGAACCTCAAATCCGATTCGCCGATCAAGCATGCGCCCAAGCAGCCGGTCGAGCATGATGCGATGGCCACGCCGCGCGCGGCCGGCAGCCGCCCGCGCCTGTTGCTGGTGGTGCTGGGCGAAACCGCACGTGCGCAGAACTGGGGCCTCAGCGGCTACGCGCGCCAGACCACGCCGGAGCTGGCGCAGGCCGGGGTGATCAACTTCCCGGACATGCATTCGTGCGGCACCAGTACCGAGGTCTCGGTGCCGTGCATGTTCTCGCCGTTCGGCCGGCGCGATTACAACGAAGACATGATCCGCGGCCATCAGTCGCTGCTGCATGTGCTCGAGCACGCCGGCATCTCCACGCTGTGGCGCGACAACCAGTCCGGCTGCAAGGGCGTGTGCGACGGCTTGCAGATCGAACAACTGGACAACGCCACCACCCCGGGCCTGTGCGCCGATGGGCGCTGCATGGACGAGATCCTGCTCGGCGATCTGGCCGCGCAGGTGCGTGCCAGGCCAGGCGATCGCGTGGTGGTGCTGCACCAGTTGGGCAGCCATGGGCCGAGCTATTTCGAACGCTACCCGGCTGCGTTCGAACGCTTCAAACCGGTGTGCAAGACCGCCGACCTGGGCAGTTGCAGCCGCCAGCAGATCGTCAACGCCTACGACAACTCCATCACCTACACCGATCACTTCCTCGCCCAGGCCATCCACGCGCTGCGTGGGATGCCGGACTACGACACCGCGATGATCTACCTCTCCGACCACGGTGAATCGCTGGGCGAAAAAGGCCTGTATCTGCATGGTGTGCCGTATGCGATTGCGCCCAAGGAGCAGACCCACGTGCCGATGGTGATGTGGTTCTCGCCGGAGTTCGCCCGCGACCGTGGCCTGGACGAAGCCTGCCTGCGCCATCGCGCCGGCCAATACACCGATCAGGACGCGCTGTTTCCCTCGGTGCTCGGCCTGCTGCAGGTCAAGACCAGCGTCTACGCCCGCGAGCGCGACGTGTTCGCCAGCTGCACCGGCTGAGCCCGGCGCCGCGTACGCTTGCCGCTTCACCGGCGCCATGCAGCACGCATGGCGCTTTTGCTTGCCCTGAACCCCGGCGCGCTCTAGCCTTCGCCGGACTTCACCGCAAGGACCACCCGTGAATCCTCGTCTGCTGTTGCTGGCGCTCGCCGTTGCCGCCGGTACGTTGTCGCTGTCGTCATGCCGCCAGGATGCGGCGCCGACGCCCAAGCCCGCCACCACCAAGGCCGCACCCAGCGAAAGCGCCGACCAGTTCGTGGCGCGCATCAGTGCCGAATACAAGGCGGCGTATCCGGAAATGACTGCCGCGCAGTGGCTGTCGTCGACCTACATCAACGGCGACTCGCAATTGCTGGCGGCCAAGGCCAACGAGCGCGCGCTGAGCCAGCTGGATCGCTGGATCGACCAATCCAAGCAGTACGCCGGCACGCCGATGTCCGCCGACAGCGCGCGTGCGCTGCAATTACTCAAACTGATGAGCGCCCTGCCCGCTCCGCGCGACCCGGCCAAGCTGGCCGAACTCACACGTATCGCCGCGAAGATGGAAGGCGACTACGGCGCGGGCAGCGCCTGCACCGGTGACGACGAGCAACGCCGTTGCCGCCAGCTGGGCGAGCTCGAACAAGTGCTGGCACGCAGCCGCGACTACGACGAACAACTGCAAGCCTGGCAAGGCTGGCACGCCACCGCGCAACCAATGCGCAAGGACTACCAGCGCTTTGTCGAGCTCGCCAACGACGGTGCACGCGGCATGGGCTTTGCCGATGTCGGTGCGATGTGGCGCAGCGGCTACGACATGCCGCCGGCGCAACTGGCCAGCGAAACCGACCGCCTGTGGGAACAGCTCAAACCGCTGTACACACAGCTGCAGTGCTACGCGCGCGGCAAGCTGGACACGCAGTACGGCAAGGACAAGGGCGAGGTGGCCGGCGGCATGCTGCCCGCGCACCTGATGGGCAACATGTGGCAGCAGGACTGGAGCAACCTGTGGGATCTGCTGCAGCCCTATCCCGGTGCGGGCGACCTGGACATCACCTCGGCACTGGAAAAACAGTACCAGGGCAACCTGAGCGCCGCGCTGGCGCGCAATACCGGTGGCGATGGCGGCGCAGCTGCACGCTTCCTCGCCGAGCGCGACGCGCAACTGCGCACTGCCCAGCAGATGACCGAACGCGCGCAGGATTTCTATACGTCGCTGGGCATGCCGAAGTTGCCGGACACCTATTGGCAACGCTCGCAGTTCATCAAGCCACTGGACCGCGACGTGGTCTGCCACGCCAGCGCGTGGGACATGAACATGGGTGGCGAGCCGAACGCGGGCATCGGCCCGGACGTGCGCACCAAGATGTGCATCCGCCCCACTGAAGAAGACTTCACCACCATCTACCATGAGCTTGGCCACATCTATTACGACATGGCCTACAACCCGTTGCCGCCGTTGTTCCAGAATGGCGCCAACGACGGCTTCCACGAAGCCATCGGCGACACCATCGTGCTGGCGATGACCCCCAAGTACCTGCAGTCGATCGGCATGGTTGGCGAGCAGCAGAGCGGGCGCGAGGCACTGATCAATTCGCAGATGCGCATGGCGCTGAGCAAGGTGGCCTTTCTGCCGTTCGGGTTGATGATCGACCGCTGGCGCTGGGGCGTATTCGACGGCTCGATCCCGCCGGAGCGCTACAACCAGGCCTGGTGGGAGTTGAAGGCCACCTACCAGGGCGTGGCACCGGTGAGCCCGCGCGGCGAAGACTTCTTCGATGCCGGCGCCAAATACCACGTGCCCGGCAACACGCCCTACACCCGCTATTTTCTCGCGCACATCCTGCAGTTCCAGTTCTACAAGGGCCTGTGCGATGCCGCCGGCCACCAGGGCCCGTTGTACGAATGCAGCTTCTACGGCAACAAGGAAGCCGGCCAGAAATTCTGGTCGATGCTGCAACGCGGCTCCAGCCAGCCCTGGCAGACCACGCTGAAGGAAGTCACCGGCAAGGACACGCTCGATGCCGGCCCGATGCTGGAATATTTCGCACCGATGCAGGAATGGCTCAAACAGCAGAACCAGGGCCAGATGTGCGGGTGGCAGGCCAAGGGCACTACTGCAACGCCGCCGGCAACGCCGGCGCCTTCGACGCGCTGATCCACGTGCGTGACGTCATGCGGTTGCCGGATCCCGGCAGCCGCATAACGACCTGTTGATAATCGCGAAAAACCTCGGCGATATACTTCGCCCCCCGCTGCGTCAGCGCAGCATGCAAGGAGCAATCCGATGAACCAGGCCTCCACTGGCCCGGGTCCGCACGATGCGGATCGCGATGCACAGATCATTGCAGACGCGCAGCAGGGCGCGTTTGATCCAACCTACGGCAGCACCGGTAGCGAATTTGCGGCCAACGGGCCGGGTGGCCGCAGCCTGGGTCTCAACCCGGGCGAACAGTCGGTCAAGCACACGCAGAGCATCCAGCAGAGCAGCGGCAATGCGACGCAGCCGCTGGGCGAAACCAGCCTGCGCAGCGCCAGCTCGCAGAGCCTGGGCGTGGTCAGCGATGCCGATGCAAAGACCACCACCTTCAGCCTGGAAGCAGACGCGCAGACCGGCTTGCAGCAAAGCCGGCAGACCAAACTCGGCAGCGGCACGTTGAACCTGGAAGCCGGCGTGGCCGCGGGCCAGCGCATGCGCTACACGCTGACGCTGCCTGGCGCCGATCAATCACTGGACGCAGCCACGCAGGTGAACCCGCTGCAACCGGAGAGCTTGCCGGTGGGCGCTCGTGCAGTGCTCGATAGCCAGGCCTTCGCACAACGCGAGGTCAAGGCAGACCTGCAACAGGTTGCGATGCAGAGCAAGATCACCGAAGCCAGCGGCCGCAGCTATCTGATCGAACGCGTGGACGAGCGCCACGTGCGCGTGGCCACCGGCCCCAATGACGCCATCGAAGCGGCCAACGCGATCGGACTCAAGGCCGGCCCCGCGCAGGCCCTGGTTGGCCGCACCGACCGCCTTGGCACTTCACGTGTGCAGAGCGCTCAGTTCGACCTGGGCGATCCACGCGCCGTCGAAGCCATGACTGCGTTCGCGCGCACGGGCGAGGTTGCGCCCGGCACGCCCGGCGTGGATCAGATTCAGACGCTGGAGCGGATCGGTTTCAGTTCGCAGCAGCGCATGCAGTTGCAACTGGGCCCGCTCGACGCCGATCTGGGGGGCACCCGCAATGAAGGCAGCCAGATCCGCATCAGTGAACCCGGCCAGGACGGCTACGCCGTGGTGCAGCAGCTGAAATACGGCGATAACGTGCCACTGACAGTGCTGCGCCACTACGACGGCAACAATGTCGAACGCGTGCAGGAGCGCAGCTACCGTTTCGAAATCGACGGCGACGTTGCCACCCCCGGGCTGATGCAACGCCTGGGCGGCCGCAACGAGGCCAGCGAAGAAAAAGCCATGGCGCAATCGCTCAATAGCGCGATCAGCGGCGACATGGCGGGCACTGGTGCGATTCAAGCCGGGCAGAAAACCACGCTGGTGTTCAGCGAGCAGCAGATGCAGGCGTTGCTGCAGCAGACCCAGACCGCCGCCACGGCCAACAAGATCGGCGCAAGCCCGTTGGCATTACTGGTCGGCAACGGCCAGCCATCCGACACCGAGCAATTCGCCATCGCGATGGCGCGCAATGTGGGCGGGCAGCCTGCGGCCTTTGCCGAGCGCCTGCAACGCATCGCAGACGGCGCCGACGGCCAGTTCGACGGCCGGCTGCAACGCATCGACGCCGATGTGGCACCGCGCCCGGCGGCCGCAACCGCGGCAGTGCCTGATCCGCGCGACCCTGCGCATCCGGACCATGGGCTGCTGCAGCAATGCACCGCCGCCGTGGGGCGACTGGAAGGCGCGCATGGCCCCACGCCGGGCATGGACAGCGAGCGTCTGGCACTGGGATCGCTGGTGGCCGCGCGTGAGCATGGGTTACAGCGCGTCGACCACGTGCTGCTCGGGAACGACCCGGCCCGCGGCTTCGTGGTCCAGGGCGCGCTCGATTCACCGGCGCACCTGCGCGGCAGCTTCGACGCCAAGGCGGCGCAGGAAGCGCCGGTGGAAGCCAGCCTGCAGCGCTTGCAGGCATTGGGACCGTCGCCCGAGCGCGATGCTGCCGCATTAGAGCAGGCAACGCAGCAGGAGTCGGTGCGGCATTCGCAAGCGCGTTGACTGCGTTAGCCGGTTCAGTGGCAGCGTCGTGGCCATGCCTGCGACGCTGCCTTTGCTGATCGCAAAGGCAGCGATATAGCAACCAAGCGGGCAGTTGCTGGGCTGTCGTAGGAGCGCGCTTGCGCGCGATGGGGCGTTCCCGGGAAGGCCCTCGCGCGCAAGCGCGCTCCTACAACAGCGGTGTTGCTTAGGTTGCCGTGTTCACGCTGATCAACTCACGCGATGCGACGCAAGCTCGCTCACCGCACTGTCGCGAGCGCGAAAGGCGCGGACGCAACGTGACTCAATCAAGCTGTACGCCCCAGCAATCACAAACGATCTAGACAAATCATTGCCGCAGCCATCGTAGGAGCGCGCTCGCGCGCGATGGGGCGTTACCGGGAAAGCCCTCGCGCGCAAGCGCGCTCCTACAACAGCGTTCTTGCTTGGGTTGCCGTGTTCACGCTGATCAACGCAGCCCATTGCGACGCAAGCACGCTCACTGCGCTGTCGCGCTGTTGCCGGAGCGAAAGGCGCGCACGCAACGTGACTCAATCGAGCTCCACGCCCCAGCAATCGCAAACGCTCTAGACAAACCATCGCCCGACCATCGTAGGAGCGCGCTCGCGCGCGATGGGGCGTTCCCGGGAAGGCCCTCGCGCGCAAGCGCGCTCCTACAACAGCGCTGTTGTTCGGGCTGCCGTGTTCATGCCGATCAACGCAGGCGATGCGACGCAAGCAACCTCACTGCGCTGTCGCGCTGGCGCAAGGCGCGACGCAACGTGACTCAATCGAGCTCTACGCCCCAGCAAACGCAAACGCCAGACCAATCATCGCCCCGACCATCGTAGGAGCGCGCTTGCGCGCGATGGAGCGTACCGGGAAAGCCCTCGCGCGCAAGCGCGCTCCTACAACAGCGCCCGAAACAAAAGTGCCCGCAACGCGCACTTGTACCGCAGGTCAGTTGAGCTTCGCGCCCTGCAAGCGTTCGCTTAGCTTGGTCTTGAACTGCTCGAATTCCATGCCGTCCGCAGCGGCCTCGGCGTGCGCGGCATCCTTAAGGGCGTCCGAATAGGTCAGCCGCACGGGGGTGCCCTGGCGTTCGTGCAGTTCGGCCGCGCGCATGATCAGGGCCAGCACCTGCGCCGCGCTGGTGCTTTCGCCGGCGATGCGGCCATCCATGCCCAGCACCCACTCACCGTCGCGGCGCACGATGCCGGCCAGCAGCGTGCGTTGCTGGTCGCGTAGTTCGGCATGCGGCTCGATCGGCGAGACCGGCGCGGGGTTGGCAGCGGCCTGGTTGCGCGCGCGCTCGGTGGCCCGCTTGCGGGCATCGCGGCGCAGCTTGGAATCGGTGGACATGCAGGCTCCTGTGGGGTCAAAGGTGGTCGGCCGGCTCCAGAGGCAGTGCCTCGGCAGCCTGGCGGCGCCGCAAGCGGCGGCCGCTGCGGCGCTCCCAGCGCCAGAATAGCCAGCCCAGCAAGAAAAAGCCGGTCATGCCGAACGCCAGATGCCGCGGGTGTTCACTCAGCAGCGGCGACAGCACCCCGGCCACCACGGTATTGGTCATCAGTTGGGTGAAGGCCTGCAGCGAGGAGGCCAGGCCGCGCTGCTGCGGGTACATGTCCAGCACCGCCAGCGCCAGGATCGGGAAGATCAGCGCCATGCCCAGCCCGGCCAGGAAGATCGGCAGCACCGCCCACGGCAGGCTGATCTGCGCCACCGCCAGCGTGTAGCCAAGGTTGACCAGCGCCGCCACGCCGCAGCAGATGAAGCCGATGCGCACCTGCCGCACCGGATCCATCCGGCCGGCCATGCGCCCGGACAGGAACGAGCCCAGGGTCATGCCGCCGATGGTGGGAATGAACAACCAGGCGAAATCGCCCTCGCCCAGGTGCAGGTGGCGCATCACCAGCACCGGCGCCGAGGCGATGTACAAAAAGATGCCGGCGAAGTTGAACGCACCGGCCGCGGCCAGGCGCTGGAAGCGTGGGTTGAAGCCGATCCGCACGTAGTCATGCAGCAGGCGGCGCAGTTGCAGCGGCGTGCGCGCTTCCACCGGGTGGGTTTCCGGCAGCCAGGTCACCGTGGCGATCAGCAGCACCAGCCCGAACACCGCCAGGAACCAGAAGATCAGCGGCCAGCCAGCGCCGCTGAGCAGGATCCAGCCGCCGATGATCGGCGCGATGGCCGGGGCGATGCCAAAGATCATCGACACCTGGCTCATCAAGCGCTGCGCGTCGTGGCCCTGGAACAGGTCGCGGATCACCGCACGCCCCACGATCATGCCCACGCCCGCCGACAACCCCTGCAGCGCGCGGAATGCCAGCAGCGTCGGCAGATCGCGCGACAACGCACAGCCAATGGTGCCGGCGATGAACAGCACCAGCCCGCCCAGGATCACCCGCTTGCGGCCCCAGGCGTCGGAGAGCGGCCCGTGCGCGATGCTCATCAGCCCGTAGGCCAGCAGATACACGCTGATGGTCTGCTGGATCGCCACCTCGTCCACCGCCAGGCTGCGGCTGAGCTGGGAGAACGCCGGAAAGATGGTGTCGATGGAAAACGGGCCGAACATCGCCAGGCCGGCGAGCAGCAGCGCCATGCGACGGGTGGAGGGCGTGGTCGGGGTCATGCCGGGATCCGGAAAGCGGGTACAGCGGAGTGTGCACGTCAGGGGCCGCGTCGGCGGCGGGGACTGGATGCGCACACAGGGCCGCAGATGATAGGTGTTCGCCCCGGCAAGGTTAAGCAAACCCGAGCGCAGCCCCCGTGCCGCGGCGGCGTGGTGCGGCGCGCCGGCGGCTTGGGCGCAGGCTATAATCGGCCGGCAACACGGTGGGAGAAGCGGCACTGCCGCTGCCGAAGGCGCAACAGCCCGTAATCGCTCAGGCCCGATACCATCTTCAACACAACTCTGGAGAGACCGGTTCACTCCGGCGCCGAAGGGGCACGGAACGCAGGCAGGCCACAGGCCAGGCCGCGTTCTTAAACTCTCAGGCAAAAGGACAGAGGGGCGCGAGGAAGACCGCCAGTGCGGCAGGTCGTGGTGCGCGTATGCGCGTCATGCCGGTCGTGGTGCTTCCGACCTTTCGCATGCCCACTGCCCCGGATGCCCGCCATGTCCCAGACTCCGTCTTCCCTGCGCGACCTCGAACACCACAGCGCGTTCGTCGAACGCCACATCGGCCCCAACGACGCGGAAATCGCGCAGATGCTGGGCGTGGTCGGCCACGACTCGCTGGATGCGATGACCGACGCCATCGTGCCGTCCAACATCAAGTCGCCGGCCGCATTGGCGCTGCCCGATGCGATCACCGAAGAAGAAGCGCTGGCCAAGATCCGCGCCATTGCCAGCAAGAACCAGGTGCAGCGCACGTTCATCGGCCAGGGGTATTACGGCACGCATACGCCGAAGGTGATCCTGCGCAACATCCTGGAAAACCCGGCCTGGTACACCGCCTACACGCCCTACCAGGCCGAGATTTCGCAGGGCCGCATGGAAGCGCTGATCAACTTCCAGACCATGTGCGCCGACCTCACCGGCATGCAGATCGCCAATGCCTCGCTGCTGGACGAAGCCACCGCCGCAGCCGAAGCGATGACGCTGGCCAAGCGCTCGGCCAAGTCCAAGTCCGACACGTTCTTCGTGCACGACTCAGTGCACCCGCAGACCCAGGAGCTGCTGCGCACGCGTGCCGAGCCGCTGGGCATCGTGCTGCGTGTCGGCACGCCGGACGAAGCGCTGCAGGCCGAGTGCTTCGGCGTGCTGCTGCAGTACCCGGACAGCTTCGGCCACATCGGCGATCACGCCGCGCTGGCCGATGCCGTGCACGCGCAAGGCGGCCTGGTCGCCGTGGCCACCGATCTGCTGGCGCTCACGCTGATCGCCGCGCCGGGCGAATGGGGCGCTGACATCGTGGTGGGCAACTCGCAGCGCTTCGGCGTGCCGTTCGGCTTCGGTGGCCCGCATGCGGCCTTTATGGCCTGCCGCGATGCCTACAAGCGCTCGATGCCGGGCCGCTTGATCGGGGTGTCGATCGATGCTGCCGGCAACCCGGCCTATCGCCTCACGCTGCAGACGCGTGAGCAACACATTCGTCGCGAAAAGGCCACCTCCAACATCTGCACCGCGCAGGTGCTGCTGGCGGTGATGGCCTCGATGTACGCGGTCTACCACGGCCCCGATGGCCTCACCCGCATTGCCCGCCGCACCCATCGCCTGGCGGCGATCCTGGCGGCTGCATTGCGCAGCGTAGGCGTCACCGTGGGCGAGCATTTCTTCGACACCCTTCACGTCAAGGCGATCGATGCCGATGCCATCCACGCCAAGGCGCGTGCGGCCGGCATCAACCTGCGCGCGATCGATAGCGAAGCGGTCGGCATCAGCCTGGACGAAACCAGCACGCGCGCCGATGTGGTGGCACTGGCGCAGCTGTTCGGTGCCCAGGCGGATATCGATGCGCTGGATGCGGCCACCGCCGACGCGCTGCCGCAGGGCCTGCGCCGCACCAGCGCATTCCTGCAGCACCCGGTGTTCAACACCCATCACAGCGAGCACGAACTGCTGCGCTACATGCGCTCGCTGGCCGACAAGGACCTGGCCATGGATCGCACCATGATCCCGCTGGGCAGCTGCACGATGAAGCTCAACGCCACCGCCGAGATGATCCCGGTGACCTGGCCGGAGTTCGGCGCGATCCATCCGCTGGCACCACCGGAGCAGTCGGCCGGTTATGCGCAGCTGATCGAAGAACTGGAAGCGATGCTGGTCGAATGCACCGGCTACGACGCGGTGAGCCTGCAGCCCAATTCCGGCGCGCAGGGCGAATACGCCGGCCTGCTGGCAATCCGCGCCTATCACCGCTCGCGCAACGAAGCCCACCGCGACATCTGCCTGATTCCCGAATCCGCACACGGCACCAATCCGGCCTCCGCGCAGATGTGCGGCATGACCGTGGTGGTGACCAAGTGCGATGCCAACGGCAATGTCGATGTCGATGACATCCGCGCCAAGGCCGAGAAGTATTCCGACCGCCTGGCCGCGCTGATGATCACCTACCCGTCCACGCACGGCGTGTTCGAAGAAGACGTGGTGGCGATCTGCGAAGCGGTGCACGCGCACGGCGGCCAGGTGTATACCGACGGCGCCAACATGAACGCCCTGGTCGGCGTGGCCAAGCCCGGCAAGTGGGGCTCGGACGTGTCGCACCTCAATCTGCACAAGACCTTCTGCATTCCGCACGGCGGCGGCGGGCCGGGCGTGGGCCCGTGCGCGGTGAAGTCGCACCTCGCACCCTTTTTGCCGCGCACGCTGGGCGGCGAAGGCGATGTCGGCATGGTCAGCGCGGCCAGCTACGGCTCGGCCTCGATCCTGCCGATCAGCTGGATGTACGTGACCATGATGGGCAGTGCCGGCCTGCGCAAGGCGACCCAGGTCGCCCTGCTCAACGCCAACTACATCGCCAAGCGTTTGAGCGCGCACTACAAGACGCTGTACACCGGCCGCAACGGGCTGGTGGCGCACGAGTGCATCCTGGACATCCGCCCGCTGGAAAAGACCAGCGGCATCGGTGCCGAGGACATCGCCAAGCGCCTGATCGATTTCGGCTTCCATGCGCCGACGCTGAGCTTCCCGGTGGCCGGCACCTTGATGGTGGAGCCGACCGAAAGCGAATCGCAGCACGAGCTGGACCGCTTCATCAACGCGATGATCCAGATCCGCGAAGAAATCCGCGCGATCGAAGACGGCCGCCTGGACCGCGAGGACAACCCGCTCAAGCACGCCCCGCACACCGCCACGCAGGTCTCGGCCAGTGAGTGGACGCATGCCTATCCGCGCGAGCTGGCCGCCTTCCCGCTGCCCTCGCTCAAGCAGCAGAAGTACTGGCCGCCAGTGGGCCGCGTGGACAATGTCTACGGCGACAAGAACGTGATGTGTGCCTGCATCCCGGTGGATGCGTACAAGGACGACGTGGTGGCGTAAGCGCCGCAACGCTGCCCTTCGCTGAACTCAAACCCGGCCGCGTTTAACGTGGCCGGGTTTTTTAGTGTCTTGAACGTGGGATGCAGCAGCATGCGCTGCAGACGCCGCGGCATAGTCTCGCTGTCTTGCACAAGTACGGAAGAGAAAAATCCTGCGCGCTGGCCTGTCACCACGGTCCGCGCATGGCATCCGAACCACGGAGCGCCACGATCGCCCAACAGTCGCCAGTCGCGCGCCTGCAACGGCATCCCAGACACTACGTCAGTGGCCCGCAGCGCCGTCGCTCACCGCGCATCGCAGCTTTGAATGTGCTTCTGCCATTGCGGGCGTCATCCTGTTGCGTGTCTCTGCAATGCAACGCACGCATGGCGCCAGTGGTCGCGCGACTGCACCAGCAGTGCGTTGCGATACACGCAATCACGCTCCCACAGCCTCGCTGTCAGCAGCACGTTTGCCTTCCCTACACGTGCGTTCGCGATGATGTGCCAAACAACCAAGGCGAAGCGCGGCAACCGTGATCGAATCCAACAAGACGCAATGGGCACCAATCGTGAGCAGCCTGCTGCTCGCAACCTGCCTGCTAAGCGGCTGCGCGCCACGCCGGCCCGGCACGGTGCCGGCACTGATCCAGGCCGCGGATGCGCAGCCGGTCGTGGTGCAAACCGATGCCGGCGCAGTGCGCGGTGTTGCCAGTGCGCAGGGGCGCGCATTTCTGGGCGTGCCGTTCGCCGCGCCACCGGTCGGCGCGCTGCGCTTTCATGCTCCGCAGCCGGCCACGCCCTGGCCCGGCGTGCGTGATGCCACGCAGGCCGGGCCGGCCTGCATGCCGCGCTATCGCGTCGGCCAGAAACACATCTCCGAGGACTGCCTCACACTCAACATCTATGCCCCGCCTGGCCCCGCACCCGCAACGCCGCGTGCGGTAATGGTGTGGATCTATGGCGGCGCGCTGGAGCTGGGCAGCAATGTGGACTACGACCTGAGCGCGTTGGCCGCACGCCAGAACGTGGTGGTGGTGGCGCCCAACTACCGGCTGGGCGTGTTCGGTTTTCTTGCGCATCCACAGGTGCAAGGCGATGGCGAAGGTGCCTACGCCCTGCTCGACCAGCAACTGGCGCTGCGCTGGGTGCAGCGCAATATCGGCGCGTTTGGCGGCGACCCGGGCAATGTCACCGTATTCGGCGAATCCGCCGGCGCCTGGAGCATCTGTTACCAGCTGGCCTCACCGGGCGCGGCCGGCTTGTTCCAGCGCGCGATCCTGCAAAGCGGCAGCTGCCTGGCCGGCGACTCCACCGTTGCACGCAGCGATGCCGAGCGCGGTGGCGCGCAGATGGCGGAGGCACTGGGCTGCGCACGTGCACCTGATGTTGCCGCGTGCCTGCGCCAGCTGCCCGCCGAGACCCTGGCCGATGCCAAACCGCAGCGCCGCGGACTGACCGGCCTGGATGCCTGGGCGCCGATGCACGGCGGCGATGTGCTGCCCGCACCGCCAAGCGTCGCAATCGAACAGGCGCAGCAGCCGCAGGTGCCGTTGTTGATCGGCAGCAATCGCAATGAAGGCCGCCTGTTTGCGCAATTGCTCTCCTATGCCGGCAAGTTGAACCTGCAAAGCAGCTATGAGGCGCGCGTACACCGCATGTACGCCGCGCCGGCACCGGTGCTGGCGCAGTATGCGCAGGTGGCCGCGCAGTCGCGCTGGCATGCATTTGCAAATCTTGTCACCGATGGCGGATTCGCCTGCCCCACCCGCCGCCTGGGCCAGATGCTGCGCACCCGCGTACCGGTGTACGCCTACGAATTCGACGACCCGGATGCGCCATTCGGGCTGTTGCGGTTGCCGTTTTCGCACGCGCTGGGCGCGTATCACGCCTCCGAGCTGGTGTATCTGTTCCAGCGCCCGTGGGTGCTCAGCGGCACGCCGGACTTCACCCCTGCGCAGCACGCACTTGCCAACACGTTGCAGGATTACTGGGGCGCCTTCGCGCGCAGCGGCGATCCCAATGGCGGCGGGCGTCCAGCCTGGCCACGCTTCGATGGCGACACGCCGTTGACACTATCGCCCGGCAGGATCGGGCCCACGCCGGACTTCGCCGCACAGCATCGCTGCGCGTTCTGGGATGCACAGGCCAACGCTGCAACGCGCCCGCTACCCACTGCCGTGCCGGTGCCTGCACCACCCTCTCACTGATCGCTGGAGCCCTGCCATGTCCGAATCCGCCACCACCCACTGCCCGCAGGTGACCTTGCGCAACGGACGCAGCGTGCCTGCACTCGGCATGGGCTCCTGGAACCTGGGCCAGGGACGGCATGCGCCGCAGCAGGAGATCGAAGCACTGCAGACTGGCCAGGCGCTGGGCATGCGCTTGATCGATACCGCCGAGATGTACGGCAATGGCCGCTCGGAACAGTTGATCAGCCAGGTGATCGCACGCGGGCAGCCGCCGTATCTGGTGTCCAAGGTGCTGCCCAGCAACGCCAGCGCGCGCGGCATTGCGCGCGCCTGCGAAGCCAGTCTGCAACGCCTGGGCGTGCGCACGCTGGATCTGTATCTGCTGCATTGGCGCGGCGGCAGCGATTTGGCGGAGGTGGTCGCTGCATTCGAAACACTGCGCGATGCGGGCAAGATCCGTGACTGGGGCGTGTCCAATTTCGATGTCGACGACATGCAGGAGCTCTGGCAGATCGATGGCGGGCAGCACTGCCTGGTGAATCAGGTGCTGTATCACGCCGGCAGCCGCGGCATCGAGTTCGATCTGTTGCCGTGGTGCGCGCAACATGCGGTGACGGTGATGGCGTATTCGCCGCTAGGCAGCCGTGCGTTGCTCGATCACCCGGTGCTGCATGCCATCGGTGCGCGACGCGGCGTGGCGGCCACCGCGGTGGCGCTGGCGTGGGCCATCCGCAGTGGGCAGGTGATCGCCATTCCCGAATCCGGTACGCCAGCGCATGTCCGCGCCAATGCAGATGCATGCACGCTGCAACTCGATGCGCAGGATCTGGCAGACCTGGACAGCGCATTTCCACCGCCCACGCGCAAGCAGCCACTGGATTTGCTGTAGACCTCGCTCACGGTCGCGCTTGCAGCATGCCGTGCGTCACAGTGTTGTCGTTGCACTAAACAGCTATTTTTGCGTGTAATTGTTCGCTACACGCTGACCTGCAACGCGCTCGCATGCGCATGTGAGTGTTCGTTCGCATGCAGACACATCCATTTAACAGCGCCACTCCCAGGCTCGACTGGATAGCTCGCATCCCAGCCCGCCAACGTGGAGTCCCCCATGGCCAAGTCCCCCAGCAAGCCCGCACAGATTCCTTCTGTCGGCAGTTCCGCAAGCGCGCATGAGTTGCGCGGCACCGGCGACGAACTGCATCAGAAGGCCGGCGGCTCGCATCCGCAACTGACCACCAACCAGGGCATTCCCGTTGGCGACAACCAGAACTCGCTCCGCGCCACACCGCGCGGCCCGACGTTGCTGGAAGATTTCATCCTGCGCGAAAAGATCACGCACTTCGACCATGAGCGCATTCCCGAGCGCATCGTGCATGCACGCGGTAGCGCGGCGCACGGCTACTTCGAGCTGACCAAGTCGCTGAGCCAGTACACCACGGCCAAGTTGCTCACCGAAGTGGGCGAAAAAACCCCACTATTCACGCGTTTTTCCACCGTGGCCGGCGGCGCCGGTTCGGTCGATACACCTCGCGATGTGCGCGGCTTCGCGGTGAAGTTCTATACCAAGGAAGGCAACTGGGATCTGGTCGGCAACAACATCCCGGTGTTCTTCATCCAGGATGCAATGAAGTTTCCAGACCTCATCCACGCGGTGAAGATGGAACCGGACCGCGGCTTTCCGCAGGCCGCCAGCGCACACGACACGTTCTGGGATTTCATCTCGCTCACCCCCGAATCGATGCACATGATCATGTGGGCAATGAGCGATCGCACCATTCCGCGTTCGTTGCGCATGATCGAAGGCTTCGGCATCCACAGCTTCCGCCTGCTCAATGAAAACGGCGACAGCACCTTCGTCAAATTCCATTGGCGCCCCAAGCTGGGCCTGCAGTCCACCATCTGGGACGAGGCAGTCAAACTTGCCGGTGCGGACCCAGACTTCCAGCGTCGCGATCTGTTCGAGGCGATTCAGAAGGGCGACTTCCCCGAGTGGGAATTGGGCGTGCAGCTGTTCACCGAAGCCGAGGCCGAGGCATTCCCGTTCGACCACCTGGATTCGACCAAGGTCATTCCGGAAGAGCTGGTGCCCTTGCAGATCGTCGGGCGCATGGTGCTGGACCGCTGGCCGGACAACTTTTTTGCAGAGACCGAGCAGGTGGCCTATTGCCCGGCCAACATCGTGCCGGGGATCGACTTCAGCAACGACCCGCTGCTGCAAGGCCGGCTGTTCTCCTACCTGGACACGCAGCTGAGCCGCCTGGGCGGGCCCAACTTCCATCAGATTCCGATCAACGCACCGAAGTGCCCGTTCGCCAACAACCAGCGCGATGGCCACATGCAGATGGGCGTGCCGAAGGGCCGCGTGGCGTACGAACCCAGCTCCTTGCAGGCTGACGCACCACGCGAGGCGCTGCGCGGTTTCCCCAGCCATGCCACACCGGCCGAGGATGGCGCCAAGGGCCGAGTGCGTGCGGAAAGTTTTGCCGACCATTACAGCCAAGCACGCATGTTCTTCCGCAGCCAGACCGCACCGGAGCAAGCGCATCTGGCGTCTGCACTGGTGTTCGAACTCTCCAAGGTGGAAACCGCGCACGTGCGCGAGGCCATCGTGGGACATCTGCGGCATATCGATGAAGCGCTGGCCAAGCGCGTGGCCGATGGCATGGGCATGACAAGCCTGCCGCCGGCACCGCCGGCCGCCGTTGCACCGACCGACATGCCGTTGTCGCCGGCGCTGCAGTTGATCGGCAAGATGAAGGACACGCTGCAGGGCCGCACGGTAGGCATCCTGATCCACGACGGCTCCGACGCCGCGGCGATCAAGGCTGTGCGCAAGGCGGCCGAAGCGGCCGGTGCAACGGTCAAGATCGTGGCCCCCAAGCTGGGCGGCGCCAAGCTCAGCGACGGCAAGCAACTGGCTGCCGATGGCCAGCTAGCCGGCACGCCGTCGATCGTGTTCGACGCGGTGGCGGTGCTGCTGTCTTCGGAAGCGGCCAAGGCGTTGACGCGCGAATCGGCGGCGCTGGATTTTGTCAGCAATGCCTGGGCGCATCTGAAGGCGATCGCTTTCGACGACGGCGCGCAACTGCTGCTCAAGGCCGGCAATGTCGGCAAGGATCCGGGCGTGGTCGATGCGGCCGACACCAAGGCCTTCATTACCGCCGCCAAGACCCGCCAGTGGGCACGCGAGCCGAAGGTGCGCATGCTGGCGTAACCCACCAGCGCCACCGAAAGCTGCCTTGGGCGCGAGCGACTTTCCATGTCGTTTCCCGCCCATTGCATTTGAAGCACGCTAGGTTTCGAAATCTCGGGTGTTTTGGAGTTTGTTGGACAGGGGTGTTGATTGCTTGGAGAGCAGATGATCTGCCGCTTGGCTGCAGGGCCCTTGCCCGCCCACCATCGCGGGACACGCTGCAAGTACGTCCTTGTAAGCTCTTACGCGGCATCCATGCCGCGTAAGGTCCCGCGATGATGCGCGGGCAAGGACCAGTCGAGAGTGGCGGTTTGCATGGTGCAAGCCGTGCATGGCGTGCGCTGTTCGGATAACGGCGCGTCCGATCAGTGTCCCAAGGCAAGCCGAGTAACAAGCAGGCTTTCAACACAGCAACCGACTCACTTTCTGGTGCGGTGTCCTCGCCGCTTGCGGGACCGTGTGGCGGCATGGATGCCGACACCGAGCCTCCACGGACGGATTCACGGCGTGTCCCGCAAGCGGTGAGGGCGCCGCGCACTCGACTAACTCAGAGCGGCTTACAAAACGTAGCGAGCAGCCGTCAGGTGGGTGCGGACGGCGCGGAGGAACCGGAGTGTCCGGGGTACATGCCGATTCCCAGCACCGGCCGCGCCCGCCTGGCGGCTGCGCAGTCGTTTTGATAAGTGCTCTAAGCTGTTGACTCAATGCTCTGCTGCAGTGAGTGCACCACACACGCAACTCACTTCGCTGCTGCGAATTCGTCTTAATCAGGCCGTCCTAAGAAGTTCCGGCAGGAAACTGCCCTGCAGTTGCCAGCGTACGGTACTCACGTGGGGTCATGCCGACGGCCAGCTTGAACTGCCGCGTAAACGCGCTTTGATCGCTGAAACCACAGGCATGGCCAATCTCGGTCACGCTCTTGGTTCCATGCAATAAATGCATCGCCATCTGCAGACGCAGCTTGGCCAGTACCTGTTGTGGAGTGAGCTGGAACACCTTGCGGAACGAGCGCTGCAGCTTGGACATCGAGAACCCGGTGATATCCACCAGCGCCTGCATGCGCACGTTTTGCGCGTAGTTGGCGTTGAGGTAGGCCAGCGCGAGACGCAGTTTTTCGTACTGCGATTCCTGGCCATCCTGCGGCCCCAGATCGCGCGAGATGCCGATGATGCCCTGCACCTTGCCGTCCACCAGCAGCGGACGCTTGCAGGTGAGGCACCAGCCAGGTTCGCGGTTGGCAAACAGATGTAACTCGAGCAGGTTGTCGATCACCGCACCGGCCAGCACCTGTTCGTCTTGGTTGGCATAGTTGGCGCCCAGCCCGCTCGGGTAGACCTCGGCGACACGTTTGCCGATCAAGTCCTTGCGCGACTTCAGGCCCAACCGCCGCAGCATGGTCTGGTTGACGTGGGTATAGCGGCCTTCGCGGTCCTTGACGAAGAACAGCACGTCCGGCACGGCGTCGAACAACGCTTCCAGATCGGCAGGATCAACGCTCTTCATGCAGGACGATGGGCTCAGGGCAAGGAATGACGGCGCTGCGGGCACTGCAGTTCGCAACCGCCGCGCATGCAGGCCACGTCATGATACGCCGCGGCGCGATTCCTTCTGAATGCCGATCAGCGCGGATCTTTCGCCGCGCTGGCAGCGCCGGACGTTGCAGCCGCTGCAGTCGGCGCGGGCGTGGTACCGGCCGCGGCCGACGCCGTCCCGGCAGCAATCCGGTCAGCCGTCACCGGGCGCGTGGCCCAGCGCTGCACCACCGCAGCACCGGCTTGCGAGCCGATCTGCACACGCAGGCGAGTGCCGGGCGTTGGCGCGACGAATTCGATCTCGCAATCACCGGCGGCCATGCAGCTGTCGGCCGCCAACGGATCTACCGGCTGCCAGCCCTGCTCCATCACCGTCTGCGCAAACGCGCGGTAGCTCATGCCGGACTGGAGCGTGGCCGGCAACGGCAGTGCCAGCGCATCACCCACTGCATCGGCTGCGGCAGACGCGGCAGGCGGCGTCTCGGCCGCTGCGGTTGCACGCACGGGCGCACCGGAAACCGGCCGCGGCACGGCGCTCCAGGCGGGAGAGGAAAGAACAACGAGACCCAACATCAATGGGCGGACAAACGTGCGCATGCAAACGATCCTTGCGATCCTGCAGGGAACTGGGAAAGGTGGAGACGCGTCATTTTGCCATGTCGGCATGACGCTGAAGCGATGACGCACGTGCGCGATTAGCTGCCGTTACGCGACCAAACCCGCCAAGAGCGTACTCATCTGCACCCCTTAGCGGCAGCACGTCGGATGACTTGAGCAACGTGGTGGTATCCGCAGGTCGCCTTGTCGCGCGCCTGCCGGCATCATGCGCGTTTGTACTTTCGGAGATGCCCATGACCCTGCCCACTTCCACGCCTTACGCCGTCGGGCAACTGTGGCGCTGCCGCGGGCGGCATGCAGGCGAAAACCCGCTCCTGCTGATCAACCGGATCGATGAGCATCCGCAGGGCGGGCAGATCCTGCACGCCACGCTACGCGAGCTGCAGATCCAGCATCCGGGTGCACCCGGTGGTCTGCTGGAGACGCTGCCGCATGTGCCGGTGATCGCACAGACGCTGGACCGCAGTGATGCGGCGCTGGTTGGCAGCAGCGCGCCCGACCCGGCCTATCTACCCGGTTACAGCGAATGGAAAGCCGCATTCGATGCCGGCCAGGCTGGCTCGTACGGCATCGCGGTGGCCGAGATCCTGCAGATTGTGGAAGGCCACCTGGCCAAACGCGCGCTCGCTGCGCAATAAGCCATAAACATGACCGGCACGCCGCATTGCACGGCGTGCCGGTCAGTGCTTCAACGGGCGATCACTGCCCGATGTGCTGCTTCAACCAGCTGTTGACGGTGTCGTGCCACAGCACGCTGTTGTCCGGCTTGAGCACCCAGTGGTTCTCGTCTGGGAAATACAGGAACTTGGAGTCGATACCCTTGCGCTGCAGCGCGGTGAACGCGGCCAGGCCCTGCTCGACCGGGATGCGGAAATCCTGCTGGCCATGGATCACCAGCATCGGCACCTTCCACTTGTCCACGTGCAGCACCGGGTTGAACTTCTCGTAGCCTGCGGGGTTCTGCCACGGCGTGCCGCCGTTTTCCCACTCGCTGAACCACAATTCCTCGGTGGCATAGCCCATGGTGCGGTTGTCGAACACGCCGTCGTGGTCGACGAGGCACTTCCACGGTTGGTTCCAGTTGCCTGCCATCCAATAGACCATGTAGCCGCCGTAACTGGCACCCAGCGCGCAGGCCTTGTCGCCGTTGAGGAAGCCGTACTGCTTCTGCGCAGCGGCCCAACCCTTTTGCAGGTCTTCCAGCGGGCGGTCGCCCCAATGCTGGCTGATCGCGTCGGTGAATTCCTGGCCGTAACCGGTGGAGCCATGGAAGTCGATCATCACCACCGCATAGCCCTGGCCGGCGTACGTCTGCGGATTCCAGCGGTTGCTCCAGCCATTGCCGAAACTGCCCTGCGGGCCGCCGTGGATCAGGAACGCCACCGGATAGGTCTTGCCTTCCTGATAGTTGTACGGCTTGACCACGTAGCCATGCACGGTGTCGTTGTTCCAGCCCTTGAACTGGAACTGCTCGTAGTCGCCGAACTGCACGTCGGGCAGCAATTCGCCGGCGCTCTGGGTGATCGCACGCAGCCCCTGCCCCTGCACATCGCTGACAACTATCTGGTCGCCGCTCTTGAGCGAGTTACGCGTGAATGCCAGCGTGGTACCGGCCAGCACAGGTGCATGCACGCTGCCCTCGCCCACCACCTTGGTGGCGTCACCGCTGGCAATGTCGACCTTGAACAAGGGGTGCTCGCCCAGATCGTCGGCGCTGGTGTAGAGGCTGCTGCCATCGTCGCTCAGCACGATCTCGCCCGCCGAGCGGTCCCACTTTGGCGCGATCTCGCGGGTCTTGCCGCTGGCCAGATCCATCGCCATCAGGCCGAAACGGTCGGCTTCGAAACCGGGACGCTTCATGGCGCGGTAGTACAGCGTCTTGCCGTCGGCACTGAACACCGGGCCCGCATCCCACGCCGGGTTGGCGGCGGTGAGATTGACCGGCGCGGATTTGCCGGCCGCATCCAGGCGATACAGGTCGAAGTTGGTCTGCCACGCTTCGTCGTTGCCGGTGGCCTTGCCTTGCGCAGCCGCCTTGCCGGCACCCGGGCCATGCGGCTGCGGGATGCGCACGCTGACCACCACGCTGGCGCCATCGGGCGACCAGGCGTAATCGTCATTGCCGCCGAACGGCTTGGACGGTGCATCGCCGGCCAGCGTGGCGCTGATCGCCGAGGCACCTGCCACGGCCTTCGCACCGGCCGCAGGCAGCTCGGCGACGAACAACGTGTTGCGACGGCCATCGTTCCAGGTGTCCCAATGGCGCACGAACAACTGGTCGTACACCACACCGCTGGCCTTGGCGTTCTTGAGGTCGGCCAGCTTCTTCTTGGTGCAGCCCAGGTCCGAGCCGCAGTCCTGGAACACGCCCGCACTGAAGGCAATGCGCTTGCCATCCGGCGAGAGCTTGTAGCTGTCCAGGTCCACCGCAAAGGCGGTGAGTTGTTGCGGGGTGCCGCCGGCCAGCGGCTGCGCGTACAGCTGCTGGGTGCCGGACTTGCTACTGAGGAAGTACACCGTCTTGCCATCCGGCGACAGCGCCGGGCTGTTGACGTTCCAGCCTTCCGGTGTAAGCCGCTTGGGCGGCGCCAGATCGCGAGTGCGCAGATTGCGCATCCACAGGCTGGTGGCGGCCTTGCCATTGGCGGTCTTGGCCTGGCGCTTGGCGAATACCACCACGCTGCCATCGGGCGTGAGCGTGGGCGAGGACACGCGGTCCAGCGCCACCATGTCGCGCACATCGAAACCGCGCGCGGCGGCCAGCATGGGCAAGGCAGTCAACAGGCACAGGGGCAATACGGCAGTACGAAGCTTCATGGGAGTTCCGGCAACGGCAAAACGTCGATGGTAGGCGTTGCTGCGGCGCACGCGCAAAGACTTGCGCTTGCGCCTGCCTGCATGGTCGCGTGGGTGTCGCCTCGTGCATGGAATTGCGCGTCTCAGCGCAGCGACCAGAGGCCCCAGGCGCGTGTTGTCGAACGCGCACGGCTGTCGCGCGTGGCGGTGCATGGCGGCTGGGTCATGCGGCCAGCAAGCTGATGGCAGCAGCCAGGCACGCTTGACGCGTGCACGCTGCGTTGGATAGGTGATTGCAACAGCCGCCGCTGCGTCCAAAAGGGCATCCCCTGCGGCAGCACCCGCTCAGCGTTGTTCAAGCATCAGCGGTGACCGGCATGCCACGTACGGATGTTGCGAGGCGCCAGTCAACCTGGCGCCTCGCAACTTTGACCATGCTTGGCAGCGCGGTGGCATGTCCGCCAACTCACCCTGCCCTGGCCCATCACATGCATCAGAAGCGGTGCGCCAACCCCACATACACCTGCGCATCCGGGGTGCGGTCGTTGAGGCCGAAGTTGGCGCCCACGTCCAGTTGCAGCAGCGGGTTGATCAGATACGCAGCGGCGATGTCGGCCGAATACTGCTCGATGGTTTCGGTCGGGTCGCGATTGATCGAGGACCACACTTCCACCGCCATCGACAGCTTCGGCGTCAGTGGGCGGGCCAGGTTGATCGCATTGATCACCGCGATGTGATTGCCGCTGCCATCGCTGTCGGCCAGCCAGTCGACCTCCGGGCCGAAGGTCAACGAGAAGCTGTTGGGCAAGGCGAAATTGATCGGCAGCGCGATGCCGCCTTCCCACTCGTCGTTGCCCAGACCGGTGCGCGCGGTGGGCGCCTTGACGAACGGCAGCACCGCGACGGTGGCGGTATCGCTCTCGTAAAAGCGCGCCTTCATGCGCAGATAGATGTCGCCACCGCCGCTCAGGCTGCTGCGTGCGCCGGTGGCACGATCGGTGGTCTTGACCTGCAGCTGCGGCGCCCAGTTGAGCTGCAGATCGATGCGGTCGCTGACGCCGTACTTGAGCGTGGGATTGGTGAACACCGAGGTTTCGGTGCGCGTGCCGGGCTGGCTGTCGCGGGTGTAGCTGCCGATGTCGGTTTCCAGCTGCCAGGCGCCGGTCGGCACGGTACAGGTGGAATTGGCCTTGGTCGGCCGATCGGTGCACAGCGGTGCTTCGGTGGCATCTTGCGCCTGCGCTTGCCAGGCCAGGCCGCACAGCACGCCGGCCAGGGCGATGGCCAGCACAGGGGTGCGCGCTGCGCGGGACGAGGAACGGGAAATCACAGTCAGCATTGCAGTACTCCATGGCAGAGCGCTGGATCGATGACACGACAAACCAGCAGTGAGTGGGCGGGGGTGCGCGTGGAGAGGTGGATCGACTGCACGACGCCGGAGTCGCGGCGTCTGCTCGATCCTATCGAACTGTCGAGCTCGTCAGGCAAAAAGCGACCGCAACCGCACATTGGAAGAGGCGCAGTGTGATTGGGCTAACGTTTTTGTCGGCAACAGTGGCGGCGCGATGGCCTATGGCGCGAAGATCAGCGGGGTCGATCGAGGCATGCGGCAGCCGTAACGCATCATTCGTGCGGGAGACGGCACGATACGGAGCGGCGGCATAAAGGCGCTATGCATGCGCGCTGGGCCTGGCATAAAGTCGGCGCAAAGACAGGCCGCAGACGACGACGCGCCGTCAGGGACGTCGATGCGGTCTGCGGCGGCGGTGCGTTGGGATGGTGCAGAGGGCAGCGGCATGCGCTGCAGGCAGGTCGCCTTGCGCGCCTGCCAGGACGGCGCATGCATCGCATGCGCCGTGTGTGTGTCGCTGACTCAGGCGGCTTTTTCGCCGCGCTTGCCGACGCGATAGAGCAGCCAGCCCACCAGGGCCAGGATCGCCAGGCCAACCCACTGATTGAGTTGCAAAGCAGCCGGCAGTGCCAGCACATCGGCGCGGCTGGACAGCACGATCGGCACCGCAATGGCGATGCCCATCAAGGCTTCGCCGGTGATCAGGCCGGCGGCAAACAGCACGCCCGGACGATGCACGCGGTCGCGGCCGTCTTCGTCGTCGGCGCGGATATTGTGGAAGCGCTCCACCAGATGCGCGATCAGGCCGCCGAGGAAGATCGGCACCATCAGTTCCAGCGGCAGGTAGATACCGATCGCCGCGGCCAGGACCGGCACGCGGAAGCGCTTGCCGGTTTTCTTCAACCATTCGTCGAGCGCAATGATGGCCGCGCCGACGCCGGCACCGATGGCGATCATGCTCCACGGCAACTGGCCGCCAAACAGGCCTTTGGCCACCGAGGCCATCAAGGTGGCCTGCGGCGCACCCAGCGAGTTGGGATGCTGCGGCGTGGCCGGGCCGATGCCGTAGGCCTGGGCAAGCAGGTTCAGCACCGGCGCCATGATCAATGCGCACGAGAACGCACCGATGCCCAGCATCAGCTGCTGCTTCCACGGCGTCGCGCCAACCAGATAACCGGCCTTGAGATCCTGCAGGTTGTCGCCGCCCACCGCCGCCGCGCAGCACACCACCGCGCCGATCATGATCGCGGCCACCGCGCCCAACGGTGCGGCGCCGATGCCTACCGGCACCAGCCCGCTCTTGCCCAGCAGCAACACCAGCACCGCCGAGGCGAACAGGATGGTGGAAATGGTGATGCCCGACACCGGGTTGTTGGACGAGCCGATCAGGCCGGCCAGGTAGCCGGACACCGACACGAACAGGAAGCCGGCCACGATCATGATGATGGTCATCGGGATCGACACGTGCCACTGCTGCACGATGGCCTGGTACAGGCCCAGCAGCGGCAAGGTGCACAGCACCAGCGCCACCAGCATCCACTTCATCGGCAGATCGCGCTCGGTTTCGGCAACTACGCCGCCACCGCTTTTACGCGCAGCGGCAAAACCGCTCTTGATGCCGGAGAACAGCGACTTGCGCAGCGAGAACAGCGTCCACACGCCGCCGATCAGCATCGCACCCACGCCCAGGTAGCGGATCTTCGCGCCCCAGATACCGAACGCGGCATCGGCTGCCGGCGCATCCACCAGGCTCTGTGCCAGCGCCGGGTCGCTGCCCATGAAGAACTGCTGGTACAGCGGGATGGCGATATGCCAGGACAGGATCGAGCCGGACAGCACCACGATGCCGACGTTCAAGCCGACGATGTAGCCCACGCCGAGCAAGGCCGGCGACAGGTTGGTGCCCAGATAGCCGACCAGGCGGCTGCTGCCCAGGTAGGTGGCCTGCGCCCAGGTATCGGGGATCACGCGCAGGCCGCTGGCCGCGCCCAGTTTGACCAGTGCGCCGATGGCACCGGAGATGGCCAGGATCTTCAGGCCCGGGCCGGGGTTCTCGCCGGCCTTGAGCACTTCGGCGGCGGCCTTGCCTTCGGGGAACGGCAGCGGGTCTTCGACGATCATCGAGCGCCGCAACGGCACCGAGAACAGCACGCCGAGCAGGCCGCCCATGCCGGCGATGCCGAGCACCCACCAGTACTTGAAGTCCGGCCAGTAGCCCATGATCACCAGCGCCGGGATGGTGAAGATCACCCCCGCCGCGATCGACGAGCCTGCCGAAGCGCCGGTCTGGACGATGTTGTTTTCCAGGATGGTGCCGCCGCCGAGCAGGCGCAGCACGCCCATCGAGACAACCGCCGCCGGAATGGCGGTGGCAATGGTCAACCCGGCGAACAGACCGAGATAGGCATTGGCGGCCGACAACACCACCGCCAGCACGATGGCCAGCACGACGGCACGGAAGGTGAGCTGGCGCGGCTGCGCGTCATGGCGCATTGGGCATTCCCCTGAGGCAAAAAATCCGCATCACGCTAGCGCCTGCAGCGGTTTCCGTCCAGCTGCGGCGCGGCGTGACAGTGTGCGATCTGTGGCGGGTGGGAATGCAGGTGTGGGCGCAGCAAGCGTCCGGTGGGATGGCCAAAGGCGATGCAGGCCATTGAGACTGAGTCGCTCCGAGCCTGCCGCACACGACCGGCGGCGCACTTTCGCGCCGCTGCCATCTGCGGGAAAGCGGATGTGGACCATTCCAGACTCAGGCGGCGGTGCGTCATGCATCTGCGCGTGGGCTGGCAAAGTACCGGCTCGTCGGGAGATGCAGATCGCAAGCAGCTGCGCAATGAACCGCTGCAGTTGCAAGCACGCAGCGGTTCACGCGGCAGCATCACCGGCGCGTGTCAGTGCAGCAATTCGGCAAACGCGCGGTCGGCTTCGATCACATCCGGCAAGGTGGCGAACAAGGCATCCAGATCGATGCTGTCCATCAACGGGCCGCGCGCGGCGGCAAGCGCGGCGGGAGTCGCTCCGCCGTGCGCGTGCAACGCATCGGAGACATGCACCGCCTGGGCAACCACCAAGGGCATCAGCGCACCATCAGGCGCAGCGGCCGGGCGCACCTGATACGCGATGGCATCCTGGATCACGACAGGCAAGTGCCAGCGGCGCACCAGTTCGGCGCCGACTTCCGGGTAGCCGAATCCCAAGTGCAGGGTTTCGTCCGCGGCATGGCCTGCCGACGATGCGTCATGATTGATGCGGTTAGCGTATTCCGGCGCGCCGGACTGGATCAGCAATTCGCCGATGTTATGCATCATGCCGCAGGTGAATGCGGTTTCCGGGTCAACACGGTGCTGCCGCGCCAGCAGACGGCAAATGCCTGCCACCTCGAAAGTGCGGCGCCAGAAGGCCTTCAGATCGAAACCCGGACCCGCGCGAAATACCCCGGTCATCGCCGAGGCCAGTACCAAGGTGCGCAGCGTGTTGAAGCCGAGCCGCATCGCAGCATCCCCAACGCTGGTGGAATCGTTCAGCCCGTGGAAGCGCGCGGAATTGGCCAGACGCAGCACCTTGCCGGCAATCACCGGATCACGTTCGATGGTGTGCGCCAAGGTGTCGATGTTGGTGTCTGGATTATCGAACTGGCGAATCAGGTCCTGCGCCAACTTGGGCACAGTGGGCAAGGTGTGTAACTGGTCGAACAGAACCTCCAACTTCATGGTCGCCTCATTGATAGGAAGTGGAACGGCTACAGACCTCACCAGCGCGCAGCAGCAAGGCGGCGGGCACGACTTGAGTGTACGTCGCCGTGGATGTCAATTCCGAGCAGCAGTCGCCGGCCTGGTGCCGTCATTGCCACAAGCAGGCGCGGCCGCACGCGGGGTTGATGTGCCTGATGCGAACCACATGCCAGCGGCGCAGCGCATGCCCAACAATCACACCGCTGCCGTCAATGGAAATCCCGCGACGGCAGCTGCATCTCGCCGAGCAGGTCGCTGAGGTCGTAGAGGTCGCCGGCGATGAGGTGCTCCACACCGTCCACGCGTTCCCAGCGGCCGCGCACCGCCAGCAGGCGCGATTCCAGCAAGGCGCGGCGGCGGCGCATGGCCAGGTGCGACCACACGATGACGTTGATCATGCCGTGCTCGTCTTCGAGGGTGACGAAGATGGTGCCCTTGGCGGTGGCCGGGCGTTGCCGCTGTGTGACCAGCCCGGCCACATGCACGCCGCTGCCATGCCGGCGCGCCTGCAACTCGCGCAGGCCCAGGATGCGCCGCTGCAGCATCTGCGGGCGCAGCAGTGCCATCGGATGCTGGCGCAAGCTCAGGCCCACCGCGCGGTAGTCGGCCAGGATCTCTTCGCCGGCGCGCGGCGCAGGCAGTTCCACCGCGCGTTCGGCCGGGCTGCCGGGCAGCAGCGGCCGGCGCGCCTCCACGCCGGCCATGGCCCAGCGCGCGGCATTGCGATTGCCCACCATCGACTGCAACGCGCCGGCTTCGGCCAGGGCCAGGCGCGCCTTTTCATCGAGCGCCGCGCGCAGGCACAGGTCGCCGATGTCGGCAAATGGCCGCTGCGCGCGTGCGGCAACGATGCGCTCGACCACCTTCTCGGACAGGCCGCTCACCTGGCGCAATCCCAGCCGGATCGCCGGCTGCTCGCCGGGGTCGGCATCGCTGTGCCACGGCCGGCCGCCGACCAGGATGTTGTCCCAGTCGCTGTGCAACACATCCACCGGCAACACCTCCACACGCTGGCGCTCCGGGCTGCCGCGGCGCGCGTCCTGCACGATCTGGCTGACCGAATAGAACCCCATCGGCTGCGCGTTGAGTAGCCCGCAGGCAAAGGCCGCCGGTTCGTGCCGCTTGAGCCAGCAACTGGCGTACACCAGTTTGGCGAACGAGGCGGCGTGGCTTTGCGGGAATCCGTAGGAACCGAAGCCTTTGATCTGCTCGAAGATCTGGTCGATGAATTCCGGCGCGTAGCCGCGCCCGGCCATCAGTTCGCGGATGCGTACACGGTGCGGCTCCATGTCGCCGCCGCGCCGCCAGGCCGCCATCGACCGCCGCAGCTGGTCGGCCTCGCTGTCGGTATAGCCGGCATGGATCACCAGCTCCATCACCTGCTCCTGAAACAGTGGAATGCCCAGCGTGCGGCCCAGGATTTCCTCAACGCCTGGCGAGGGGAAACTGACCGGCTCATAGCCCTGCCGCCGGCGCAGATACGGGTGCACCATGTCGCCCTGGATCGGGCCGGGCCGCACGATCGCCACTTCGATCACCAGGTCGTAGAACTCCCGTGGCTTGAGCCGCGGCAGCATCGCCATCTGCGCACGTGATTCGATCTGGAACACGCCCACCGTATCGGCACGCTGGATCATCTTGTAGGTTGCGGCATCCTCGCCCGGCAGCGTGGCAATGGTGTAGTCGCGCCCGCGATGGCCGCGCACCAGATCCAGCGTCTTGCGGATGCAGGTCAGCATGCCCAAGGCCAGGCAATCAACCTTGAGCAGCTTCATGGTTTCCAGATCGTCCTTGTCCCACTGGATGATGGTGCGATCGGCCATCGCCGCGTTTTCCACCGGCACCAGCATCGACAGCGGTTCGTCGGAGATCACGAATCCGCCTACGTGTTGCGACAGATGACGCGGGTGATCGCGCAGGTGCTCGGTGACTGCAAGAATCTTGTTGATCAGTGGGTTGGCCAAATCGAACCCGGCTTCTGCGATGCGCTGTTCCATCGGCGTGTCGCCATTACCCCACCCGTAGCAATTGGCCAGCAACGCGATCTGGTCCGGCGGCAGGCCGAACGCCTTGGCGACATCACGCACCGCGCTCTTGCCGCGGTAGCAGATCACCGTGGCTGCCAGTGCAGCGCGTTCGCGGCCATATTTGGTGTAGACGTATTGCAGCACTTCTTCGCGCCGCTCGTGCTCGAAGTCCACGTCGATATCCGGCGGCTCGTCGCGCTCCTTGGACAGGAACCGCGCCATCAGCAACCGGGTCTCGCTCGGGTTGACCGCGGTGATGCCCAGCGCATAGCACACCGCCGAATTGGCCGAAGATCCACGCCCCTGGCACAGGATGTGCTGCGCCCGCGCGAAGCGCACCACATCCTGCACGGTGAGGAAAAACGCCTCATACCCTTTGTAGGCGATCAGCTCAAGCTCGCTGTCGATCTGCGCCAGCACATTGGCCGGCGCGCCCTCGGGCCAGCGCTCGCGCATGCCGGCTTCGGTGAGTTGGCGCAAATAGCTGGCCGGCGTATGGCCCTGCGGCACCAACTCGCGCGGATAGGTGTACTGCACCTTTGAAAGATCGAAGGTGCAGCGTTGCGCCAATTCCACCGACGCCTGCAACAACGCATGCGGATAGATGTTGCCCAGCGCACGCCGGGGACGCAGGTGCCGTTCGCCATTGCGAAACAGATGCGCGCCGCAGTCGGCCAATGGCAGCGTGTGGCGGATGGCGGTCAGGGTGTCCTGCACGATGCGGTCGCGCCGCTGCGCCATGTGCACATCGCCGCTGGCCAGCGCGCTCATACCCAGCTGCTGGGCCAGCGCCTGCAGGGCCTGCAGGCGTGCGGCATCGTCCTGCTCACGATGCAGTTCCACCGCCAGGAATGCGCGCTCTGCAAACACGCGCTGCAGCCAGGCGCCCTGTTCGGCCTGCGGTTGATCACCAGGCAACCACAGCGCAAAGACGCCCGGGACCACATCGCGAAAGTGCGCTTCCACCTCGGCACGCCCCAACCGGTATGCGCCCTTGCCTGCCGCACGCCGGCCGGTGGTGATCACACTGCACAGCTGCGGATAGCCGCGCGCATTCTCCACCAGCAGCACGAAGCGCGTGCCATCGACCAGGGTGAACTCGCTGCCGACAATCAGCTGCACGCCGGTGGCGCGCGAAGCTTCCAGCCCACGCACGATGCCGGCCAATGAGCATTCGTCGGTGATGGCCAATGCGCTGTAGCCGCAGTGGTGCGCACGCGCAAACAGCTGCTCGGCACTGGAGGCCCCACGCAGGAACGAAAAATCCGACAGGCAGTGCAGCTCGGCATACGCCGGCAGCGTATCGGCCACTGCGGCATGGGTGATGTCGTCGTTGGCCGCACGCAGCCGCGCGGCAACCGTCCAGCCGCGCGGCATGCGCCCGCCGGGCGTGTCGCGATCCACGCCATCGATGGCATCGTCCCAACTCATGGTTGGCTGCACGTGGCGCCACGCTGCCACCACACAGGCCGACACTGTGGCAGACGATCACCAGGCAGCATCGATGGCGCAGTGGCGTGGCCGCGACCACGCTGCGGACGCTGTTCGGGATGTGCATGCGCAGGTGCGCTGCTGGGTGCCGCCGGCCGTTGGACAAGCGTTTGCGGCGCAGTAGCCGCCGTTGGCTGCGGGGAGATAGCGCAGGCTGGCGTGATGCGCGCGAATCGGCCTGCAATGCCTTCCAGCCTGCCGACGCATCTACGCACACGCCGTCTGGGCGCAGGCCATCTCATGCGAACCACCCGTGCAGCATCCAGCCATCGGTGCGGCCGGGCGATGCGAACACCCAGGCGCGCCGGCCACGCGAGGTTTCCACCACGTAATAATCGCGGCGCGCTTCGGCATCGTCCCACCAGCCGCTTTCCAGCCGTTCTGGGCCGGAAACGATGCGCAGATGCGGGTCGTGCAGCGGCACCGGGAGCGGCATCAACCAGGTCGGCCGCGGTGGGCGCGGTGGTGCGGCGGCTTCGCGCATGTCATCGCCGATGGCCTTCTGCCAGGCGCGCTCCGGGCGCGGGTCATCTGCCGGCAGCACGCGGTACACCGCGTCGTCGCCCAGGCGTGCGCGCAGGCGTTCGCGCAGCTGCGGCCAGTCCACCGACTGCTGCGCACGTTGATCGAACAGGTCGCGCATGGCCGGCACGAACGGCGGCAACTGTTTGGCCAGCAGGCGCATCGCCACCACCGGCCGTGGGATCTCCACGCGCTCCAGGCGGTTGCGCGCCAACTCGAACAGCAGTGCCGGCGCGCGCTCGGGCGTGAGCAGGCCCACGTCGACATCGGTGGCGCCTTCTTCGTGTTCCAGCCGCAACAGGAAACGCTGCACCCCGCCATCGCGGATCGACAGATACGTGCACAGGTCACCGATCAGGCGGCGCAGCGGGAACAGCAGCGCCGGGTGTGTTTCCACCTCGTAGCCAAGCTCCACGCGCTGGTCGAAATGGTCTGGTGGTGCGTAGCACTCCAGCGGGTCGTCGGCCTGGCCGTAAAGGCGATCCAGATGGTCGAGCAAGGCGCCGCCGAAGCGCCGCCGCACCCCTTCGCTGGGCAGCGCACGCAACGCCGCCAATGTGCGCACGCCCATGTGCTGTAGGCGCTCGCCGGCATCGCCCGGCAACGCGGCACGGCGCACCGGCACCTTGTCGAGCAAGGCCTGCAGTGCGGGCAGCTGGGTCACTGCCATGCCGTCGCGCAAGCCGGCCAGTACGCGCGCGGCGCGCGGCGTTGGCGCCAAGGCCAGCCGGTGCTGAAAACCCAATGCCTGCAGTTCCTCACGCAGGCGGCGCTCGAAGCGCGGCCATGGCCCGAACAGGCGGAAGCTGGCGCCCGCCTCCAGCACGATGGCACGCCCCCATTGCTGACTCACCAGCGAACTATGCCGGTAGGCCCAGGACGCGAGAAAGCGCTGGCAGCGCGCTTCGGCCTGCGGGTCGTAATCGCAGGTCTGCACCTCGGCCATCAACGCGTGCGCGGCCGACAGGCGCATGCCCGGCTTCAGGCCGGCCGCTGCCGCTGCGGCGTTGACCGCATGCAGGCTGCGCAGCTGCGCCGGCCCTTCCACCAGCGCCAACGGTGCCTGGGTGTCTTCGCGACGCCGCAGCACATCGTCCAGTGCCAGCTGCGGCAACAGAATGCAGGCCCACAACATGCGCGGCCCTCAATGCGCCAGCCGCAACGGCTGCGACGGCACCTGGCCGCCGCGGCATTTGCGCACCTGCCAGGCATCGCGCTCGGGCAGAAATTCCAGCCGCAACGCCGCCGGCGATGCATTCACCGCATGGCGACGATCACGCAGCGCGAACGCGCAGCAGTTGCCGCTGTCCGCAGCCACCTGCAGGCGCCGCAGTGCGCGCGCATCGCCGGTCTGTGGCCAGCCCAGCACCGCCGCGCAAGCGCCGCTACGCAGGCATTGTTCGAAGGCCCATAGCGCGTCGCGCGGTTCTGCCTGCACGATCTCCAGCTGCTGCAAGGCCACCCCACCCGCCTGCCAGGCAGGCGCATACGGCACGTACGGCGGCGCCACCAGCACCACCCGGCTGCCGGCGCCGGTCATGCGCGCCAGCGTGGGCAGCAGCAATGCGATTTCGCCGATGCCGTGGGCGGGCAACAGCAGTTCGGTCAATGCGCGGCGCGGCCAGCCGCCATCGGGGAGTACCGCATCCAGCGCGGCATGCCCGGTGGATTCGCCACCATTGGCGGTGGCCGTGCCGTGCCCGGCGCGCCAGACCGTGCGCGCCGCCAGCAAGGCATCCAACGGCATGGCCAGGGCGGCATTGCCGTGTTGCCGCAGCGGGACAGGTTCGCTCATCTCAGCCCTGCCGGATCAGGCCGCAGTACACGCCTTCAATCGCGAAGTCGGCATCGTCGGCCACCACGATCGGCGCATGCGCCGGATTGCGCGGCAGCAGGCGGATGGCATCGGCGCTGCGCTCCAGCCGCTTGATGGTGATCTCGCCATCCACGCGCGCCACCACGATCTGGCCATTGCGCGCGTCGCTGCTGCGCTGCACGCCGACCAGGTCGCCCTCCAGGATGCCGTCGTCGATCATCGAATCGCCCTGCACCTGCAGCAGGTAGTCCGGCCGCAGCGCGAACAGGCTGCGGTCCAGCCAGAGCTGCCGGTCCAGGCCGATGTCCGCACCGATCGGCACACCGGCCGCCACCCGGCCCAGCACGGGCAGCGCCAGCAGCGCATCCGGCCCGGCCCCGCCCGGTACGCGGATGCCGCGCTTGCGGTTGGGCACCAGCTCGATCAACCCCGCCTCGGCCAGGGCCTGCACATGCTTTTGCGCCGCATTGCGCGAGGCGAACCCGAACGCCTGCGCGATCTCGGCCAGACTGGGTGCCAGGCCGGCCTGGGCCTGCTGCTGCAGGAACGCCAGCACGGCGGCGCGCTTGGGAGAGAGACCATCCATCGGGAAGACCAGCCACGGAACAAGGTGTACATTTGTACACCCAACCGTCGCAGCAGGCGAGATCGCCGACCTGAGCCGCTCAGCTGCCGGACTGGTGTTGTGGCACGAGGGAGTTGTAACGCCTGTACTGGCACCAGGAGCGGGCCACGACCCTGCGCCGGACGACCGCTAAGGGTACGGCGCAGGTTCACCATCAAGAAGCTTGGGCCGCGGGACAGTGCGCGTGACCACGGCGCCCCGCCCTCTCGTCGGGGCGCACAAAGTGGCAGCAGAACCGATCAGCTCTCGCGTTTGCTCGCCGACCGCTTCCGCGTCGCCGCCGCTTTCTTGGCGGCAGCCTTGCGCACGCCAGGGCCCTTGGTCTTGGCGGCCTTTTTGGCCGCTGCCGAGCGGCTGCTGGAACTGCGCTTGGCCGCTGCACTCTTGGCCTGGCGCGACAATGCCTGGGTGCCGGCAACCTGCTGGGCGGTGGTCTTCTTGCTGGCGGTCTTCAAGGCCTTCTTGGCGCCTGCCGACCGCGTGGGCGAGGTCTTCTTGGTGGCTTTCTTGGCCGCCTGTTTCGTCGTCTTCTTGGTCGCTTTCTTGGTGGCCTTTTTCGCCGTCTTCTTGGTCGTTTTGCTGGTGGTCTTCTTTGCCGTCTTGGCGGTGGTCTTCTTGGCCGCCTTGGTGTCCTGCGCCGCCTTCTTCTTTGTGTTCTTGGACGCGCTCTTGGACGGTTTGGCATCCACGCCATCGCGGCGTGCCTTTGAAAGGCCAATCGCAATCGCCTGCTTGGTGCTCTTG
Source organism: Xanthomonas sp. fls2-241-TYG-148 (assembly GCF_030208815.1). NCBI lineage: Bacteria > Pseudomonadati > Pseudomonadota > Gammaproteobacteria > Lysobacterales > Lysobacteraceae > Xanthomonas > Xanthomonas sp. fls2-241-TYG-148. Next base: position 875,499 of record NZ_JARVTE010000001.1, read on the forward strand.
GCACCATGCTTGCCTTCGCGCACGTGTTCGATTTCTTCTTTGACGTATTCGCCGGCCTGGGTACTGGCCGACTTGCCCTCGCGCTTGTCCTGGGCGGCCGCGCGACGCGTCTTGGCTTCTGGCATGGGGTGCTCCCGGTGCGTTGTGACGTGCCGATGTAAACAACCGCCACGTCAACGCATGGTCGACAACCCACTCACTTGCTGTTGAACAACGTGCTGTCGACCAACGGGCCATTGAACAGCAGGCCGTTGAACAACACGCTACCGGTCTGCATGCGTCGCGCTGCGCATCAGCCTTCGCCTGCCGGCAATGGTTCGCCCTGCGCATCGTAGGCAGGCGGGTGATAGAAGTTGACCGTCTTCAGCGGCGTGTCGCCGGTATTGCGAATCTCGTGCGCCTGGCCACGCTCGATCGCGATCAGGCTGCCGGCCTGCAATGCCTGCGTGTGGCCATCCACGATGGCCTCGCCCGCGCCGTCCACCACGAACAGCCATTGATCGGCGCCGCGATGGCGATTGTCCGGGCCACCTTCGCGATCGCCCGGCGCAATCACCATTTCTGCCGCCTGCACCTGGCGCAGCGAAAACAGCACCTTGAATGCGTTGCTCAATTCCAGCGTTGCGTACTGCATGGGCGCGTCTCCTCATCGGTTGCGCCGATGCTGTCGCTGCACACGTCAAGGCGGTGGCAATGCGCTTCGCTATGCGCAGCGGCAGTACCAGTCCCAGATCACGCCGGGCAGATGCGCCTGCAGTGGCAGCTCCAATGCGCGGTAGCCATCCAGCACGTCGCGCAGCATCTGTTGCGTTGCGGTGGGCCCGGTGACGCCGTCGAGTTCGTTCTGGCTCAACTGCAACAGCGACCAGTCGTACAGGCGATCGATCCGCTGGGCCATTGCCGCCTGCAGCCACGCCTGTAGTGCGAACACGCGATACCCCTGCTGTTCCAGCTGCGCCACTGCCACATCGAGTGCCTGCCCCACACCGCGAAACCATTCGGTGTGCCCGCCCGCTGCGCTGCGAATCGCCATCGGCGCCGGTGCGTTGTGCTCACCTAAGGGCCGGCGCAGTTGCAGCTCCAGATCCCGCGCATCGCGTTCGCGCTCGGCTTCCACCAACACGCCGCGCTCCAGGTCGAAGAACGCAAACCAGCGCGGATGCAGGCTACTGATGCGGCCCAGCGGGTCGCGCGAAAAGCCGATCTTGCAATGGTCTTCCCACTGGCAAGGGAACACATAGGTGAAGCAGCGGCCGTCGATGGCCACCTTGCCACGACGCAGTTGCGCGCTCATTGGCCTGCCTTGCGCTGCGCCTGCGACGCAAGCGATTGATGATCCTCAACCGGCGGCTCCCAACCGAACACGCTGCGCCCGCCATAGCGGTGCGCATCCACGCGTTCCTGCGCGATATACGCCTCTACCGAGGGACCGCGTGCGCTGGCTTCCAGCCGACGTGCCTGCACATCCAGACGCGCAATCGCCTGCAGCCGCTCCTCGTTGCCAAGCCGGGCCTGCTGCATCGCCTGCTTGAGCACGCCGATGGTGTGATCGAACACACGCGTGGGCACCGGAAACGGATGCCGGTCCTTGCCGCCGTGGGCAAGCGAAAACCGCGCCGGGTCACTGAAACGGCACGCTGTGCCATGCAACACCTCGGCCACCATCGCCAGCGAGCGCACAGTGCGCGCCCCCACGCCCGGCACCTGCAACAGCGCGGTGAAATCGGTGGGGCCGCACTCGGCCGCAGCCGCCAGGCTGGCATGCAACCGGCGGGTGATCACGTTCTCGCTGCGTACGTCGTGATGGTCGGGCATGCTCAGATGCGGTTGCTGCGCAGGATCCCAGCCCTGGCCTGCAAACAGGTCACCGGTGACCGGCGTCTGCGCCACAGCAGGCGCAACCGGCGCCTGCGCGGCGTCGATGCGCTGCCATTCGCGGGCAAGGCGATCCGGCGCCAGCGCCTGCAACAACGCCACCTGCGCCTCACGCGCGGCAGCGGCGCGATGGTCGGCCAGGTTGACGATGTTGCCCTGCTGCGGCCCATCGATCGCCGCGTGCGGCGCATCCACAAAACTGCTCAGCCCTTCCGACAACCAGTGATAGCGGCGCGCCTGCTTGCGTTGCCCGTTCATGCCTTGCTGCACCACCACCCAGCGCCCCTCGTCGCTGACGACAAAACTGTGCAGATACAGATCAAAGCCATCCTGCACCGCGGCGCTGTCCACCTTGGCGACCAGGCGGCTGGCACGTGCCAGCGCAGCGCCATCCAGCCCCACGCCATCGCCCACTGCCAGCAACTCGGCAGGCGTTGCGCGCGAATGCCGACCACGCCCACCGCAGACATGAATGCCCAGCTCGCCAGACAACGGCGTCAGCCCACGCTTGAGTGCGCCCATCACGCTGGTGGTGATGCCGGAGGAATGCCAGTCCATCCCCATCACCGCGCCGAAGGACTGAAACCAGAACGGATGCGCAAGCCGCCGCAACAATTCATCGCGCCCATACGTGTGCACGATGGCCTCGCACATCACAGTGCCCAGCCGCGTCATCCGCTCGCCCAACCAGCGCGGCACACACCCACCATGCAGCGGAAGATCGGCACTGCCGCCGCGCCGGCTCATTGCAACCTCGTCATCATCTGCACAGGATACCGAGACCGCTGTCGCACGCCCTGCGATTGGCGTGGAGCGCAACACCGCACAGCTGACGAATTCAGTTCCAGTCTCTTTCATGTGCAACGCAAACGGCGAGCTCGGCCTGCCGCCCGTTGCACGTTGCGTTGCACAGTTCAGCGTCAAACATCGCATCGATGTGAACACCATCACCGCATTGCGTACACCCTGCGTTGACCGCCGCGCGGTCAAGGTGAAGACCCTCTCAGCCATCGCCACGGGGCTCGCATGAATGCCACTCCCGCCGCAGCCCGTGACACGGCACCGGCCACCGCCACCACTGTTGCGCCCACCTACCCGGTAGCGCTGCGCATCAATGGTCAGCCTTATCAACTGCAGCTCGAAGCCTGGGTGAGCCTGCTCGACCTGCTGCGCGATCGTCTCGATCTCACCGGCACCAAGAAGGGCTGCGACCACGGTCAATGCGGCGCCTGCACGGTCTTGGTCGATGGCCGTCGCATCAATAGCTGCCTCACCCTGGCGGTGATGCAGGACGGTGCGGACATCACCACCGTCGAAGGCCTGGCCGAAGGCGAACAGCTGCATCCGCTGCAACGCGCCTTCATTGCCCACGATGCCTTCCAGTGCGGCTATTGCACACCCGGGCAGTTGTGTTCGGCGGTGGGCCTGATCAACGAAGGCCAGGCGCACGATCGTGATCAGGTGCGCGAATTGATGAGCGGCAACATCTGCCGCTGCGGCGCCTATCCGCAGATAACCGATGCGGTGATGGAAGTACTGGGCACACCCTCGGACAGCAGCGAATCGGCCGACACCCCGTGGACCCCAGGGACGGTGCCAGCATGATTCCGCTCAGCTATGCACGCCCGGAGAGCATGGAAGCGGCAGTCGGGGCGATCGCCACGCGCGGTACTGATCCGCAGCCAGTCCCGTCCGAAGCGCCGGTACGCCTGATCGCCGGCGGCACCAACCTCACTGACTTGATGAAGCTGCAGCTGATGCGGCCCAGCCAGCTGGTGGACATCAACCGCCTGCCATTGGGCGAGATCACCACCAACGAGGCGGGCGGTCTGCGTCTGGGCGCGCTCGCACGCAATGCCGACACCGCCTATCACCCCGAAGTTGAGGCACGCTACCCGCTGCTGAGCGCGGCGATTTTGGCCGGTGCCTCGCCGCAGATCCGCAACATGGCCAGCAATGGCGGCAACCTGCTGCAGCGCACCCGCTGCGTGTATTTCTACGACCGCGCCACGCCGTGCAACAAGCGCGCGCCCGGCACCGGCTGCTCGGCGATTGGCGGCCTGACCAAATACCACGCCATCCTGGGCGCCAGTGCGCACTGCATTGCCACGCATCCTTCCGACATGTGCGTGGCGCTGGCGGCGCTGGATGCGGTGGTACACGTGCAAGGCCCCAATGGCGCGCGCGACATCGCCTTTGCCGATTTCCATCGCCTGCCTGGCGAGCACCCGGAGCTCGACAGCACGCTGCAGCCGGACGAGCTCATCGTGCATATCGATCTGCCGGATGCACAGCGCTTCGTGGCGCATAGTGCCTACCTCAAGATCCGCGAGCGGCTGTCCTATGCCTTTGCGCTGGCATCGGTCGCCGCGGCGCTGGATCTTGCCGACGATGGCAGCATCCGCGCCGTGCGCGTGGCGCTGGGCGGCGTGGCGCACAAGCCCTGGCGCCTGCCGGAGGCAGAAGCGCACGTGGTTGGCATGCCGGCGACGCCGCACACCTTTGCGCAACTGGCCGATGCACTGCTGCAGGGCGCGCAATCGCAAGGCGAGAACGCCTTCAAGATTCCGCTGGCACACCGCACCATCGTGCGCGCACTCGACGTCGCGCGCGAAGGCACCATCGACAACCGCGGACGCACCAGCGCGCTGGAGGACTCCCCATGAATGCACGCCCCGACGAGCTCATTGCACCGGTCGCCGACCCTGGCACCGGGCACCGCCCCACCGGCACCGGCATGCCGCGCATCGATGGGCGCGCCAAGGTCACCGGCCAGGCGCGCTACGCCGCCGAATGGCCGGTGCCCGACCTGGCGTATGGGGTGGTGGTCAACAGCAGCATTGCCAAGGGCCGCATCGTTGCCTTCGACCTGGAGGCCGCACGCGCGGTGCCCGGCGTTCTGGAAATCGTGACCCACGAAAACCGCCCGCACATGCGCGGCATGGACCTGTTCTACAAGGACATGACCGCACCGGCCGGCTCGCCGTTCCGGCCGCTGTACGACAACGCCATTCTGTACAGCGGCCAGCCAATCGCGCTGGTGGTGGCAGAAACCTTCGAGGCCGCGCGCCATGCCGCGCATCTGGTCCAGGTGGAGTACGCCAGCGAGCCGCACGACACCAACCTGATGGCCAACCTGGGCCGCATGCACAAGCCCAAGCCGCTCAAGGCCGGCTTTTCGCCGCCGCCCAAGGACAAGGGCGAGCCGGACACGGCCTTCGTCAATGCCGCGCACCAGATCCAGGCCGACTATTACAGCGCGGTGGAACACCACAACCCGATGGAGCTTTTCGCCTCCACGGTGATCCGCGATGCAGAGGGCCACTTCACCATCTACGACAAGACCCAGGGCTCGCAGAACAGCCGCTGGTATGTCTCGCACGTGTTCGGGCTGAGCAAGCAGAAGGTCACCGTGCGCAATCCGTATGTGGGTGGTGCGTTCGGCTCCGGCCTGCGCCCGCAATACCAGTTGGCGCTGGCGGTGATGGCCTCGATCCTGCTGGATCGCTCGGTGCGTGTGGTGCTGACGCGGCAACAGATGTTCACCTTCGGCCACCGCCCGGAAACGGTGCAACGGCTCAAGCTCGGTGCCGATCGCGACGGCACGCTGCGCGCGATCTGGCATGAAGCCATCGCCGAAACGTCGCGCATCGAGGATTACGTGGAGGTGGTGGTCAACTGGAGCGGCCAGCTGTACGCCTGCGACAACGTGCACCTGGGCTACAACCTGGTGAGCCTGGATCAGTACACCCCCATCGATATGCGCGCGCCCGGCGCTGCGCACGGCGTGCATGCGCTGGAAGTGGCGATGGACGAGCTGTCCTACGAGATCGGCATGGATCCGCTTGCGTTGCGCTTGAAGAACTACGCCGAGGTCAATCCCGCCGACGACAAGCCCTATTCCAGCAAGGCGTTGCGCGAGTGTTACGAACAAGGCGCAGAGCGCTTCGGCTGGGCGCAGCGGCCGCTGCAGCCGCGGGCACGCAAGGAGGGGCGCGAATGGGTCGGCTGGGGCATGGCCACCGGGCAATGGGATGCGATGCAGATGTTTGCGCGTGCCCACGCGGTGCTGCATGCCGACGGCCGCCTGGTGGTGAGCAGCGCCGCCAGCGATATCGGCACGGGCACCTACACGGTGATGGCGATGATTGCCGCCGAAGCGCTGGGCCTGCCGATGGAGCAGGTCACCTTTCAGTTGGGCGATTCCACCTTGCCGGTCGCACCGATCGAAGGCGGCTCTTCGCATGTCACCACGATCGGCTCGGCGGTGGATGGCGCATGCGCCAAGCTGCGCAAGCGGCTGTTGCGGCTTGCCCAGGCAATGCCGGATTCGCGCTTTGCCAAGGCCAAGCCGGACGATGTGGTGTTCGCCAATGGCACGCTCGCACTGCGCGCCGACAGCAGCAGCGCCATTGCCCTCACCCAGGTGTTGGCAGAGGCCAAGCTCGATCACATTGAAGACAAGTTCCTGCTGTTGCCCAACGTGCTCAAGCAGCGCAAATACACCCGTGCCACGCATAGCGCGGTGTTTGTGGAAGTGCGCGTGGACGAGGAGCTGGGCACGGTGCGCGTTGCCCGCGTGGTGAGCGCCATTGCGGCCGGGCGCATCCTCAACCCCACCACCGCACGCAGCCAGATTATCGGCGGCGTGGTGTGGGGCATCGGCGAGGCCCTGCACGAGCAGACCCAGTCCGACCACCGCTTCGGCCGCTTCATGAACCATGATCTGGCCATGTACCACGTCTCCGCCAACGCAGACATCCACGACATCGAGGTGATCTTCGCCGACGAGGATGACCGCGTGGTCAGCAGCCTGGGCGCGAAAGGCGTCGGCGAGATTGGCCTGGTGGGCGTGTCCGCGGCAGTGTGCAACGCCATCTTCCATGCCACCGGCAAGCGCGTGCGCAGCACCCCGATGACGCCGGATAAGGTGATGGCAGATTGACGCAGCCGCTTGCCGGCAGCAGCTTGTTGTCAGTAGCTGAGTTGTAGTGGGAGGGCTCTGCAGAAATGCGAGCCCTTCTTGCATGCCCTGCAGGCTCAAGGCATCACTAGAGATGGCTTAGCCTCGTCATCCAGCTACGTCCGCGCACCGATGCGTCTGCGCCGCATAAGGGCGGCCCGGCACCACCAAGCTGAGCACACCGCTTCGGCAGCCCACACGGCAGTGAGCTAACCGGCAGTTGGTGAGTGCTGAGTGCTGAGTGCTATCTACCCCAAGCACGCCCAGGCGTAGCGCGCTGGACGTGACCACGACCCACGACCGGGACGTCGATCCAGGACCGCGAGCGTGGGCAGTCATGGATCAGCCACGGAGCCCAGCGCGCCATTCGAACCTGGCCGTACCGCCAAGCAGCTCGTCCTTCGCCTACCCTGGCACCCACGCCTGAAGGCAACAGCAAGCCCTTACCAGATCACCACGCGGTCTTTCTCGCCGCGCACCATTGGGTCACCTGCCTTGCACGCGAAAGCGCTAGCGAATTGCGGCATGTTCGAAGGAGCTGCAATGGCCCTCACTTTGGCTGGGGCATGCGGGTCGGCAGCCAATTGAACCAGCTGCCGTTCCTCACGCGTGAGCCAGCGCCAATTCCGGGCGAAGGCAAGGAAGAAGCGCTGATCCGGGGTGTAGCCATCTACTGTGACTGCATGCTCCGGATGCTTGCGCAGGTTGGCTTGCAATGCATCGTAGGCAACGTTGAGTCCGCCAAGATCCGCGATGTTCTCGCCCAGGGTCAGCTTGCCGTTGACGTGCAACTCGGGATGGTCCGCTAGCGGCACATAGGCATTGAACTGCTTGACCAAACCTTCAGCGCGCTGCTCGAACGCAGTGCGATCTACCGGTGTCCACCAATTGGCATTGTTGCCCGCCCCGTCAAATTGACTGCCTTGGTCATCGAAGCCATGCGTCGCCTCGTGGCCCATGAGCGAACCGATCGCTCCATAGTTCAGCGCATCATCCGCTGTGGCATCGAAAAACGGAGGTTGCAGAACGGCTGCAGGAAAATTGATGGAATTGTCACTTGGGGAGTAGAACGCATTGACTGTCTGCGGCGTCGTGATCCAGCGCTTGCGATCGGTTGGCTTGCCGACCTGATCGATGTTGTAGCGGTAGTTGAACTTGGCCGCTGCTTGCACATTCCGGTAGTAAGCGCCCGGCGTGAGATCGAGCCCGGACCAATCACGCCACGTGTCCGGGTACCCGATGCGCGGGAGGAAGGTGTCCCATTTCGCCAGCGCCTTCGCCCTGGTCTGCTCACTCATCCATGCGACATGCGTGATACGCACCTTGAGCGCGGCACGAATGTTGTCGACCAGCTCAGCTGCGTGTTGCTTCGCCTCCGGCGTGAAGACCTTTGCGACATACAGTTGGCCCAGGCCCTCCCCCATGGCATCGTTCACCACGCCCAGCACGCTTTTCCAGCGGGGATCCGGTTGTGGCTGCCCAGTCAGGACCTTTCCATAAAACGCGAAGTTGTTGTCGACAAACGCCTTGCTGAGCTGCTTGGATGCGTCATCAATCGCATGAAAGCTCAGATAGGCCTGCCACTGGGCCACCGGCGCCGTGGCCAATTCATGGTCGAATGCAGCAAAAAATTTCGGCTGCGATAAAGAGAAGCCGGGTCCCACGTCCACGTCTTGGGTTCGAAAGAACGTGGTCCAAGAAAAATGTGGGGTTGCTTTATCCGCCTCAGCCAGGCTGACGAAGTGATACCCCTTCTTGGGGTCCCGCTGCTCAACCGGCGCTAACGACGCAGCAGCCAAGCGGGTCTCAAGTGCAAGAACAGCTTTCGCCTGTGCCTCTGCGACATCCGCAGACACGCCAGTGAGTTCGAAGGACTTGGCGATATAGGCCAGATACGCTTTGCGCACAGCGGCGTGGTCTGGGGCGCTGTAGTAATCCTTGCTCGGGAGCGCCAAGCCGCCCTCATCTGCGAACGCAATCTGCATGTTTGCATTGCGGAAGTCGGATTGCGCGCTGAACTTGAATACCTGCGCGTCCCCCTCGGCGTGGCGTTGCATGATGTAAGAGGCGACATCCTTCGCGGAAGAAAGCGCGGCAATGGCCTCCAGCTGCGGACGAATCGGTTGCGCGCCAGCGGCCTCGATGGCTGCCTCGTCCATTCCGGAGGCATAGAGAAGCCCAAGCTTACGGGCGACCACGTCCCCCTGACCATCAGTCTGCTTGGCAGCTTGTTCGACGATGTCGCGCTGGGTCGAGAGAGTTTTCTCCATCAACCCAGGAACCACGCCCCAACTGCTTCGGTCTGGCGGAATAGAATTCGCCTTCTCCCAACTGCCATTCACGAACCCATAGAAGTTCTGGCATGCCTCGACTGCGGAACCGAGTTCGCTGATATCGAAAGTGGATTTCGGAACGACAGGAGGCGTCGAAGACACCGCCGTCGGTGCATGACCAGACGCACTGTCATCAGATACACGCTTACACCCTGATAACGCTGCAACCACGGCAAAAGCCACTAGTGAAGTCTTGGCCAGCATCGTTAATTCCATCGGAATGTATGAAGAAATATCTTAGGTGCACACGGCAGGGCGTGCCCCCGCGCTGAGCTTTATTGAGGATCTAGTTCAGCTATCTCGATATACAGACACTGCGATCCTGGCGCGCGAAAGCAAGGCACAAAGCGTTCTGTTCGGGAATCAGACCACACCGCTTACAGGCCCAGAGACGTTGGGCTACGTTCGCGCAGCGATGTCGCCCAAAACGTTGACTGGCTGCCAGCAGGTCAAAAAGTCCAGCGATTTGTTACACACACGCGCATTAAGAGCAGCTATCAAAACCACTGCGCAGCCGCCATACGGCGCGGCCGGTGCTCGGAATCGGCATGTACCCACGTACATTCCGGTTCCTCCGCGCCGTCCGCACCCACCTGACGACTGCTCGCTACGTTTTGTTAGCCGCTCTAAGCATGCGGTCGCGCCGGGCAGTTGTCCTCGGTGCTACAGACACCTGCGTCGGAAGGATTCGGCGGGCAATGCGTGGTGATGGCCCCGTTTCTTTCATGCGGCGGCTGCTGGCATTGCGAGCGCAAGGAAGCTATGGGCATACGAGTTGCGAAATGAATATAGGCGCGCGGAACCGCTTTGCTTTAAATTCGCGGATCGTTCGGAGCACTTAGCACGTATGCAAAAAGAATCGCGCCCTCCGCCTAGCGCAGCATTTGCACGACTCCCGCGCTACGCCTGACGCGAAGCAAAGTATGGTCATGTCGATGTTTCGCTGCGCACCTTCCAGGGTGTCTACTTCGGCCCGACTGCCAAGCGCCACAGCGCCGCACGTGATTGCGCTGCCATGCGGAGTGGCTGTGCTCGCACGGCTTCACATCCACGGCACCTGACACTCACGCATCGCTGCCGGCACGCGCGGTGAGATAGCTCCATGCCGTGTGCTCCCGCAGCCATCGCGTCGTCTTACGGCACGCAGCTGACGCATTCGCAACGCAGCACCGGCCTTCGTTCCCCCACCCGGAGCCGCACCATGACCGATCACGACGACCCCACCCATTCCCCCGCCCGCCGCCGCGCCATTGGCGCGCTCGGTACCGGGCTTGCCGCTGGCGGCGGCGCGCTGCTCTCCGCAGGTGCGTCGGCACAAACGGGCACAGCGGCTGCCGGCGGTGCGAGCCGCCCACCGATGCAGGACCCGCGCACGCAGTATCCGCAGCCACCGTTCGCGACCCCGCAACAGGAGTGGCCGGGGTTGGCCTCCAAGATGGTGCCGCGCCCGGACCATGGCGAAACCAGCTATGTCGGTTCGGGCCGGCTCACCGGGCGCAAGGCGTTGATCACCGGCGGCGACTCGGGCATCGGCCGCGCTGCAGCCATCGCCTACGCACGCGAGGGTGCCGATGTTGCCATCAACTATCTGCCGCAGGAAGAATCCGATGCGCGCGAAGTCGTCGCGCTGATTCGTGCCGCCGGGCGCAAGGCGGTGGCTATTCCCGGCGACCTGCGCAGCGGCGCGTTTTGCAAGCAACTGGTGGACACCGCCGTGCAGCAACTGGGCGGGCTGGACATCCTGGTCAACAACGCCGCGCGCCAGACCGCGCAGAAATCCATCCTGGACATCGACGACCAGCAGTTCGACGACACGCTCAAGACCAATCTGTACGCCCTATTCTGGGTAACGCGCGCGGCGGTGCCGCACCTCAAGCCGGGCGCGGCCATTATCAGCACCAGCTCGATCGTGGCCGACGACCCGCCCGAAGCCCTGCTCGACTACGGCATCACCAAGGGCGGCATCGTCACTTTCACCAAGGCCTTGGCCAAGCAGCTCGCGCCGAAGGGCATCCGCGTCAACGCGGTTGCGCCCGGCCCGTACTGGACCCCGCTGCAGCCCAGCGGCGGCCAGTTCCCCGACAAGCTCAAGACCTTCGGCAGCGACGGCCCGACCGGCCGCCCCGGCCAACCGGCAGAGATCGCGCCGATCTATGTGCTGCTCGCCTCCCAGGAATCCAGCTTCACCACCGGCAGCATCTTCAGCAGTGTGGGCGGGCGCGGCAACGTGGGCTGACGTCGGTTGCACGGCCATGCACCGTTCGCGTTGTGCAGGTGCATGGCTAAGAGCAGCGATCCAAACGACTGCGCAGCCGCCAGGCGGGCGCGGCCGGTGCTCGGAATCGGCATGCACCCACGTACACTCCGGTTCCTCCGCGCCGTCCGCATCCACCTGACGACTGCTCGCTACGTATTGTTAACCGCTCTAAAGCCGTCGGCCATGACGCACGGAGTGGCTGGCGCGTGCGCGCACGCGACCAGTCGACGACTGCAAGCAATTCGTAGGAGCGCGCCTGAGCGCGACGTGGCGTTACCGAGTGTGCAGTAGCGATGGCCATCCGGCGATCAGACCACCAAGCTCATGACGGCCCAGTATCAAAACTGTTGCCAGCAACCAAAAAAAGCGGCACATCACCAGCGCACACCACGCAACGCCATACACCAACGCCGCGCGGCTGGCCTACATCACCCCATCCACTAGCGCGTCTTCAAAATACTGATCTCGCCCGAGGTCTCCAGGATCGCCAGTTCAATGTTGGCATCGTCGCGGCAATCGGCCTTGCGCTTGGCCACTTCGAAATCGGCGTAGCTGACGTTGCGGTGCACCAGCTCCTTCCAGAAAACTTCGCCGTTGCGCGCCAGCACGGCGGGGGTGCCCTGCACCCAGGTATCCAGCCGGCGGCTGCGTGCGGTGACCACGCCTACCAGCCAATTGAGCAGCAGCAATGTGGCGGCCAGGATCAGCCCACCCAGCAGCGAGACGTCTTCGCCAATCAATGAGTTCTGCACCGCGGTACCCAGCAGCACGATCACCAGCACGTCGAATGGCGTGGACTGGCCAACCGCGCGCTTGCCGGTGATGCGCGTGAGCAGCAACACCACCGTGTACACCGCCACCGCGCGCAGGATGAACTCCCACCACGGCATGCCCAGATGCATCATTTCGTAGAACCGCACGCGTGTTTCGGTGTCCATCTCACTGCGCCCATGGCTGTTGCAATCAGGCACGCACGCTAGAGCCAAGGTGGTGAAAACACCGTGCTGTGCGGTTGCGCCAACGGCCGCGTTGCAACCGGCGCACGCGCGGCAACGAACACAACCGCAGCCGCACTCAACTGCGCGCGGCGGGCTTCTTGCGCACCGGGCGCCGTGGCGTTGCCGGGGCTTGCGGTGTGCGCACACCAGCCGTGGCCAGCGCCATGGTGATGAGTCCGGCAATGAGGCGCCGCAGCACCGCTGCGTTATCGGTTGAAGCCTTCAGGCTGGTGGTGGCCAGGCGCAGGATGTACGCCAGGTCGGCCGCGGGCATCGCGCTGTCGGCACCCATCTGCGGGCGCAGCACCTGCACCAGTTTCGCTTCCATGTGGCTGTAGAGATCGTCCAGTGCACCGGGCGCATACACGCCGCAATTGCTGATCAGATCGATGCCGTTCGCCGAGTCGATCACCGCGGCCACCGGCTCCAGTACCCAGATATCGAACAGGTGCTGCAGCTGCGTGCGCAGGTCCTGGTCGCTGCGCACGCGGCGTTCGGTCTCGGCCACGCACAGCATGCGCTGGCGCTGCACCTGCGCGGCAAAGACCGATTCCTTGTTGGCGAACGCGGCATACAGCGACGGCCGTGACATCTGCGCCGCTTCGGCGATGTCGCTCATGCTCACCTTGCGGTAGCCATGGCGCAGGAACAGCTGCAGCGCCGCGTCCATGATGCGCGTCTGCTTGCCGTCCAACGCGGCGTCGGCCTGAACAGGCACGGGGGCGGATGACTTTACACTTGACATTATCTGTAAATAGGTAAACCTTACACGTTCCGAAGATTGTAAAGCACCCAGCCCGCCATGACCTCCACTGCCGATCCCCTCGCCCCCACGCCCCGCACCACGCGTGCCTATGCCGCCCTCGAAAAAGAAGGCGCAATGGTGCCGTGGCAGTTCGAACGCCGCGCCGTGCGCCCCAACGACATCGCCGTCAAGGTGCAGTACTGCGGCGTGTGCCATTCGGATCTGCACTCGGTCAATCACTGGGCCAGCGAATACCCGCTGGTGCCGGGCCACGAAATCGTCGGCGAGGTGATCGAGCTGGGGGCCGAGGTCACCGGCTTTTCGATCGGGCAGCAGGTGATGATCGGCACCATCGTCGATTCATGCCGGCAATGCCCGCCCTGCGAAGCGCACATGGAGGTGTACTGCCGCGAGTTCCCCACCCTGACCTTCGATGGCGTGGACCGCGTCGATGGCAGCCGCACCCGCGGCGGCTACTCCGAGCACTACGTGTCCGATGCGCGCTTTGTGTACCCGTTGCCCGACGGCCTGGACCCGGCCGCGGCAGCACCGCTGCTGTGCGCAGGCATCACTACGTTCTCGCCGCTGCACCACTACCGCATCGGCCCCGGCCACACGGTGGGTGTGGTGGGCATCGGCGGCCTGGGCCATCTCGGCATCAAGTTCGCCCGCGCGATGGGCGCGCATGTGGTGGCGTTCACCACCTCGCCGAAGAAGGCCGCCGAAGCGCAGCGCCTGGGCGCGCACGAAGTGGTGCTTTCCACCGACGCGGCGCAAATGCAGGCGCAGGCCTTCCGCTTCGATTTCATCCTGGACACCGTCTCGCAACGCTACCCGATGGACGACATGCTCAAGGCGCTGAACCTGGATGGCACGCTGTGCGCGCTGGGCCTGCCCGACCAACTGGATTTCCGCCCGGTCATGCTGGCGATGGGCCGGCGCAAGATCACCAGCTCCGGCACCGGCGGCACGGCCGACACCGCCACCATGCTGGCGTTCTGCCAGCAGCACGGCATCGTGGCCGATGTGGAAGTGATCCGCATGCAGGACATCAACGACGCCTTCGCCCGCCTGCAGAAAAACGACGTGCATTACCGCTTCGTGGTGGATATGGCGGCATCGGCGTTGTAGCGCACTACACCCATCGCAGTGACCGTCTGGCGAGCCATCGGCGGCGAAGCTAGACTGGGCGACACGAACCGCAAAGAACGGACTCTTCGCACATGACGCTGCACCTGCTCAGCTGTGCTCTTTCGAGCACCCTTCATACTGCCGTTGATGCGGATGCATGCACTGAGGTGCTGAACACGCTGCGCGGCAGGCACTTCCCCGCGCTGGATCAGTACTTACGCCTGCATCAACGGCTGTATCAGGCAGATTCCCGCGGGCCGGTTGCCCGGGCAATGGGTGCCACGGACTTATTCATCAGGGCATGTAGCCCGGATGGATTTGTGCGGGAAAAAGCGCTACGCGACTTCGTGCAATATCCCGGTCGCTTGGCACTGGCAGCAGCACTCTTACGCTGCGACGATTGGGTACCACAGGTGCAGGCCCGAGCGATCGACCTGGTCACTAGTCTGATAGTGGCAGATGACAGTAGCCTGTTCGACTTTCTCGAACTGCTGCTGGCGCTCCAGGAACGCGAGCGGTTCTCCGAGGCGGTATGGCAGCCGCTGATCATGCCGCGCATGCGGCAACTTTCCTCCACAGCCGTCAATGCCTGCTGGAGCGCCACGACTCACGCAAGCGCCCCTGCGCGTCTGTTTGCTTACCAAACACTTAGTGGCGCCGAGCCAGAGATCGCCATACGTGCAGCGCAAAAGGCGATCACTGATGTTGCACCGTCGGTTGCCAGATGGGGCTTGGCTCAAGCAATGAAGTTTCCATCCAGGACAATCACACTGACCGCGCTTGCCCAGGGCCTGCGCCACCCGATCGCAGTCATACGCGCTCATGCGCTGCGTCTACTTGCTCAGCTGGACGCAAACGGCGCAAGAAGGGCAGTCGAAGAAGCACTGTTCTCCGACACTTACGTCTTACGCAATGCAGCCATTCATCTGCTCAAAACCTGCTACGGCGAGTCGCCAATCAACTATTACCGTGATGTGATCGACACGCGTGATCCCATGAAAGAAGACAATGCACTGATCGCACTCGCGGACATGGCAACACCCGAAGATGCAGTGCGCATGCGCCCCTGGATCAACCATCGCAGGCGCGAGCTACGTGCCGCTGCACTGCGTATCGCTGAACGCGCAAAGCCTGATGATCTTCGCCAACTGGTCGAGCAGGCATTGACAGACAGCGCGAGCAAGGTGGTCCGTGAGGCGCTCACGCTTGCGGAGAATAACGGCTGGCTGTCCCGCCAGTTGCTCGAAGAGCACTTTGCTATCACCACGGCGCCAAACACACAGCGTTGTCTGATAAGCACAGCGCATCGGCTGGACAAGTGGAACGGCATTGCAGTGCTATTGCAGTGGTATCGCACATCGGTCGGCGAAACGCGGAACCACGCGGCTCGCGAGATCAGTCACTGGACACACAGCGAGCCCAACAAGTTTGCTCCGCTACGTGCCGGCCTGCGTCTGGAGATCACCTCGGCGCTGGACGCCCTTAAGCAAAGTGACCCGTCCATCTACTGGGACGCAATCGCGTTTGCTGTTCGTTCAAGCTGATCGGCCGGGCAACGCATGTCAATATCGTCTACATCGCATCACGGTTTTCCACCCGAATCCGTCAGCGTCATTACAGGGTCGAGGGGGAAACCTGACATCTGGGTTAAGACCACAAGGCGCGGGATGTCGCTTTGCGCCAGCGCGGCAGCGCTGTTGAAGCAAATGTCGTTCAACGCCGCACGACCACAGCCAGCACAGAACGAATATTCGGATGGCCCGAAGCCCGCGGTGCAAATGCGAACGCGGCACGTGCGCCCGGGCTTGGCGATCCTGTAGCGTGGGCTGACACCGCCGAACACCGCCTCCATGCCCGCACGCACCACTCGACGTCAGCTCCTGCAAGGCGCCGCCAGCCTGGCCCTGCTCGCGCGCATTCCCGCTGGCTGGGCAGTGCCTGCGTCTTCGTCACACACGCCTGGCTTTATCGATGCATTGATTGCCCGCATGAGCGTGGAGGAGAAAGCCGGCCAGCTCAGCCTGTTTAGCTCGGCGCAGCAGGACAGCAAGGCGGTCGTCGCCAACCCGCTGGACCGCACTGCCGATGGCAGCGCGCAACTGGCCGCGGCCCGGGCCGGGCGGCTGACCGGTGTGTTCAACGGCTCCAACGTGCGCTGGCATCGGCAACTGCAGCAGGCGGCCATGCAAAGCCGGTTGCGGATTCCGCTGTTGTTCGCCGCCGACGTGATCCACGGCTACACCACCGTGTTTCCGGTGCCGCTGGCCGAAGCGGCCAGCTTCGAGCCGGAGCTGGCACGGCGCACCGCGCGTGCCGCCGCCATGGAGGCTACCGCTGTGGGCATCGACTGGACCTTTGCGCCCATGGTGGATATCGCCCGCGATGCGCGTTGGGGACGTGGCGTGGAAGGCGCGGGCGAAGACGTGCTGCTGGCGCGGCAGTTTGCGCAGGCACGCGTGCGCGGCTTCCAGGGCGATGCGGGGCTGGCGCATGCCGAGGCGATGGCGGCCTGCCCGAAACACTTCGCCGCGTACGGCGCGGCCGAGGGCGGGCTGGATTACAACCGCGTGGATGTCTCCGAACGCACGCTGCGCGAGGTGTATTTCCCGCCGTTCCAGGCCGCATTCGCTGCCGGCGCGGTCACCACCATGGCCGCCTTCAACGAACTGTCCGGCATTCCGGCCACCGCCAATGCATGGCTACTGGACACGCTGCTGCGCCGGGAGTGGGACTACCCCGGCCTGGTGGTGTCCGACTTCCAGGCCGACGAAGAACTGATCGCGCACGGCGTTGCGGCCGATGAGCGCGACGCGGCCCGGCTGGCCTTTCTGGCCGGGGTGGACATCAGCATGGAAAGCGGCCTGTATCTGCAGCACCTGCCAGCACTGGTGGCCGCAGGCGATGTGTCGATGGCGCGGCTGGATGCCTCGGTGCGCCGCGTGTTGGCGTTCAAGGCCGCGTTGGGATTGTTCGACGACCCGTTCCGCCGGCTTGGCGCCGCCGGTGCGCAATCACGGCAACGCCGCAGCGACACCCTGGCACTGGCGCACGAAGCCGCCTGCAAATCGGTGGTGCTGCTGAAGAACGATGGCGCGCTGCTGCCGTTGCGGCGCAGCGGCCAGCGCATTGCGCTGATTGGGCCCATGGCGCGCGACTGGATCAATCACGCCGGGCCGTGGAGCCTGTTCGACGAAGAGGACAAGGGCAACACACTGGCCGCCGCACTGGCCACTGCGTTGCAGGATCCGCAGGCGCTGCAGGTGGTGGACGGCTGCGACTTCGACCAGGCAGTGCAGGGCGGTGTGCAAGCCGCGGTGGCGGCCGCCAGTCGCGCCGATGTGGCGGTGCTGGCGATCGGTGAACCGATGACATATTCGGGCGAAGCGCAATCACGCAGCGAGATCAGCATCCCCGAGGCGCAGCAGCAATTGGTGGCGGCAGTGGTCGCCACCGGCACGCCGGTCGTGGTGGTGTTGAGCACCGGTCGCGCGCTTGCGCTGGAAGGCGCGCTACTCGCCTGCCCGGCGATCCTGGTCACCTGGTTCCTGGGCTCGGCGGCGGGCGTGGCCATGGCCGATATCCTGTTGGGCACACAGGCACCCTCTGGCCGGTTGCCGGTGAGTTTCCCGCATGCGCCCGGGCAGGTGCCCTACACCTATGCCCACCCGCCCACCGGCCGCCCCAACCCGCAGCCGGATGTCCTGGAGCCGTACACCACCCACTACCGTACTGCGCCCAACAGCGCGCTGTTTGCCTTTGGCCACGGGCTCACCTATGGCCGCATCGAGTACACCGCATTGGCGTTGAGCGATGCACGCCTTGCCGCCAACGGCAGCCTGCGCATCAGCGCGCGTATCCACAACCGTGGCCGCCGCGATGCGGAGGAAGTGGTGCAGCTGTATGTGCGCGACCGCGTGGCCAGCGTGACCCGGCCGGTGCGCGAGCTGAAGAACTTCCGCAAGGTTGCCGTGCCTGCCGGTGGCAGCACGCCGGTGGAGTTCGTACTGCGCCGGGACGATTTGCGGTTCATTGGCCAGGCGATGACGCCAACGGTGGAGCCTGGCATGTTCGATCTCTGGCTGGCGCCCTCTGCCGAAGCGGCAGGCGTCACGGCGAGCTTCGAACTACTGGCGTGAGGTGGCGTGCGATTGCGCGTGCCCCGCCCTGTTCCATCGGCTAGTTCCAAAACTCAAAAACTGCGCCGTGCAACCGGGCACTGCGCGCCCTGATGCACGGCACCACGCGCATCAGTAATCCTCGCAACGCCTGCAGTCACCCCTTCAACACCTCGGCCAGGAACAGCGCGGTGCGGCTGCCGCGATGCGCCGCCACCTGCGCCGGTGTGCCGGCCACCACCACGTTGCCGCCGTTGCCGCCCGCGCCCGGGCCCATGTCCAGCACCCAATCGCTGCTGGCAGCCACGCGCATGTCGTGCTCCACCACGATCACCGTATTGCCCGCATCCACCAGGCCCTGCAACTGCAGCATCAAGGTGTCCACATCGGCCGGATGCAGCCCGGTGGTGGGTTCGTCCAGCACATAGACGGTGTCGCGGCGCTGCGCACGTTGCAACTCGGTAGCCAGCTTGATGCGCTGCGCCTCACCACCGGACAACTCGGTGGCCGGCTGGCCCAGGCGCAGATAACCCAGCCCCACTTCGCGCAACACCTGCAGCGGCCGCAACACGCTCGCATCATCTGCGAAGAACGCAGCGGCCTGGTCCACCGTCATCGCCAGCACCTGCGCGATGGTGTGCTCGCGCAGCGTGATTTCCAGGGTTTTGGCGTTGTAGCGTGCACCGTGGCAGGTGGGGCACGGCGCATAGACACTCGGCATGAACAGCAGTTCCACGTACACCGAGCCCTCGCCCTCGCAGGTGGCGCAGCGCCCCTTGGCCACGTTGAACGAAAACTGCCCCGGGTCGTACCGGCGGCGGCGTGCTCCGGGCGTGGCGGCAAACAGTTTGCGCACCGAATCGAACAGGCCGGTGTAGGTGGCCAGGTTGGAGCGCGGCGTGCGGCCAATCGGCTTCTGGTCCACGCGCACCAGCCGGCGCACATGCTCCAGCCCGGCCACGATCGCGCCGCCCAACGAAATCTGCGCATCGCGCTCGAGTGGGTCCAGCGCGTCGTCGTCATCGGCGTGCAGCTGGCCCAGGTGCGCAGCCAGCAATTCCACCAGCGCCTGACTCACCAGCGACGACTTGCCGGAGCCGGACACGCCGGTCACGGTGGTGAACACGCCCAGCGGCAGGTCCACGTCCAGCGCCTGCACGTTGTTGCGGGTGATGCGGCGCAGCTGCAGCCAGGCGGTGGGCGTGCGTGCGTGGCTGTGCACCGGTGGCGGCGTGCCGAACAAATAGCGCCGCGTGGAAGAGGCCTGCACCTGCGCCAATCCGTCTGGCGGGCCGCTGTAAAGCACCTGCCCGCCATGCACGCCTGCGGCCGGGCCCACGTCCACGATCCAGTCCGCATGACGGATCACATCCACCTCGTGTTCCACCACGAATACCGAATTACCCGCCGCCTTGAGCTGATCCAGTGCGCCGAGCAAAGCCTGCGCATCGGCCGGATGCAGGCCGGCCGAGGGCTCGTCCATCACGTACACCACGCCGAACAATTGCGAACGGATCTGCGTGGCCAGGCGCAGGCGCTGCAATTCGCCCGGCGACAGCGTGGGCGTGCTGCGCTCCAGCGTGAGATACCCCAGGCCCAGCGCCTGCACCACCGCGATGCGCGCGCGCAGATCTTCGGCGATGCGCTGCGCAGCGATTACCTGTTCGGGATGTTCGGCTGCCGCCTCGCGCTTGCGTTTGCCCTGCGCAGCCTGCGTGGCGGGTGTGGCTTCGGCGGCAGGGCGCAGCAGCTCGGCCACCTCATCCAGCGGGCGCTGCGACAACGCGCCGATATCCAGCCCGGCAAAGGTCACCGACAACGCCTCGCGGCGTAGCCGCTTGCCATCGCACTGCGGGCACTGCGTGCTGATCAGATACTGCGCCACGCGCTTTTTCATCTGCGCGCTCTGCGTGGTGGCAAAGGTGTGCAGCACGTAGCGCCGCGCACTGGTGAAGGTGCCCATGTAGCTGGGCTCTTCCTTGCGCTTGAGCGCGCGCCTGACCTCGTCCAGGTCGTAGCCGGCATACACCGGCACCACCGGCTGCTCGTCGGTGTAGAGAATCCAGTCGCGCGTTTTCTTCGGCAACTTGGCCCATGGCACGTCCACATCAATACCGAGCGTGGTGAGGATGTCGCGCTGGTTCTGCCCATGCCACGCGCCCGGCCAGGCAGCCACCGCGCGCTCGCGGATGCTCAGGCTGCGGTCCTGCACCATGCTGGCCTCGGTGGCGTCGTAGATACGCCCCAGGCCGTGGCAGGTGGGGCAGGCACCGGCCGGCGTATTCGGCGAAAACCTATCCGCATAGATGATCTCCTGCCCCGGTGGGTACTGGCCGGCGCGCGAATACAGCATGCGCAGCGAGTTGGAGATGGTGGTCACGCTGCCCACCGAGGAGCGTGCACTGGGCGCGCCGCGCGCCTGCTGCAGTGCCACCGCCGGCGGCAGGCCGTCGATGGCGTCCACCTCGGGCACGCCGACCTGGTCGATCAGACGCCGCGCATATGGCGAGATCGAATCCAGATAGCGCCGCTGCGCTTCGGCAAACAAGGTGCCGAAGGCCAGCGACGACTTGCCCGAGCCGGACACGCCGGTGAACACCACCAGCGCATCGCGCGGGATATCCACGTCCACGTTCTTGAGGTTGTGCTCGCGCGCACCGCGCACACGCACCAGGCCGGGGACAGGAGAAGACGCTGAGCTGGACATGACACCAAACCGACAACTGGACAGTGCGCCAGCCTAGCGCGCCGTGCATGCAGCGCGCGTCAGCGCTTGTGCCCGATCCACCGTGATTGCACCGCTGCGCCGGTCAGGCCACCGCGTGCGCAGGCACGGTGTCGATGGAGCTGTCGGCCAGTGCCTGCATGCGCGCCACCACGCCGCTGAACAGGCGCGCAGTGGCCGCCTCGCGGGTGCGGAAGATCTCTTCCAGCGCAGCGTAGTACCACAGCGTGCCATCGCGCCCGGCGGTGAACACGTTGAAGATGTCCTGGCCCACATCGGGGTTTTCCAGATCCTGCACGATGGTGCGGGCGTTGTAGAGCTTGTCGCAGCCGGACACCAGCAGCGCGCGCTCGGGCGTCTTGCGCAGATGCGCCAGGTAGGATTGCTTGCGCTCGCGCCAGTCGCGCTTGCGGGCGCTGGCGGTGTTGTCCACGTCGGCCTTGTCCTCGGCGGTGGCGTCGGTGCAGGCCATCACGATATCGGCCACCGCATCGCCGAACTGCGCGCGAATCGAGCCCTCATGGCCGCCGCCGCAGTCTTCCACCACATCGTGCAGCAGGCCGGCGATGGCCTGGTCCTCGTCACCGCCGCATTCCAGCACCAGCGTGGACACGCCAAGTAAATGGCTCAGGTACGGGATCTGCGTGCCCTTGCGCAGCTGCCCGGCGTGGGCGATGCGGGCGTAATCCACGGCCTGGGCATAACGTTCGGTGAGCGCGGTCATGGGGCGTCCAATCCTGAAGATGGCCGCAGTATCGCCGAGCGCGACGGCAGCGGTGGTGATGGCCTGCAACATCGTCCCTCAAAGACACCGCCGTGCGGCCGATAGGACTAGGGTTGTCTGTCACCGCACGATTGCTCGCCGATGCCTACTCTCCCCGTTTGCCGCGCCTGCCGCGATGGCCAGGACTTTCCCACCGCCATTACCATGGCCTTTCAACCCATTGTCGATGTGGCCACGCGCCGCATCTACGCCGGTGAAGCGCTGGTGCGCGGCGTCGACGGCGCCTCGGCCGCGAGCATTCTCGGCGCGGTGGACGAGCGCAACCGCTACGCGTTCGACCAGGCCTGCCGGATCAAGGCGATCGAATGCGCCGCGGCGATCGCGTTGCCGGCGCTGCTGTCGATCAACTTCATGCCCAACGCGGTGTACAACCCAGAACACTGCCTGCGCGCCACGCTGGAGGCCACCGAGCACTACCAGTGGCCGCTGCACAGCATCATCTTCGAGGTGAGCGAGCAGGAGCACATGGCCGACCCGGCGCATCTGCTCGGCATCCTGCGCGCCTACCAGGCACGCGGCCTGAAGACCGCCATCGACGATTTCGGTGCGGGCTATGCCGGGCTCGGCCTGCTGGCCGATTTCCAGCCAGACCTGCTCAAGCTCGACATCGCCCTGGTCCGCGGCATCCACACCGACCGCAGCCGCCAGGCGATCGTGCGGCACGTCACCCGCATGTGCGAAGAACTCGGCATCGCCGTCATCGCCGAAGGCATTGAAGAAGCCGACGAATACCGCACACTGCGCGATTTAGGCATCCACCTGCAGCAAGGCTATTTGTTCGCCCGCCCGCAACTGCGCGCCCTGCCCCCGGTGCATTGGCCGGACTGAGGTGCAAGCGCGGGTGACGCTGCCCGCGCATGCGGCGCATGAGTCACTCGGGCGGCCACATTCAACGGCGCGTATCTGCGCGCACGCAGCGCGTCAATCAATGCGGCTAGGAAAGCCGCACGTACCCGGCGAGAGAAGACGCGGCGCAATCAACACGACTCCGTCAGCACGCAGCAGTGAAACGCGGAGACACCCCACCGCAAGCCACGCCCTTCCGATTTCCCACTCCCAATTCCCAGCGGCGCAACGCGCCGCTCACACATACCGCGGAATCGGCCCCAGCTGCGGCGTCTGCTCCGGCAGCTCCACTTCCAGCTCATCCTCGTAGCACCAGCCCCAGCCTTCTGGCGGGTCGTAGCCTTCGATGATGGGGTGGCCGGTGGCGTGGAAGTGCGCGCTGGCGTGGCGGTTGGGCGAATCGTCGCAGCAGCCCACATGCCCGCACTCGCGGCACAGGCGCAGATGCACCCACACACTGCCGCTGGCCAGGCACTCTTCGCAGCCGCGGGCGCTGGGGGTGACGTGGTGGATGTGGTTGAGGTGCGTGCACTGGCTCATGAGGTCGCGGACTCCTGCGTGGCGTTGGCAAGTTCGGAGACGGCCACCGGCGTGGCCTGGTGTGCCAAGAATTGATGGATCTGCGCAACCACCGCAGCACCCTCGCCCACGGCGGCAGCCACGCGCTTGACCGAACCGGCGCGCACATCGCCAATGGCGAACACGCCGCGACGGTTGGTCTCCAGCGGCAGGCACGGTGGCAGCCCTTCGGCGCGCACGCTGCCGGTCACCACGAAGCCATGCGCATCGGTTTCCACGCACTGCTGCAGCCACCCGGTGTTGGGGTCAGCGCCCACAAACAGGAACAGGTGGCGCAGCTCCAGCCGCTGGGTCTGGCCATCGGCACGCGTGCGCAGCACCGCTGCCTGCAGACCGCGCTCGGGGTCGCCTTCCAGCGCGGCCACTTCGGTGCCGGTGTGCAACGTCACGTTGGGCAGCGCGGCGATGCGTTCGATCAGGTATTGCGACATCGACGCTTCCAGGCCCTCACCGCGAATGATCAGGTGCAATTCCTTCACCCGCGGCGCCAGGAACGCCACTGCCTGCCCGGCGGAATTGCCGCCGCCCACCAAGGCCACCACGCCGCCCTCGCACAGGCGTGCTTCCACCGGCGAGGCCCAGTACGAGACGCCGTGGCCTTCGAAACGGTCCAGCTGGTCGATCTGCGGCCGCCGGTAGCGCGCACCGGAGGCGATCACCACTGTGCTGGCCTGCAGCTGCTTGCCATCGGCCAGATCCAGCCGCAATGCCCCGTCTTCGCGCCCGCATTCCAGCGTGGCCGCTTCCAGCGGAATGGCCAGCTCTGCACCGAATTTGAGCGCCTGGTTGTAGGCGCGCCCAGCCAGCGCCTGGCCAGAGATGCCGGTGGGAAAGCCCAGGTAATTTTCGATCCGTGTCGACGCACCGGCCTGCCCGCCAATGGCGCGCTGGTCCAGCACGATCACCGACAGGCCTTCGGAGGCCGCATACACCGCGGTGGCCAGGCCCGCCGGGCCGGCGCCGACAATCGCCACGTCGTAGCGGTGATCCGGGTCGATGTCGGGCGTCATGCCCAGGCAATGCGCGGCTTCGGCATCGCTGGGCTGGCGCAGCACGCGCCCGCTGGGGCACACCATCACCGGCAGGTCCTGTTCCTGGATGCCCAGCCGCTCCACCAGCGCGCGGCCGTCCTCATCGGACACATCCATCACCGTGTTGGGATAGCCGTTGCGGGTGAGAAAGCCCTGCAGCCGGGTCAGGTGCGGGTCGTCGGGTTCGCCGATCAGCACCGAGCCGGAGGCATCGCCTTCGATCAGCCCCACGCGGCGCAGGATCAGCGCGCGCATCACCACCTCGCCCACTTCGGCCGAGCTGATCATCAGCGCGCGCAGATGCGCGGTGTCGAACGGCAATGCCAGGCAGCCGTGTTCGCCCGCGCGCCCCGCAGCGAGCGACGCGCGCCCGGCCAGCTGGCTCACTTCGCCGGTGAACTGCCCGGGCGTGTGCAAGGTGATGGGTTTTTCGTTGCCCAGGCCATCGCGGCGCACCACCTCGATGGCGCCTTCCAGCACCACCCAGACCGGCGCGTGCGCATCGCCCACGTCGAACACCATTTCGCCGGCGTCGAAGCGCCGCGGCGGGCCGCTGGCAAAGCGCCGGGTGATGGCGAGTTGCGCCGTGTCCAGCTCGGGAAACATCTGATGGTGACGGGTGTCAGCCAGGCTCATGGAGCGGCGGTATCGGGTGGGGGAAGTGCATGCAAGCATGGCCAGACGTGATGGCGATGGCAATCACCCGAAATGGGCAGCGTGCGGGCGCAGGCATCCAGTGCAACTACGCGGTGTTCGCGGCCGCTGCGCAGTGCCTTGCGAGGTGTGCACGCACGTGCCGCACCTGTGTTCAGTCCGTTTGCGTGGGTGCTTCCCAGTGCGGCCCGTGCTGACCGGCGGCCATACGCGCGGGCGGGCGCACCCGGAACACCACGCTGATGCGCTCGCCGAGCGCGCGCGTGGTCTTGGGAATACCGTGCTCATGCGTCAGCTGCGAGGCATGGCTCATCGCCAACAGGCTGCCGGGCGCCAGCGCCAGCGTGATCGCGCGCGTGGCGCCCTGCTTGGCCCGCAACTGCATCCGCCGCGGCGTGCCCAGCGACAGCAGCGCAATCGGGTGCGGCGCCAGCAGCGTGTGCAGCTTGTCGTGGTGCATGGCCACGCTGTCGCGACCGTCGCGGTACAGATTCAAGCCCAATGCGTTGTACGGTGCCGGCAGCTGTGCCTGCACCGCGGCCAGCAAGGCCTGCAGCGGCAGGCCCGGCGGCAGTGGCGCGTCCAGCCGGTACGAGGCCAGCAGGCGCGGCACATCCACCACGCGGT
This sequence comes from Xanthomonas sp. fls2-241-TYG-148, assembly GCF_030208815.1. NCBI lineage: Bacteria > Pseudomonadati > Pseudomonadota > Gammaproteobacteria > Lysobacterales > Lysobacteraceae > Xanthomonas > Xanthomonas sp. fls2-241-TYG-148. The sequence continues at coordinate 901,162 of NZ_JARVTE010000001.1, forward strand.
CGTACATCGTGCGCTGGTGGCGTTGCCAGTCCGCGCCGTCGCGCAGTGCCGCAAACGCGGCCTGCGCCACCGCGGGCGCCAGCAGCTGCGGCCAATAGCGCACGCCGCCTTCGGCATCGTCCAGCACCTGCAGCGGCGCGAGCGGTGTATCGAACAAATCCATTGCGCTCAGATGGGGATGGTGGCGGTGATTTTCAGCACTGAATGCTGATGACGTCGTGCAACTCTTGCCACGGTTGCGGTGCCGGTTGGCTTCACGCAGCGGTACGCAAATGGCCGCGTGCCATTCACAGCCTAGCATCAAGCATGGACGCTTCTACGACCCAGGAGCCTCCGCATGCATCGCACACATCCTGCCCACGTGGTGATTTCCGGCGCATCCAGCGGCATTGGCCAGGCCACCGCCGAAGCGTTTGCCGAACGCGGCGCGCGCCTGGTGGTGGCCGCGCGTGGCGAAGAGGCATTGCAGCACGTCGCCGAGCGCTGCCGTGCACACGGCGCCGAGGTGCTGGTGGTGCCCACCGACGTCAAACAGGCCGATCAGGTGCAGGCGCTTGCCACCAGCGCGCGCAGTTTTCTGGGCCGCATCGACCTATGGTTTGGCAATGTCGGCGTAGGCACGGTGGGCAACTTCCACGAGGTGCCCATCGAAGCGAGCACGGCGGTGGTGCAGGCCAACCTGATCGGGCGCATGCACGATGCGCACGCCGCCATTCCCATCTTTGTCGAACAAGGCCATGGCGTGTTCGTCAACATGATTTCGCTGGGCGGATTTGCCGCCACGCCCTACGCCGCCGCCTACAGCGCCAGCAAGTTCGGCCAGCGCGGGTTTTCCGAAGCATTACGCGCGGAATTGATCGATCACCCCAAGGTGCATGTCTGCGATGTGTACCCGTACTTCGTCGACACGCCGGGGCTGTCGCACGGGGCCAACTACGTGGGCCGCCGCGTCACCGGCCCGCCGATGATGCTGGACACGCGCACCGTGGCGCAGGCGGTGGTGCGGCTGCTCGATCGCCCGCGCAACACCGTGGTGATCGGCCCGGCCGTGCAGGCCATGCGGGTTGGCCATGCGTTGGCACCCAATCTGTTCGCACGTGCGATGAGCCGGTTCTTTCAGCGTTACTTCGCGCAAGCACCGCGCGTGGGCCGCTCCAGCGGCAACGTGTTTGGCCCACCTGCCATCGCCGGCGGTATCGATGGCGGCTTCCGCCGTCGCCCGGCCGTGCGTGCACATGCGGGGCGCAACACCTTGGCCATCGGCGCGGCGCTAGCTGCGCTGGCAACCGTGGCGGTGCTGGCCGCGAAGCGCGCGCGTTGATGCACGTCCACGTGGCCGGCGGGCGTGCAGGTGCGCAGTGGCGGACACAAGCGCGGCAGCATGCACGGCGTTGTGCGGCGCCGTCGATCCAGTGAAGGGCCTGTGCTACGGTCCGGCGCTGCACTTGCCCGGAGTCGTCCCGCATGCAGCATCGGTTGATCGCATTGTCCCGTATCCGCTGGCTGGCGCTGCTGGCCGGCCTTGCCGTCTTCGCCAGCCCTGCCGCGCCACGCGCCGCCGACTCGGCCTATCGCGCGGTTGATCCCTTCATCGGCACCGGTGGCGAAGGCCACACCTACCCCGGCGCCACGGTGCCGTTCGGCATGGTGCAGTTGAGTCCGGATACGCAGATCAAACCGCGCAAGGAGGCCTACGGCTGGGCGGCCGGCTACCGGCATAGCGACAGCACGATTGTCGGCTTCTCGCATACGCATTTCTCCGGCTCCGGGCATTCGGACCTGGGCGATGTGTTGCTGATGCCGATCGCCGGTGCGGTGAAGCTAGAACGCGGCGATGCCAACACACCCGGCAGCGGCTACACCGCGCAGTTCGATCACGCCAGCGAGCAGGCGCAGCCCGGCTATTACGCGGTGACCTTGAAAGACCGCAACATCCGCGCCGAACTCACCGCCAGCGCGCGCGTGGGCGTGCACCGCTACCAGTTCCCCAAGGGCGTGCCCGCGCATGTGCTGGTGGATCTGCGCACCAGCCTCTATGACTACCCAGGCAAGGTGCAGTGGTCGCGCCTGCGCGTGCGCAGCGATGGCACGATCACCGGATTCCGCGAAACGCGTGGCTGGGCGCCGGGCCGGCAACTGTATTTCGCCATGCGCTTTTCGCGCCCGCTCACCGCCACGCAACTGCACGACACCGAGCAGGACATCCCGTACAAGGGCTTCCCGCCGCCGGGTGACAAGAACCCCGCGCAACGTGCGCAGATCGAAGGCCGGCAGCTGGTGGGCGTGTTCGATGTTGCCAATGACGGCACACCATTGGTGGTCACCGTAGCGCTGTCGCCGGTCAGCGAAGACAGTGCCATTGCGAACCTGGCCGCCGAAGTGCCCGGCTTCGACTTCGACCGCGTGCGCGCCGATGCACGCGCGCAATGGACACAGGCGTTGTCGGCGATCGATGCACACGGCACGCCGCAGCAGCGCACCCAGCTGTACACCGCGCTGTACCACACGCTGCTCGGGCCCACGTTGTTCATGGACAGCGACGGCCGCTACCGCGGGCCGGACAACGCCGTGCATCAGGCCACCGGCTGGAGCCACTATTCCACCTTCTCGCTGTGGGACACCTACCGCGCCCTGCACCCCCTGCTCACCCTGGTGCAACCGCCGCAGCGCACCAGCGACGTGGTCAACTCCCTGCTCGCCTCACGCCGGGAAAGCGCCTACGGCATCCTGCCCGTGTGGGCGTTTCATGGCCTGGAAACCTGGTGCATGATCGGTTACCACGCCGTGCCGGTGATTGCCGATGCCTACATGAAAGGCATCGGCGGCTTCGATGCCAACGAAGCACTCGATGCCATGGTGGCCAGCGCCAACTACGGCCCCTACGACGGCATCGCGCAGTACCGCGAACTGGGCTATGTGCCGATCGACGAAGAAGGCGAAGCCGCCTCCAAAACCCTGGAATACGCATTCGACGACTGGACCATCGCACAGATGGCCGACAAGTTAGGCAAGCCCGCCATCGCCGCAGAATTCAGCAAGCGCGCTGCCAACTGGAAGCACGCCTTCGACCCGGCCACTGGCTACATGCGCGCGCGCACCCGCGCCGGCACTTTCCGCGAACCGTTCGACCCCTCTGCCAGCGGCTATGGCAGCGACTACACCGAAGGCAACGCCTGGCAATACTCCTGGTACGTGCCGCAGGACGTCGCCGGCCTGGCGGCCGCGCATGGCGGCGAAGACAAGCTACTGGCGCGGCTGGATGCGGTGTTCGACGCCAAGGTGGACCCGAAGGTGTTCGAGCACATGGAAGACATCACCGGGCTGATCGGCTGGTATGCGCATGGCAACGAGCCCAGCCATCACGTCGCGTATCTGTACGCCTATGCCGGCCAGCCGTGGCGCACGCAGGCACGCCTGACCCAGATCATGGACACCCAATACCACGCCGGCCCCGAAGGCCTGGCCGGCAACGACGACCTCGGCCAGATGTCGGCCTGGTACGTGTTCACCACGCTGGGCTTCTACCCGGTGGCGCCGGGCAGCAATCAGTACATCATCGGCCGCCCGTTCCTGCCGCGCGCCACGCTCAACCTGCCCAACGGCAAGCGCTTCAGCGTGATCGCCGAAGGCGTGAGCGATGCACGCCCGTACATCGGCAGCGCCACCCTCAACGGCCAGCCGCTGACGCGCGCCTATCTGACGCACGCGCAGATCCAGGCCGGCGGCGAGTTGCGCTTCCGCATGCAGGCCACGCCGAATCAGCAATGGGCCACCGACCCCGCGCAGCGGCCGTATTCGATGTCGGCGCGCTAACGCGGTGCGTCAGTAGCGGATCGCCATGCGCAAGCCATGGCGGTCATGCTCCACCACCGCAGGCAAGCTGCCGGCGGTGCCTGCCGCAATCCGCTGCGCACTCCAGCACGCCACCAGCGCATCGAGCACATCATCCGGCGCAGCCAAGCGCCGCGGCACGGCCGCCAGCAGCGCCTGCACCCGCGCGTGGCCGACGTGTTCGCCGAGCAACGCGATGCGCTGTGCATGGCCGGCCGGCGTCTTCTTGCCAGCGGCGAGTCCCTGGCCGCCGTTGAGCACGGCGAACGAGACTTCCGGGTGCACCTCATGCACGCGCACAGCCCAGGCCGCATCGCTGCGCAGGGCGGCATCCCAATGGCGGATCTTGTCCAACAACCCGAAGGACTGCACACCGAAGCCGCGCTGCTTGTCGTGATCCAGCGCACGATGCAGGCGCGATGCTTCCGGCTGCGACTGCGCATGCAACATGCCGCGCAGAGGCGCAGCAAAGATGCTGCAGGCGCGGCGGCCGCCCACGAAACGGCGCGCCTGCACGTCGGCCGCGCGCGGGGTGTGCTCACTCAGGCCAATGGGAATATCCACGCCGATCACCTCGGCCGCACGCAGTGCATGCGCCACGTCCTGCACCGTTGCGTAATACGCAAATGCCAACGCGTCCTCGGTGTCCCACACCGCCAGCCAACCGCTGCGCGCGCCATCGATTCCCACCCACCGCATCGTGTACCTCGTCATTGCGCCCACCGTCGTGGTGGTGATTGACGCATATCTGCACGGTTTGCGTGCGGTCACGCATTCACACCATGCACAACATTCGTTCACTGCTGCACAGCGCATCGCTTTCCACACTGGGCGCCGCTCGGTGCGCAGCCGTCTGCGTGCCCCCACTCCCCCTCGACAGGAGACCCGTGCATGTCCAGCACGAAGAACCAATACGCAATGCAGAACCCGCTCACCCAGTTCCCGCAGCCCACCTTTCCGGAGCAGACCCAGGAAGCGCCCGGCACCATTCATGCGCTGCAACCCAAGGCCGACCATGGCGAGCAGAGCTACCAGGGCTTCGGCCGCCTGCAGGGCCGCAAGGCGCTGATCACCGGTGCGGACTCGGGCATTGGCCGCGCCACCGCCATCGCCTATGCGCGCGAAGGTGCAGACATCGTGCTCAATTACCTGCCCGAAGAAGAGCGGGATGCCGCCGAGGTGGTGCAGCTCATCCAGGCCGAAGGCCGCAAGGCCATCGCCGTACCGGGTGACCTCAAGGACGAAGCCTTCTGCAACCAGTTGGTGGAACGTGCGGTGAAAGAACTCGGCGGCCTGGATCTGCTGATCAACATCGCCGGCAAGCAGACCGCCATCAAGGACATCGCCGACATCACCACCGAGCAGTTCGACGCCACCTTCAAGACCAACGTCTACGCGATGTTCTGGCTGTGCAAGGCGGCCATCCCGCATCTGCCGCCGGGCGCATCCATCATCAACACCGGCTCGATCCAGTCTTACCAGCCCTCGCCCACCCTGCTCGACTACGCCTCCACCAAGGCGGCCATCGTCAACTTCACCAAGGGGCTGGCGCAGCAGGTGGCCGAGAAAGGCATCCGCGTCAACGCCGTGGCGCCGGGCCCGGTGTGGACGCCGCTGCAGCCCAGCGGTGGCCAGCCGCCGGAAAAGATCCCGGAATTTGGCTCGGAAACGCCGATGAAGCGCGCCGGCCAGCCGGTGGAGATGGCACCGCTGTACGTGCTGCTCGCCTCGCAGGAATCGAGCTATGTCACCGGCGAAGTGTTCGGCGCCACCGGCGGCCTGCTGCTGTCTTGAGTCGCCCCAGCGCCCAGTTCCGCCGCGATGCCAGCGGCACGTTACCGATTGCCGGCTATGCCGCCATCGGTGACGGCCGCTCGGTGGCGCTGTGCGGTGCCGATGGCGGCATCGACTGGTGGTGCGTGCCGAAGATGGACGCGCCACCGTTGTTCGATCGCCTGCTCGATGCCGGCAATGGCGGTTTCTTTTCGCTGTGCCCGCATGACCTGCAGCAAGTGGAGCGCCGCTACCGCGACGGCAGCAATGTGCTGGAAACCACCTACATCACCGCCAGTGGCCGCGCGCGCCTCACCGAATCGGTCAACAGTGGCGAGGCCGGCCGGCTGCCGTGGTCGGAGCTGGCCCGGCGCATCGACGGGCTGGAAGGCGAGGTGGTGTTCGAGCTCATCTATCAGCCAGGCACACGCGCAGGCGAAGCGACGCCGTGGCAGAGCGACACGCCCAACGGCCGCGTGCACCACGTTGGCCCGTTGATGACCATGCTGCGCTTCGACGCGGAGGCGGTGCAGATCGCACACTGCGACGACCGCAGCGTGCGCGGCACCTTGCGCATTGCCGCCGGCGATCGCCAGCTCGTGGCACTGCTCGCATCCGAGCGCGAGGCCTTGCCGGTGCCGCCACTGGCGGATATCGACGGCCGCATCGACCGCAGCGATCAGGAATGGCGCGAATGGAGCGGCAACCTGAGCTACGACAACGGTTACCACGACACCGTGGTGCGCTCGGCGCTTGCGCTGAAATTCCTGTGGTTTTCGCCCACCGGCGCCATTGCCGCGGCGGTCACTACCTCGCTGCCGGAGCAGATCGGTGGCAATGGCAATTGGGACTACCGCTACGCCTGGGTGCGCGATGCCGCGTACACCACCAAGGCGTTCCTGCGCGTGGGCGCACTGGCCGATGCCAAGGCTGCCTTCAGCTGGCTGATGCACACCATTCGCCGCCACCGCCCCTGGATTCGCCCGTGCTACACGCTCGATGGCGAGCTGGTACCGGATGAGCGCGAGATCGACATTGCCGGTTACCGCGACACCCGCCCGGTCCGCGTTGGCAACACCGCGAATGACCAATTGCAGTTGTGCCTGTACGGCGATGTGTTCGAGATGACCGCGCGCTTTGTCGATGCCGGCCACATCCTGGACCCGGAAACGGCACGTCAGTTGTTCGAGCTGGGCAACGAATGTGCCGATGCCTGGATGCGCAAGGACGCAGGCTTCTGGGAGCTGGAGCAGGACGAGCACTACACCATGTCCAAGATCGAATGCTGGATGGCGCTGCGCCGTGCCAGCGAGCTGGCCAAGGCCGGCCACCTGTCGTCGGCCATGCTGCCGCGCTGGGAGCGCGAGCAGGCGCGCATCCTGGCCTGGATCGACGAGCACTGCTGGTCCGAGTCCAAGCAGGCCTACACCTTCTACGCCGGCACCGACGACCTGGATGCCAGCCTGATGCTGGCCTCGCGCTTCGGCCTGGCCGAGGTGCGCCACGCCCGCATGGTCTCCACCCGCGACGCCATCCGCCGAGAACTGGGCTGCGACGAGTTGCTATACCGCTACAGCGGCATGCAGCAGCGCGAAGGCACATTCACCGCCTGCGCGTTCTGGATGGTGGAAGCCTACGGCTTGCTGGGCGAACGCGACGAAGCCAGGCGCCTGTTCGAGCGGCTGCTGGAGCGCCTGGGCAACGATGTGGACCTGATGCCGGAAATGGTGGACGCCCACACTGGCGATGCCCTGGGCAATCTGCCGCAGGGGTTGAGCCATCTCGCCTTGATCCATGCCGCGTTGGCGGTGCACGGGGAATAACGCTGCACGGGCCGCATGTGCGCGCTAGTGGCACGCACATGCGCGTAGCGCCCAGCATCATCACTGCGCCAGCACCACCGTCTGGATCGCATGCGCGGGAATCTCCAGCACGCTGGAGGCATCGCCCACATACAGGTTGTAGCGGATCGCCACATCCGTGGCATTCATCACCACCGTCGCCAGGCTGCCATCGCTGTTGACGAACGCAGTGGTGGCCAGGTTACTGCGGCTGCTCGCCGCACTCACCCGCTGCGTGCCAGGCCGGATGAACTTGGAAAAGTGGCCGATATACCAATAGCTCGGCGTGTAGATCACCTCGCCGGTGCGCGTGTTGGCATGCACCGGTGCAAAGCAATAGTTGCCCACGTGATTGGGGCCGCCGTGCTCGTCCAGCAGGATGTTCCAGTCCGTCCAACCCACCGCACCGTGATTGAGGTCGTTGATGATGGCGGTGCCATAGCGCTCGCCATTGGGCCAGTGCTGCAGCTTGGCCGGGTCGAATTTTTCCACCGCCGCCTCGGTGAGCAGCAGGTGCTTGTCCGGGTACGCCTGCGCCACCGCCGCCACGTTCTCCACCATCGGCGCGAACCCGGCCCAGGTTTCGTACCAGTGGAAGCCCATGCCCCACGCATATTTGGAAGCCTCCGGATCGTCGAAGATCACATGCGCGCGGTGCACCATCATGTCGCGGTTATGGTCCCACACGATGATCTTGCGATCGCCATAGCCGGCCTTGGCCATGGTCGGGCCCAGATGATTCTTGAGGAAGTCGCGCTCCTCTTGTGCAGAAAACAGCATCGACTCCCAGGTCTGCACTGCCATCGGCTCATTCTGCAGGCTGATGCCCCAGATCGGGATGCCGGCCTTTTCATACGCGGCAATGAAGCGCGTGTAGTACGTGGCCCAGGCCTGCGCATACGCGGGCAACAGCTTGCCGCCCTTGAGCATGGTGTTGCTGTCTTTCATGAAGGCCGGCGCGCTCCACGGGCTGGCAAACGTGGTGAGCGTGCCACCGGCCGCAGCAATGGCCTGACGCAGCATCGGAATGCGGTATTTCGCATCGTGCTGCACCGAAAAGGTCTTCAGCGCCGCATCGCCTTCCTTGATGTAGGTGTAGCTGCCGCTGCTGAAATCCGAGCTATGGATGGTGGTCCGCGCCAGCGTGTAGCCGATGCCCTTGTCCGGGTCGTAGTAGGCGGTGAGCAGTTGCCGCTGCGCCTGCTTGGGCAGTTTGGCGAAGGTTTCTGCGCTGGAATCGGTGATCGCCCCGCCAATGCCCAGCAACGCCTGAAACCGCCGCTGTGGATTGACGAAGATGGAGTTCTCTTTCTCCGTCAGCGCATGCCCTGCCGTGGGCGCATCGACAGTGCTGACACGCATCTGCTGCGTTGCGCCTTGGGCAGAGGTGTAAACGCGTAGTGCGCCGGCAGGTGCTGCTGGCGGAACAGCAGCATCCGCAACCGCAGCCTCTACCGCCTTCGATGCGGGCGTGGATGCAGATGCCGTCGATGCCGGCACCGGAATAGGCGTTGCTGTTGCTGTTGCTGTTGCTGTTGCTGTTGCTGTTGCTGTTGCTGTTGCTGCTGTTGTTGCTGTTGCTGTTGCTGTTGCAGATGCAGATGCAGATGCAGATGCCAACACCGTTTCAGTCGCAGCACCCCAAACTCCCAGAACCCCCACCATCGACCACGCAATCGCTCGCTTCACCGTGCACCCTCCCAGGTTGGTGACCAAGCCTAACCGACCAACGCGGCGCAACATCGCGCCACAAACGAGCGCAACCATGCATCCATCCACCATCGGACACTCCCTTCTCCCCTCGGGAGAAGGTGGCCCGAAGGGCCGGATGAGGGTACGTCTGCTAAGAGTGCGACCCGCCCCCTGCAATCAAGGCAACAACATAAACCCCAACTGGAAAGACAGCTCCACGACTTCAGCAAACGTACCCTCACCCCAACCCCTCTCCCGCTGGAGAGGGGCTTTTGGTCTGCGCACGGCATCAACTCAACGAGCGTCGATCATCCCCTCGGCAACCGGTCCAGAATCCCCGGCACTTCCAGCGGAATTTCGCGCGCCAGAAATCCCACCGTGCCAATACGCTTGGCCAACTGTTTGCCCGCCGTTGCATGCACAAACACGCCCCACAGCGCGGCGGTCAGCGCATCGCATCCACGCGCAGCAAAACCGGCAATCAGGCCAGCCAAGGTATCGCCCGAGCCCGAGGTGCCCAGCCCCGGCACACCGCCGCGGTGTACCCACAACGCACCCTCCGGCGCGGCAATAAAACTGTCTGCACCTTTTACGATCACCACGCTGCGCATCTTTTTGGCAAACGCCAACGCGTAGTCGGCGGGCGCCGCTTCCACCGCGGCCTTGTCATCGCCGGCCAGGGCCGCCATCTCGCCCGCGTGTGGCGTCAACACGAAGGGCCGCCCCAGCGGCGCACGCAGCCGTGGCGACAACGCACCGGCATCCAGCACCAACGTGCACACCGCCTGGTCGATCGCCCGCCTCACCAACGCCGCAGTGGTATTCGTCGAGGCCATGCCCGGGCCGATCACCGCCGCATCGCATGCGCTCATGGCCGCATCCAGCGCACGGTGCCCGCGCACGATCTCGCCCTGCCCATTTTCGCCCAGCCCCAGCACCAACGCCTCAGGCATGGCCAAGGCCATGCCTGGCGCCACGCTGGCCGCGGTGGCGAGCTGCAACTTGCCCGCACCTGCGCGCAAGGCCGCCTCGCCCGCCAGCATCACCGCACCGGGCACGCGCGCCGAGCCGCCCACGATCAATACACGCCCGCGCTGCTCCTTGTCGCCGCCCGGCGCCGGCAGCGGCTGTGCGCGCAAGGCCGCAGCGGTGACGGTGCGCACGCGTGGCCCGGCCATCTCAGCGCGCTCCTGCCGGCCGATCGGATTCGGTGGTCACCGGCTCATCCGCCAGCTCCGGCGGCACGAACTTGGTGCGCACCAGTTCCAGCGACTGCCCATCGGCCACCGCGGCGTATTCGGTCACCCCGCAATTGGGCACGTCGCCCTCGCGGTCGATCGCCAGGATGGTGGCCTCGTCCATCTGCTCGATCAGATACCGGAAGCAATTGACAATCACCTGGTGCCCCACGATCAGCACCCGCGCCCCGACATGGTTGCGCTGCAGATCGCCCACGATGCTGCGCAGGCGGAAGATCACATCGCACCAGCTCTCCCCACCCGGCGGGCGGAAGTAGAACTTTCCCACCAGCTTGCGCTGCTCCGACAACTCCGGAAACGTGGCGATGATGCCGGCCGTGGTGTAGCGGTCCAGTACGCCGAATTCTTTTTCGCGCAACCGCTCGTCCACGCTCACGGCCGTGTCTGGCTGGCCCATCGCGCGCGCCACCGCCAAGGCGGTCTGGCGCGCACGCACATAGGTGGAACTCAGGATCAACGTGGGCCGCTCATGCTCCGGCAAGCCCGCCATCCACGCACCCAGGGCCCGCGCCTGGCGCTCGCCCAATGCCGAGAGCGGCACATCCGCATCGCGGTGCTCCAGGTCGATCAACGTCGCGCCATTGGACTCGGCCACATCACGCGCCACATTGCCCGCGCTCTGCCCATGCCGCACCACCCACAACCGCGCCGGCCATTGCGCCGAGACACCGGCAACCGCACTGTTCTCACTCACACCCATCTCCTGCACAACCGGGCTCCACGTGTCGCACAGCGGCCGTGAACAGCTGGTCGACCAGGCATCCACTGCCGCCGCATCGCGCCACCGGTGTCATCACCGCGCCAGCCCCCAGCGCCGTGCAATGGACGTGACCGGCGCCTCATCCGGGCCGCGCCATACAACGGATGCGTAACCCCGCGCCGGTATACTGCAGGCCCCCTCCAGACCGCTCGCCATGTCCAACGTCCTTCTGCTGCGTACCGCAAAACAGCGCGAAGAACTCTTGGTCGACGAAGTGCTGGACGCCGCCGAACGCTGCATCGACGAGATCGGCCTGTCGGCCACCAGCTTCGAGCTCATCGCCGAACGCGCGCGCCTGTCCTGCGGCACCCTGCTGCAACGCTTCGAAGACAAGGACGCATTGGTACGCGCATTGCTGGAGCGCAACTACATGCGCGCCATCCGCCAGATGTGGCTGGTGGAACGCCCGGCCAACGTGCACGTGGTGGACTTCATCGCCGGCCTGCTCGAAGAATGGCTGCTGCAGGAAATCAACATCAAGCGCACCCGCATCGATCTGGAACTGCACCTGGCCACCCTGCGCGACCCGGTGCTGGCCGCCTTCATGCGCAGGCAGAGCGCCTCGCTGATCGAACACCTCAGCGCCCTGCTCAAGCGCCTGCTGCGCGGCCATGCCGACCCGGCCAGCAGCGAGCAGGAATTCCAGGCCCGCGTCTTCGCCGTCGCCGCCATGTGCGGCGGCCTGCACAACGTGATGACCAGCGGCATGGAACTCAACCGCATGCATCTGCAGTTGATCCTGCGCGAGAGTTTGTCGGGGATTTTGAAGTCTGCGCCGGTGTAGCGACTGAATCTCAAAGCATTGCGTGGAGACGCCAGGCTGTTGTGTGCGGCTAGCCCTAACGCAAAATTCGAGCGGACAAGATTCGCAGCGTCATACCAAGCAAGGAGGCTGTATGCGTTACCGCATCATGCAAAGAAGCGCCGTGTGGCTAATGCTATTTGTGACGTTGACAGTCGCCAGCGCGCCCGCACTGGCCACCAGCACGGTCGTCACCTTTCGAAGCACTGATAATCGCTACGAAGTCGAGCTGTATGTAGGCGGCGGAAGCGAAGAAAACGGCAGCATCGCCGGCGCCATGGTTGGCTGGCCCGGCCATGAGCGGAGGGACTTGCCAGTTGACGCTGCCAAGTACCACATGGACAAAGAACATACTCGCGCCGGTGCCAGATTCGTCAATCCCTGCGACGCGAAACTGCCGCCATCGTTTACGCTTGAGATTCAAGGCAAGAACGGCCGCATGACCATCGGGAAGCGCGTCATCCTGGGCAACGCCTCCTGGATCGTTGGCCCCTACAGCCTGCCGTAGCAACGCCAGCGTGACCGCCTCAACACAAGGACGAATGATGAAGGCACACGTACGCAATCTCTGGCTCAGCCTGATGGTGCTGGTCGCAGTGCTGGCAGCGCCCCGCGTCAGCGCCACGGGCGACATCCTCTCCTTCGAAACAGATGCCGGCGGCCACGACTTTCTCGTCTACGGCGGAGGTGGCGACGACGGCATCGGCGGCCTGGTGGTTTATTGGCCCAAGATCGAGGCACACAGCCTGCCGTTTGGTAGCACCAAGTGGCACTCCAACCGAGAGGCAAACGAGCTGCGCGTGACCTTCACCAATCCCGGACGCAAAGATCTGCCGCCGTCTTTCACTTTGAATATCGTAGGCAAGCGCGGCACGCTCACGTATGGCAGGCACGTCTTGGCCGGCAAAGTCATCTGGATGTCCGGGCCGTTGAAAGACTACTGACGCAATGCGTTATTGGCTGGAAAGCCGTCTTCAGCAATCAGCGCACGCATTGCTGTTCAAGGAGCGAGCGCAGCGATGTCCCCTTTGCGAATTAACAAATCATTGACATCAACCTGAATGGGCCTCAGAGTGCCGCCTGCCCAGATGGGCGCACCCACTTTTGGAAGGACCTGATGAACAAGATTCTGACTCTCGCTGCAGCCGTTGCCCTGTCCACCGTGTCGATGCAGGCCGTCGCCGGCCAAGCCTTTGTCCGCGGTGAAGTGGGCAGCAGCGACACCGAAGTGCGCGTTGACGGCTTCCGCGACAGCGAGACCGACACCGCCGCCAGCATCGGTGGCGGCTACTGGTTTACCCCCAACATCGGCGTCGAAGGCCACATCGGTTCGCTGTACAACCAGGACCTCGGCAACGACACCGACTTCGACCTCGTCGCGCTGGGCGCGGGCGTGGTGGCGAAGAAGAACTTCGGCGCCGACAACACCGGCTTCTTCATCGGCGCACGCGTCGGCATCGCCCGCATGACCGCACAGGTGCGCGAAGACGACTTCGACGTAGTGGACGACGAAAGCTCCACCAAGGCCTACTACGGCGCCAACCTCGGCTACGACTTCAACAGCCGCTGGGGCCTGAGCGTCAACTACACCCGCTACCAGGGCGAGTTCAGCGGCATCGATGTCGACGTGGACACGATCAGCCTGGGCGGCGAATTCCGCTTCTAAGCAGCGGGCCGGCAACACAAAAACGAACGGCAGGCCGCGCAATCGGCCTGCCGTTTTCGTTTGTCAGCCATCACGCCTCGCGTGCCACCACCGCAGGCCAGTGCACCTCGTCCAGCACCTGGGTCACCTGCGCCGCCAGCAGCTCCAGGCAGAACGCCAGCTCGTCCATGCAGATAGCGGGCTGCCGCGCCTGTTCTTCCGCTTGCGTACGCGGCTGCGCCAAGCGCGCCAAGAAACGCATATGGTCACGCAGGTGCTGCAAGCGGTATTGCGCGCCTTCTGGCAGGTAGTAGCCCGGGTGTGACTGCACATCGCGTACAACGTCCGACATGGCCTGCTCCTCATTCCATGGAATCAGCCCGCCCGCCGCAAGGCGACGGACGGGAAGTCGGGAGGCTCGAAACCGCGTATAGCCGGCGGGCGTATTCCCCTTGCGGGTGTTGTATTAGCCGCCCTCCCGACGCAGAGCATCGCGTCGGTTGCACCAGCAAAGTTGCAGGCACAAAAAACCCACCGGTTTGTCGGAGGTGGGTACCGCTATACGTGGAGTTTCGAGGCTCCGTGGAGTGATCGTGCTACTACAGATTACCGCCGTCAAGGATTACCGCCGTCAAGGCCTTCGGCACCTGCAATTTCATATTAGGCAGTAGGGCCATTCCAGACGAATCATCAGGCAGAAGCATCTATGCTGCCGCCGAATTTCATCGCGGCAACGACTTGGTTATCGCCAAAAGACTGGGAACTCATGGGAAAACTTGCGCAGCTGCCAACAAGGTCGCCGCAGACGGCCCAAGCCATCGCATATCGGTCCATCGCATCCGGCGTTAGAATGACGACGGCAGCATCGGTGACCTATGAGGGCTACCGCGCGATGCCATCCCGCCGGGCGCCAAGTACGGATACGCGTGTGACTGTCGACAGCAACTTTTCCTTCCTGCAGGAACACGATCCGGTCTTCTTCAAGCTGGCCTCGATGGCCGAGCAGGTCTTTGCCAGTGATCCCAACACCACGCTGATCAAGCTCCGGCAGTTCGCCGAAGCAGTTGCCCAGGATCTCGCTGGGCGCGCCGGCATCATCCACGACCAACGGACAACCCAGGCGGATCTGATCTACCAGCTCACACGCGAGCTGCGCCTGGACCGGCGGATCCAGGAGCTGTTCCACGTACTGCGGGTCGAGGGCAACAAGGCGACCCACGGCTTCACCACGCAACACCGCGAAGCGATGGATGGCCTGAAGGTCGCCCGCGACCTGGCGGTCTGGTACCACCGGGCCTTCGGCAGGAACGCCGCCGAATTCAAGGCGGGTGCTTTCCTGCCCCCGAAGGATCCAGCCGCGCCGTTGCGTGAAGTGCAGGCCGAGGTCCATCGCCTGAAAGCGGAGCTGGATACCGCCCGCCAGCAACACGACCAGAGCCAGGCGCTCGCCGAACTCAAGAGCAGCGAAGCCAAGCTCAACGCCGAGCTCGCCGAAGCGATGGACGTCGAAGCGCGCGAGCAGTCGGCGCTGGCAGTCCAACGCGAACAGGAACTGCAACGGCTTCGCCAGGACTTCGAACAACGCATCGCCAGCCTGCAACAGCCGGACACCGCCCGCCAGGCCGCCACCCAACAGGTCGCCGGCGCCACCCAGCAGGCCAGCACCAACTTCGACCTCAGCGAAGACCTCACCCGCATCCTGATCGACCAACAGCTGCGCGAGGCCGGCTGGGAAGCAGACTCGCTCGACCTCACCCACGCCAAGGGCATCCGCCCGGAAAAAGGTCGCAACCTCGCCATCGCCGAGTGGCCCACCAAGGTGCCGCGCGCCAACGCCGACTATGTGCTGTTCGCCGGCCTTACGCCGGTCGCCATCGTCGAGGCCAAGCGCAAGCAGATCAACATCGCCGACCGGATTCCCCAGGCCGAGCGCTACGCGCGCGACTTTGTGATGCGTGGCGAGCTGGCCCCCGCCTACCCGGCCGCCCCCTCGATCGCAGGCTGGGCCGATGGCCAGGGCGGCCATTTCCAGGTGCCGCTGGCATTCGCCTGCAACGGCCGTCCTTTCGTGAAACAGCTGGCCGAGCAATCGGGCATCTGGTTCCGCGACCTGCGCTCACCGGCCAATCTGCGGCGCCCGCTGCAGAAGTTCCACACGCCCGAGGACATCGCCGATCTGCTCACCCGCGATCGCGACCAGGCCGAGCGCGATCTGGCCCAGGAAGGCTTCGCCTACCTCAACCTGCGCGACTACCAACAGCGCGCGATCCTGGCAGTGGAAGGCGCGCTGGCATCGGGTTCACGCAACTGCCTGCTGGCGATGGCGACCGGCACTGGCAAGACGCGCACAATGATTGGCCTGATCTACCGTCTGCTCAAGGCCGAGCGCTTCCACCGGATTCTGTTCCTGGTCGACCGCTCCGCGCTCGGCACCCAGGCCACCGAGACGATGCAGGACATGCAGCTGGAGCAGAACCAGACGCTTGCGCAGATCTACAACCTCGATGGCCTGGACGACACCCGCACCGCCGATGAGACCCGCGTGCAGGTCGCCACGGTGCAGGCCATGGTCCGGCGCATTTTCCAGTCCGATAACCCGCCACCGATCGGCACCTTCGACTGTATCGTCGTCGACGAGGCCCACCGCGGTTACACGCTCGACCAGGAAATGACCGACGGCGAGCTGGCCGTGCGCGACCACGCGCAATACCTGTCGCAATACCGCCGCGTGCTCGACTACTTCGATGCCTGCCGTATCGGCCTGACCGCCACGCCGGCCAAGCACACCACCGAAATCTTCGGCAAGCCGATCTACACCTACAGCTACCGCGAAGCAGTGGCAGATGACTGGCTGATCGACCACGAGCCGCCCATCCGCTACACCACCGCGCTCGGCAAGAACGGCATCCACTTCGATCGCGGCGAGCGCGTCAGCGTCATCAACACGCAGACCGGCGAAGTCGATACCGCAGACCTGGAAGACGAGCTCGACTTCAATATCGAGTCGTTCAACCGGCGTGTGATCACCGCGGACTTCGACCGGGTCGTCTGCGAGCAGCTCGCCATCGAACTGGACCCGGACGGCGAGGAAAAGACCCTGATCTTCTGCGTCAGCCAGCCCCACGCCGAACGCGTCAAGAACCAGCTGGACGAGGCCTTCAAACAGGTCCATGGCAATTACTACAACCAGGCCAGCGTTGCGGTAATCACCGGCAAAAGCGACAAGGTCGACCAGCTGATCCGCAACTACAAGAACGAGCGCTACCCCAATATCGCCATCACCGTCGACCTGCTGACCACCGGCATCGATGTGCCGCGTATCGCCAACCTGGTATTTATGCGCCGGGTCCGCTCGCGCATCCTCTACGAACAGATGAAGGGCCGCGCCACCCGCCGCTGCGACGACATCGGCAAGACCGTGTTCCGCATCTTCGATCCGGTCGATCTATACGCCGCGCTCGAAGACGTCGATACCATGCGCCCGCTGGTCAAGGACCCCAACATCAGCATCGAGCAGCTGGTCCACGAGCTCGGCCAGCAGCGCAGCTTCGATGCCCCCGGCAGCAACGGCGGCAGCCATGCCGACGACGCGCTCGACCAGTTGAGCCAGCGCATCATGCGCGTGCTGCGCAAGGCCCAGCATCGCGCCGAGCAGCGCCCGGATCTGCGCGACAAGCTCAGCGAGCTGGAAACCTCCTGGGGCGTGGCGCCCGCCGTGCTGCACACCCACCTGCACAAGCTCGGCGCGCGCAATGCGGCCAGCTTCCTCCGCGAACACCCGCGCCTGGTGGAGCAACTGGCCGAAGTGGGCGTGCTGCTGGGCACGGACCGCTACCCTGTCATTTCCGAACACACTGACACCCTGCTCGAACGCGCACAGAACTACGGCGTCAACGAAGCCCCGGCCGATTACTTGGACAGTTTCAACGCCTTCATTCGCGAGCAGATCAATCAGTCCGCCGCGCTCAGCGTCATCGTCAACCGCCCCCGCGACCTCACCCGCGCCCAGCTGCGTGAGGTACGCCTGCTGCTCGACCAGCACGGCTACAGCGAGGCCCACCTGCGCGGCGCGTGGCGCGACAGCACCCAGCAGGAGGTCGCTGCCAGCATCATCGGCTACATCCGCCGTGCCGCGCTGGGCGAGGCATTGGTGCCGTTCGAGCAGCGTGTCGACAAGGCCATGCAGGGCATCTATGCCCAACGCAGCTGGACGCCGGTGCAGCGGCGCTGGCTCAAGCGGCTGGCCCAGCAGTTGATACACGAGGTGGTGATGGACCGCGACACGGTGCAACGCAACTTCAGCGGGGACGGCGGCGCCCTCCAGTTGGACCGCCTGCTCGATGGCCGGCTGGACCAAATCTTGGGTGCTCTGGGCGAGCATCTGTGGGAACAGACGGGCTGAGTCGGTAGTTCACACTGGCGTATGAGCCGATTAGCCGGGATAATCGGCTCATCCAGAGAGCCAATTAACCCAGCCAATCGGCTCACCAATGCCCAACCGAACAACCGAACCCCGCCCTCGCTGGATCTGGCAGCAGCCCGACTGGCCTCGCTTCCACTGGCAGGCCGATGCCCTGGCGGCACTGCTGCGCGACTGCCAGCATGCCCACGGCCAGCTGCTCGGCATGGCCGGCGCGGTCGCCGGCGACCAGCAGGCTGCCGAAGCGCTGGACACCCTGCTCTCCAACATCGTCACCTCCTCGGCCATCGAGGGCGAGCGGCTGGATGTCGGCTCGGTACGCTCCTCGCTGGCCCGCCATCTGGGCCTGGCCGAAGACAGCCCGCGCCGCACCACTGGCCGCAGCGAGGGGCTGGCAGCGCTGATGCTAGACGCCACCGGCCACGCCGACGCCCCGCTGGACCTGCCCCGCCTGCTGCAATGGCACCGCTGGCTGTTTGCCGAACAGGACAGCCTGCTGCCCACGCGCATCCGCATCGGCGCACTGCGTGGCGATGAGCCGATGCAGGTTGTCTCCGGCCGGCTCGACCGCCCCACCGTCCACTTCGAAGCCCCGCCGCGCGACGGCCTGGACGCCCAGCTCGCCGCCTTCCTCGACTGGTTCGCCAGCTCGCGCACCGACGCCACGCTGGATCCGCTGCTGCGTGCCGGCATCGCCCATCTGTGGTTCGTCACTCTGCACCCGTTCGACGACGGCAATGGCCGCCTCACCCGCGCACTCACCGATCTCGCCCTAGCCCAGGCGCAACCGCAGGCGATCTGCCTCCACGCACTGTCGGCCAGCATCCTCGCCGACCGCAGCGGCTATTACCGCAGCCTGGAAACTACCCAGAAAGGCCTGCTCGACATCACCCACTGGCTGCACTGGTTCCTCACCACACTGCACGACAGCCTGGTGCAGGCACTGCACCGTATCGATCGGGTATTGGCCAAAGCACGCTTCTGGCAGCAGCATCACGCACAGCCGCTGTCGGCCGAACAGGCCAAGGTGCTCAACCGCCTGCTCGATGGCGGCGAGCGCGGCTTCGAACACGGCATCAGCGCCTCGCAATACCAGGCAGTGGCCAAGGTCTCCAAGGCCACTGCCACCCGCCATCTGGCCGACCTGCTGGAAAAAGGCTGCCTGCGCCGCCTGCCCGGCAGTGGCCGCAGCACCCGTTACGCCATCAACACGCCGGCCTCCAGCATCGCGCTGCCGGCCCGCACCACTTCAGAACAAGGCAGCACCCCATGACCCATAACGACATCGTCCAGAAACTCTGGAACCTCTGCGACGTCCTGCGCGACGACGGCATCAACTACAGCGATTACGTCACCGAGCTGGTGCTGTTGCTGTTCGTCAAAATGGAATACGAGCAGGTACGCAACAACGACGCCTTCGAGCACAAGCTGCCCGCCGGCAGCCGCTGGCCCGATCTCAACGGCAAGTCCGGCCTCAACCTGCTCAACCACTACCGGCAGATGCTGCTGGACTTAGGGAAGAGCAGCGATCCGATGATCGCCGCCATCTACGCAGACGCGCAGACCCGCCTCAAGGAACCACGCCACCTGGAAACCCTGGTCACCGCGCTCGACGGGCTGGACTGGTTCAGCGCGCGAGAGGACGGCCTGGGCGACCTTTACGAAGGCCTGTTGCAGAAGAACGCCAACGAGACAAAGTCCGGTGCCGGCCAGTACTTCACCCCACGTGCGCTGATCGACGCCATCATCCGCTGCCTGCAGCCGCAGCCTGGCGAAACCCTGCAGGATCCGGCCGCCGGTACCGCCGGCTTTCTGATCGCCGCCGATGCCTACATCAAGGCCAACACCGACGATCTGTACACGCTCGACGACAAGGCCCGCCGCTTCCAGCAGCAAAAGGCCTATACCGGCACGGAGCTGGTGCCCGGCACCCGCCGCCTGGCGCTGATGAACTGCCTGCTGCACGGCATGTCCGGCGAAGGCGCCGGCGTGGTCCAGCTCGGCAACAGCCTCGGCAATGCCGGCGCCGCCTTGCCCAAGGTGGACATCATCCTGTCCAACCCGCCATTCGGCACCGCCAAGGGCGGCGGCGGACCCACCCGTGACGACCTCACCTACAAGACCAGCAACAAGCAGCTCGCCTTCCTGCAGCACATCTACCGTGGTCTGAAGCCCGGTGGCCGCGCCGCCGTGGTGCTGCCGGACAACGTGCTGTTCGAGGCCGGCGTCGGTACCGAGATTCGCCGCGACTTGATGGACAAGTGCAACCTGCACACCCTGCTGCGCCTGCCCACCGGCATCTTCTACGCACAGGGCGTCAAGACCAATGTGCTGTTCTTCCAGAAAGGCACCGCCGCCAACCTGCGCCAGGACACCGGCTGCACGCAGGCGACGTGGGTCTACGACCTGCGCAGCAACATGCCCAACTTCGGCAAGCGCACCCCGTTCGGGCCGGCGCATCTCAAACCGTTCGAGGAGGCCTACGGCGCCAATCCCAACGGCGCCAGCCCGCGCATCGATGAAGGTGAACAAGGCCGCTTCCGTTGCTTCACCCGCGCCCAGATCGCCGAGCGCGGCGACTCGCTGGATATCAGCTGGCTCAAGGACGCCGGCAGCGTCGATGCCAATACCCTGCCAGCGCCCGAAGTGCTGGCCGCCGAAGCGATGGCCGAACTCAGCGAAGCCCTACGCGAACTCGACGCGCTGATGCAGGCGCTGGGTGCCGGCGACGAAGCACTGGAACAGAAGCGGCTGCTGGCCGAGGTGATGGGGCTGGAAGTGACCAGCAGCGAGGTGGACGGTGAGTGAGTTGCCGCAAGGGTGGGCGGAAACGACCATCGGTGAGATCTGTGCGATGGGGCCCAAATCCGCGTGGGACGACGGCATGGAAATCGGCTTCGTACCGATGTCGCATGCACCGACTAACTTCAGGGACCAATTGAACTACGACTCTCGCCCGTGGCATGAGGTTAAGAAGGCCTACACGCATTTCGAGAATGGCGATGTAATTTTCGCCAAGGTGACGCCTTGCTTTGAAAATGGTAAAGCCGCACTCGTCGCTGGCCTACCCAACGGCGCAGGCGCTGGCAGCTCTGAATTCCACGTATTGCGCGGTTGTGATGCTGGAATTTCTCCAAGCTATCTCTTGGCGGTCATCAAGAGCGCACAGTTCCTCCGCGAAGGCGAAGAAAACATGACCGGCGCTGTCGGCCTTCGTCGCGTCCCCCGTGCCTTTGTCGAGAACTTTCCCGTCCGTTTGCCACCCGAGGCAGAGCAAAAGCGCATCGCGCAGAAGCTGGATGCGTTGCTGGCCCAGATCGACACCCTCAAGGCCCGCATCGACGCCATCCCCGCCCTCCTCAAGCGCTTCCGTCGTGCCACACTTGCTGCGGCTGCGAACGGGGGTCTGACGCAGGACTGGCGAGATACCGGCTCTACCAGCAACCTCGAATCCGCTGACGAATACCTCACGCGCATTCTTGAGGAACGACAGGCTTCACCCCGAACGAAATTCAAGCCACTGATCGCACCAGACACGGAAACGAGAACGCCCAAGGTACCCGGAAGTTGGGTGGTCTCCAGCGTAGCCGCGTTTGCCGAGTGCTTGGACAGCATGCGCGTTCCAGTGAAGAAAGAGCTACGAGCACGAGAAGGTGGAGCGTATCCCTACTTTGGCGCGAATGGTGAAGTTGATCGAGTCGACGAGTTCATTTTCGATGACGATTTGGTGCTCGTCACCGAAGACGAAACCTTCTACGGGCGAGCTAAACCAATCGCCTATATGTACTCAGGCAAGTGCTGGGTCAACAACCATGTCCACGCACTCCGCGCGCATGACAGGGTCGGACAATCATTTCTCTGCTATATCTTGATGCACTACGACGTCGTTCCATGGCTGACAGGCACCACTGGCAGGGCAAAGCTCACTCAGGGTGCATTAATGGCTCTGCCGATCGGTGTCCCACCGCCTGCCGAACAAGCCGAAATCGTCCGCCGCGTCGAACAGCTCTTCGCCTACGCCGACCAGCTGGAAGCCAAGGTCGCCGCCGCCCAGCAGCGCATCGACGCCCTGACCCAAAGCCTGCTCGCCAAGGCCTTCCGCGGTGAACTGGTGCCGCAGGACCCCAGCGAGGAACCGGCCAGCGTGCTGCTGGAACGCATCCGCACCCAGCGCGCCGCCACGCCCAAACCAAAGCGCGGCCGCAAAAAGGTCTAATGCCCCAACGCGCCGTCTTCTAACGACCGGAACGCCGCACTAGGTCGCAGCACAAGCCGCCAGCGTGATGGGTTAGAGCATTCAGGGAAGTTCACCATCAGGAGCCATAGTGAAACTGATCCGTCTTGAGCTCATCGGCACCTATAAAGGCCTTAAGGACCAGACATTCGATTTTTCATCCTCTCGGGACGACGTAAGTGTCCTGATTGGCCCCAACGGCTCGGGAAAATCGCAAGTGATGGAGCTTATCGCCGAGATCTTTGCCTATCTCGAGCGCCGCCAGCGACCTGAATTCAAGGTCAGAGACAGCCTTGGATTCACGTTCTGCGTCACCTACGAGCTGACCTCGCCGCAAATCGAAGCGCCGATTCGTTATGTGATCGACACTCGCGAAGGCCTAAAAATCAGGATCCTTCGCGATTTTCGCGCGCCCTCGCCAGCTGCGGTTGATAAAGTCAGATGGGAAACGGTCAGCGAGGCAGTGAACCTCAATGAGGTTCGACTACCCCGAGTTGTCGGATACGCCTCCGGCTTATCAGAGAATCTGCAGCGCCCGTTCCTGAAAAATGCCGTTCAGTTCCATGACGTCATCCGGGTCCGCTCAAGGCATCAGGACGAGCTGAACTTGGCCGTCTCAGCATCGCGCAGCACCGATGCAATTGAAGAAAGATATCTGAAGCGGCATCCGGGAATATTCGCACTCAATGAAGAGACAATAAGTGCAGACAGCTTCACCTTGAATGATAGGGACACACCCGCGCCGAGAAGTATTTTCCTTGACTATGACTGCGCCTCGCTGCTGATCATGGTTATCGGAATGCTCGACAACAATCTACTCAATGATATCTGGAGCGAAGTTCCATTCTGCCAGCCTCAAAGGGCGATTCTTCATTACGATCTCCGAGGCCATTCTGCCGCTAAAGATGCAGCGAGTGATATTCAGCGACTCATCGAAATAGCAGGGAGCGAAAAACTGACGCCGCGATCATCCCGATCCTCAGAGGTGCAGTACGAACGGTACCAGCTTGATCATCTGGCCGCGGACATTGAAATTGACTACATGGATCCGCTGGTTCAACGGCGGCTTCAGGAGAACCATCGAGATCCCGCCGCGTGGTTCCTTTCGCTCTACAAGCTACAACTGCTTGGCGTTGCGGAATGGCCCTCAGATATGAAAAAGGAGCTGCGCCACGACAACTTTCAGGGGCACGTCAAAAAGCCACTCAAGGGAAAGCTGCCGCTGTCCGTGAGCGAGTTGTGGATGACCAATGGCCAGGACGCGGTGTCCATAGACGATCTCAGCGACGGCGAGCTTCAGCTATTGTTGACGCTCGGCGCTGTCTTGCTGCTAGGCGATGCCGAAACGCTTTTTCTGTTCGACGAGCCCGAGACACATCTGAATCCGAGCTGGCGAACGCGATTCCATTCGGACTTCCGCCGCGCCAATCTCGAATCGGGTTTTTCACAAGCACTCATTTCTTCTCACTCACCCTTCCTGGTCTCGTCATTACCTCGGGAGTCGGTTTTTCATTTCCAGAGGTCCGATGGAGCAACGACGATGGACTTGCCCGCGAGCGAGACGTTCGGCGCATCATTCGATGTACTGATCAAGAAGCACTTCGATCTGAAAGCAGCGATTTCCGATACAGCCATTTCGGAAATCCGTTCGAAGCTGGATAGTTCGCAAATGAGTACGCATCAGAAAATAGCTTGGCTTACAGAATCGTTAGGTGATTCGATGGAACGCTCCTATCTGATCAAGCGATTGGGGTCCGAATAATGCTCTTAAGCATCAATCCATGCCTGGAGCCGTCAAGAATTTTCACAGGACTCAACCAATTACTTAGAGAAGTCGTGATCTCTGCACTACACGGGCGACCCGTCGACGAACATCAAATGCCGGAGGGGCTCTATGCTGCAGTTTTCAGCAATGATCCCACCTTCGAGAAAATTTCTAATTTTCGCACCAGCGCTTCTACTCTGATGAATGCAGATAAGGCATCTCTATTAGCAGCCATAGACGCGAACATCGAGCCCACCAACTTCCTAGGAGACCGCTCCGTTCCTCTGGTAGCTATTCCGGATACGATTTTTAAGGAACTGAAGCAATTGGCGGCCCACCTGTACGAGCGAACTGCCGATCTGGTCGGGGTAGAGACAACTTGCGGCGAGACCGTGTCAAATCACTTTTCGCGCTTTCGAGATAGCGCTCCGCCAGGAAATGGCAACATTTGTTGCGTCTGCGGCACAGAATCACTGGCGCAGATGCGGTCAAGCGCTGAGGACGGGCAATGGCGCGGACCTTATGATCACATTCTTCCCAAGGACAAATATCCGCTGTATGGAATTCATCCGGGAAACCTGATCCCCATCTGTCAAACCTGCAACTCAAAAGCAAAGTTAGCAAAGGACCTGCTCTTTAACGGAATACACAGACGCCTAAGCTTCTACCCCTGGACCGAAATGGTGCACCCCGATGAAATCCAAGTTGGAGTTTCCTCGGATGCGGGCCTCCCGCAGCTCGTCATCAGCCTCACAAGCGAATGCCCGTGCCGGAGAGAAAAGCTGCAAACCTGGGACGATATCTACAAGATTAGGGCACGCGTGAAAGGAGAATTCTTACCGCTGGTCGAGAAGATTTTCGAAGATATCCCTGTCGAAACAGAGGCGGCATTTCTCGCAGGACTGAGACACAGTGCGAATGCCAGAGCCTGCAAGGTGAGACTTACGGCCTTCAATTATTGGCGAGCGCGCCTTTACATGGCAGTGATCGAAATGGAGCAAGGTGCGCGTGAAGCCCTCCGCGAAACGATAAAGGGCGAGGCTCCAGCCGATATTGAGATGAATGCGTTATTTTTCTCCTCTTAGGGATGATCTGAACGATGTGACCTGAATGCTTGACTAGCGTTCTCCGCCAATGAATCCGACACCAGCAGGCCAACAACTGCACCGCCAAGGAAGACCACGTGGTCGCAAAGCTCGCCCAGTGCATCCGCAATCACAAGCAGATGCGGAAAATTGGAATCGTCAGACCGCATCGCCAAGCCCCAGTGACTGCTTGAGATAGCGCGCCGCGAGCGCTCGCTCGCGGGCGCGCCCGCTGCGCAGCGCGTCCTGCAGCGCCAGCAGTTGGTGCAAGGCGGGGTCGGCCAGCGCAGCGTTGGGCGCACCTGCCGACAACGGCGACAAGCTGGGGCCTTTGGCCGTGCACTGCGCGCTTGGCCACACCGGTGCATCCCCAGGGGAACTAGCAATGGCAATGGACAATGGCGGCGCCCCGAAGGCCGTAGGAATGCCACGCCTTAGCGGTCCGATGACGGCAGGAAAGGCGTAACGCACACCGTGAACCGCGAACTCATGCAGCGCCGTGCGTACCGTCTCCCACTCGCCGCGGCCTTTTTCCAGCGCCAAGCCGGATGCCACCGCGCGCTTGACGCTGCGATGCACCTGAGACGGGCTCATGCCCAGCGCTTCTCCAAGGGATGCATACGTCCAGACCTGACCCGCCTGGGCGACCCGCTTGTACAGCACCACCAGATCCTGGGGCTTCAGTTCCACAGCCGAGCCCGCCTTATTCCATATTCCGGAATATGGAATATCCAGCGAGCGAGCTGTTTTTGCAAGCAGTCTTCGCTAAGCGCTCTGACTAAACGAGGGTCTACCGCTCAACGGCGAAAGCCAGACACGCTCACCCAATTCCCCGCAGCGCCACCCGAAGCGCCTCTCCCGCCAACCGCGCACTCGCCAACAGACGCTCCAGGCTCTGCCCATGCCGGGCGCTGGCCGACAGCCCGGCCATGGTGGTGCTGACGAAGTCCGCCAGCCGGTCTGCGTCATGCGGGCACTGCTTCGCGATGTGGGAGCGGATCAACTCCTGGGCGGCGACATGAAAACCACAGGCCGCCTCGCGCACCTGCGCGTCGTTGCTGCGCGTGCCTTCCAGCACCAGGCAGCCGGTGGCGGCGGGGTCTGCGGCATAGCAGCGGGCGGCCTGCTCCAGTACGTCGGCAAGGGCGTCGGCCAGCGGGCGGGCGGTGTCCAGGATCTGTGGCAACGGGATGGCCCCAGTCTGCGCGTAGCGGTCGAGGATGCGCGCATACAGGCCGGCCTTGCTGCCGAAGGCGGCGTAGAAACTGGGCGGGTTGATGCCCAGCGCCTGGGTGAGGTCGGCCACGCTCAGTGCGTCGTAGCCGCGCGCATGGAACAGTTGCTGCGCGGTGGCGACCGCTTGGTCCGGGTCGAACGCCCGTGGCCGGCCGCGGGCCCGGGGGGTTTCTGTAGTCATAGTTACAAAATCCTTGACGGCAGACGAAAACTATTATGTATTGCTCGCTACATTAATTGTGAGGTGATGCATGTCAGCGTTCAAAGACAAGTCGGTATTGGTGCTCGGTGGCAGCCGGGGGATTGGGGCCGCCATTGTGCGGCGCTTCGTGGCCGAGGGCGCGCGGGTGACGTTTACCTATGCCGGCTCTGCCGAGGCGGCGCAGCGCCTGGCCGGTGACACCGGCAGCACCGCGGTGCTGGCCGACAGCGCCGACCGCGATGCGGTCATCGGCACGGTGCGCCGCAGCGGGCCGCTGGATGTGCTGGTGGTCAACTCCGGCATCGCGCTGTTCGGCGATGCGCTGGACCAGGATCCGGACGCGGTGGACCGGCTGTTCCGCATCAACGTGCACGCGCCCTACCACGCCGCCGTGGAGGCCGCGCGGCAGATGCCGCCCGGCGGGCGGATCATCGTGATCGGCTCGGTCAACGGCGACCGCATGCCGCTGCCCGGCATGGCGTCCTACGCGCTGAGCAAATCCGCGCTGCAAGGGCTGGCGCGCGGGCTGGCCCGCGACTTCGGGCCGCGTGGCATCACCATCAACGTGGTGCAGCCGGGCCCGATCGATACCGACGCCAACCCGGAAAACGGGCCGATGAAAGACCTGATGCACAGCTTCATGGCGATCAAACGCCACGGCCGCGCCGAGGAAGTGGCCGGCATGGTGGCCTGGCTGGCCGGCCCGGAAGCAGGCTTTGTCACCGGGGCGATGCACACGATCGATGGTGCGTTTGGGGCGTGACGCGGCGACTTCTGCGTTGACCACGCTGCAACTCGACACATAGTGCGATCGATGGCGGCAAACGTCCTTCTTCAGCACACTTGGCGAACTGCCGTTGCACCGCCAGCATCTTGATTCACTGGCATCTCCTGCCGGCAGCGCGTGATCGCATTCCCATGCCATGCGGCGCATGGTATGGGTCATCGCAGGCCTGGCCCTTGCTGTCGCGCTGATCCCAGGTTGCCTATAGTTGCGGCGAACCCCGCAATGGATTGACCAATGCACATGATGTCATCCGGCCGGTGCCTGGCCCTTGCACTCGCCGTTGCTGTGACCGGCAGTGCCTGTGCACGGACGCCATCACCCGAACAGAAAAGGACTTCACCCATGCCAGACAACGTCACCACAGGCCGCACCATCAACGGGCACACCTATTCGGACGCTCCGGTTGACGTAAAGCTGGGGCCGAACACCTTCCGCATCCCCGCCAACTACCTGGACAGCCAAATCGCGCCGTGGTCCATCGAGGTGGTGACGCTGGTTATCGAGTGGCCAGATATGACCCCCACCCCGCCCGGTGCGCGGGCGAACCCGCGCACGAATGATTTCCGCAAGGAGATCCATGCCTCCATGAATTATGTTGACCGTGTCCCCATCGAGGGATTGCTGGCACGTTATTCGTCTAACGAAGCGCTTACCGAGCCTGACTCGGTCGAACGGGGTGATCCCGTCGACAGACTCGATCTGCGTATTGCACAGCCTGAAACACTCGGATTGACGCCCTATGCCATCGATGAAGAAAAGATGGCGGTGTACGTTAAAGCGTACGAAGCCCGCTACAGCAAACCTCCGACACGCAACCCTGCGTTTGAGGACGATTGGTATGTCGCGCGCGATTCCGGCGGCAATCTCACCACTTTCATCAAGTGCGATAGCGCCAAGTTTCGTAAGGACGGCATCCGGCTTGAGGGCGACCAAGTCATTGACGAAGAAGAACCAGTTATCGCCGGATGTACACACCACCTTGTGGATGTCGAGAACAAACTATCCATCACGCTCAACTACCATCGCGCGTTTCTAATGGACTGGAAACGTATGGAAAAAGCGATTCGGGACGTTTTGGCACGCACCAAAGTTGGGTGATCCACATTTTTTTGCAAGGATTAAAACATGGGTGGATTAACTCAGCAGGACTTGACGATCCTGGGCAGCTACGCAAAATCAGGCAATCGTGAGCTGTACTGGAACTACCTCTCGCAACTGCCCGGTGCAGACGGCTATGGGACGCTCGCGCTTGGTGTAGTGCGTAATGACAGTTTGCCGGGGCGCGTTGCGAATAGTTACGCGCAGGATTATGCGAACACGCAGCATGACAGCGGCTCGCGCTTTGCTAATGCTCAACTGAGCGAGCGTCAGTGGGAGAGCTTCGGACAGACATTGCTGGAGAGGGATTTGGAACTTCGGCAAGCATGGCTTCGTCAAGATCGCCCAGATCTGGCACTGAACCTACCGGGCGCCTCCGTCATGCTCGCACACGACCGCGCATTTGAGCAGCATCGTCTCGACCCCAACTGCTGGACGCCACGCGTCCTCCTGCAAGCGGCATTGGAAAAAAGCGGCCCCCAGAAGCTGGAGCAGATCTGGACCAACATGCTAGACAACGAGTACGCCGGCACCACCCGTATCAGCAACACGGGCTACGAGACCTTTGCGCAAATGGGGGTGGTGGACGGCAGCCAGTACCTGGCAAAGCTGGGGACGACCGAAGCGATCCAGATGCTGGAAGGCCGCTCCGCGGTCGATCCCAATGTGATCGGCAGCAACAGCTTCTATGCTATGTACTTCGAAAAAGAGCAGAAGTGGATGAATGTCAGCGCTGGCGGCGGGCATCCTTCCATGCGAGAAGAAAACAACCCTGCCCGCATTGCAGAGCTCGACGATACACGCGCCGTGCGCCTGGAGCGGCAGCAGAAAGCCACGCAGTTCCACGAAGACGATCCGCACCGCTCCATCACCCGCAGTCCGCTCACGGCATCGGTCGATGGACTGCCCGATCGGACGCAGGCACCTACCAAACTCGCCGATATCGGCCCGGGCCACCGTGACTACGCCTTGTTGCAACAGGTCCGCGTAGGCGTCAACGCCATCGATGCGCAAGCCGGGCGCACACCGGACGAGAACAGTGAGCGCCTCATCGCCAGCGTGATGACCCTCGCCCGCCAGAACGACCTGGACCGCGCCGATCACGTGGTGCTGAGCACACAGACAGCCGACAGTCCCGCCGGGCGTCACGTGTTTGTTGTGCAGGGCGAATTGAATAACTCCGCGCACCTGCGCGCTCACATGCCGACCGATGTCGCGGTGCAGACGCCGGTTGAGCAATCGCTGCAGCGGCTGGAAATTGCCAACACGGATCGCCAACAGGCATTAGTGCAAAGCCAGCAGCAGGAGATGGACAACCGGGTGCGTGAGGGTTCGGCAATGCGCATGGGGTGAGGCGCAGGGAATTGGCCGCTCGGCCCTTGCCGACAACAGCGAGCACTTTCAGTAAGCACGGGCGCAGACAGTTGGGGACATCGCACTCCGTTTCGCTGTTTGTAACGCTGTCGCTCAGCAATTAGCTGGCGATAGTGCTGCAGGGTCTGTACTACGCGTCTATCGATGCCTTGTCCGGCTCACATAGTTCGCACGGGCTAATCGATCTTGGGATCAAACATCAACCCATCGCCCACCTGCTCCAGGCATTGCAACGGCTGCCTGGGCAGCCGCAGCCAGTGCTTGGGTGGTTCGCCGTCTTGTTCGACGCTGCCCTGCGTGCGCCAGGCGCGGCCGGTGAGGTAGTTGATGCTGAGCGCGTTGGTCTCGCCGGTGTTGCGCTGTACCGTTGAGCGCTCGTAGCCGATCAGGCGCAAGCAGCCGTCCTGGTAGCGGAAATTGAAGCTGGTCTCGCCCATTTGCCAGGAGCCCATCGAGGCAAACTGGCTCAGGGTGACGATGACCGTACCGGCCGTGTTGATGCTGACACCGCCACCACCGGTGGTGCCGCTCTCGTCGAGAGAGTCATCTTGATCAGCGGAGACACGCCGCGGAATCAGGGCGTGGTCCTGCGCCACCGTGCGATAGCCGCCGGCCGGGTCCGTGAGCGCCGCGATGAGCATGCGCGGATTGGTGTCCAGCGGTTCGGGTGTGCGCTCGTCAACCTGCAGCACGTTCGCCGGGTCGGTCATTTTCAATACCAGCACGATATCTGTGCGGCCGTCGCGGTCCAGGTCACCCTGCAGCCGTTGCTCTACCCGCCACCCCGTAGGGACCAGACCTTCCACGGCGGCAGCATGTGCAGCGATCTGCGGGTAGCGCACCTGCGGAATAGTGCGTGCGCTGGCCGCTGTACACGTCAGCGTGCAGACAAGCGCAATGACGCGTGCGGTGTTGCGCTGGGTGCGTGCAATAAAGAATTGGTTTGTTGAAACAACACGCATTGGCATCGTCCATGTAGCAGATGCGGCCATCTTGGCGAGCGGGATCGTCAGTGGCAAATGCAGACGCCACACAATGATGTCGATGCAGAACTCACGAGCTGGCACCTATCCGCTGGGTAGCAAACAGATGCCATGCACCGTGACGCCATTTCAGCGCTTGCACGCGGCCAACCACGCGTTGATCTGCGGCAGCGACGACGCCCGCAGCTCCAACGTGCCCCCCTCGCCGATGCGCCACCAACGCGCTTTGCCAGCGCCTGATCACCGATCATGAAGAGCGAAAGGTACGCGTTGCGCGGTTCCGGTGAGGATCTCTCGCTCGCGCACCGCCAAAGGTCATGCCAATGCTCAGCAATCCTCAAATGAAAACGGCCCGGACAAGCCGGGCCGTTGTGGCAGTGCGATTGCGTCAGCCGATCAGGCGAACGGGTCCTGCAGCACCATGGTGTGGTCGCGATCCGGGCCGGTGGACACGATCGAGATCGGGCAGCCGGCCAGTTCTTCCAGCGCGCGCAGGTAGGCGCGTGCGGCGACGGGCAGCTTGTCCCACTCGGTGATGCCGTGGGTGTTTTCGGTCCAGCCCGGGAATTCCAGGTACACCGGCGTGCACTCTTCCCAGCCCTGCGCATCCAGCGGTGCGTATTCGGTGCGCTTGCCGCGGTATTCGTACGCGATGCAGACCTTGAGCTTTTCCATGCCGTCGAGCACGTCGAGCTTGGTGATGCACAGGCCGGAGATGCCGTTGATGGCCACCGCACGCTTGAGCGCGACGATGTCCATCCAGCCGCAGCGACGCGGGCGGCCGGTGGAGGCGCCGTACTCGGCACCGCGGTCGCGGATGCCCTGGCCCACTTCGTCATCCAGCTCGGTCGGGAACGGGCCGCCGCCGACGCGCGTGGCGTAGGCCTTGGCAATGCCCAGCACGTAGTCGATTGCATCCGCGCCCACGCCGGTGCCGGCCAGTGCGCCGCCCACGGTGGTATTGGAGCTGGTGACGTACGGATAGGTGCCGTGGTCGATGTCCAGCAGTGCGCCCTGCGCGCCTTCGAACAGCACGCGCTTGCCCTGCTTGCGCAGGTCATGCAGGATGCCGGCCACATCGGACTTCATCGGCTGCACGTACTCGCCGAACGCCAGTGCTTCGTCGAAGGTCTTCTGGAAATCCACCGCTTCCACGCCCAGGTACTTGGTCAGCACGAAGTTGTGGTAATCCAGCGCGGTGCGCAGCAGTTCTTCCAGCTGCGCCGGGTAATGCAGGTCGGCGATGCGGATACCGCGGCGCGCCACCTTGTCTTCATATGCCGGGCCGATGCCGCGGCCGGTGGTGCCGATGGCCTTGCCGCCAGCAGCCTTCTCGCGGGCCTGATCCAGCGCGATGTGGTACGGCATGATCAGCGGCGCGGCCGGGCTGATCTTCAGGCGCGAACGCACTTCCACGCCGGCCGATTCCAGCTCGCCGATCTCCTTGATCAACGCGGCCGGGGAGATCACCACGCCATTGCCGATCAGGCACAGCGCGTCGTCGCGCAGGATGCCGGACGGGATCAGGTGCAGGACGGTCTTCTTCCCGTTGATGACCAAGGTGTGGCCGGCATTGTGGCCGCCCTGGAAACGCACGACGGCACCGATCTCCTCGGTAAGCAGATCGACGATCTTGCCTTTGCCTTCATCGCCCCACTGGGCACCGAGCACGACAACTGACTGACCCATGACGGGTGGACTCCTAAGTTTTGCTGCGGCCATCGGGGCCGCGGGATGGGACCGGCCCAGGGCTGGCGGCGACACGTGCGCGCAGCTCCATCGGGGAGCGTTGCTGTGGCGCGGAGCCCTGACACGGAAAAAGCCGAACGGGGTGCTCTGATTGGAGCGTGCCCGGCCGGCTTTTGTGCATTATCCGGGTTTCGGGTGGCATGCACTACCCCTTGCGGGTGGCCGCTCCGGGATTGGTCAGATTGAGGCGCGCTGCGTGCCCGCCGGGTGCTTCAAACGCGCTGAGCGCCCCAACGGACCAGCCCTGCTGGTGGGTCGCAATCGGCTGTTGCCGATCGCCGTCTCCCTGCCCGCTTCTGTCACAGCCGATGACGGGCTGCCACCTCAGTGGCGCACGATCCACAGCGCGATCGCGCCCAGCACCAACGTGATGCCGCCAATGGCGCGCAGTTGCGCGGTGGGCAGGCTGAACAGTTGCTCGACCATGCGCTTCCAGGCGGCGGGCACGGCAAACAGCAGCAGGCCTTCGATGACGGCGATCAGGCATAACGCGGACAGAAACTCTTGCATCACCAACACCATCGCAACCTGGGAGATGCAGTGTGCCCGACAAGTTCCGCGTCGTAGGAGCGCACCTGGGCGCGAAGGGCATTCCCGGGAAAGCGATCGCGCCCGGGTGCGCTCCTCCGCTTGGGGCGCGCATGCCTGCTCGACAGTAAGCGACACATACAACAACGCCCGCATGACGCGGGCGTTGTCGGTTCAAAGCAGAGCGATCAACGATCGCTCTTGAGGTACTGCAGGAACGGGTCGTTCTTGTCGAGGACGATCACGCCGTTGCCGTCGGTCATGGAGCCGCGGTAGGCCTCCAGGCTGCGGTAGAACGCGTAGAACGACGGGTCCTTGGAGCCAGCCTGGCCGTAGATGCGTGCGGCTTCGGCATCACCTTCACCGCGCAGCTTCTGCGCATCACGCTCGGCGTCGGCCACGATCACGGTGGATTCGCGGTCGGCCTGGGCGCGGATGGTCAGGGCCTGTTCTTCGCCTTCGGCGCGCAGCTTGCTGGCTTCCTGCTTGCGCTGGGCACGCATGCGCTCGTAGACGTCGGTGATCACCTGGCTGTCGGTGGGCAGGTCGATCTGCTTGATGCGCAGGTCGGTGATCTGCATGCCCAAGCCCTTGATCGCGGCGTTGATGCCCTTGAGCTGGTTGGCGATCAGTTCGCTGCGGTCGCCGGAGACCAGCTGCTGCAGGGTGCGCGAGTTGATCTGGTTGCGCAGCGAGTCGGTGATGATCGGGGCCAGACGCGAGTTGGCCACCGATTCCTCACCACCGGTGGCGCGGTAGAACGCCCGCACATCGGAGATGTACCCGATGGCGAAGAAGTCCACGCTCACGTCTTTCTGCTCGGCGGTGAAATAACGCGCCGGGGCGGTGTCCAGCACCTGGAAGCGGCGATCGAACACGCGTACCGATTCCACCACCGGGATCTTGAAGTGCAGGCCGGGCTTGAGGTCGGCACGCACCACGCGGCCCAGGTTGAGCACCATGGCGGTCTGGTCTTCGCGCACCACGAACACCGAGCCCATCAGGCCCAGCAACACGGCGACGATCAGGCCGATGACTAGCGAATTCTTCATTATTCGGTCCCCTCACGGCCGGTCGGACGCGGGCCGCGTTCCGGATTGCGAATGCCTTCGGCGCTGCCGCCATTGCCTTGCGGCGGATTCAACAGCACGTCCTGCGGCACCATCGACGGGATGCTGCCGTTACCCGTAGCTGTTCCGGCATTGCCGCTCTTGCCGGCATCGGCCGGCAACGGCACGTAGATGACCTGGCGGCCATCGCTGCCGATCACCTTGCGGTTTTCCGACAGCACCTTCTGCACGGTTTCCAGCCACAGCCGCTTGCGGGTGACGTCCGGCGCGCCGGCGTACTGCTCCTGCAGCAGGGTGAAACGGTCGGCGTCGCCCTCGGCCCTGGAAATCACGGCCTGCTTGTAGCCTTCGGCGCCGGTGCGGGTGCGGGCACCCTGGCCGCGCGCTTCGGGCACCACCTTGGCGGCGTAGGCCTGGGCTTCGTTGATCAGGCGCTCGCGCACCTGCTGGGCACCGTTGACCTCGTCGAAGGCCGGCTTCACTTCTTCCGGCGGACGCGCGTCGGGCAGGGTCACGCCAGTCACCGACAAGCCGGTGTTGTAGGCATTGAGCGCGGCCTGCAGGCGGTCCTTGGAGGCAATGGCCAGAGGGCCGCGATTGTTGAGCACGGTGTTGAGGTCGGAGCGACCGACCTGCTCACGCACCGCACTCTGCGCAGCCTGCTCCAGCACCAGGTCCGCATTGCGCGAGCCGAACAGGTACTTGCGCGGGTCGCTGATCTGGTACTGCACGTTGAGCGAGACGTTGACGATGTTCTCGTCGCGCGTCAGCACCGGTACCTGGTTGCTGAAGGTCTTGATCTCGGTGGCGTTGACCTTGCGCACCGATTCGATCGGCCAGGGCAGCTTGAAGCTGGGGCCAGGCTGCAGGATCCGAGAGAACTGGCCAAAGCGCAGCACCACGCCACGCTGCTGCTCGCCAATGAGCTGGAAGCTGGAAAACAGCACCATCAGCACCACGGCGATCAGCACCCAGCGCCAGACGCCGCCGTCGAACAGCTCTTTCAACGGGGCCGGCAGATTGCCCCAGCCACCACCGTTGCCGCCCCCGCGCGGCCCCCAGGACCTGCGACGGTTGGGATCCGGGCCGTCTCCGCCCTTGTTGCCGGGTGTGTTCCAGGCCATGCACGCTCCATGATCAGGGGGCTGTGCGGGCCAGTCCCGCAGTGCCGCCGTGTTGTGATTTCGATGATTCTACTAGATGGGGCAGACCGGCCGTTTTGAAAGGGCCAGATTGGTGCGGCGTGGTTTAGCCGGCGGCGGATTGGGGGTGGGTGGTTGCCGGGGCCGGGCCGAGGCTGAGAAGGCGGGAAGCGAAGGCCGGGCCTGGTCTGGAAAGTGGCTGCGGACACCACAGGGCGCGTCAGCTGCACCCGATAGGCGGGTTGGCTTTGATAGGCGGCGAGCGTACGGGACAAACCTGGAGAGCGGGTCTTGGCAGGCGGCCACTCACCATCGCGCCGGGCCCCGTCGCGGGCAGGCAGGACGTGAGGCGTGCTGATGCTGATGCTGGGTTGGCGGGATGACTCACGTGGTCAGAGGACTTGGACCTGCTGCCGGGCGCCTGAGCTCTGCCAACGCCACCCTGCCCGCAGGCCCTCGACCACTGGCAGGCTCGCACCCTGCTAGTGCAATAACACCGTCGGACGCTGGTAGTTCTGGTTGGCTATCTATCCGTTACTTCCAGCAGCGCGCGCTAAGTCACGACTTGTAACGCGCGTGGATCCGCCGAGCAGGCATCGCGCGTGCGCTAATTCGAGGAAAGGCTGCCGCAGTGCCGGTGCGATCGCACGCCAGCGGCTTGTCACTCTGATTGGACGATCTGTCCGGTCACTTCCAGCAGCTTGCCGGAGGACGGCTTGTGACGTGCCCGGACTGCCGCCCACCTATCGCGCGTGCGCATGCTTCAAGAAGTCCGGGCGCACTGCCGGGTGCGGTCACAAAGCCAGCAGCACGTCTTGCTCATTGACCATCTGTCG
Source organism: Xanthomonas sp. fls2-241-TYG-148 (assembly GCF_030208815.1). Lineage (NCBI taxonomy): Bacteria > Pseudomonadati > Pseudomonadota > Gammaproteobacteria > Lysobacterales > Lysobacteraceae > Xanthomonas > Xanthomonas sp. fls2-241-TYG-148. The sequence goes on from NZ_JARVTE010000001.1 coordinate 937,274, forward strand.
GGTCACGTCCAGCAACCCACTCCCGAAGGACGGCGCATCGCGTGCCTGGACCCTGAAAGCGCCTATCACCCATGCGCCCAAAGCAAGAAAGGCTGGCGCACTGCAGACGCGATCACGCCGCCGGCGGCTCGTCTTTCTGGTTGAACACCCGCTCCATCACTTCCAGCAGCTCGTCCTCGGAGAACGGCTTGGTGATGTAGGCACGGGCGCCCTGGCGCATGCCCCACATGCGGTCGGTGTCCTGGTCCTTGGTGGTCACCAGGATCACCGGGATGTGCTGGGTGGTGGGCTCGCGCTTGAGCGTGCGGGTGGCCTGGAACCCATTGAGGTTGGGCATGACCACGTCCATCAGCACCAGGTCCGGCAGTGCCGACTTGGCCGCTTCCACGCCGGCGGCGCCGTCGGTGGCGGTGATGGTTTCGTGCCCCAACTTCTCGACGATGCGCTGAATCCCCAGCAGCTGCGACGGCGAGTCGTCGACAATCAGAATACGTGCCATGTGTTTCCCCTAGTGTGCGCGGCGAGTGTAGTGCGCCGGCCGCGCTTTCGGTAGCTGGCCGTGGCGTTTGCGGGGACCCGGAGGGCCTGGGTGCACTGGGCGTTGACGGCCCGAAGCACATAGCCCTGTCGAGGCGATAGCGAAGAACGCAGCGCATCAGCCATCGATCGGGCGAAGCCACGCCGGGCAGCGACCGCGATGCGATTCACGGCCGTTCAAAACACCACACCGGCAACCCGCACCACCTGCTCGGCTGCCGGGCAATACAGCGCGCACTGACACATCAGCACGCGCTGCACCACAACAACCACTGCGTCAGATCGATTCGCCGAAGGCCTTGGCCAGCGTCCGATACGCCTTCTTCTGCGCCTCGTCGGTCGGCGCCGGGGCCAGGATTTCCAGCTCCACGATCTGGTCGCCCGGGGTGGCGCCCGGCAGGCCGCGGCCGCGCAGGCGCAACTTGCGCCCAGCCTCGGAATCGGCCGGCACCTTCAGCTCCACCGCACCGCCCAGCGTGGGCACGCTGATGGTGGTGCCCAGCGCGGCCTGCCACGGCATCACCTGCAGCGTGTACAAGATGTTGCGCCCATCCACTTCGAACTGCGGGTGCGCGGCGTATTCAATTTCTAGCAGCAGGTTGCCGCCGCCGTTGCCCTGCCCGCTCAGGCGAATCACCTGGCCGGGCTGGATGCCCTTGGGCACGCGCACGTCCAGCTGCTTGCCGGTAATGGTGATGCGCACGCTGTCGCCGGAATACACCGCTTCCAGCGGCACCGCCAACTTGGCGCGGGTGTCGCCGCGGGTCTGTGCCCCCGGGCCGGCACCGGCGCCCGGGCCGCGCGGGCGGCCGCCGCGCTGGCCGGCAAACAGGCTTTCGAAGAAATCGCTGAAGCCGCCGCCAGCACCGCCGTTGCCGAACACTTCCTCATAGTCGAAGCCCTGCCCGCCGTTGAAGTTGGGCGGGGTCTGGAACTCGTCGCCCGGGCGGTAGCCCTGCGCCTTGAGTTGGTCGTAGGCGGCGCGCTTTTGCGGGTCGCGCAATGCCTCGTAGGCTTCGTTGATTGCCTTGAACTTGTCTTCCGCGCCAGCCTCCTTGCTGACATCGGGGTGATATTTGCGCGCAAGCCGGCGGTAGGCGGTCTTGATTTCCGCCTCGCCAGCGCTCGGTTCGACGCCCAGCGTCGCGTAGTAATCCTTGAATTCCATCCATCACCTCTGAAAAAAGAGCGGCCCGCAGCCGAGGCCACGAGCCAGTCATTCGCAGCCGGGCGGGCGACCGCGCCTATTCTACGGCGCGGCCGTCGCCGGGGAGCGAAGCCGCGCGGGCTCCGCTCCAGGTCCGCAGCGCTTACTGCACCGTGGTACCACCGCCGTCCTGGCCGCCACCGACCTGGATGCGGCGCGGCGTGGCCGCCGGGCGCTTGGGAATGCGGATTTCCAGCACCCCGTTACGGCCATCGGCGGTGATGCCGTCGGCATCGGCACTGTCGGGCAGCGCAAAGCGGCGGTGGAAGCTGCCGTAGCGGCGCTCGATGCGCGAGAAGCGCTCGGTCTCGCTGCTGGACTCGCTCTTGCGCTCGCCCTTGATCGACAGGATGCCCTTGTCCATCTGCACCTCGATCTGGCTGGGGTCGATGCCCGGCAGGTCGGCATACAGCACGAACTGGTTGGCTTCTTCCTTGATGTCCACGCGCGGGACCCACTGCGCGGTGACAACGGCCGACTCGTCGGTATCGCCGCTTTGCTCGAAGAAGCGGTCGAACACTTGCTTGATCTCGTTCTGCAGGGCGTGGGTGGGCCACTGTGGGTAACGGACGATGTTCATGAAAGCCTCCAATGGTTGAGTGACGGGCGGGCCGCGCCGGTGGTCACCAGTGCAACCGGCCATGCGCGTCAGATAGGCGTGCGCGTGCGGATTTCAAGCACGTTGACGCGCTTTTCCCCTTCGCCTTTCTAGACTTTGTTCAGCCACAGGAGCCCCACCCATGACCATCCAAGTTGGTGACCGTATTCCCGAGGTGGTGCTCAAGCACCTGCGCGAGGGCATCGAAGCGGTCGACACCCACACGTTGTTCGCCGGGCGCAAGGTGGTGCTGTTCGCGGTACCGGGCGCCTTTACGCCGACCTGCTCGGCCAAGCACCTGCCCGGCTACGTGGAGCACTTTGAAGCGTTCCGCAAACGCGGCATCGAGGTGTTGTGCACCGCGGTGAACGACCCCTTCGTGATGCAGGCCTGGGGCCGCAGCCAGTTGGTGCCCGACGGCCTGCACCTGGTGCCGGATGGCAACGCCGAACTGGCCCGCGCACTGGGGCTGGAGATCGACGCCAGCGGCTCGGGCATGGGCCTGCGCTCGCGCCGCTATGCGCTGTACGCCGACGACGGCGTAGTGAAGGCGTTGTTCGTCGAAGAGCCCGGCGAGTTCAAGGTGTCTGCCGCCGACTACGTGCTGCAGCATCTTCCCGATTGATGCATTGATTCCCCCGTCCACACAGAAGGAACCCGGCCAGCCATGTCTACACAGCCAGCCAACACCCCCGCCACCGGTCTTACCGATACCGCCACCCTGCGCGCCCGCGCACGCCAGAGCATCGAAGACGGTGCCATCACCGAGAGCTACCACGCCGATCGCGAGAAGGTGATCGAACTGCTCAACACCGCGCTTGCCACCGAATACGTGTGCACGCTGCGCTACTACCGCCACTACTTCATGGCCAAGGGCATGCTTGCCGACGCGGTGAAAGGCGAGTTCCTGGAGCACGCGCAGCAGGAACAGGCACACGCGCACAAGCTTGCCGAACGCATCGTGCAGCTTGGCGGCGAACCGGACCTCAACCCGGACACGCTGACCAAGCGCTCGCACGCGGAATACAAGGAAGGCACCGACCTACGCGACATGGTGCGCGAGAACCTGATCGCCGAGCGCATCGCCATCGACAGCTACCGCGAGATGATCGACTTCATCGGCGACAAGGACACCACCACCAAGCGCATCCTGGAAAGCATCCTGGCCCAGGAAGAAGAGCACGCCGACGAGTTCGCCGACATGCTGGAAGGCTGGATTGGCGAGTGAGTTTTGGCGTATCGGAGCTGATGCGCCGATAGCGTGCTTCACGTGATGCAGAGACAAACAGGGCGCCTATGGCGCCCTGTTTTTTTCCCGCATCGATGAACTTGTGGCCTGGCGTGGCTAACACGATGGGCAGCGCTTCTTGCATCGACCACACAGGCGACCACCATTGCGTAGGAGCGCCCTTGGGCGCGATGGGCCTTACCAGGAAAGCCCATCGCGCCCAAGGGCGCTCCTACAAAAGCGGTTGCTGTCTCTGTAAATGCATGCGGCGCTGGGAGAAACAGTTTGCTTTGGCCGTGGCTGATGACTGGATGGGCGAGGCTTCTTCCATCGGCCACACAAGCAACCCTAATCTCGTAGGAGCGCCCTTGGGCGCGATAGGCGTTACCGGGAAAGCCCATCGCGCCCAAGGGCGCTCCTACACACGCGCTGCCGCAACGCGCGCTCAACGCAAGATGCGAAAACGCACCTGGGTCCAGGCGCCGTCGCTGGCCATCGCGGTCAGGGTGTGCGTGCCCACTTCCGCAAAATCGCGCTGGAATCCCTGGCGCCCGGCGGTCTGGGCAATCCAGCGGCCGTCCAGCAGCCAGTCGATGCGCGCTTCGCTGCCAAGCGCGCGCAATTGCAGGCGCACCGGGCGTGCGGTGTCGTTGGCGCGGGCCAGCGTGGCGCGATCGGTCAGGCCGTCGATGCGTAGCACGCCACCGCCGGTCATGCGGCCGTCGGGCAGGCAATCGGCGGCCAGCGGCGGCAGCTGTGCGGCGGCACGCTCGGCGGCGGTGAGCCAGGGTGATACCAGCGCCGGCCAGCGCGCCAGGCTGCGCGCAGCCCGCGGATGCGGCTGGGTGCATTCCTGCGACAGCCGCTGGCCGCTGCGTGCGTCCACCTCGTACTGCAGTTGCCCGCTCTGCCACAGCCGCGCATCGCGTTCGGCGAAGGTGGGCGGCACCGCGCCGTCGAGTACGAAGGCTTCGTGGCGGCGCGCACACAAATTTGGCGGCGTCTGCGCGGCGGCGGTGCCCAGCGGCCAGCAGATCTCCAGCGCCTGCACGCTGGCCGGCATCGGCATCGGGGCGCTGTCGCCGGCCGCGCGCGGCAAGGCGTCGATCACCTCGAACATCAGCGGTAGCGCGGTGACTGCGCCGTACTGCCCCGGCAATGGCGTGCCATCCGGCCGGCCGACCCACACACCGACCGTATAGCGGCGCGTTCCGCCGATCGCCCAGGCATCGCGGTAGCCGTAGCTGGTGCCGGTCTTCCACGCCACGCCCGGGCGCGCGGTGGTGTCGAAGGTGCCGCTGGCATACCCGGGGCGCGGATTGCTTTGCAGGATCTCGCGCACGATCCACGCCGCGCCCGGCGACATCAGCCGCCGATCGATGCGCGGATCGTCCGGCATATAGCGCACATGCCCGGCAATGCCGCCGCGCTGCAGGGCCGCGAACGCACCCACCAACTCCTGCAACTGCGCACCGGTGCCGCCCAGGATCAAGGCCAGGTTCGGCGTGCTGCCATGCGCGAAGCGCAGCGCAATGCCGGCGTTGGACAAGCGCGCGGCAAAACGCGCCGGGCCGATGCGATCCAGCAAATCCACGGCGGGTACGTTCAACGACAGCCGCAATGCCGTGGCCGCGGCCACCGGGCCGTTGAAGGCGGCATCAAAATTGCCGGGGCGATAATTGCCGAAGCTCTGCGGCGCATCCACCAGCAGGCTTTCCGAATGGATCACGCCATCGTCCAGCGCCATGCCATACAGGAAAGGCTTGAGCGTGGAACCGGGCGAGCGCCAGGCCTGCACCATGTCCACATGGCCCAACCGCTTGCGGTCGCCGAAGCTGGCCGAGCCCACGTACGCGCGCGCCTCCATGCTGGCGTTGTCCACCACCAGCAGCGCGGCCGAGGTGCGCTCGGGCAATTGCGAAAAATACGTGGCCACGCGTTCTTCCAGCGTGCGCTGCAGCTCCACGTCGAGCGTGGTGACGATGCGTGCGGCGCGTGGTTGCGCGCTGTGCAGGCGCTGCGCCAACAGCGCGGCATGCAACGGTGGTTTGAGTGAGCGCGTCACCACCGGTTCGATGCGGGCATCGTCCACCTGTGCGCGCGACCACACGCCCAGCTCCACCATGCGGTCGAGTACCTTGTCGCGCGCGCGTTGCGCCGCTTCCGGGTGGCGATCCGGGCGCAGCCGGCTCGGCGACTGCGGCAGCACCGCAAGCAACGCCGCTTCGGCCTGCGACAACGCGGTGGCCGGCTTGCCCAGGTAGGCCCAGCTGGCCGCTTCCACGCCCTCGATGGTGCCGCCGTACGGCGCGCGCTCCAGATACAGCGCCAGGATCTGCTGCTTGCTAAGGTGCGCTTCCAATTGCAGCGCGCGCAGCAACTGTTTGGCCTTGCCCCATGGCGTGCGCGTGTGCGGGTCGAGAATGCGCGCCACCTGCATGGTGAGGGTGGAGCCGCCGGAGACGATGCGCCCGCTGCCGATCCACTGCCCACCCGCGCGCAGCAGCCCCCACGGGTTCACGCCCGGGTGGCGCCAGAACCAGCGGTCCTCGTAGTTCAACAGCGCCTGCAGGTACAGCGGCGACACGCTCTGCGGGCTGGCCGGATAACGCCACACGCCATTGCGATCGGCGAACGCGCGCAACGGCGTGCCATCACGCGCCACCACCAGGGTGGAGGTATCGCGCGACTTCGGCAGCGGTAGCGGAAACGCAAGATCCAGCAGCAGGATCAGCGCCAACACCACGGCACTGCTCCAGCGCAGCCAGGTCAGCCAGCGCCGCCCGCGCCTGGGCGCTTGTGCGTCCTGGCGAGTCACCGTTCCTTGTGTCGTGTTGCTCATCGTGGTGTCGCGCTGCTCATCGATCCTGCAAAGCATGCAGTGGCACGCGGATTTCGGCCACTGTGCCGGGCGCATCCGTGCGGGTGCGTAGATCCAAGGTGCCGCCCTGTGCCTCCAGGATCTGCCGCGATAGCACCAGCCCGATGCCGGAGCCTCCGGGTTTGGTGGTGAAGAACGGCACGAACAGGTTGTCGCTGGGCGGCAGCCCCGTACCGCTATCGATGACCTCGATGCAGGCGGCAGACCCATCGCGCCGCGCACGTAACCACACCGGCGCAGCGCCACCGGCCTCCAGTGCGTTGCGGATCAGATTGATCAGGACCTGCTCCAGTTGATCGGCATCGGCGTACACCTGCAGCGGCGCCGCAATGTCCAGCTGCAGGCGCGTCTCGTCCAGCAGCCGCTGCACGCGCACGCACAGCGGCTGCAGTGCGACGGAGTCCAGCACGGGCGCCGGCAGGCGCGCCAGGCGTGCGTAACCGCCCAGAAAGCGCTGCAAGGCGGCGCTGCGTTGTTCGATCACCGCCAGCCCGCCCTGTAGATCGGCGCGTAGTTCGCTGTCGAGGTGGGCCGGTGCAGGCGGCAGCATGTGGGCCAGGGTGTCGGCAATCGAGCCGATCGGCGCCAGCGAGTTGTTGATCTCATGGCTGAGCACACGCAGCAGCCGCCGAAACGCCTGCGCTTCTTCCTCGCGCAAGGCGCGCTCCATCGGTTGCAGCACCAACAAGTGACCGGCCTGGCTACGGCTACGCAACGCCGCATGCCCCACTTGCCAACGCCCCTGCTGACCGGCAAATGCCTGCGCCTGGATGCTGCCCGATGGCAGCGCGAACAATGCCGATAAGCCGAGCACTTCGGCCGAGCGTCCCAACAGCGTGTCGGCGGTGGCCGCCAGCAGGCGCTCGCCGGCTGGATTGACCAGGCGCAAGCGCCAGTCCTGCTCAAACGCGAACACCGCACCGTCCAGCGCCGCCAAGGTCTTGCTCAACAGCTGCAGGCTTTCATGCACGTCGCGCTGCTCATCCTGCAGCCGCTGCGCCAGCAGATTGAAGCGTGCAAACAGCAGTGTATCGGTGCCTGCAGTCGACGCCGCACGCACGCTGTAGTCGCCTTCGCGTAGCGCGTCCAGCAGCCCGGCCAGCGTGCGCTGGCGGTGACCATCGCGGTACTGACGCAGCCGCACCGTGGCCGCAGTGAGCAGCACCACGCACACGAGCAGCAACCCCGCCTCGATGGGCGCGGGCGCTCCGGCCACCAGCACCACCGCCAAGGCGAGCAGCGCGGGCGTGGCCACCCACCATTGCCGCCAGCGTGGTGGTCTACCCGGCATCGTCGGCACGCAACCCGTGCTTGCCCAAGCGCCGGTACAGGCTTTGCCGGGTGATGCCCAACTGTTCGGCGGCGCGCTGCAGGTTGCCTTGCTGGTCAGCCAGTGCGATACGCAGCAGCCGCGCTTCGGCCTGCTCCAGGGTCATGCGCGCGGGCACCTCTTCTGTGACTGCGGCGGTGGGACGCAGGCGCAGCTCCTGGGCGCCGATCACATTGCCGTCGACCAGCAGCGCCGCGCGCTCCATCGCATGCGCAAGTTCGCGCACGTTGCCGGGCCATGCATAGCCGAGCAGAGCCTGCTCGGCGTCGCGCGCCAGCGTGGGCACGCTGCGGCGATAGCGTGTGCACGCGGCAGCCAGGGAGTGCCGGGCCAGCGGCAGGATGTCGTCATGCCGCTCGCGTAGCGGCGGCACACGCACCTGGAACGTGTTGAGGCGGTACAACAGGTCCTGGCGAAAACGCCCGGCCGCAACCTCCGCATCCAGGTCGGCATTGGTGGCCGCCACGATGCGCACGTCCACGCGCTGGGTGCGCGAGGCACCCACGCGCTCGAATTCGCCGTCTTCGATGGCGCGCAGCAGTTTGGCCTGCTGCTCCAGCGGCAGGTTGCCGATTTCATCCAGGAACAAGGTGCCGCCATCGGCCAGCTCGAAGCGGCCGCTGCGATCCTGACGTGCGTCGGTAAACGCACCGCGCACATGGCCGAACATCTCCGACTCGAACACGCTCGCCGCCAGCCCGCCGATGTTGACCTTGACCAGCGGCTGCGCACGCCGCGCCGACCATTGATGCAACAGATCGGCGACCAGGCTCTTGCCGGTGCCGTTTTCGCCGAGCAGCAACACGCTGACATCGCTCTCGGCAATACGCGACAAATCCTCCAGCAACCCGCGCATCACCGCAGACACGGCGATGAATCCACCGGCTGCATCCTGCAGCCGCAGCGCCTGCGCCTCGCTGAGGCGGCGTTCGCTGCGGCGGCTGCGGTCCAGCGCAATGCGGCTCTCCAGCACGCTGAGCACGCGCGCGTTCTGCCAGGGCTTTTCGACGAAATCCACTGCGCCGTGCTGCATGGCGTTGACCGCCAGCCCGACGCTGGCCCAGGCGGTCATCGCAATCACCGGCACCCCTGGCCACTGCGCCGCGATCTGCGCAATCAGCGCCAGCCCCTCTTCGCCGGAGGTGGTGTCACGGTGGTAATTCATGTCCACCAGCACTGCCGCGAAGGTGTCGCCGCGCAGGCACGCCAACGCGAGCTCCGGCGACTCCGCGCCCACCATGCCGTAGCCCGCGCTCTTGAGCAGCAGCCGCATCGCCTCGCGCACGTCGGCTTGGTCGTCCACGACCAGGATGCGGGCGGTGGCTGGGGGTGCAGGAACAGTCATGCGCAGAGTCTAGCGGGCACGCGCCGGCACGCGGCACGCAACACCGCGCAAGATGCCACGCGTGCCGCACCGACCACCGCGCAGGCGGTCTGGGTGGTCATCAGCGCCATGCTGGCGGCCGGTACTTCAGTCGTCATCGCTCTACGGGCCTTCATTCCAGGCGCAACGCCTGCATCGGTGACACGCCGGATGCACGCCAGGCCGGTACCAGCGCGGCCAGCAGACCGGCCAGGCCCAGTGCTGCCAGGACACTGGCAATCGCCAACGGGTCGGCCACCCGCACCTCGAACAGGAACCGCTGCAGCACCTGCGAGAGCGCCATGGCGATGCCCAGGCCAATCGCCAGCCCAACACCGAGTTGCAACGCCGCTTCGCGCAACACCTGGCGCAGCAAGCGTGCGGGTGAGGCGCCCATGGCGGCACGCACACCGAACTCGTGCCGCCGCGCGGTGACCGCCACCGCCATCACGGCGTACAGGCCGACCACCGCAAGCAGCAAGGCCAGCCCGGCGAACAAACCCACCAGCACCAGGTTGAGCTTTTGCTGGCCGGTGGTGGTGGCCACCACCGCCTGCATGGATTGCAGGTCGGCGATGGGCTGCTGCGGGGCGACCTCGGCAATGGCGGTGCGTAATGCACGCTCGTCCACACGCTGCCCCTGGGCACGCAGTTGCACCGCATAGGTCAGCCCGCCGAACCCGCGCAGGATCTGATACATCGCATCGCTCATCTGTGCGAGCGGCTGGTAGACCATGGGGGGCGCGGGCTCGGATGGCCCGGCCTGGCGGATATCCCCGACCACGCCGACCACACGCATGGGCACGCGCTGGCTGCTGCCATCGTCTTCCAGCACGACATGCTTGCCAATGGGGTCATTGCCCAGATAGCGCTGCGCAAACGTTGCACTGACCAGACACACCTTCTCTGCGCCCGCCGTATCGCTGCGGGCGACCGCACGGCCCGCCAGCAGCGGGATCTGGAAAACGTCCAGAAACCCCGGTGTGACCAGGCGGTATTGCGTGTTGAACGACGGCGCCTGCGCGGTCGATACGCTCCAGCTCAGCTGCGTGGTGGTGGGTGGATTGGTGGACACGCCTGCCCGTGCAATCCCCGGCTCGCGCTGCAGGCGTTCGACGATGCGCCGCGCCTGCTCCACCGCCTCTGCCGCACTGGCATAGCGCTGCTTGACCGGCGCCAGGGTAAAGATGGCCGCCGTCCGGCTCTCGAATCCCATCGGCACCTGGGAGAGTTGCTGCAGCGAGCGCGCAAACAAAGCCGCCCCCACCAGCAACACCACGGCAATGGCCACCTGCACCACCACCAGCGCACGCCCTAGCCGCCCGGCCTGCAGACTCCAGCCCGCACGTCCGCCGCCCACCAGTTCCAGCACCAGGTTGCGGTTGCGGCTGCGGGCGGCACCGAGACCGGCCGCGAACACGGCGGTGCAGATGCCTGCCAATACCGCAAACAGCGCACTGCCGCCGGTGAGATGCGCACTCTCGCCGCGCAGCCACATCACCGGCACCCAACTGCCCAGCAGCCGCAGACCGATCCACGCCAGCAGCAAGCCGCCCAGGCTACCGAGCAGGCCGATCAACACGCCTTCGGCCAGCGCCGGCAGGCTCAGCCGTCCCAGCGATGCACCCAGTGCGGCACGCACGGCGCTGTCGTGGCTACGGCCGAGTGCACGCAACACCATCAGGCTGACCAGATTCACCGCGGCGATCACCAGCACGCAGCCGGCGGCGGCAAAGAACAGCCACAGCGTGTTGCCGCTATTGGCGCCATAGAGCGCGTTCTTGAGCGGCAGCGCGTTGGCGGGATGCCGGCGCAGTTCATCGAACCAGGTATCGGTCATGCCCGGGTTGGCCCGCAGCGCAGTCTCCAGGGCCGCAGCCACCTGCGCGGACGCCTGCGCCTGACCCACCCCCGGCTTCAATCGCCCAACGATGATTTCGTTGGTGGAGAGATTGGTGCTGGCCAGATCCGGCTGCATGGTCTGGATCAGATCGAACGGCTCGGCCCATGGAAACTGCGCCGGCAATACACCGACCACGGGCACCGCACGGCCTTCCACCTGCAACACGCGCCCCACCGCTGCCGGGTCACCGCCGAAATAGCGCTGCCAGAATGCGTAGCTGAGGATCACGGCCGGCGGGCCGCCTGGCTGATCTTCCGCGGCATCGAAGTTGCGCCCGGCCGCCATGCGCACGCCCAGCGTCTGCAAAAAGCCGCGGTCCGCGCTGATCGATTGCACCACCTCGGCGCTGTCGCCACGTGCGATGTTGATCGGCAACGGCCAGGCACGCAGCATCCCGGTGGATGACAACGCGGGCAGGCGGCGCAGCGGTGCGTAGTAGCCGGGCCCGGCCACGTTCCGGCCCGGGTCCGACGGGCGACCCAAGGTGAGCAATTGCTCGGCCTGTGGAAACGGCAGCGGTGCCAGCAACGCCTGGTCCAGCAGCGCGAACACCGTGGTGGTGGTCGCCACCCCCAGCGCCAGGGTCAGGCCGGCCAACAGCAGGTAGCCGGGCCGGCGCAGCAGCCCCCGCCAGGATTGCCAGGCTTCTCGCCACACCAGGGCGGGCGCCATCACAGCGAAGGCTCCGCCGCCAGCGTTGGCAACAGGCTGTCCTGTTCGTGACGCAGGCGCTCGAAGGTGTCTTCGTCGACGATGCGGCCATCCAGCATGTGCACGATGCGCGAGGCGCGGCGTGCGAACGCCGGATCGTGCGTGACCATGCACAAGGTGGTGCCGGTGAGATTGAGCTGCTCCAGCAACTGCATCACCGACTCGCCGTTGCGCGTGTCGAGATTGCCGGTGGGCTCGTCGGCCAGCAGGATCGCCGGCTCTCCCACCAGCGCGCGCGCCACCGCCACGCGTTGTTGCTGGCCACCGGACAACTGGCCCGGATAATGCCGCTGCCGGTGCTGCATGCCCACTAATTCCAGCACCTCACGCACCCGCTGGCGAATCGTGGCCGCAGCGATGCCATCGCGGTAGGTCAGCGGCAAGGCCACGTTCTCTTCGACAGTGAGGTCTGCGATGAGATTGAAGGCCTGGAAGATGAAACCGATGTCGTCATTGCGCACGCGTGCACGCGCACGCGCGCTGAGTTCGGCAACATTGCGGCCCTGCAGCAGATAGTCGCCATGGCTGGGCGCATCCAGCAGGCCCAGGATCGACAGCAGCGTGGACTTGCCGCAACCCGAGGGCCCGGTGATGGCGACAAAATCGCCAGGCGCAATGTCCAGTGCGATCTCGGCCAGTGCATGGGTTTCCACCTCATCGGTATGAAACACCTTGCTCAGCCCCTGCAGGCGGATCAGTGGCGCGGCGGCGGTAACGGTGGACTGCATGGAGCTCTCCTTGACGGTCTAGCGTAGACGTAACTGCGCGAACTGTGCCCACTGGCTGGTATCGGACAGGATGAGTTGGTCGCCCGGCCGCAGCCCGGCACGCACTTCGATGCGATCGCTGGAGACCGCGCCAAAGCGCACCGGCACACGTGTGGCGGTATCGCCACCGGGCTGCACGACAAACAGGGCGGCCGCTGTATTCGGCGCGGCCAGCGCGGGGCGCGCAATGCTGATGACATCGCGTAGCGTGCCCAGGCGGATGCGGCCATCCACCGACAGGTCCGGCCGCGCGCCCGCAGGCAACCCCTGCACAAAGCGCACGTCCAAGCTGACGCTGCGGCTGCGCACCGCGGGATCGATGCGAATCAAACTGCCGGTGACCAACCCGTTGCGGGTATCGACGGTGACTGGCAGATCCAGCAACAGATCCTTGGCCAGCATTTCCGGCACCTGCAGGCGCGCCAGCAGCTGGTCCGGCCGCGCCACCCGGGCCAGCTTGGTTCCCACTGCCACCTGCTGCCCAGGTTCCACATCCACCTGCTGCAAGATGCCGGCGATGCCGGCGCGCACCTCCAGCGCGGCCAGTTGCTGGCGCGCGATCGCCAGGCTGCTGGCCACTTCGTCGCGGCGTGCCTGCGCCGCGCGCAGTTGGGCAGCCATGTTCTGCCGGAAGGCCGCAACGCGCTGCTGTTCGATCTGCGCGCGGCCACGCTGCTGCGCTTCGGTGATCTGGCTCTCACGCAGCTCGATCGCCGAAATGACACCCGCCGCATGCGCGCGCTCATAGGCTTGCGTCTTGACTTCGGCAATGCGCCAGTCAGAACTGGCACGCGCTTGCAGCGCCTGCTGATCGAGCAGCTGCGAAGCGAGCGCCGTGCGCGCGGCGGCCACCTCGGCCTCGGCACCGGCCAGCGCCGCGACCGCTTTTTCCTGATTGGCCACCAACTCAAGATTCTGGAAACGCAGGATCACCGTGTCTGCCTGCACGCGGCTGCCGGCCTGCACCAGCACCTGCTCAAGCGTGGCCGGTGCGCCGGCGGTGATCCAGCGCGTGTCGCGTGGCACCAGCACGCCAGTGGCGCGGATCTCACGCAGCATGTCGCCGCGCTCGGCGGTGCCGATCCAGACGCTGGCGCGCTCCACGCGCGGGCTGGCACGGCCAAGACCGATCACAGCGATGACGGCAGCTAGCACCACGGTGCTGCCGACGAGAAGGGCCACGTACGCACGGCGCAGACGAAAACGATGGGGAGACTTGGCGATATCCATGCCAAGGAGAGAGCAGGACATGTGCCAACTGCAGGCGCGCCGCAACCTGTTGATTCATCAGGCGATCGCAGGTGCAGCGGTGGCATCGCCGTGTACGATTTCGTACATGCGCGACCGATACCGGACGGTGGCGGTCGCTGCGTGCATGCGCACGTGGCTGCGCGGGGGCGGAACGGGCGGATGTGCCGGGCGCCAGGCGGGGATGCGCACTGATCACGCGTGGAGCGATTTGCACGCGTCGTCTTATCGGCAACGAGAGGGCAGCGCGTGGGTGTGCGTGCGCTGGCTGCACGTCGCTGGCCGCGTCACGGCCGCGACCTCGTCGGCTCAGTGTGGCTGTATCGCCACCACACGGGCTGATGCGCCCTTGTTTGCTAGCTCCAGGCTGCGCGCCAACTTAGCTTGTCTCACTCATTGCTGCGGCGGCAGCCGGAAAGCACGCGGCACCTGATCTCAAGCCGCACAGCAAGGCCAGCGATGTACCGGCCGCTCAACGCTTCTCCAGCGTCGCGCGATACCGCAGCAAAGCTTCCGGCGCATCGGTCTGGATGATGGAGATGCCGTCGCGATGCATGCGGCCCCAGACCTTGTCCGGGTCGCGCTCGGCATCGGCATCGCCGCCGTACCCGGCGATGAAGCCGTCCCACAGCGAGTTCACCATCAGGCGCACCTGGTGCGCCTTGCCCACCTTGGCCAGTGCGGGCAATTGTGCTGCCGCCATCTTGGGCAGTTCGAAGGCAACCGGATGCGCGTTGCGTGTCTGCGCCGTTGCAATGGCCGCAAGATCGGCGCTGCCGTGCGCATTGATCAGGATCGGGAAGAAGTACACGCGGTCGAACGGCTGCATCGCTGCCAGCGGCGGCGTGGCGATGCCGGCTTCGGCCTTGACGATCACCTGGTGCTGCATGCCCGCGCGCGTGACCGCGTCGACCACCTGTACATAGATCGCATCCTTGACGTCCAGATTGAGCAGGATGTGGCCCTTGGCGGCGGCCAGCATCTGCTCCAGCGTGACCACGCGCTGGTCGGTGAGCGGCGCCTGTGCCCCACCCTCGTCGGTGCGCAGCCGCAGCTTCTGCAGATCGGCCAGTGTGAGCTCGGACAGCTTGCCGGCGCCATCGGTGGTGCGGTCCACGGTGGCGTCGTGCAGCATCACCAGCGTGCCGTCTGCGGCGCGGCGCACGTCGGTTTCCATCACGTCCGCGCCGATGGCAATACAACGCTGCAAGGCTGCCAGCGAATTCTCCGGCGCGGTGTCGTTGAATCCATGATCGGGCGCCGCGGCGTGGCAGCCGCGATGCGCCACCACCACGATGCCGCCGTCGGGATTGGTCAGCCGTGCCTGGATTGCGGCAACCCCCACCGGCGCGGCAGTCGCATCGGCGGCAATGGCTGCACACAGCAGCACGGCAACAGTGGCAACAGACTGCAAGGTCATCGTACGGCTCCGCTTGAATGCGTGGGCAACGCCACGCATCCGCCCGGCGGCTGCATCGCGTTGCATGTGCTTGGATGGCCGCTCACTGCGCGGCCATGATTGTCTAGAGCGAGGGTGTAAAGCGCAGGCCCACCCAATAGGTGCTGGGCACCGAGTAACTGTCCTTGAGCAGGTTCTGCCCCGGGCCGGTCACGCTGCTGATGCGGCTGTGGGTGAGGTTGCTGACCTGGCCGATCAGACTGAGCTGTTTGCTGACCGCATACGTCGCGGTGAAATCCAGCTGCGAGCGCGGCGACCAGTACAGATCCTGCCAGTCGATGTTGCTGACGATCGCACGCAAGGCCTTGCCCTGCCGGTTGTAGGCGGCGCGCAATTCCAGGCCGCCGGTGTTGTAAAACAGCGTGGCGTTGGCGGTGTAGTCCGGCTGGCCGACCAGGTTGTCGAGCTTGCGCCCGCGCTGGCTGACGGTGCTGCCGCTGCCGACGCTATACGGCACGTCCAGGCTGCCATCGAGTAGCGCAAAGTTCGCACTGAAGCCCACGCCGCTGAGCCACGGTGCAATCGGCGCCAGCGTGTTGACGATGCCATTGAATTCCACGCCACGGATGCGCGCCTTGGCTGCGTTGGCCGGCGTACTGATCAACGCATTGGCGTAGGTGGTGCCATCGAAGGTGAAGCTATCGGTGCGCGAGAGCGTAAAGATCTCGTCCTGGATGCGCTTGTCGAACACGGCGGTGGAGGCGAAGGCATCGAAGTCACCCGGCAGCCGCCATTCCAGCGACAGATCCAGGTTGTTGGACACGCGCGGCTTGATGTCGGGGTTGCCGATGGTGACGGTGACGCCCTGCGCGTTCGGGTTGCCGGCGTCGGTTGTGTTGACGAAGCCGATCGAGGTGCGGGCTGCGTACGCATCGTACGGCGGGCGGCCAAGTGTGCGGCTGGCGCCGACGCGTAAGTCCAGTGCGTCGGTCAGGTGGTAGGTCATGATCGCCGAAGGCAGCAGATAGTCGTAATCGGCATTGGTGGGGTTATCGACATACACGTAGCGGTTACTGGCGGTGTCCAGCTGGCGCTGGCGGCCCACGGTGTTGAGCTTGGTGCTGTCCAAGTGCAGGCCGGCCTGCACGTTGAGACGCTCACTGCGGTAACTCACCAACCCGTAGCTGCCGAAGGTCTTTTCGGTATGGGTGAAGTTGTCCTGGTTGCTGAAGGCCTGCTGGTCGGTGCTGTTGAACGCGCTCAGCGGCGTTGCTGCCAGCACGCGGTTGGCCTTGTCCGGATCGATGGTGAGCAGGTTCAGACCGGCATAGCGCATCGGGGCCCTGCCAGTGCCGGCGACATCGGCCAGGCCGAACGTCGGTGCGCTGGTGTTGGGCTGGTACTCCACGCGAAAGATGTCGTAAGACGGCTTGTCGGTGGTGTATGAAACGCCCGCGGCAAAGCCGATGCCCTGATCGCTTTCGCCTTGATTGAAGCCGTAATCAAGCCGCCCGGTGAGAATGCGATCGGCGGCGGTGCGCTTGTAGTCGGGCCGCCAGTACGACAGGCTGTAGTTATCCAGATTGTTGTAGGCCTGCGGCGACACCCCGAAGCGCTGATCGAAGCCGGAGGTGTCGTAATTGAACGCATAGTTGGGTGTGGCATTGACGGTCACGCCGCTACCGGTCTGCCCCACCGGTACCGCAGCCGGCCGAATGATGCCGGTGGCGTACTTGATCATGCGGATCGGCTCGTCGTAGGTCGCATCCGACCACGAACCCCGTGCAGAAAACTGCTGCCGATCGGTGGGCCGCCAGATGCTGCCCAGCTGCGCCACCTTGGTGCGCGTGGTGACGATCTGGTTGGAGTACCCCACCTCGATATCGCCGCCGGGATAGCTGCCCGAGGTCGCGGTCTGGTTGAACACCTGGCCACGGTTGCGCGGGTCGATGATGACCTCGTTGCGCTCCATGTCGTCCTTGAAATAGTAGTACCCGGCCATGGCGTAGGCCTCGAAGGCCGCACTCGGGCGCGCTTCGAACTTGCCGGTGACACCGTAGCGGTCGCGCTGGTTCTGCACGTACCAGTACTTGTCCTGCTGCGGCACCGCCCAGCCATTGCCGAGATTTGCGCCGGTCTGCAGCACACCGTTGTTGTCGTAGAACCCGTAATGCACCGTGTCGGTGGTCATATGGGTTTCGGTGTAGCTGCTGAGCGTCTGGTAGTTGGCCGACAGCGTGAAGCCGTATTGCTGTTCGCTGCCGAAGGTGCGGCTGCCGGTGGCGTTCAAGCGATACCCGGGGTCGTCCTGATCGCGCGGCTTGCCGACGTCGTTGGCGTGGCCCAGTGCGGCTTCGGCGCTGAAGAACGGCTTGCCGCCGTTCTCGAACGCGCTGCGGGTCTTGAGGTTGATCGCCCCGCCGGTGGCATTGGGATCGAGGTCCGCGGTGAACGTCTTGACCACCTGCAGCTCGCTGACCATCGACGCCGGCAGCAGGTCCAGGCGCACGCCGCGGGTGATCGAGCCAAGCGTGCCATTGGGCGTGCCGGGCGAGGCGATGGTGAGCCCATCGATGGTGACGTTGTTGTACGACGGCCCCAGCCCGCGCAGGACCGGCGTAGCGGCTTCATCGCGCGGATGCTCGTTGTCGGTGGCAGGCAACACGGATAAGCCAGGCACACGGCGCAGCGCTTCGACGATGGTGCTGTCGGGCAAGGCCCGCACGTCGGTCGCACTGATGACATCGGTGATGTTGGTCGCCGCGCGCTTGCTTTCCACCGCCGCCGCGTTGGCACGCCGCACACCGGTGACCTGCATGGCATCGAGGGTTTGCACGCCTGCGGTGGGACTGGCACTGGCACTGGAAATGGAACTGGCACTGGCACTGGCACTGGAAATGGAAATGGAAATGGAAATGGAACTGGAACTGGCACTGGCACTGGCACTGGGACCGGCGACTTTGCCTATGCCTGTGTCTGAAGCTGCACCTGTGCCTGCACCTGCACCTATCGCTGTCGCTGTCGCTGTAGCAGCGGTAGCTGTAGCAGACGTAGCGGTAGCGGAGAGATCTTGATTCGATGCCTCGCTTGATGGCCAGGAAGCACTCGCTGCCGCGGCTGGCGTTTCCGCTCCGCCGGCATCACCGCTTGCATCTGCAGCCGTTACCGCCGGCGAGATCGGCGAGCGTTGCCCCGCAGCATTTGAAGCGTCAAGGGTCTGCGCCTGCGCGCCCGACGAACAGGCCGCGATGGCAAGGGCAAGAATAGAGAGGTGCACACGGTACGAATCGGAGCGCTGCATGGAATCCCGGAAATCGCGCGGCAAGGGCGCCGCGTCTGTGCGAAAGCACGCCACCGTAGGCAGCCAGGATGACCTTTGCGTGTCGCGCACATAGCACCAAAAAGACAATGCGAACACCTGTCGCGCAATGCGAAGAACCGTAGGAGCGCGCTTGCGCGCGATGCGGCTCTTTCGGGAACGCCTCATCGCGCGCAAGCGCGCTCCTACCGGGGCCTTGCAGATCATGGATAACGAATTCACCCCTTCGCAGCGCCACCGCCTACGTGAGGTGTCTCGTTCAACCACAGCTGGACGCAAACCCAACGTAGGAGCGCGCTCGCGCGCGAGAAGCTCTCCCGACAACGTCCGCCCAAGCGCGCACTCAGGCGCGGAATCTGCTGACCCCAATCCAGGGATTGCGCCAATGCAGCCCATCGACCAGGCAAGTCAGCCTGCTGGCATGACTGACCCCACTTCGCCTGGACATCGCGCCCTACGCCGCGGCCGCCATTCGCTCGCGAGGCATTGTTACCTGCTCACCACGGCAACCTACCAGCAGCAGCGCCTGTTCGACGATCCTCGCCTGGCTGCAACCGCATGTGGCGCATTTACCAAAGCAGCGCCCGCAGATGCCACCTTGCTTGCCTGGGTATTGATGCCGGATCACGTTCACTGGCTGCTGCAGTTGGGCCATCACACGCCGCTGGCACGGGCGGTGGCGTGTCTGAAGGCTACGAGCACGCGTGCGGTCAACACGCAGCGTGCGATGCAGGCGCCCGTCTGGGCCCGCGCTTATCACGACCATGCCGTGCGTCATGACGCGGATCTGCGTGCGGTTGCACGTTATGTCATCGACAACCCGTTGCGTGCCGGGTTGATGCAGCGCATTGGGGAGTATCCGTTCTGGGATGCGATCTGGCTGACGTAGAGGCGTGCCTGCGTGGTGAGGCTTTCCCGGGAACGCCTCATCGCGCGCAAGCGCGCTCCTACGGTGATCGCGCACGGCTGTGCCGCTAATCGTGGCCTCGTTGGAACTACGTTTGGAACGCAGGTCTGATTGGCCTGGAAGCGAGCAGGCGCGCGGCGAGGCATTCCCAGGGAAGCCTCACCGCGCGCAAGCGCGCTCCGACCGTGATGCCTTACGGCTGCACCACCGTGATCGTGGCCGGGTTGGTGCGGCCGACGCCGCGCAGGTCTGGGCGGTACATGTCTTCCACCAAGGACGGCGGCACGGTGTAGGTGCCCGGGGTGACGGCGCGGACCAGGTAGAACACCTGCGCCTTGCTGCCCGAAGACAACGACAGCGCGGCCACGTAGCGGTCATCGCGGAACTCTTCGTGCTTGACGTCGGCGGCGCTGGAACGCTCGCTGATGCCGATGCCGTCCACCACCACGTCGGCCCACTGCTTGGCATCGCCCAGGTTGAAGTTCTCGATTTCCAGGCCAGCCGGCAGCAGGTCGGTGAGCAAGGCGTCGCGCATGCTGGTGTTGGCGGTGATGGTGACGCGCACGATCAGCGCCTCGCCTTCCTTGAGCGCACGCGGCGTCCACGGCTTGCCGTCGGTGGTGTACCAGGTGCGTTCCACACTGAGATGGCGGGTGTCCGCTTCCGGTGCGCTGCGTGGGATGCCGGCCACTTCCAGGCTGGCATACATCGGCGCCTCGCCTTGCGGGACGAACTGCACGCCACGCGCCAGCGCGGCGCTGTCGAAGCTACGGCCAAACAGGCGTGCCGGCGCGATCTCCTGCGCCTCCCCACCCACCGTCAACGTGCCCGACACCGTCTTGCCCTGCGCCACCATCAGCGCCTTGCCCAGCCGCGCCAGCGCAACCTGCTCCTGCGTACTCAGCCACAGCGAACCACCACCGCGGCGCGCGTCCAGCGCCTGGCCCAGCGTCACCGCGCGGGTGTCGTACTCCGGCGAGGACAAGCCGCGCTCATGCAGCAACGCCATCATCAATGCATCGTCGCGGATCGCGCTGCCGTAGTCGCCGAAGTACGGCGGCCGGTCTGCGCTGTTCTTGGCAAAGCCGGCCTTGATTGCCGCCTGGCCACGCTTGGTATCGCCCTGCAGCGAGAGTGCCGCGCCCAGAT
Organism: Xanthomonas sp. fls2-241-TYG-148; assembly: GCF_030208815.1. Lineage (NCBI taxonomy): Bacteria > Pseudomonadati > Pseudomonadota > Gammaproteobacteria > Lysobacterales > Lysobacteraceae > Xanthomonas > Xanthomonas sp. fls2-241-TYG-148. The sequence continues at coordinate 957,821 of NZ_JARVTE010000001.1, forward strand.
GCACCAGCGACAACCCGGTCAGTGCCTTGTCGCGCTGGTTGTCGTACAGCGCGCGCAGCGTGCCCAGCGGCGCACGGTTCACGCGTGCCAGCACATAGCCAGACCACGCCTGGTTGGCGAACTTGAGGTTGTCGCGGCGGTCCTGGCCGTAGAACTCGTTACCACCGGAGAGCAGATCCTCGCTGAGGCGATTGAGCGCCTTCTGCAGCACGTTGTCGGGCACCGCAAACCCGGCGTCCTTGGCATCGAGCAGGAACTCGGCGATGTACGGGGTCAGGCCCGGATTGACGTAACCATCGTCGCCCCACATCGAGAAATGCCCGCTGGCAATCTGCATCGAGGCCAGCCGGCCGAACGCGCCTTCCATGCGCTCGCGGCGGGTGGCCGCATCCAGCCCCTTGGTGCCCAGCGCCTTGGCCGTGGCCTCGTCCAGCAGCAAGGCCGCATAGCCCTTGCTGGTGGTCTGCTCGGCGCAGCCGTACGGATAGTTCAACGCATCCTGCAACGCGCTGGCGAACGGAATCGGCGGCAGCGGGCTGACCAGCATGCGTGCGGTCACCGAGCCGGCCATCAGACCCTCGGTCAGGCCCGCATCCATGCTCACCGGTGCCAACGGATCCAGCACACGCGTCTGCGTGCGCAACACCTGCGGCCAGCCGGCACGCACCGGCAGGTCGTAGCTGCGGTCGGCCTTGAAGCCGTTGCCGTCCACACGCACGCGCACCTTGGCCACGCTATAGCCTTCGGTGGCGGTGAGCGGGAAGCTCAGCGTCTGCTTGCCATCGGTGGCCAGCTTGACGCTGCGCGCCGCCTCGGCAATGGCCAGCGGGCCGATGCCGTCCACGCGCACGTTGAACTCACCCGGCTTGCCGGTGAAGTTCTGCACGTCCAACGTCACCGTGCTGCGGTCGCCCGGCGCCATCACGCGCGGCATGCTGGCTTCGGCCAGGATCGGCGCACGCACGATGGTTTCCATGTCGCGGTTGCCGTAGCGCGTGTCCGAGTACACCAGTGCCGAGACACGCAGCGTGCCGTTGAAATCCGGCACCGGCAGTTGCACGCGTGCATTGCCCTTGGCATCGAGTTGCACCGACCCGGAGAACAGGTCCACCGTCTGCACGCGTGCGGTCGGGCGCTTGGCCTGCGGCAGCGCTTCCAGGGCCATGTCGCCACCGAACTTGAGCTTGCCGCTGGCGCCGTCGAAACTTTCGATCACCCGTCCGTAGATGTCGTAGGCATCGGTGCCCAGCCGGCGCTGCGCGAAGAACTGGGCGTTGGCATCGGGCACCGGGAAGCGGGTGATGTTGAGAATGCCCACGTCCACCGCCGAGATGGTGACGTGCGCGGCCTTGCCGGCCAGCTCCGGCACACTCACGGTCACTGGCAACGGTTGTTCCGGGCGCATCTGCTTGGGCGCAGACAGGCCCACCGCCACGCGCCGCGCCTTGCGGTCCATCGGCACGAACGCCACGCCCACCGCGCGTGCGGGGGTGATCTTGCTCGGCGCGCTGCCGCCGCGGAACACCAGCGCGGTCACGTACACGTCGTGCCGTTCCCAGGCCTCGGTGACCGGAATCTCGAAAGTGCTGCCCGGCTTGACGTCGATGTCCTGCACGTACAGCAGCTTGTCGCTTTCCACCAGCAGCACACCCTTGCCGGCATGCGGCGGGGTCAGCGTGACCTTGAGCGTGTCGCCGGCGCGGTAGCCGGTCTTGTCCAGCGCCAGCTTGACCTTGTCCGGGCGCGCGTCCAGGCCGCGGTTTTCGTCATTCCAGCTCCAGCCGGCGCGGAATGGATAGCGCGTGGTCAGGCCGGTGGCCGGGTCGAACACGTCCAGGCGGTACTCGCCCCACTCCACCGGGAAATCGAGCTTGGCATTGCCGCTGCCGACGTCGATCGTGCGGGTGTCCTTGTTCTCGAAGCGGCGGGTGAAGTCGTAATCCCAATGGTCGTCGGTGTAGTTCCAGTGGTAGTCGCGCAGTTCGCGCACCAGCGTGGCCTTGAGCCCCTTGGCGGGCTGCGGTTTGCCCTCGGCATCCACGCGGGTGATCTCGAAGCGTGCGTTGCTGTTGGCATCGGCGCCGTCGGTGTCATCGAACAACGGGCGCACGCCGACCAGCGCCTTGGCCGGCCACAGCACGCGCTTGATGGTGCGGGTCACGGTGCGCCCGCCGGTCTCGTACACGCTGCCCGACACCACTGCGGCAATGGTGCTGACCGGCTTGGCTTCGTCCGGCAGCGCGATGTCTTCGCGCAACACACCATCGCCGCCGAATTCGGTGTCGATCACGTCCTTGGCTTCGCGCGGCAGCTCCAGCGTGGGGTCACCGAAGAACCAGCCCGGCAACGACTCCAGCGGATGCTGCTCCACGCTCACCGCCAGCTTGGCGGTGAAGCGGTTGCCATCGGCCGGCGCGCCGTACAGATACGCGGCATTGGCGATCAGGGTGAAGGGCTTGCCGGCGCTCAAGGTCTTTTGCGCGGCGTCCAGGTCCAGCTTCATGCGTTCGGGCAGGAACTCTTCCACGCGCACGGTCATGCCCTGCACGGCGTCCTTGCTGCCGGGGTCGGTGCGGAATTCCACCTGCCAGCGGCCAGTCGGCGCATCGGCGGGAATCTGCTGGGTGAATTCGAAATAGCCCTGCTCGCCCGGCTGCAGCTTGGTTTCGCGGAAGGTCTTGCCGTCGGGCTGCTTGAGACGCAGGAACACCGGCTGGCCGCCCTTGGTCGGCCCGCTGGTGGGCTTGCCATCGTTGTCGCGCAGGATCGCCGACACGCGCATGGTCTCGCCGGGGCGATACAGGTCGCGGCCGGCCCAGGCGAACACGTCGAACCAGGCGCCTTCGCGCCCGGCCACGGCAAATTCGCTCAGATCCAGCGCCGGCTGGTTGAACGGCAGCATCGAAATATCGGTCTTGCTGCGCGCCACCAGCACGTGGCTGGCGTCGAGCGTGTAGTTGAGCAACGCATTGCCGTTGGCGTCGGTGCTGCCCTTGAGGAACAGCTCGCCCTTGGCATCGAGGATGCGCAGTTCCACGTTCTTGGCTGGCTCACCGCTCTGCAGCGAGGCGGTGTGCACGAACAGCTTGTCCTTGTAGGCGCGCGTGTGCAGGCCGATGTCGCTGACGGTGAAGAAGGCGGTGTCGAATTCGTTTTCGAAGGTGCCGGCGCGCTTCATCACCGCGAAATACAGGCCCGGCTCCTGCAGCTCCTTGATGTCCTGCGTGGGCAGGTAGGTCAGCACGCGCTCGTTCTGCTTGCCGCCCAGGATGAAGCGGTTGACGTAGATCGGGTCGGCCAGTTTGGACAGCGGTGCGTTCTCGCTGTACTCGTTTTCCAGGTCCCAGCTGCCGCGTCGGCCGCCGCGCTGGAACTGGTGGAAGAACGCCGGCAGCGACTTCTCGCGCACCCGCAAAAATTCCACGTCCACTTCCGGCACGTTTACCGACACCACCGGCAAGCCGCGGCTTTCACGCGCTGGCAGCACGCTGCCCTGCGAGGCGAAGCCGGCCACCGGCTTCAACTCACCGGTGTAGACCTTCTGCTTGAGGGGCTTGCCCAGGCGGCTGCCATCGGCGGCGAGCAGGTTGGCGGCGATCAGGACGGTATAGTCCTTGGCCGCTTCCACGTACGGGTAGCGCAGCGTCTTGCCGTCGTCAGACAGCGACCAGCTGCTGTCGCCGTTGCCGACCTTTTCCTCGAAGCGCACCAGCGCATCGAAGTCCTGCGTGCCCACCAGCGGCCGCGAGAACTCCAGCGCCAGCGACAGGCCGTCGCTGGTCTGGTCGGGGTAAGCGCGCGCCAGGCCAAAGCCGGTGATGCCTTGCTTGTCGGCCTTGATCGCCTCGCCACTGGCAGTGGGCAACTGGCCGCTTTCGTTGCGCTTGCACGCCACGCTCCCCAGCGCCACCGTCAGCAACACCACCCACAGCAGCATCCGCCGCACGCCCGACGACGTCATCCCTGATTCCTGCCTGTCCATTCGCGCTACCCCATGACTGAGGCGGCAAGTATAGCGACGTGCTTCACGCCGCCGATGTTCGATATGTGGCCGGTCGCGGACTTGCCGATGGGCGGTGAGCCTGCGCTGCGGTAGATGCGTGGCGATGGCAACGGCGCGTCCGGCCCGCGGATTCAGTGGCTTTTTAGCCGCACGTTTGAGATGCAGTCAGAAGCCTGGTTGGTCGAGGGCGCGGTGCCCTCGCCGCTCGTGGGACACGCCGTGAATCCGTCCATGCAGGCTCAGTAGCGGCATCCATGTCGCTACATGGTCCCGCAATCGGCAAGGACACCGCACCGGAGTGTGAGTCGGTTGCGTTGTAGAAAACATGCACACCGACACTCTCGACCGGATTGCCGCGTGGACAATCAGCTCCACAACGCAACGACATCAACGGCAGCGTCTACAAAGCAACCGGCTCACACTCTGGTGCGGTGCCCTCGCCGATTGCGGGACCGTTGGCGGCATGGATGCCGCCATCGAGCCCCCAGGGACGGTTCACGGCGTGTCCCGCGAGCGGTGGCGGCGCCGCGCACCCGGCCAACCAGTCTGTGGCTGCGTCCAATAAAGTGCGGCCAACAAAACCACTGCGCTTACCGCCAGGCTGGCGTTCGCCACGACAGGTGGTGGCAGCGGCGCGCAGGAACCGAAGTGGACGAATGCGATATGCCGATTCGTAACGCGGCCGCGCCCGCCTGGCGGCTGCGCAGTCGTTTTGATAGCTGCGCTTAGTGCGACTGCAACAACGTGCGCATATACATATCGATCAACGCCGGCTTGTCCGCGCGCAGGCAAGCCTGCACGTTCGGCGTGCCTGTGCCTTCGCGCGTGTACCCCTGCGCATCGACTTCCAGATGCAATGGCGTGGTCGGGCATAACTGCGGTTGCAGCAGCCAGGCCACCGGCACCACGTCGAACAACGTGGGCGTGGCGCTGGCCCACGGCTGGTCGGTGTTGCGCCACTGGTAGTACAGCTGGGTGAGTGCATCGGTCAGGCCATCGCCCTGTGCAAACAGGACAACGCGCTCGGGTTCTTCCAGCGTGATCTGGGTGGCGTCCAGCGGTAGCAGCACGATCGGCACGCCAGCGGCGAACACCCGTTGTGCGGCGGGCACATCGGCCAGCAGGTTGTACTCCGGTGCCGGCGCGCTGGCCGGGCGGTACGCCGACTTGCCGTAACCCATCCGCACCGAGCCGCCCATCGCCACGATGCGCTTGAGCTTGGCAAATCCGGCCGGGTCGCGCTGCTGTGCACGCGCAGCATCGGTCATCGGCCCTAGCACCAGCAGGGTCACCTCGCCGGGATGCAGGCGCGCCTGCTGCAGGATCATCGCCGCCGCATCCGGCAGCTTGCCTGGTAGCTGCCCCTTGGCCGCCCAACGCGCCTGGCTGAAGGGAATCGTGCTGGTGGTGCGCTCGCCCACCGCCAACGGAATTTCGCTGCGTCCGGCCTGCCGCAACAGCCGCTGCAGCAAGTGCGCGCGCAGCGTGGTATCGCCCCAGGCCGAGGCAATGCCCAGCACCTGCAGCTGCGGGCTGCGCAGCAGCAGGCCCAGCGCGAAGGCGTCGTCGATGTCATCGCCGATATCGGTGGACACCACCACGCGCTCGGCCGCGGCGATGGCCGGCACTGTCTGCGCCTGCGCCGCCGCTGCCTGCACACCGCTGCACGCCAGCATCCCGCACAGGCCCACCGCTATCAGCCACCTCGTTGCCCACCGTTGTCGCATCACTGCACTCCACCACAAAAAAAACCGCCGGCATGATAGCCGGCGGTCTGGATCGCTTACCTCACACCGGCCATCAGAAATTGGCGCGGAACTGTGCACCGACGATGCGCGGGTCGTTGATGAAACCGGTGAGGTTGTTGAAGTCGATCGCACCGGTGGCGCGGATCTGGTTGGTGCAGTTGCGGCAGAACACCGACAGCTCGTACGCACCGGCGCCCCAGTTGTAGCCGATCTTCGCGCCACCTTCGACCAACGGCTGGCCGACGAACTCACGCGAGTCGTACAGGAAGAAGTTCACTTCGCTGCGGTAGGACCAGTCGGTGTAGAAGAACAGCTCGCCGTCATCGCCCATCGGGATGCCGTAGCGCAGCGTAGCGTTGGCCATCCACTTGGATGCCTGCGGCAGTGCGTTGCCATCGATGATGGCGTTGCCGGCGGCGTTGAGCGGGTCGGTTACGGTGCAGGTGCGGCACACGCCCACCGACAGGGTCGGGTCTTCGATGCGGGTCCAGTTGTAGGCACCGCCGGCGGTCACACGCAGGTTCTGGGTGATCAGCGCTTCGAAGTCGAATTCGGCACCGCGTGCCTTGGTCTTGTCGGCGTTGAGCAGGCGCACATCGTTGGAGGCGCCGCCCACTGCGGTGAGCTGCTGGTTCTTCACCCGGAAGTCGTAGACGTCGAAGCTGATGCGGGCGCGGTTGTCGAACAGGTCGGACTTGATGCCGATCTCGAACGAATCCACCGTCTCCGGCTCGGCCACGGTCAGCGGTGCGGTGCCCGAAGGCACACCAAAGCTGGCGCCGCGGAAACCGCGTGCGGCACGTGCGTAGACGTTGACCGCATCGTTGATGGCGAAGGTCGCCGCCACATCGCCGGTGACCTTGGAGTTGTCGGTCTCGCCGCTGGAGGGTTCCACCAGCGTGACGCGGTCCAGCGCCAGCACGTCGAAGGTCTTCTTGTCGTAGGTGTAGCGGATGCCGGCGCGCAGGTTCAGGCGGTCGGTGGCGGCATAGTTCAACGAGCCGAACGCTGCCCACGAGGTATTGCGCTGACGGGTCAGTTGGTAGCTGGCCAAATCGCCGCCGCTGAAGGTGTTGTAGGTGTAGTTCTCGCCTTCCACGTCGTCATGGAAGTAGTACAGGCCAGCCTGCCAGTTGAGCGGGCCCGCGTACTGCGATTCGGCACGCAGCTCCTGGCTGTACTGGTCCAGGCTCTTGATGCCGCCGGCGGTTTCCACCGGGAACGGGATCGGGCCGGGGCCGGACGGCGGCGCGAACACTGCACCGAAGCCGCCGTCGATATCGCCGCGGCTGTAGTACTTGCCGATGCCTTCATAGGCGGTGATCGAGTGCAACGCGATGTCGCCCAGATCCCAGCTCAGATTGGCGCTGCCGCCGTAGGTCTGCAGTTCCTGGTTGTTGGCGCCATCGATGGAGGCGCGCTCCGGGTCGAAGCCATCCACCAGCTGGTTGGTGCCCGGCTGGAAGATGTTGGCGCGGAACAGACGCGCGGTGCCGTCCAGGTGGCGGGCGTGCGCGTTGAACAGCGCACTGAACGTGTCGCTGCCCTGGTACAGCAGCTGCAGGCGCACGGCCGAGTCGGTATAGCCTTCCAGGTCGCGGCCGTCGCGGTTTTCCACCCAGTCGTCGCGGCGCTGGCCCAGCGTGGACAGACGCGCCGCCCAATGCTCGCCCATGGCGATGCTCAGGCCGCTTTCCAGGGTCATGGTGCCGTAGGTGCCGTAGGACAGGCTGGCGTAGCCGTCATTGGCGCCAATGGTCGGCTTGACCGAATTGAACTTGACCACGCCCGCCGGCGTGTTGCGGCCGAACAGCGTGCCCTGCGGGCCGCGCAGCACTTCCAGGCCTTCCAGATCGAAGATCGGGAAGCCCTTGAGGAAGGCGTTTTCCTGCACCACGTCGTCGTACACCAACGACACCGGCTGCGAGGCGTAGGTGTTGAAGTCGGTGTTGCCGTAGCCGCGGATATACACGCGCGGGAACACACGCCCGTTGGAGGATTCGATATTCAGGCTCGGCGCCTTGCCGGCCAGCACGCGGATGTCCGAGCCGCTGGTGGAGATGGCATCCAGAAATTCCGGACGCAGCACCGAGGCGGACACGGGCACGTCCTTGGAGTCTTCCGAGCGGCGCTCCACCGTGACCTTGACCGCGTCCAGACGCGCAATGCCGTCATCGCTGGGCGCCTGCTGGGCCGCAGCGTAGAACGGAAGAAGGGAAGCGACGGCAACGGCGAGCGCGCTGACCTGAAGCGACCGGCTGGCTGACATGGGGAGACTCCGGATTCTGGTGACGGGGCGGCCTGGCTTTCATGCCGCGTTGCAACAGAATTAACACGATTTACACAAATATGGCAGAGCGCGTGCGAAAAAGTTTTCGGAATTCTAAATAGCGTTCTAATTAATGCAACAGGGGCGTGCAATTTCCGCGCTGCAGCCCCGCTGGCGGCAGCGGTACGACACAGCTGCCGCCCCTTGGATCAGCGCAGCGACGCGGACGTCAGGCCTGTTTCGCTGCGCCGATTACCCGAGCCCGGCAGCATCAGCCGGCACCCGGACCCACCCTTCCATCAGCACGCGCGCACTGCGGCTCATCAACGCCTTGGTGACCTGCCACTGCCCGCCCACCTGGGTCGCCTCGGCGCCCACGCGCAAGGTGCCGGACGGGTGCCCGAAGCGCACCGCCGAGCGCGCGGCGCCGCCGGCGGCCAGATTAACCAGGGTGCCCGGCACAGCGGCGGCGGTGCCGATCGCCACCGCGGCGGTCCCCATCATGGCGTGGTGCAATTTACCCATCGACATGGCGCGCACCAGCAGATCGACCTCGGCCGCATGCACCGGTTTGCCGCTGGAGGCGGTGTAGTCGGCCGGCGGTGCCACGAAGGCGACTTTCGGGGTGTGCTGGCGCGTGGCCGCGTCCTCCACGCGTGCGATCAGGCCCATGCGCACCGCGCCGTGTGCGCGCAGGGTTTCGAACATGGTCAGCGCGCGCGGGTCGCCATTGATGGCGTCCTGCAGCTCGGTGCCGGTGTAGCCCAGGTCGCGCGCGTTGACGAAAATGGTGGGAATGCCGGCGTTGATCAGGGTGGCGTCGATGGTGCCCAGGCCGGGGACCTCCAGCGCATCGATCAGGTTGCCGGTCGGGAACATCGCCCCGCCCTCGCCTTCGGCAGCATCTGCCGGGTCCAGGAATTCCAGTTGCACTTCGGCCGCCGGAAAGGTCACGCCATCCAGTTCGAAGTCGCCGGTTTCCTGCACCTGGCCTGCGCGCATCGGTACGTGCGCCACGATGGTCTTGCCGATGTTGACCTGCCAGATCCGCACCGTGGCCACGCCATCGCTCGGCACGCGTGCCGCATCGACCAGGCCATTGGCAATCGCGAACGGCCCCACCGCCGCCGACAGATTGCCGCAGTTGCCGCTCCAGTCCACGAAGGCACTGTCGATGGACACCTGCCCGAACAGATAGTCCACGTCGTGCCCCGGCCGCGTGCTGGCGCAGACAATCACGCTCTTGCTGGTGCTCGACGTCGCCCCGCCCATGCCATCGATCTGCTTGCCATACGGATCCGGGCTACCGATCACCCGCAGCAACAACGCATCGCGCGCCGGTCCCGGCTGTTGTGCGGCAAGCGGCAGATCCTGCAGGCGGAAGAACACGCCCTTGCTGGTGCCGCCGCGCAGGTAGGTGGCGGGGATACGGAGTTGGGGCAAATGGGTCATGTCTGCTCGGTGAGGTTGAATTGAGTTGTGTGCGTGGACACGTCCGTTGCAGCAGCGCCGCGTGCTCGGCTTGGCGGGGCTGCGTGCCAGGCGTTACGGATGTGCGCTCATCCACGCAGGAATATCGCGTTGCATGTGCAGGACACGCCAGATGACGATGTCGGTTGCGCGCTCGTTGTAGAACAGCAGATAGGGAAACCGCTTGAGCGGCCAGACACGAATCTGCGGCAGCTTCAGCACCACCGCGTGGCGGCTCGAACCGGCCGCCGGATTGCGCATGAGCGTGGTCACCGCCGACTCCAGTGCTTTGGTAAAGGCCAATTCCAGCGCCAGCCCGCCCTCGGCGCCGTACCAGGCGGCGGCCTCGTCGACATCGCGCAGCGCCAAGGGGCGCCAGCGCGCCGGCTTCATTTTCCGGCAGCGCGCTGATGCGCACGGGCGCGCATGCTGTCAAAGAAGTCGGCCTCCATCGCAACAGCAGGCCCGGACTCTGCGCCGTCCAGCAACAGCGCGCGCAGGCTTTGCGCATCACGCTGCATACGGATCAGCTCGCGCAGATATTCGCTGCTCGAGCCGTAAGCATGTTCCAGGACCTGCTGGTCGACAAATTCCTTGAGCTCGTCCGGGAGCGAGATGTTCATGGTGGCCATGCAGCTCTCCGATGGCAAAGATTGCCAAAGTGTGCCTCCCGGCAGCGGCATCGGCAAGCCGCTGGGCGAGACGTACTGGCGCATCTTCAGGCTGCCTTGATTGCTTCCAGAAAATCCTGTGCAAACCGCTGCAGCACACCGCCCGCCTCGTAGATCGACACTTCTTCTGCGGTATCCAGGCGGCAGGTCACCGGCACCTGCAACTGCTCGCCGTTGCGTCGATGCACCGACAGCGTCAGCGTTGCGCCCGGGGTGCGTTCGCCAACCACATCGAACGTCTCGCTGCCATCGATACCCAGCGTCTTGCGGTCGGTCCCCGGCTTGAACTCCAGCGGCAACACGCCCATGCCGATTAGGTTCGTACGGTGAATCCGCTCGAACCCTTCGGCCACGATCGCCTCCACACCGGCCAGTCGCACGCCCTTGGCCGCCCAATCGCGCGACGAGCCTTGCCCGTAATCGGCACCGGCAATGATGATCAACGGCTGCTTGCGCTGCATGTAGGTTTCGATCGCCTCCCACATGCGCAGCACTTGCCTTTCCGGCTCCAGCCGCGCCAGCGAACCGGCGGTGACCTGGCCATCGACCACCGCCATTTCATTCACCAGCTTGGGGTTGGCAAAGGTCGCCCGCTGCGCGGTGAGATGGTCGCCACGGTGGGTGGCGTAGGAATTGAAGTCTTCTTCCGGCACGCCCATCTGCGTTAGATATTCACCGGCCGCGCTGCTGGCGAGAATCGCATTGGACGGCGAGAGGTGATCGGTGGTGATGTTGTCGCCCAACACCGCCAGCGGGCGCATGCCCTGCAAGGTGCGCGCACCTGCCAGCGCGCCCTCCCAATACGGTGGGCGGCGGATGTAGGTGCTCTGCGCGCGCCAGTCGTACAAGGGGCTGACGCGTGCACCTTGCAGGCCACTGCGCCTGAACATCGGCTCGTACACGCTGCGGAAATGCTCCGGCTTCACGCTGCGCGCGACCACCGCATCGATCTCCGCATCGCTGGGCCACAGGTCCTTGAGCGTGACCGGCACACCCTCGGCATCCACGCCCAGGACATCCTTCTCGATATCGAAGCGCACCGTGCCGGCGATGGCGTAGGCAATCACCAACGGCGGCGACGCGAGAAAAGCCTGCTTCGCGTACGGGTGAATGCGCCCATCGAAATTGCGGTTGCCCGACAACACCGCGGTGGCATACAGGTCGCGTTCGATGATTTCCTGCTGGATCACCGGGTCCAGCGCGCCGCTCATGCCGTTGCAGGTAGTGCAGGCAAACGCCACGATGCCGAAGCCCAGCTGCTCCAGCTCGCCAAGCAAGCCGGCCTCTTCCAGATACAGCTGCACCGCCTTGGAGCCGGGCGCCAGCGAGCTCTTCACCCATGGTTTGCGGGTGAGCCCGCGCGCGTTCGCATTGCGCGCCAGCAAGCCGGCGGCGATGACGTTGCGCGGATTGGAGGTATTGGTGCACGAGGTAATCGCCGCGATGATGACCGCACCATCGGGCATCTGCCCAGGCACCTGCTCCCACGCAGCGGCAATGCCACGGCTGGCCAGCTCGCTGGTCGCCACGCGCTTGTGCGGGTTCGACGGCCCGGCCATGTTGCGGACCACGCTGGACAGATCGAACTGCAGCACGCGCTCGTACTGCGCGGTGACCAGATCGTCGGCCCACAAGCCGGTCTGGCGTGCGTAGGTTTCCACCAGCGCAATCTGCGTGTCTTCGCGCCCGGTCAGGCGCAGGTAGTCCAGCGTCTGCTGGTCGATGTAGAACATCGCCGCGGTGGCGCCGAACTCCGGCGTCATGTTGGAAATGGTGGCGCGGTCGCCGATGGTCAGCGCACTGGCACCCGCACCGTAGAACTCCAGGTACGCGCCCACCACGCGCTGCTGGCGCAGGAATTCGGTCAGCGCCAGCACGATGTCGGTGGCGGTGATACCCGGCGCCGGCCGCCCCAGCAACTCCACGCCAATGATGTCCGGCAGCCGCATCCACGAAGCGCGGCCCAGCATCACGTTCTCCGCTTCCAGGCCACCAACGCCCACGGCAATTACGCCCAACGCATCCACGTGCGGGGTGTGGCTGTCGGTGCCCACGCAGGTATCCGGAAACGCCACACCGTCCTGCACGTAGATCACCGGCGACATTTTTTCCAGATTGATCTGATGCATGATCCCGTTGCCCGGCGGGATCACTTCCACGTTCTCGAATGCCCGCTTGGTCCATTCAATGAAGTGGAACCGGTCGGCATTGCGGCGGTCTTCCACGCCACGATTCTTGGCGAAGGCCTGCTTGTCGAAGCCGGCATATTCCACCGCCAGCGAGTGATCCACGATCAACTGCACTGGCACCACCGGATTGACCTGCGCCGGGTCACCGCCCTGCTCGGCAATGGCATCACGCAACCCGGCCAGATCCACCAATGCGGTCTGCCCGAGGATGTCGTGACAGACCACGCGCGCCGGAAACCACGGAAAATCCAGGTCGCGCTTGCGCTCGATCAACTGCCGCAGATAGGCGTCCACGTATTGCGGATCGACGCGGCGCACCAGGTTTTCGGCATGCACGCGCGCGGTGTACGGCAGCGTGGCATACGCACCGGGCTGCAACGCATCCACCGCGGCGCGGGCATCGAAATAGTCCAACGAGGTGCCCGGCAAGGGCTTGCGGTACGAGTTGTTCATGGCTGGCGACATCACGAAGCGGGCGGGGGCTTTGGAGCGGGAATCGGGAATCGGGAATCGGGAATCGGGAATCGGGAATCGGGAATCGGGTAAAGGCTGCAGGGCTGTGCGGTGTTTGCAAGTACAAAGTTGCGCTGTTCTCCGGCGATCTGCTCAAGAAGCAGGGCAATCGTTCAACAGCGCAACCTGCAATGCCTGCTCAGGCGCGCTGATCCAGCGGCACAAACGCCTGGTCTTCCGGCCCGGTGTAGTTGGCCGAGGGGCGGATGATCTTGCCGTCCACACGCTGCTCGATGATGTGCGCGCTCCAGCCGGCCGTGCGTGCCAGCACGAACAGCGGCGTGAACATCGCCGTCGGCACGCCCATCATGTGGTAGCTCACCGCACTGAACCAATCCAGGTTCGGGAACATCTTCTTGATGTCCCACATCACCGTTTCCAGGCGCTCGGCGATGTCGTACATCTTGCGGCTGCCCTGCTCGTCCGACAGCTCGCGGGCCACGCCCTTGATCACCTTGTTGCGCGGGTCGGACACCGTGTACACCGGATGGCCGAAGCCGATCACCACTTCCTTGCGCTCCACCCGTGCCTTGATGTCGGCCTCGGCCTCATCCGGCGTGTCGTAGCGCTTCTGCACTTCGAATGCCACTTCGTTGGCGCCGCCATGCTTGGGGCCACGCAACGCGCCGATGCCGCCGGCAATGGCGCTATACATGTCGCTACCGGTGCCAGCGATGACGCGGCTCGCAAACGTCGACGCATTGAATTCGTGCTCGGCATACAGGATCAGGCTGGTGTGCATCGCGCGCACCCAGGATTCCTTCGGCGCAAAGCCGTGCAACAGGTGCAGGAAATGCCCACCGATCGAATCGTCGTCGGTCTCCACCTCGATACGCTTGCCGTTGTGGCTGTAGTGGTACCAGTACAGCAGCATCGAGCCCAGGCTGGCCATCAGCTTGTCGGCGATGTCGCGCGCACCTGGATGGTTGTGGTCGTCCTTTTCCGGCTGCAGGCAGCCGAGCACGGAAACGCCGGTGCGCATCACATCCATCGGGTGCGCCGAGGGCGGCAGCTGTTCCAGCGCAGTTTTCACCGCCGCCGGCACGCCGCGCAGCGAGCGCAGCTTGGCCTTGTAACCACGCAGCTCGCCACTGTTGGGGAGCTTGCCGTGCACCAGCAGATACGCGATCTCTTCGAATTCGCTGCTGGTGGCCAGGTCCAGAATGTCGTAACCACGGTAGTGCAGATCGTTGCCGCTGCGCCCCACGGTGCACAGCGCGGTATTGCCGGCGGCGGTGCCGGACAGGGCAACCGATTTCTTCGGCTTGAAACCAGGAATGACGGTGTCGTTCATGCGATGACCTCTTCAGATATGGCGTGTCGCGAAATGACTAACGGGATGGCACCGGCGACGTGCTGCGCAGCGCGATCATGCGCCCTTGCGCGCGAACAAGGCATCCAGTCGCTGTTCGTAATCGTGGTAGCCGATGCGCTCGTACAACTCTTCGCGCGTCTGCATGCTTTCCAGCACGGCATTCTGATGCCCATCGCGGCGAATTGCGGTGTACACCGCTTCGGCGGCCTTGTTGGCAGCGCGGAAGGCAGACAGCGGAAACAACTGGATCGCCACGCCGGCCTGTGCGAGTTGGTCGCGCGTGAACAGCGGCGTCTTGCCGAATTCGGTGATGTTGGCCAGCACCGGCACGCGCACCGCATCAACGAAGCGCTGGTAGGTCTCCAGGTCATAGGCGGCCTCGGCAAAGATGCCATCCGCGCCCGCCTCCACGCAGGCAATCGCGCGTTCGATCGCGGCATCCACGCCTTCCATCTGGATCGCGTCGGTTCGCGCAATCAGGAAGAACGCCGGATCGGTCTTGGCATCGGCCGCTGCCTTGACCCGATCCACCATCTCGCCCTGGCTGACGATCTCCTTGCCCGGGCGATGGCCGCAGCGCTTGGCGCCGACCTGATCTTCGATATGGCAGCCGGCCGCGCCCGCCTTGATCAGCGACTTGATGGTGCGTTCGATATTGAACGCGCTCGGCCCGAAGCCGGTGTCCACGTCCACCAGCAACGGCAGCGCGCAGACATCGGTGATGCGGCGCACATCGATCAGCACGTCTTCCAGGGTGTTGATGCCCAGATCCGGCAAGCCCAACGACCCGGCCGCCACCCCGCCGCCGGAGAGGTAGATGGCCTGATAACCGGCGCGTTGCGCCAGCAGCGCGTGGTTGGCGTTGATGGCGCCGATCACCTGCAACGGCGATTCGGCGGCCAGGGCTGCGCGGAACCGGGCGCCAGCGGAAGACAGGGGCAAGGACGTCATGGCGATTCCTGAGATGGGATGACTGCAGTAGCGCAAGGTGCGTGCCAACCGTAAGCCATTGATGTGACTGATCGCGTGCACGCACAGCGTTGCATCAATGAAACAGGCGGAGCACCATGCAACATCACTGAAACGTCAGCGAATCATGGCCCACTCCTCCTTCGTCGCTCCTGCGGATGGCACCCAGCCTGTGATCTGGACGGTCAGCGTGTCCCGCCTGACCGGCCTGCTGGCCGATGTCATTCCCGAGTTCGACCAGCGCGCACGCATCGAGCAGATCAACCTCGGCTTTGCCGAGGCGGTCGAGGTCATCGGCCAACGCCTGCGCCGCGAGCGCTGCGACGTGTTGGTAGCCGGCGGCTCCAATGCCGCCTACCTGCGCAGCCGGCTACCGCTGCCGCTGGCGCCGATCCAGGCCACCGGCTTCGACCTGATGGAAGCCCTAGCGCGCGCGCGCCGCATCGCACCGCGCATCGGCGTGGTCACCCATGCCACCGACGTGCCGTCATTTCAGCCGTTCCAGGACAGCTTCGCGCTGGACATCGCCCACCGCCGCTTCGTCACTGCCGAGGACGCGCGCGACTGCATCGCCGACCTGCGTGCCAGCGGCATCCAGGTGATTGTCGGAACCGGCATGGCGATCGACTTCGCCGAACAGGCCGGCCTGCCCGGCGTGTTGTTGTACTCGGCCGATTCGGTGCGCCTGGCGCTCGACCAGGCAATCGCCCTGGCCACCGCGCCCAGCAGCGCAGCCCCCGCTCTACGCAATGCCACACGCCGCACGCGTAACCAACCGGCCGCACTGCTCGGCGAAGACGCCGCCATGGTGCAGGTGCGTGCACTGGTGCAGCTGTACGCGCCGCACGCCAGCACCGTGTTGATCAGCGGAGAGACCGGCACCGGCAAGGAGCTGGTTGCGCGGCAGCTGCACGCCGGCAGCCGCCGCCGGGGCCGGTTTGTGGCGATCAACTGCGGCGCGATCACCGAGTCGCTGCTGGAAGCGGAACTGTTCGGCTACAGCGATGGCGCCTTCACCGGCGCGCGGCGCGGCGGCCACACAGGGCTGATCGAAGCCGCGCAGGACGGCACCCTGTTTCTCGATGAAATCGGCGAGCTCCCACTGCCGCTGCAGACCCGCCTGCTGCGTGTCCTGGAAGAACGCGAAGTGCTGCGCGTCGGCGCCACCGTACCGGTACCGGTCGATGTGCGCGTGGTGGCGGCGAGCTTGCAGTCGTTGCAGACACTCGTCGACCAAGGCCGCTTCCGCCGCGACCTGTTTTATCGCCTGGCCGCGTTGCGCATCGCACTGCCGCCACTACGGAATCGCCCAGACGACATCGCCTTGTTACTCACGCACTACGCGCAACACGGCAGCGAGACGGCATTGCCACTCTCGCCCGCTGCGCTGCAGCGACTGCAACAGCACGCCTGGCCCGGCAACGTGCGTGAGCTACGTAACCTGGTCGAGCGTTTGTGCATCCATTGGAAGGCGCAAGCGCAGGGCCAGGTGAGTCTGGCCCAGCTCGAGGCCTGGGCCCCGGAGCTGGCCGATGCCAGCACGCCAGCGGCCTACGATTCCACCTCCGCCGACGCAGCCAGCTCGCGCGCGCACCTCACCGCGACATTGGTACGTGCGGCACTGGACCGTGCGCAGGGCAACCGCGCGGCTGCGGCCAAAGCGCTGGGCGTCTCGCGCACCACCCTCTGGCGCTGGATGCAGGCACAGGGGCTCGCTTCTTCGCAGTGACCGGCGCACGCGCGCGCTTGAGTGCTAGCGCTAGAACAGATCGCCGCGGCACGGCTTTTGCGACTGACGCAGCACCTGCGCCCGCAGGCACGCACTACTTGACCGGTGTGTACTCGGATTCGCCGGTGCTCAGGTTGCCGGTCGACTGATCGATGGCGTAGTTGATGGTGCCCACGCCATTGGAAACCTGCAGCACATCGCCACGCAGTACCGCCGGATAATTCTTGGTTTTCACCCCGTTGCCGAACAGCTCGGGCCGGGTATCGCGAATGATGAAACTCTCGCCGTTGTGCTCGATGCTCAGCACGTTCTTCGGCGCTTTGGCGTTGACCCACTTGCCCACGAATTCTTCGCCCATGTCCTTGGCGCAACCGGCCAGCAGGAGCAGGCTCGCAGCCAATGCAGTTCCAAGCAGCGTCTTCATCGCCACTCCTTCGTTGAATCCAGGGCCGAGCAGGATGGCGGTTCTCCCACGGGCCTGCAATAAGCAGACGCCACCGCAATCCCATTGCGGCCGGCTGGGATTCATCGGCCTGGCAAAAAAGTGACGCACGCCGCAGCGCACGCGTCGAACGCACATCACACCGCCACAGCGACCGCGCGGCGGCTAGCCGCCGAAGGAGGCGAAGCGTCAGCGCAACGCCAGCTGCAGATCGCCGGGCGCAGGCGGCATCACCAGATCGGCCGTGTCCGCCAGGCTCTGTGCCGAGGCGGCTGCAGCGGCCAGATCATCGAAGCACACGCCCAGCTCGCCGACGGTGTAATGGCGCGTCACCGCACCCTGCTCGCTGACGCGCACCTCATACACCGGAAACCGGCGTGTTCCAGCCACCATCATTCGACTTTGCGTACGCATGGGTCTGTCTCCGTCGAGTAGCGCGTCAGGGTCGCTGCGCTGCAGGGGGACTGTCGGGGCTGCCTGCAAGTGAACCGATCGTTCCCGTCGCAGCGCTTCGTCCCCACCCCATCCGCACCGCCGCTGCATCTGCGCGCTACCTTCCGCGCACCACCGCTACCGGCAGGTGAAAAAACCTCTTACACGCGGGTGTACGTCGCGCGTGCACGCAATGCGACTGCAGTTCCACTGCGCTGACCGAGCGCCCTGAAACGACAAAGGCCACCGCAAGGGTGGCCTGGTCTTCGACATCATGGTGGGCGGTACAGGGATCGAACCTGTGACCCTTGCCGTGTGAAGGCAATGCTCTACCGCTGAGCTAACCGCCCGGTGACGCGAGCCGCACATTATAGGGCAGCGGCGGAGATCGTCAACAGTTGTTTACCGCGTGGCGCAACGCACTGAAACCGCCGTGCCGCCGCCCCACGATCACCACGCGCATGCAGCGCACCTGTGGCCCAGTCTTGCGTTCGCCGCGCGCCATCGGCCGCGGCGATTGCCTGCCTTACATCGTGTGGGTCGGCTTGTCCGAGGTTGTCAAACCAGCCAGCAGCGTTTCGATCTTGTTGCGCACCGCCTCGCCTTCCGGGCCGTCCGGGAACTGCACGCCGATGCCGGCCGCGCGGTTGCCCTGCGCGCCCGCAGGCGTGGTCCACACCACCTTGCCGGCGACCGGGAGACGCTCGCTGGAATCGGGCAGCGTCAACAGCAGAAATACCTCATCGCCCAGCATGTAGCGCTTGGGCGTCGGCACGAAGATGCCGCCACTTTTCACGAACGGCATGTAGGCGCTGTACAGCGCGGCCTTGTCCTTCAACGCCAGCGACAAAATGCCTTGGCGTGCATTCATTGCACTCATCGAGTTCCCCTAGAACGGGCCGGGCGCTCTCCCTCGCGCCAGGCCAGCAACAATTCCGCCACCGCCAGATCGGCGCGGACGGTGGTGCGCAACAAATCACGGGTGCGATTGGCGGCGTCGAACCATGTCGCCAGCTTGTGCAACCGCGATGGATCGGTCAAGCCGGCCGATGCCTGCGCCAACGCCAGGTCGGCGGCATGCCGCAGACGCTGATCGGCCTGGCCATCGTTGGTCCAGCGCTGCGCCACGTCCACCGCGCCGACGCGGCCACTGGCGATCTGCTCCAGGTCCTGCGCCACGGCGCGGCGCACGGCCAGGCCGTCTTCGCGCAGCCACTGGGCGGCAAGCCCGGGATGGCCACGCGCGGCCTCCAGCGCCTCCTGTGCCGCACGTTCGCTGACGCCTTGGGTCAGCAGCCAGGCCAGCGCTTCGTGGGCCGGCGGCAGCTTGAATTCCAGGCGCTGGCAGCGGCTGCGGATGGTGGCCGGCAAGCGCGCCGGCTGCGCACTGATCAACCACAGGTAGCGGCCCGGCGAGGGTTCTTCCAGCGTCTTGAGCAAGGCATTGCAGGCGGCGCGGTTGATCGCATCGGCCGGGTCGACGATCACTACCTGGGCGATGCCGTACTGCGGCGTCAGCGACAGTTTCTGCGAGATCTCGCGCACCTGTTCGATAACGATCTCGGTGCGCAGCTTGTCGCCGGTGCGGTTGGCAATGAACGACACCAGTTGCAGATCCGGATGCGTGCCGGCGGCGAGCAGCTGACGGGTGCGCTGCGCCACTGCCGGATCCGGCGCACTGGCCAGCACGTGCTCGGCCAGCGCCAACGCCACCGCGCGCTTGCCCAGCCCGTCCGGGCCGCAGATCAGCAGGCCATGTCCGAGCCGGCCGGCATCCAGCGCGGCCAGGGTCTGGTCGTAGGCGCGTTGTTGCCAGGGTGAAAACGCAGGCGTCATGGTGTGGGCTCCGGCTGACGGCGGCGCTGCAGATAGCGCGCCACCGCCGCATTGTGTTCGTCCAGGGTGGCCGAAAACGCATGCGCACCGCTGCCATCGCCCACCGCGACGAAGTACAGCGCGTTGCCCGGCGCCGGGCGTACGGCGGCCAGCAGTGCCTCGCGGCCCGGCATGGCGATCGGCGTGGGCGTCAGGCCGGTGCGGGTATAGGTGTTGTACGGCGTGTCGGTGGTGAGATCGCGGCGGCGGATGTTGCCGTCGTAGCTGCTGCCGATGCCGTAGATCACGGTCGGGTCGGTCTGCAGCTTCATGCCCATCTGCAGGCGGCGCACGAATACGCCCGCGATCTGCGGCCGCTCGGTGCCCAGTGCGGTTTCCTTCTCGATGATGGAGGCCAGGATCAACGCCTGTTCGGGCGAGCTCAGCGGCAGTTGCGGGGCGCGCTGTTCCCAGGCCTGCGCCAGCGCCTTGTCCATTGCCGCATGCGCGCGCCTAAGCACGTCCAGGTCGCTGTCGCCGCGCTGGTACAAATACGTTTCGGGCAGAAAGCGCCCTTCCGGATGCTGGCCGGCAAAGCCCAGCCGCGCCATCAGTGCGGCATCGTCCAGGCCCGCGATGGTCTGCTGCAGCGGCGTGGCCGTGCCCAGGGCCGCACGCAGCTGACGGAAGTTCCAGCCTTCCACCAGGGTGAAGCGGTACTGGATCACCCGGCCCTGGCGCATGCGCAATAACAGCGCACGCGGCGACAACGCCGGCGTCAGCGCGTATTCGCCCACCTTGAGCTTGCCGGCCGCATCCACCTGGCGGGCCAGCAACTGCCATTCGAGATCACTACCCTCCTGCACCCCGGCCTCGCGCAGCTTGCGCAGCGTGGCCTTGAGCGAATCGCCGGGCGCGATGACCACGCTGGGCGTGCTCGCAGTGATCGGCGTCTCGGCAAAATGCACGTAGTGCCGCCACGCCACCACGGCCGCGATCGCCAGCAGCGCCGCAAGCAACAGCACCGTCCCCAGCACGGCCAGACATCCGCGTTTGCCAGTTACCGCCACACCCACCTCGTCATTGCTCCAGCGCCGCGCAGGATACCGCGCGCCGGTGATGTGCCGTTGAAGTACTCATGCCGGATCCAGCGCACGCAGCAGCCCGCGCGCCTTGGCACGGGTTTCGTCCAGTTCCCGTTGCGGGTCCGAATCCACCACGATGCCGGCACCGGTGCGGAACCGCACCTGGCTGCCGGTTACTTCGGCGGTGCGGATCAGGATGTTCAGATCCATGTCGCCGTCGCGGTTGAGCCAACCGAACGCGCCGGTATAGGCGCCGCGCGCGGTCTGTTCCAGCTCGGCAATGATCTGCATGCAGCGCACCTTCGGGCACCCGGTGATGGTGCCGCCCGGGAATACGGCCGCAATCACCTGGCCAGGGGTGACGCCCTGCCGCAACCGGCCGCGGACATTGCTGACGATGTGATGCACGTGCGCATAGCTCTCCACACCCATCAGCTCGTCCACCTCCACGCTACCCGGCGCGCAGATGCGGCCCAGGTCGTTGCGCTCCAGGTCGATCAGCATCACGTGTTCGGCGCGCTCCTTCGGATGACCGACCAGCTCGCGGATGCGCGCGGCATCATCGTCACCGGCAAAGCGCGCACGAGTGCCAGCAATCGGCCGGGTCTGCACCAACTGCCCGTGCACCGACACCAACCGCTCCGGCGAAGAACTCACCACCGCGCGCCCGGCCGCCACGAACAGGCCGGAAAACGGCGCCGGATTGGCCGCACGCAGCCGCGCATGCAAGGCGGCAGGGTCGACGGGCCGATCGAACTGCGCCTGCCAGGCGCGCGAGATATTGGCCTGGAACACGTCGCCGGCACGCAGATAGTCCAGCACCCGCAGCACCGCATCGGTGAATTGCTCGGGCGGGTCTTCCTGCACCAGCGTCGGCGCTGCCCAGGCAGGCAAGGCTGGCAGGCTGGCGCAGGCGGTGATGTCGTCGTCAATCTGCTGCAGCAGGTCTTCGCGCCCCGGCTCGGCCACGGCGAAGCAGCGCCCGTCCATGCGGTCGCGCAGCACCGCCGCCGGCGCCCGCAGAGCCAATGCCGCGGGCGCGGCGTCGCTGCGCATGGGCAGGCGCAGGATCGGCTCGACCTGTGCGGCCACCTCATAGTCCAGCAGCACCGCCCAGCCACCGCGAAACGGCCACGAACGATCTCCCTCGTGCGGCAGGCGCTCGGCCTGCCAGGCTGCATCCAGGGCGTCGAGAAAGCCGCCTTCCAGCAGCTGGCCGTCACCGTTGCGGGTGCAGCCGTCCGGGTCCAGACGCAGCTGCACGCCCTGCGCCAGCAGCAACACATCCCAACGCCCGTGCGCGGTGCCCGACGCGCTGGATTCCAGCAGCGCGGGATACCGCTGCGGTGCCAAGCGATGCAGCGCCAGCAGGTCGATGTCCGCGTGCAGTGGTCGGGTCAGCGTCATCAGCCTGGCTTGGCGTGGAGGGACGGATGCGGCGCTGCGCGCCGGTGACAACCAGCGCGCCGCACACCACACGGTAAATCAGCAGAAGACACAACGGGCCGAACGCGCGACGCGTTGCAGCCCATCGCGACCCTGCGCCATTGCGGCGCAGGACCAATGGCTCAGATGCGCTTGAACACCAGGGTGCCGTTGGTGCCGCCAAAGCCGAAGCCGTTGGACATCACCGCATCCACCTGCACCTCGCGCGCCACGTTGGGCACGTAATCCAGATCGCAGCCTTCGCTGGGCTCTTCCAGGTTGATGGTCGGCGGGATGATGCCGGTATGCAGCGCCATCACCGAGAAGATCGCTTCCACGCCGCCGGCCGCGCCGAGCAGGTGGCCGGTCATCGACTTGGTCGAGCTGACCATGGTCTTGTACGCGTGGTCGCCCAGCGCACGCTTCATCGCCATGGTTTCGGCCAGATCGCCCAGCGGCGTGGAGGTGCCGTGCGCATTGAGGTAGCCGATCTGCTCGGGGTTGAGCTTGGCGTCGCGCATCGCTGCGGCCATGCTGCGCGCCGCGCCTTCGCCATCTTCACTGGGTGCGGTCATGTGGAACGCATCCGAACTGGCACCGAAACCGACCAGCTCTGCATAGATGCGCGCGCCACGTGCCTTGGCGTGTTCGTACTCTTCCAGCACCAGCACGCCGGCGCCGTCACCCAGCACGAACCCGTCGCGCTGCTTGTCCCACGGACGCGATGCAGCGGTGGGGTCGTCGTTGCGCGTGGACATCGCCTTCATGGCGCAGAACCCGCCCACCGAACTTGGGGACGAACCGCGCTCGGCGCCACCAGCCAGCATCACGTCGGCATCGCCGTGCTGGATCATGCGCATCGCGGTGCCGATCGAATGGTTGGAGGTGGCGCAGGCCGACACGGCCGAGAACGTCGGGCCCTTCAGGCCTTTGATCAGGCTCACCTGGCCCGGCAGCATGTTGATGATGGTGCTGGGCACATAGAACGGCGAAATCTTGCGCGCGCCGCCCTCATGGAATTTGATGGTCTGCTCTTCGATGCCGAGCAGCCCGCCGATACCGGAGCCCAGAATGGCGCCCACGCGTTCGGCATTGCTTTCATCGATCTCCAGCCCGGAATCGTCCAGCGCCATGAACGAGGCGCCGACACCGTAGTGGATGAACGAATCCATCTTCTTGACGTCCTTGGCGGACACAAACTGGGTGGGATCGAAATTCTTGATCTCGCCCGCGATCTTGGTGGTGAACTGCGAGGCATCGATCTGCGTGATCGGGCCAATGCCCGAGCGACCGTGGATGATCCCATCCCAACTGGTGGCCAGATCATTGCCCAGCGGCGACACCATGCCCATGCCGGTAACGACAACACGACGACTCATTGCAGATCTCCTCACCACACGACGGACGGTGCTTGCGGTTTACGGTTGACGCTCAAAAACACAGGGCCGCATCAGCGGCCCCATGGGATGTCTGACGCAGCAGCAGCCAAATGCCCGCCACCGCTGTCAGGAACAACGCATCAGCTCTTGACGTGAGCCTTGACGTAGTCGATCGCCTGCTGGACCGACGTGATCTTCTCAGCTTCTTCGTCCGGGATTTCGCACTCGAACTCTTCTTCCAGCGCCATCACCAGCTCGACGGTGTCCAGCGAGTCGGCACCCAGGTCATCGACGAACGATGCGCTGGTGGTGACTTCCTCTTCCTTGACGCCGAGTTGTTCGACGACGATTTTCTTGACGCGTTCTTCGATGGTGCTCATTGAGATATCGCTCCAGATGGAGTAGTGGTGGTACAAAAAAAACGCCATCGCCGCTGCGATGGCCGCGTTGGATAGTGTAGTGGAAGCGACCGGGCCTTGCATTGCATCACAAATCCCGGCCGATCAGCCACTTAGCGCCTCCCGGCGCCGCACGCTCACGGCATGTACATGCCGCCGTTGACGTGCAGGGTCTCACCAGTGATGTAACGGGCGGTTGGGCCAGCCAGGAATGCCACCGCGTTGGCGATGTCGTCCGGCTGCCCCAGATGGCCCAGCGCGATCTGCTGCAGCAACGCCGTCTTGGCATCCTCCGGCAGCGCCTTGGTCATGTCGGTATCGATGAAGCCGGGCGCGACCACATTGACAGTGACCCCGCGCGAGCCGATTTCCTTGGCCAGCGACTTGGAAAACGCAATGATGCCGGCCTTGGCCGCCGCGTAGTTGGTCTGGCCCGGATTACCGGTCACACCCACCACCGAGGCGATGTTGATGATGCGGCCCTTGCGCGCTTTCATCATGCCGCGCATCACCGCCTTGGAGGTCCGGAACACGCTGGTCAGGTTGGTGTCGATGATCGCCTGCCAATCGTCTTCCTTCATCCGCATCAGCAGGTTGTCGCGGGTGATGCCGGCGTTGTTGACCAGGATCGAAACCGCACCGAACTCCTTGCCGATCGCATCGATCAAGGCATCGACCGCGGCCGCATCGGTGACATTGAGCTCCCGGCCGTGCCCGCCGTTGGCAGCCAGACGCTCGCCGATGGCAGCGGCCCCGGAGGCGGAGGTGGCCGTGCCGATCACCGTGGCGCCCTGGGCGGCCAGCGTATCGGCGATGGCCGCGCCGATGCCGCGGCTGGCACCGGTAACCAGAGCGATCTCGCCCTGCAATGGCTTGCTCATGTTGCTGTTCCTCGAGAGGGGACGTCGCAACCGCAGTTGCGAGCGTCGAGGGCCGGCATCACCGGCAAATCGGTCAACTCAGTGCGCCCACGCATCCAGCGCGCCGGCGTAATCGGCCGGGGTCGCGAGCGAACGGGCATCCAGGCTCTTGTCGATACGCTTGATCAGCCCGCTCAGCACCTTGCCCGGGCCGCATTCGGCGATCCGGGTAATGCCCTGCGCGGCCAGCGCCTGCACGCAGCCGGTCCACTGCACCGGCAGATACAGCTGCTCGACCAGGGCCTGGCGGATCGCTTCGTGGCCGGCGTGCACCTGCGCGTCGACGTTCTGCACCACCGGAATCTGCGGCGTGTGCCAGGTCAACCCGGCCATCGCCTCACCCAGCTGGTTGGCCGCCTCGCGCATCAGTGGGGTGTGCGACGGCACGCTCACCGCCAGCTTGACCGCCTTGCGCACGCCACGCTCGGCCAGCAACGCCAGCGCGCGATCCACCGCCGCCGCATCGCCACCAATCACGATCTGACCGGGCGAATTGAAGTTGGCCGGCACCACCACCTGGCTGCCCGAGGCCTCGACACAGACCTCGCGCACCAACGCATCCTCGGCGCCCAGCACCGCGGCCATCGCGCCGACACCGGCGGGCGCCGCCGCCTGCATGAATTGCCCGCGCAGCCGCACCAGGTGGGCACCGTCGTGCAGCGACAAGGCGCCGGCAGCGACCAGTGCGGTGTACTCACCAAGGCTATGGCCGGCCAGCACCGCCGGTCGCTCGCCGCGCTGCGCGTTCCACAGGCGCCACACCGCCACACCGGCGGCCAGCAACGCCGGCTGGGTGTATTCGGTACGGTTGAGCATCTCTTCCGGGCCGCCCTGCGACAGGGCCCACAGATCGACGCCGGCGCCATCGGAGGCCTCGACGAAGGTCTCGCGGATCTGCGGATGCAGTTCGGCAAGTTCAGCCAGCATGCCCAGGGACTGCGAGCCCTGGCCGGGAAACACGAAAGCGAGCGTAGATTCGGTCACGCGTTGCTGCCTACAAAAATCGAGCCGGGATGATACGTGCGAAATCGCCCGGCCGTCTGTACTGACGCGTATGCAAGGCGCCAATGCCCGCACCGCACAGGCGTCTGCCGCCAGGGTCTGAGCAGGTCAATGTCGCCGTTGCGGAGCCAGTCCAGGCACGGCATCGACAGCTTCAACGCGGTGGTTGCGTAGATCGCCGGGCGGCGCGCTGGCGCGTCAGCTGGGCGTGGAGGAAAGGCGGGTCAGATGCGCGAAACGCGCGGTTACTTGACCACCTGGGCGCAGGCAGTGCGCACACGAACGCGCTGTCGCTGAGCATCAGTGGCGTGCCCCTGACAACGCTCTACCGCGCCTGCCCGCAGGCCGTCACCCGCAACAGCTTGACCGCCTGAGCCCGCAGCGCGCTGCGCCCGCTACATTCCTCGCAGGCACCGCATCACCGCCACGCTGCGGCGGTGGATGCAGGACATCCAGGCCCCAGTGGCGTGCGAGAACGTTGCGTGTGTCGATCAAGACTGCGCGGCGGCGGCACTGCATCAGCGAGAATCGCTGACACATCAGCCCGCAATGGCAAGGGTCTTTGCACCAACAGAACCTCAAGCGCAAAAAGACACCGCCGGCAAACGCGGCAGTGCCTGCGCAGATCAGTAGCGCAGCAGCGCCGAGCCCCAGGTGAATCCGCCACCGAAGGCTTCCAGCAGCAGCAACTGGCCACGCTGCACGCGACCGGAGCGAACCGCTTCGTCCAGCGCGAGCGGCACCGAGGCCGACGAGGTATTGCCATGCCGGTCGACGGTGACCACCACCTGCTCCATCGGCAGATCCAGCCGCTTGGCAGTGGCTTCGATGATGCGCAGATTGGCCTGATGCGGGATCAACCAGTCCAGGTCGTGCTTGTCCAGGCCATTGGCGGCGAGGGTTTCATCGACCACCGAGTCCAGCGCCTTGACGGCGTACTTGAACACGTCGTTGCCCTTCATCAGCAACGCGCCACCGCCGTTCTTGCCTTCGCCGAAGCCAACCGATACACCGACCGGATCCCACAGCAATTCCTTCTTGCTGCCGTCGGCATGCAGATGGGTGCTGAGGATGCCGGTGTCTTCGTCGGCCTTGAGCACGACCGCGCCCGCACCGTCGCCAAACAGCACGCAGGTGGTGCGATCGGTCCAGTCGACGATCCGGGTCAGCGTTTCGGCGCCAACCACCAGCACGGTCTTGGCGTCGCCACTGCGAACGAACTTGTCGGCCACGCTGAGCGCGTAGACGAAGCCCGAGCAGGCCGCGTTCACGTCGAATGCACCGCAGCCGACATTGCCAAGCCGCGCCTGCAACAGGCACGCAGTGGACGGGAAAATCAGGTCTGGTGTGGTGGTGCCGACAACGATCAGGTCGATCTCGTCGGCAGTGACACCGGCCGCTTCCATCGCCTTCAGCGAGGCGAAGTACGCCAGATCACTGGTGGTCTGGTCGTCGGCAACGATGTGACGTTCACGGATGCCGGTACGCGAGCGGATCCATTCATCGCTGGTGTCGACGATCTTGGACATGTCGTCGTTGGTCAACACCTTTTCGGGCAAATAGCTACCCGTGCCCGCGATTCTGGAATAGATCCGCTTGCTCATACTGTTCCTTGGTGCAAGAGCCGCGGTGATTGGCGGCTCCGGAAGTATCGAGGGTCACCCGCCTGCAAAACTGCGGCGGGTGCCACGGATCAATCTTCTTGGACGGCCGACGACTTGGTCGTGATCACCTTCTTGCCGCGGTAGTAACCGTCAGCGGTGATGTGATGGCGCAGATGGATCTCGCCGCTGGTCGGGTCGGTCGACAGCTGCTTGGCGGTCAGGGCATCGTGCGAACGACGCTGGCCGCGGCGGGACGGGGTGACTCGGGATTTCTGCACAGCCATGGGATTGCTCCAAACTTAAGTTCGATAACTTTTCTGTTGAGTCGAACAGGACTGTACGCCCGCGCCGACCTGTGTTTCCGCCCTTAACAGCGGCGGTTACTGTTTCTTCAACGCCGCCAGCGCCGCGAACGGACTGGCCTTGTCTTGCTCTTCCTGGGTCGGAACCCACTCGGCCTCGACTGCCTCACTCCCCGGCGCCATCGGCACCACGGGAACCGCCAGCACCAGCTCGTCCTCCACCAGGTCCACTGCCCGCAGCATGCCGTCGTCTGGCACCAGCAAGGCTTCGTAGTCGGGCGGCAACGCGGCCTCATCAGCCTCGTCGCGGATCAAGCCGAGTCGCTGCCTGATCTGAACCGGATACAGAAAACGCTGCAGGCTGCGCTGGCATTCCAGCGGCAGCGCGACATCGATGCTGAGTTCGACATAGGCGACCTTCAACAGATCGTCCTGATCGAACTGAAGCGAATAGACACATTCGCCTTCGGTATCAACCAGGCTTCCCTGAAGACGGGTCATCGCAGATAGCGGGATGCGGCCGTCGAAGCGCCTGCGCGCTGCGACCATCCGCCAAGCATCCAGCATTTCGGGCACGTTCGCGGACATAAGCCGCAGAATGTTAAAGACCCGCCGGGGCCATGTCAAATCTGCCGCCACTGGGATTGTGGCCCGGCGCCTGGGCCGGCAGACTCCCCTGCCTTCCCTCGCGGTGCGCCCATGATGCCACGCCTACTCCTGGCCTCCACGTCTGCCTACCGCCGCGAGCTGCTGGGCCGCCTGCACCTGGACTTCGACACCGCCCGCCCCGAGGTGGACGAGCACGCCCTGCCCGGCGAAACGCCGCAGGCGCTTGCGACCCGGCTGGCCAGCGAGAAGGCGCGCGCCGTGGCGGTGCGCTTCCCGGATGCCTGGGTGATCGGCTCGGACCAGGTCGCCGACCTGGACGGCGAGGCACTTGGCAAGCCGGGCACGCTGGAGCAGGCGCGCGCCCAGCTGACGCGCATGTCCGGCCGCATGGTGCGTTTCCAGACCGCGGTCAGCCTGATCGGCCCGGACGGGTTTGCCGCGCACGCGCTGGACCTTACCGACGTCCAGGTGCGGCCCCTGCACCCGCAGGAGATCGAACGCTACCTGGCTGCCGAACCGGCGCTGGAGTGTGCCGGCAGCTTCAAATGCGAGGGCCTGGGCATCACCTTGTTCGACGCAATCCGTAGCAACGATCCTACCGCTCTGGTCGGCCTGCCGCTGATCGCAGTGGCGCGGTTGCTGCGGCAGGCGGGATTTTCGCTGCCTTGAAGCTGCCTCAGTCCGCCCGGCGCAGCATGCAGAATTGATACGGATAGACGGCTTGCCCGATGCGTGAGAGCAACGTGCGGCACTGCGCCGGGTCCAGCGTCAGCCCGTACGCAACCAGACGCTGCTGCGCCATCTCGCGAATGGCCTGATCGGCCGCCGCGATATCCAGCGCTCTGGCCTTGGGCACGACCAACAGGCAGCGGCCGGACGTGGAAGCAGCCAGCTCGGCGCGCAGACCGCGGGCGATCAGCCAACGCATGCGTGCGCAGTCCGGCTGCGCATCCCACCCGAACTGCTGCGCCCAGCGATTCATGCGATCCACCCGCGCCTGCTGTTTGTCGCGCGCCGCACCCAGCATCGCGTAAATCTGTGGGCGCTCGGCCACCAGGGTGCGCACGCGCGCCCGATACGCATCGGTCTCGCTGATGTTGGTTGCGACCCCGATGTAACGGGCCCGCTGCGGCAACAGGGTGACGCGCCATGACTGCGGCTCATCGCTGACCAGCAAGACCGTTGCCCGTGCCGGATCGATGATCAGCGGTTGCGTGACCTCAAACGCCGCGC
This sequence comes from Xanthomonas sp. fls2-241-TYG-148, assembly GCF_030208815.1. Taxonomy (NCBI): domain Bacteria; kingdom Pseudomonadati; phylum Pseudomonadota; class Gammaproteobacteria; order Lysobacterales; family Lysobacteraceae; genus Xanthomonas; species Xanthomonas sp. fls2-241-TYG-148. Next base: position 987,343 of record NZ_JARVTE010000001.1, read on the forward strand.
GCGCCCAGGGCTCGTGCCCCCAATCCTTCCAGCCGGCCATCGCCACCAGCGCGCACAGCCCGATCAACCACGCTGCCTTGTGATCGGCACGTTGCGCAAACGCATGCCGGCAACAGATCCACAGCACCACCGGCGCCAGCAATTCCAGCACGACGAGATAGCGGTGGATGCTGAAGATGGCCTGCCACAACACATAGGCCGTGGCCACGAACACCAGCACCACAGTGGCCGAGCGATCCAGCCCAACCCCGGCAACCCGGCGACGCAGCACAGCGCGCGCAGCCACGATCAGTACCAGCGCATACAGCACGGCCCACAGTGCCTGCACCAATCCCAGGTCACCGATGCGTTGGGGCTTCAACGTAAACAGCAGCGGCCAGAGCAGGTGTTCGCCGAGATTGCGCGGCAGCCAGCGCGTGTCGGCGATCGACACCGGCGCGGCCAACGGGGATTTGAACAGCCCGTTGAACTGCGGGAACAACGGGTTGCCCAGGTGCTGCCAGACCTGCCAGTACCACGGCCCGGCCACCAGCACGAACACACCGCCCGCGACGACGATCACGATGCCCAGCGCCAGCAGCCGTGCCCGCAGGCGCGCGCCATCGCACATCAGCGCGGGCACCAGCGCGAGGGCGTAGAGCGCATTGGTCAACTTGAACGCGACCGCCAGACCCAGCAACGCGCCCGCACACGCCCAAAGATGGAGGGCGGTTTTGCCCTGCCGCCCGCGCGCCTGTGCCTGCAGGACCAGCGCCAGGGCGCCCAACACGGGCAAGGCCGTGGCGGTATCGCCCATGGTGCCGCCGAGTTCAGACAGAAACACGGCGCTGCTCAATCCTGCGGCCGCCAGCAGCGGTGTCCATTGCGCACGCCGCGGATGCACCGAAAGCACTCGCCAGGCAACCGCGGCCACCGGCACGAACACCAGCGCATGCAGTGCACCGAGCAGCACGCCAACCAGTGGCGCGGGAAGATGCAACATCAAGGCGGCATGCATCGCATCCAGCAGCGGGCTGAAATAGCTTTGCATCTGCGCCGGCGCGAGGTCGGTCGTCAGTCGCCCGTGCAGCCAGGCATCGCCGATATACAAGTGATAGTTGCGCAAGTCCCAGTTGGCATCCTGGCCGAGGCCGAGCGACACCAGTGCACCGAGCAGCACGATGGCAAGTACGGCGGCGGCACTATGCCGCGGGGAATGGAAACCGAAGCGGCTATCCGCCCAAGCGAGCAGGCGTTGGCGGCGCGTCGCTTTCGCTGTTGCTGCACTCGCCCGCATCACGTCCGCTCCTGCGCATGTCTGGATGCAAGCGTCCCGACGCTCGGTTCGGCGAGATAGGCAAGATGCTTGGCTTCGACACGACCGCGGGTCACCGTGTCCAGGATCAGCCCGCACGCCAGCAACAGGAAGCCGAGCAGCATCAGGGCCACGCACAGGATCGCAGTTGGAAAGCGCGGCACCAGGCCTGTTTCCAGATAGGTCTGCAACAACGGTACGGCCAGCACGATCGACAGCGCGGCACTGAGCAGGAAGCCAATCGAAAAGAACAGCAGCGGGCGCTCGGCCTTGAACAACTTCACGATGGTGGTGAGGATCCGCCACCCGTCACGCCAGGTATTCAACTTGCTCTGCGAACCCTCCGGCCGCACACCGTAGACGGTGTCGACTTCGGCGACCGGCATGCGCAATTGCAACGCGTGCACCGCCAGCTCGGTTTCGGTTTCGAACCCATGCGCATGCGCGGCAAAGGATTTGACGTAGCGGCGCGAGAACACCCGGTAACCCGACAGCATGTCTTCGAAACTGCGGCCGAACAGCAGGCCTGCGCAGCGTGTCAGCAGCACATTGCCCAGCCGATGTCCGGGCCGGTACGCGGCCTGCTGTTGATCGCGCCGCGCGCCAACCACCATGTCCAGTTGCTCACTGAGCAACTTGCGCACCAGCACTGGCGCGGCAGCCGCGTCGTACGTCGCGTCGCCATCAACCAACACATAGATGTCGGCGTCCACATCGGCAAAACCGCGGCGCACCACATTGCCCTTGCCCTGCAGCGCCACGCGACGCACCTGCGCGCCGGCCGCTGCGGCGATCGCCGCGGTGGCATCGCTGGAGTTGTTGTCCAGCACATGGATGGCCGCCTGCGGCAATGCCGCGGCAAAAGCACCGACCACTGCGGCAATGGTGGCGGCCTCGTTGTGGCAGGGCACCAGCACGGCGATGCGGATCCCGGCAAAGGTGTCGGGACAATCGGTACTCATCACGTAGGCCAGTATCCGGTCAGGGGGCGGGAACGGTAAATGGCTGCTCCCACCAGTCCTCGACGCTGCCGTCGTGGCCGTGCAGGCGCAAGCCCAACCAATGCGTGCCGGGCGTCAGCGCGCGCGCGTCCAACGTGGCAGTGAAGCCGACGCGGGGATGTTGCGGGTCGGTGGAGATTTTCCAGTACGGGCGCACATCCAGGGTGGCGCCGTAGTCGGCGCGTCCAGCGGGGCGACCATCGACCAGCAGCTCGACGCGCGACAGGCCCACGCCGTCCTTGAAGGCCCAGCCACGCACCTGGATGGTGGCCGTGGCGGCAACGCCCGGCAGCGGCGTATCGATCCACGCCATCGCGGGCGCGATGCAGGGGCCGGGCTGGCGTTGCGCCGGCAGCGCGAACAGCAGGAAGCGCTGGTAGCCGTGGTCGGTGGAGACCACCTTGGGCGGCGGCAGCGGCCCGACCATGGCGCAGATGGCGTGGTAACGCGTGAGCAGATCGCGGTAGCGCTGATCGCTGGGCGAGAGCACCAGCAGGCGCGGGCCGCTGCGTTCGCCATGGCTGAGCAGCCCCCACTGGGCCAGTTGCGCCGAGCGGCCATGTTTGTCGTTCAGATCAGCCTGCAGCACTTCGATCTGTGCATCGTGCAATTGGAAGCCGAGCTCGGCGCCTACCTTGAAGTTTTCCGCCAGCACGCGGGTGCCGGGCGGCAGCTGCGCGAGTTCGGTCTTGACCGCGCGCGCCAGGTCTTTCCAGCCGGCAAAATTGCGCGGGTAGTATTTTTCGCCCGCCGCTTGCGCACGGATCGCCGGCACCGACACCGCCAGGTAATAGCTGTAGGCGCCCAACATGCCGAGCAGCGCGATCAGCCAGGTGGCACGCCGCAGCGGGCGCGGCCAGCGCATCAGGATCACCGGCGCGGCGACCAGCAGGGCGAGATAGCCCGGCAACGGCCAGTGGAAGCTGATCCGCTCGGCATCGCTGAAGAACCCCAGCACGAAGATCGCCAGCGTGGAAATGCCGCCCAGCAGGCCGAAGTAGCGCCACTGCGCACGCGAGCCGCCACTCCCGGCACGGGTGCCAGCCAGGCTGACCTTGACCATCGCCCAGGCCAGCAATGGCGTCACCAGCGCGGCCTGGATCAGCAAGAACCACAGCCCGGTGATCTGGAACGTCCACGGATGCCGGTCTACCAGCTGAAAGCGCAGGCCCGCCTCGTCATGGTCGGTGTTCCAGAAAAGCAGCGGCAGCCAGCTCATGGCGCCTACCGTCAGCGCCATCCAGATGCGTGGGTCGCGCAAGACCGCACGCCCCTGCGGAATGCACAGCAAGGCAATGCATCCCACTCCGATCACACCGACAAAGCGGTAGTGGCTCAGTGCACCGATGACCAGGCCGATGGCGAGCTCCAGCGCGCTGGTGGCATCGACCTCGCGCAACAGCCGCGCGCCCGCATCCATGCACAGCACCGCTGCCAATGCCATGGGCACGTCGGGCACCGCCAGGATGCCAAGCGTGGCCGACAGCGGCATCAGCAAGGCCAAGCTGCCGGCCTGCCAGCCCAGCGTGGAGCCGAACCAGCGTGTGGCGATGTGCGCAACCAGCCACGGCAGCAGCGCAGCGATCGCCAGAAACGGCAGCCGCAGCGCCAGTAGATGGTGCCCGCCAAGTTCCACGCCCAGGCGCGTCAGCCACGCGGTCATGCCTGGCAGATCCGAGTACGCCGCCGCCAGATGCTGGCCTTCCTGCCAGTAAAACGCCTCGTCCACGAACAGCGGCAGACGCGCGGCAATCAATAGCTTGACGGCCGTCGCCAGTGTCCACAGGATCACGAAGGTGCGATGTGCGCGTTGGTCCCCTGGCATTGCCCTGTGCACTCTTCTTCCACCTACGGATTTGTGATGTCGACACCGCTGCGTTCCACGGAAATGCTAACCGATGCGCTGCGCCAATCGCTGCGGCGCGCACAGGACCAGGTCAATTCGCTGTTGCTGGGCAAGGCGCAGGAAGTGCGCCTGGCGTTCGTGGCGCTGCTGTCCGGGGGACATCTGTTGATCGAGGACCTGCCCGGCCTGGGCAAGACCACCCTCGCCCACGCCATGGCGTCCAGCCTGGGCCTGGGGTTCCAGCGCGTGCAGTTCACCTCGGACCTATTGCCGGCCGATGTGCTGGGCGTGTCGGTCTACGACGCGGCCTCGCGCCAGTTCCAGTTCCATCCCGGCCCGGTGTTCACCAACGTGCTGCTGGCCGACGAGATCAACCGCGCGCCGCCGCGCACGCAGAGCTCGCTACTGGAAGCGATGGCCGAGCAGCAAGTCACCCTGGACGGGGTGACACATGCGCTGCCGGAGCCGTTCTTCGTGATTGCTACGCAAAACCCGGTTGATCTGTCGGGCACCTTCCCGCTACCGGATTCGCAACTGGACCGCTTCCTGCTGCGGCTCAGCCTGGGCTACCCCAGTGCCGATGCCGAACGGGCGCTGCTGTCGGGTGTGGATCGCCGCGAGTTGATCGCCCAGGCCGCACCGCAGTTGAGCGATGCCGATGTCGTGGCGCTGCGCGCGGGGGTCAACCACATCCATACCAGCGACGCCTTGATCACCTACGTGCAGGCGCTGCTGCTGCGTAGCAGGCAGCACGCCGGCGTGCGCGTGGGCCTGTCGCCGCGTGCGGGGATTGCGCTGTTGCGCGCAGCCAAGGCCTACGCCCTGCTGCTGGGGCGCGAGCATGTGCTTCCGGAAGACGTGCAGGCGCTGTTCGTGGCGGTCGCCGGGCACCGCCTGGTGCCGGAAGCCGAATCATCGTCCGGGCCGGCGCTGGCCAAAGCGTTGCTGCACAGCGTGCCGGTGGACTGAGCACGTGCGTGCGCACCTGCGTGGCATGGGCCGACGGCTCAGCCTGCTGGCCCGTCCGCGCGGGCCGGAAGCCTCACCGATCGTGCTGGATCGGCGCCGGATCTATGTTTTGCCCACGCGGTTTGGCCTGTTTCTGGCGGCCTTGCTGATGGCCATGCTGCTCGGCGCGCTGAACTACAACAACAACCCGGCGTTGTTGCTGGCGCTGCTGCTGGCCACCGCCGGCATCGCCAGCAGCATCGTGGCGCACCTGCAATTGTCGGCACTGCGGATCGAAGCGGTCTCCGCCGAACCGGTGGTGGCCGGCGAGCCGCTGCGCATGCGGGTGTCGTTGGCCCGCCGCGACACCCGCGCCCGCCGCGGATTGCGCCTGGATCATCTGGAGCACAGCGGTTTTTGCTCGCTCACCGACTACGACAACGCGGACGTGGATCTGCTGGTGCCCACCGTGCGTCGCGGCTGGCAGGACATCGAGCGCATTCGGCTGTCCAGCACCCAACCGCTGGGGCTGGTGCGCGCCTGGTCATGGGTCTGGCCGGAGACACCGCTACTGGCCTACCCGGCCCCGGAAGCGCACGGCCCCGCGCTGCCCGATGGCGCCGGCTCGCCCAATCAGACCCGCCTGCATGCACAAGGCGAGGAGCTGCACCAACTGCGTCCGTACCGGGCCGGCGACGCACCTCGCACGATTTCGTGGAAGCACTCGGCGCGCCGCGATGCGCTGCTGGTGCGCGAATACGAGCAGCCGCTGGGCGTGGAAGTCACCCTTGACTGGCGCAGCCTCAGCGCACTGCCCTACGAACGCCGCATCGCGCGGCTGACGCGCTGGGTCAACCTTGCCGAACGCGAGGGGCGCCGTTACCGGCTGCTGTTGCCGGGCCAGCCGCCGCTCGGTCCTGCGCACGGCCCGTCGCACCATCATCTGTGCCTGCGCGCGTTGGCGCTGCTACCGCATGACTGAGCCTACCGCCCCGATCACCCAGACCAGCCGCGGCTGGGTACTGGCCACCACCTGGCTGGCGCTGGCGCCGCTGCTGCTGCAGTTGCCCGGCCTGCTCGCCGGCACCATCGCCGTCGCCGCGCTGCTGGTCGGCGTGATGAGCTGGCGCGGAAGCTTGATGGCACCGGTCCGGTTGCTGTTGGTCATCGCGATGCTGGCGGCGGTGTACTGGCAGATCGGCATGCGCTTCGGGCGCGACACCGGCTGCGCGGTGCTGGCGGCGATGCTGGCGATCAAGGCCTCCGAATTACGCACCCTGCGCGATGCGCGCAGCCTGCTCGGCTTTGCGTTGTTCGCACCGTTTGCCGCGTTCCTGCTGGACCAGGGCCCGGCCACCATGGGCCTGGCGTTGCTCGCGGTGCTGAGTGCGCTGCTGTGCATGCAGCGCCTGGCCGACGAGGAACACCGCACCGGCACGCCAGGGCTGCGCCTGCAATTGCGCGGCATCGGCAAGCTGGTGGCCATTGGCGTGCCGCTGGCCCTGGCCACGTTCTGGCTGCTGCCACGTTTGAGCTCGCCACTGTGGGGCGTGCCGGAGCGGGCGCTGTCGCGGCCCGGCCTGTCGGACAACATGTCGCCGGGTGAATGGATCGACCTGATGGCCGATGACAGCCCCGCCCTGCGCGTGCAATTCACCGGCAAGGCGCCGCCACCGGAGCAGCGGTACTGGCGCGGCCCGGTGATGTGGGATTTCGATGGCCGCACCTGGCAGCGCGCGCGCTGGACCGGCCGCGCGCAACCGGCCGCCTTCGCCGCCGGGCCGGCAACGTATCGCTACCGCCTGGACTACGAGCCCACTGACCGCCGCCAGCTGGTTGCGCTGGATCTGCCGGTGCAAGGCGTCGCGAACGCCGAACTGTCGCCCGATTACGAATTGTTTGCGCAGCGTCCGTTGAGTGCCCTCACCCGCTGGGACCTGCAGTCCGCGCCGCCGGCACGCTTCGACACCGATCTACCGGCGCCGCTGCGCGCACGCGCATTGGCGCTGCCACCCGGCTTCAATCCACGCACCATCGCCCTGGCCCGCCAGTGGCGTGCCGAAGCGGGTCGTGACGATGCCGCAGTGGTGCAACGCGCGCTGCAATGGATCACGCGCGAATTCGCCTACACGCTCGACACCCCGCTGCTCGGGCGCAACAGCGTCGATGAGTTTCTGTTCCAGCAGAAGGCCGGTTTCTGCGAACACTTCAGCTCGTCGTTTGTGGTGCTGATGCGAGCGGCCGGCATCCCTGCGCGCGTGGTCACCGGCTATGCCGGCGGCACCTATAACGGGCTGGGCAATTACTGGGTCGTGCGGCGCATGGATGCGCATGCGTGGAGCGAGGTGTGGCTGGCCGGCCGTGGCTGGGTGCGCGTGGATCCCACCGCCGCCGTGGCACCGGAACGCATCTACGACACGCTGGAGGATCGCCTGCAGGCCGATGGCGGCGGTGGTGGCCAGCTGGGCACATGGGACAGGCTGGGCGAGGTCAGCGACTGGCTGCGTCGCGGCTGGAACGAGCTGGTGCTGTCCTTCGACGCCGACCGCCAGCAGCGGCTGCTGCAACCGTTCGGCATCGACCGCCTGGACACCAACCAGCTGGCGGCCATCTTCGGCGTATTCGCGGTCAGCGCACTGGCCTGGATGGGCTGGCTGCTGGCGCGCGGCGAACGCGAACGCGACCCGCTGCTGCGCGCCTGGCACCGGCTCGGGCGCCGTTACCGCAAGCTCGGCCTGGCCCGCGAACCGCACGAACCGGCCACCACCTGGGCGCAACGTGTGGCACAGCACCATCCCCACACGACACTGTTGGCACTCAGCCAACGTTTCGCTGCGGCGCGCTACGCTGGCGCTGATTCGGACAGCGCCTCTCTCATCAAAGATCTGCAGCAGCATCGCCCGCGAACCGGAGCTTCCTCATGAGTACCCGTTTTCTTCTTCCAGTCATCGCTGTCCTCGGGCTCGCTGCCTGTGCCACGGCGCCCAAGCCGTTGCAGGGCCAGTTCCCCACGGTCAGCCCGAGCGACTCGACCGCCAGTGCACAGGTCGGCACCTCGGTGCGCTGGGGCGGCAAGATCATCCAGACCAAACCGGCCCAGGGCCAGACCTGCTTCGAGCTGATCTCGCGCCCGCTCAACGCCAGCGGCCGCCCGGACCGTAATGCGGTGGATGCCAGCGATGGCCGCTTCCTCGCCTGCCGCGCGGGCTTCTACGACCCGGCGGTGTTCGAGCCAGGCCGCGAAGTAACCTTCATCGGCAAGATCGAAGGCTACGAAACCACCAAGATCGGCGAGTACGACTACAAGCTGCCCAAGGTGGCCGCCGATGTCGTCTACCTGTGGCCGCAGGTGCGCGAGGTCGATGTGGTGCCGGCCTACCCGTACGGTCCCTGGGGCGACCCGTGGGGTCCGTGGGGCCCACGCTGGGGTGGCGGTTGGGGCCGCGGTTGGTGGTAACCAGCCACTGCTGAGATGACACAAGAACGCCGCTCGCAGGGAGCGGCGTTTTTGTGTGTGGCGTCCGCTGTCACAGGATCACCCTACGCATATGCCACATCGATCACGGCGTACCGAAACGCCCCAGCGGCGCACCGGCCAGCAGATGCAGATGGATATGGAACACCGTCTGCCCAGCATGCTCGCGGCAGTTCATGACAATGCGGTAACCGTCCTGCGCCAGGCCTTGTTCGCGCGCATATGCCGCGGCCGCCAGCGCCAACTTGCCGACCAGCAGCGCCTGCTCCGGCGGTACATCGTCCAGGGTCGGGATCGCATGCAACTTAGGAATGAAGAGCACATGCACCGGCGCCTGTGGTGCGATGTCCTCGAATCCCAGTACCTCGTCGTCTTCATAGACGATGGTGGCGGGAATTTCGCGACGAATGATCTTGCCGAAAATGGTGTCGGTCATAGGAAGGGAATCGAGAATCGGGATTGGGGAATCGCAAGAGCTTACCGCGCGGGCTTCTGACTTTGCTTCTCCGATTCCCCATTCACGACTTACGATTCCCGGCGCTTAAAGCACCTCACTACGCGTGCCGAAGGCATGCGACAGCGTGCCGCGATCCACGTACTCCAACTCGCCGCCCAGCGGCATGCCTTGTGCGAGCCGGCTGGGGCGCACGCTGTGTTGGCGGGCCAGTTGCGCCAGGTAATGCGCGGTGGCCTCGCCCTCGACGGTGGCGTTGGTGGCGATGATCATTTCGGTGACCTCGCCCGCTGCCAGACGCTCGGCCAGGCGGTCCAGCCCCAACTCACGTGGGCCGATACCATCCAGCGGCGACAAACGCCCCTGCAGGATGAAATAGACCCCGCGGTAGCCGGTGGCGTGCTCGATCGCCAGGCGATCGGCGGGCGATTCCACCACACACAGCTGCTGCCGATCACGGGCGGAATTGGCGCAGATCGCGCACACCTCCGACTCGGTGAAGTCGCGGCATTGCACGCAATGGCCCACCTTCTCCACCGCATTGGCCAGCGCCGCCGCCAGCCGCCGCCCACCCTCGCGCTCACGCTCGAGCACGTGGTACGCCATGCGCTGCGCCGACTTCTGACCCACACCGGGCAGCACCCGGAAGGCTTCGATCAGTTGTTCTAGAAGGGAGGACATGTGCTCGGGAATCGGGAATCGGGATTGGGGAATCGCAAGAGCAAAGGTGCAGGTTGCTTAACGATTCCCGATTCCCTACTCCCGATTCCCAGCCTTTCAGAACGGCAGCTTCATGCCGGGCGGCAACTGCATGCCGGCCGTGGCTGAGCCCATGCGATCCTTGGATTCGGCATCGATCTTGTTGGAGGCATCGTTGAAGGCGGCGGCGATCAGGTCCTCGGCCATCTCCTGGTCGGAGAGGATGCTCGGGTCGATGCGCACCTTGCGGCATTCCTTGGCACCGGTGAGCGTTACGCTGACCATGCCGCCGCCGGCGCTGCCGGTGACTTCCAGCTTGGCCAGTTCTTCCTGGGCGCGCTGCAGGTTTTCCTGCATCTTCTGCGCCTGCTGCATCAGTTGGGCAATATTTCCACGCATGCGGGGTTACTCGTCGTAAGGGCGGATGGAATCGGGAACGACCCGCGCGCCCTGCTGCTGAATCAGCTGCTGCACATTCGGGTCATTCATGAAGGCGGTTTCGGCCGCACTCTGGCGCTCGCCTTTCTGGCGATTGGCGCGCTCGTGCAGGGTCTCGACGTCGGCGCTGCCGGTCTCGATCACGATGCGCGGCGTGTTGCCCAACTCCGGCGCCAGCGCCTGGGCAAGGTTGGCGATGGAACGTTCGGAATTGAGATATTCAAAGCCCGGCGCCAGCGCCAGGCGCAGCACGCCGTCGCGATGGCCGATGAAGGCCGCATTGGCAGCGAGCTGGCGCGAGGGGCCATTCAAACCGCTGCGCGTGACCAGCTCCAGCCATTGCTCGGCATCGGCGATGTATCCTTCGTCGAACGCAGCGGCCGGCGGTGTCACCGGCGCGGGCGCAGACGGCGGAGCCACAGGCACCACCGCATCCATGGCAGCAGGTGCCGCGTCGTCGGCCACGGTCGCAGGCGGCGCCATGGCCGCTTCCGGCGCCATTAACGGCACAGCAGCAGGCACCTCGGCAGTGGCACGTTGCGGTGCAGCCTGTGCACGCACCGGTGCGTCGTCCACCGCCCACGGCGGTGTGTCATCCGTGCGCGCAGGCGGCGCTGACGGCGCAGGTTCGGCCGCGGCCGTGGGCAACACCACCACCGGCGATGGCGCGGCAGCGACGGGCGGTGCGGACACCACGGGGGCCGGGCTGACGTCGGCTGCCTTGGCCGACGTCGCCGCCGGTGCAGGTGCAGGTGCGGCGGCCGCAGGCGCCGCCTGCACGCCGGTGGCCGTTCCACGCGTGTGGCCGCCGGCGCTGGCGCCACGTCCATCGTCGCCGCTGCCGGCCGGCACCGCGGCAGCCGGCCGGAAGGCGAGCATGCGCAGCACGGCCATTTCAAACCCGGCGCGCGGACTCGGCGCCAGGTACAGATCGCGGCGCCCGTTGAGCGCCATCTGGTACCAGAGCTGCACCACTTCCGGCCGCAGCTGCGCGGCAAAGCCCGTCGGGTCGATGCCATCGCCCACGAACGCCACCGACGGCACCAGCTGCTGCACCTGGATGCGATGCAGTGCCTCCGCCAGCGCCTCCAGCACGCCGCTCCAGTCCGGCGAGAATTCCGCCAACGCGGCAACCACCTTCAACAACTGCGCGCCGTCCCCATCGGACAGCGCCTGCAGCATCGCGCCCACCTGGGTGCGATCGACCGTGCCCAACATGGTGCGCACCACGTCTTCGCGCAGCGCGCCGCCGGCATAGGCGATGGCCTGGTCGAGCAAGGACAGCCCGTCACGCAGCGAGCCATCGGCCGCCTTGGACAACTGCACGATCGCCGACGGGTCCGACTCGATCTCCTCGGCCGCGAGGATGCGGGTCATCTGGCCCTGGATCTGGTCTTCGTCCAGCCGCTTGAGGTTGAACTGCAGGCAGCGCGACAGCACCGTCACCGGCAGCTTTTGCGGGTCGGTGGTGGCCAGCAGGAATTTCACGTGCTCCGGCGGCTCTTCCAGCGTCTTCAGCAGCGCATTGAACGCTGCCTTGGAAAGCATGTGCACTTCGTCGATCAGGTAGACCTTGAACTTGCCGCGCGAGGGCATGTACTGCGCGTTTTCAATCACTTCGCGCACATCGTCCACGCCGGTGTTGGACGCGGCGTCGATCTCCAGCAGGTCGATATAACGCCCGGCATCGATGTCCAGACAGGCCGGGCACGTGCCGCACGGATCGGCACTGGTGCCGGTCTCGCAGTTCAGCGATTTGGCGAAGATGCGCGCGATGGTGGTCTTGCCCACGCCGCGGGTGCCGGTGAACAGGAACGCGTGGTGCACGCGGCCACTGTCGAGCGCATTGCTGAGCGCGCGGACCACGTGTTCCTGGCCAACGAGTTCGGCAAAACGCTTCGGGCGCCACTTACGGGCGAGAACGAGATAGGACATCGGGAAACCAGCGAACGTTGAACCGATATTGTGCCACGCCGCGCACTCTTGATCGTTCAGCGACGGGCCGTCGGCCGCAGACACGCACCGGTCGGATCGACAGCGGCGCAGTGCCGGCAGCGTGACGCGCGCGCAGCGCCAACTGTCGCTGCGGCATCGGACCTGAAGGGGGTGGTGTCCCCGCCGGTTGACCTCGGCGCCCGCATCAATCGATACCGTTGCTGCCTTCCGGCCCTGGCGGGATTTTCGATCTAGCGTCGCGAGGGACCGACGGGGCCACCATAAGACGTGGGCCACCGGCGTGGCCCTGGATGTCGGCAACGTGCACAAGCGCGCAACGCAGACATCATGAAACTGGCGGAGAGAGGGGGATTCGAACCCCCGAAGCGCGGTTTAGACGCTTACACACTTTCCAGGCGTGCTCCTTCAACCACTCGGACACCTCTCCGTGCCTGTCGGGCGGCCTGGCCGTCGACAGAAGCGGAATTCTAGCTGTCGCGCGCGGCTTTAACAAGGTTAGTCTCGGCGCGGCCCGCAGAGGGCGCGACAGAATTGCGGCGCCGCAAAGGAACCCACCCGCGCGGGCACCTGTCGATTCAAACACCAGCCGCGCTCGCCTGGCAGATGCACCGCAGGTGAGGCATTGCCTTACTGCGACTCCGGATGCAGCCAGCCGGCATCGCCTTCCAGGTAGTGCTCGTGCTTCCAGATCGGCACGCGCGCCTTGACCTCGTCGATGATGAAGCGGCACGCCTCGAATGCGGCGCCACGGTGCGCCGCGCTGACGCCAACCCACACCGCCATTTCGCCGATGCCCAGCTCGCCCACGCGATGCACGCACTGCGCCTGCAGGATGGAGAACCGCGTCATCGCCTCGTCTAGCACACGCTGCCCTTCGGCCTGTGCGAGCGCGGCATAGGCTTCGTAGCGCAGCCCGGCAACGCTGCGGCCATCGTTATGGTTGCGCACCCAACCCTCGAAGCTCGCAAACGCACCAGCGCGCGGGTGCTCCAGTGCCTGCCGCAACGCTTCCACCTGCAGGGGCGCGTCCGACAGCCCGAAGCTCGGCCTGATCTGCTCATGCATGCTCAACCTCCAGAGACCGGCGGAATGAAGACCACTTCGCTGCCATCGCGCAGCGGGTCGTCCCAGCGCGCGAATGCGCCGTCCACGGCCACGCGTAACTGCGCCGGCGTCCAGCGCAGCCCGTGCCGCGCATCCAGTTCCGCATACACGCCGCGCAAATCGGCAGCATCCGAGTGCACTTGCTCGCTTGCAATGCCGGCAGCCTCGCGCAAGCTGGCGAAGTACAACACGGTGATGGTGGCGCTCATCGCGCAGCTCCGATATCGCGCTTGCCGCCGCGTTTGGACAACAATTTGGTCGGGCCGATCCGCATGCTGTGTGAGAGCGCCTTGCACATGTCGTAGACCGTCAACGCCGCCACGCTGGCACCGGTCAGTGCTTCCATCTCCACGCCCGTGCGGTGTACGCAGCGCACCGTGCAGACGATCTGCAGCACCTGCGCGCCCGCCCAATCGATCTCGAAGCGGCAGCCATCGATGGGCAGCGGATGGCAGAACGGAATCAATTCATGCGTACGCTTGACCGCCATGGTGCCGGCGATCACCGCCGTCTCCACGATGCCGCCCTTGGCGCTGCGCAAGCCGTTGGCGCGTAGTTGCGCTGCCACGGCAGCAGGAAAGTGCACCCGGCTTTCCGCGGTGGCACTGCGTGCGGTGACCTGCTTGTCCGAAACGTCCACCATGGTGGGCAGCCCGGCGTCGTCCAGGTGGGTGAGACGTGCGGAAGTGGTCTTTGCTGGCATGGGAAACGACACGGGAACAGAACGTCAGGATGCGGGATTGTCGGTGAACGGGGTGGCTTGATGGAACAGCATCCGCCAGCGCGCACCATCCGGGCGCCATAGCGAACTGCGCAGGGCACACCGCGCCACGCCGTCGGCGTGCACGCGGGTGCGATAGCGCAGCTGCGCCAGCTGTGGGGCCAGCAGCACGCAGCTGAAGTCGTCGGTCACGTAATCGGCAGCCGCCGCACTGGTGGTCAATGCGGCGATGACCTCCCCGCGCGTATAGCACCGGCCCGAGGCACCAAACTCGACGAACGCGGGATCCAGCAACGCCTCCAGTTCGCCCACTGAGCCACGCACCTGTGGATCGAGCAGACGCAGCTCCAAGTCGCGCAACTGCGTCAGCAGCGCAGCGGCGCTCACCCGCCGATCAGGAACATCTCGACCGGCTTGCGACGCCGGGAGGTGGATGCGCGCACTTCGCTATAGCGGTCCGCACGCACGCTCCAGCGCTGGCGCAGATGCGTGGCCAAGCCCTGCTCGCCCTCGGCCAGTGCCGGCTTGAGGTCATGCCCCTGACTGGCGAACAGGCAGGTGTACAGGTGCCCATCGGCAGAGACGCGCGCACGCTGGCAATCGCCGCAAAACGGCACGCTGACCGAACTGACAAAGCCCACCTCGCCCAGCCCGTCGGCAAATGCGTGCCGCTGCGCCACTTCGCCGGTGTAGTTGGCATCCAGCGGCGCCAACGGCCACCGCGCATGGATCCGGTCGCGCAACTGCGCGGAGGTCACTACCGCCTCGGGCCGCCAGCCATTGCAGCTGCCCACATCCATGAATTCGATGAAACGCAACACATGCCCGGTGCCACGGAAGTGCTCGACCAACGGCAGCACCTGGTCTTCGTTGACGTCGCGCTGCACCACGCAATTGATCTTCAGGCGCTTGAACCCGGCCTGCTCGGCCGCGGCGATGCCGGCCAGTACCTGGTCGATCTCGCCACGCCCGCCGCTCATCTGGCGAAACAGCGCAGGCTCCAGCGCATCCATGCTCACGGTGATGCGGCGCAGCCCGGCCTGGCGCAGGGCCACGGCCTGGCGCGCCAGCAGCGCTCCATTGGTGGTCAGCGCCAGGTCCTCGATGCCCTCGATCGCCGCCAGGCGCTGGATCAGCACCGGCAGGTTCTTGCGCAACAACGGCTCGCCGCCGGTCAGGCGCAGCTTGGTCACGCCCACCGCCACGAAGGCGCGCACCAGGGTTTCCAACTGGTCAAAGCTCAGCCGCTGGTCGGCGTCCAGCCCGTAATCGTCCGGCACGCGGTCGGCGGGCATGCAGTAGCCACAGCGAAAATTGCAGGCCTCGATCACCGACAAGCGCAGGTCGCGCAGCGGCCGGCCGTAGCGGTCCTGCATCGGTGCGGCGCTCAGGTCCGGCAGCATCAGGGCACCCATCAGCGCGGCGCCATGGCGGCAGTGGGTGTTGCCAGCGCAAGCACCTGGCCAGGCACAGCCACGCGATGGCCGCGTGCCCGCAGCACGTCGCCGTCGGCGTTGCTGGCGTAGTGATACAGCCACATGCGGCTCAACAGGTCCTGCGGGTATTCCCGCTCCAGGTCATCCACACCAGTATGCGACGGGTTGCCGTGAACGCCGCAGTCATGCGCGATGAGCTCGCTGTCATCGGCATAGCGCGCCAGCATCTCCGGGATCGGCCGGGTGTCGCCGGTCCAGACCAATGCACCCTGCAGGCGCAGCCCGTAGGCGGTCTCCGGCCAGTGGTGGCGCACCGGGAACACCTCCAGGCGCACACCGTCATGCCAGAACGCCTCGCCCACCGGCACCAGCTGAAATGCATCCCAAAAGTTCGCACCGCCCTCGGCCAGCACGTTCGGGTAGTCGGCCAGCCGCCGCTGCAGCAGCGGCACCACCGGCGCCGGCACGTACAGGCGGGTGCGGCCGCGGCGTTCGGAGAAATAGCTGTCCACGAACAAGCGCTCCAGCCCGCCGACGTGGTCCAGATGCACGTGGGTGATGAAGACCGCCTGTGGCATCTGGCCGTAATGGGCCTGATAGCTGGTGAGCCCTTCGCTGCCGCAGTCGATGGTCAGCCACGGCGCACCGCCACGCTCCAGCGTGGCCATCGGCGACCCCAGCGCCACGGCCGACGCATTGCCGACCCCCTGCACCCGCAGTGCCCACTCCATCAGTAGCCCCGGCCCCAGGCCAGCTCGTAGGCGCGGTGCAGGCGCTCGTAGTCCTTGTCCACGTCTTCGCGGGTGCGGTTGCCGCGCAGCTTCAGCAGCGAACGATGCAGGCGGGCCAGGTTGCGCTCGCGCCAGCGGGTGGCCGGAATGCGCAGCACGCCGCGGTCGAAATCGATCAGCCAGCCATGCCCGCCGGCATCGAACAGGATGTTGTGCGCATTGAGATCGGCGTGATCCAGGCCGGCGCGGTGGAAGCGCGCGATCAGCCGCCCGGTGTCTTCCCACGGCGCGCCGCGGCCGGCCACCTGTGCATGGTCGGCCAGCGACCGCACGTTCTCCAGCCGCTCCATCAACAACGCAGCACGGTAGCCCAAACCTTCGCGCAGATAGCAGGCCGCCAACGGGCGCGGCACCGGCAGCTTGCGCTTGAGCAGCTCACGCATCAGCCGGAATTCGGCAAAGCTGCGCGTGCGCCCGGCGCCTTTCCAGAGATATTGGTCGCGACTTACACGTGCGGCCATGCCGCCGCGCCGGTATTGGCGCAGCACGCTGTGGCCAAACGGGGCATCCACGAACCACGCGCCACCGCGCCCGCCCTCGTCTACCGGACGCGCCCTGTCGCCCCAACGCTGTGGCGAGAACAGCCCGGCATCGGCTTGCCGCAGCCGTTCGCGGTCGAACAGAATGGCGCCGTACCCGCGGCCTTCGCGGTACGGCGTCAGCGCTTCAGTGGCGTCGAAAGAAACCATCCATCGAGTCTAACAACACCATGGCTTCTACGCCTGCTTCGTTATGCCTGCTGCGCCTGTCCGCCCTGGGCGACGTCACCCACGTGGTGCCGCTGGTGCACACCTTGCAGGCGGGCTTTCCGCAGGCGCAGTTGCACTGGATCATCGACAAGGCCGGGCTCAAATTGCTCGACGGCCTGCCCGGCGTGCACTTCCATGCCTACGACAAACGCAGCGGCTTGGCCGGCATGCGCGCAGTGCGCCAAGCGCTGGCCGCGCATGGTCACTTCGATGCCTTGCTGCAGATGCAGGTCGCATTTCGCGCCAACGTGCTGTCGGCGTTCGTGCCGGCGCGCCGGCGCATCGGCTACGACCGCAGCCGCTCGAAGGACCTGCACGGCCTGTTCGTCAACGAGCGCATCGCCGACCGACCGGGCATCCACGTGCTGGACGCCATCGGCAGCTTCGCCGAGCCACTGGGACTGCGCCAGACCGAGGTGCGCTGGAACCTGCCGGTGCCCGCCGACGCACACGCGTGGGCACAGGCGCAATGGCAAGACGATAGGCGCCCGGTGTTGATGATCTCGCCGTGTTCCAGCCACGTGCGGCGCAACTGGTACCCGGACCGGCACGCTGCGCTGGCCGACCATGCTGCCACGCAGGGCTGGCGGGTAGTGCTGTGCGGCGGCCGTAGCGAGCTGGAGCGCAGCACAGCCGATGCCATCATCGCGGCGGCGCGCACGCCGGTACTGGATCTGGTCGGCAAGGACACGCTCAAGCAGTTGCCTGCCCTGCTCGCCCGCGCCGCGCTGGTGGTCACACCGGATTCGGGGCCGATGCATATCGCCAACGCGATGGGCACCAAGGTGCTCGGCCTGCATGCCGCCAGCAACCCGCGACGCAGCGGCCCGTATTCGGATGTGCGCTATTGCGTGGATCGCTACGACGCTGCCGCACGCAAGCACCTGGGCAAGCCGGCCGCGCAGCTCAAGTGGGGCACCAAGATAGAGTTCGACGACGTGATGACCTTGATCAGCGTCGACGATGCCATCGCCGCGTTCGAGCGCTATCGCGCAGATCACGCCTGACCCATCGGTCAGCCTCGGCGCGCCTGCAACATGCGCCGACGATCAGCCCGCATCAGGCGCCGCTGGCGCGGTAGTCCTGGTAGGACTTCTCTTCCACGTACGAAGAACCCAACGCCAGATTGATCTCCTTCTTGATGCGCGCGCGCTCGTCGTTCTCGATATAGACACTGCGCGCCAGCTGCACGAAGTCATCGTCGAAGGACTGCGCCTGTTCCTTGAGGCGAATGTCGTCCTCGATCACCCACAACCGCTCGTTGACCGCTTTCAGCTCCGCGCGCAGGCGAACGATGTCGTGGCCGGCGGCCGGATGCGCCATCCAGCTGGTTTCCAGCGCCGACAGCTCATTGCGCACGTTGGCCAACTTGGCCGCGTCCTGCATGCGCTCGGACTTGATCTGCAGAATCGCGATCTTGTCGAGCAGCTCACCAAAGGACACCGGCACCAGGATCTCGGACATGACAGACCTCCAACGAAGAATCGGCAATTGTAGGCATCGCGCCGGCGGGCTGCGACCCGAAAACAAAAAGCCCCCTTGCGGGGGCTGATGCAGCGATGACGCGGAATGCGCACGAACCAAAACGGTACTGGCACAACGCGTCACCACAATCTGGCGGAGAGGGGGGGATTCACTCGGCACTACGTGCCTTCGCCCTTTGGGCGGCTTCGCCGTGCAGACGGCGATGCCGTCTGTCGAACCCGGGGCTTCTCACCCCCCAATGACGCCGGCGAAACTCACGCGGCACTGGCACATCTGCGCGCCTCAATCTGGCGGAGAGGGGGGGATTCGAACCCCCGAGGCGCTATAAACGCCTGCCTGATTTCGAGTCAGGTACATTCAACCGCTCTGCCACCTCTCCAGATGGTCCCCGGTGTCCCGGGGCCGTGAATCATACGGGCACACGCGGTTTGCCACAAGCGGGCGCGGCTTGCCGCCGAGACCGCAGTGCCGGGGCCGGCGTGAACATCCGCCGCGGCCATTGCGCCCCATCGGTTGCCGGCCGCCTGCGGGGCCGCGATGATGGTGCGGCACCTCTCATCCTGGCGACCCCGCACCATGCTCGAATTCGGACACCTCACCCACGTGGGCCTGCGCCGTGACCTCAACGAGGATACGTACTACGGCGACAGCGAGCTGGGGCTGTGGCTGGTGGCAGACGGCATGGGTGGCCATGCCTGCGGCGAGGTGGCCAGTGCGTTGGCGCGCGAAACCATCGTGCGCGAAGTACGTGCCGGTACGCCGCTGGCACAGGCAGTGCGCATCGCCGACGAGGAAATCATCAAGACCTCGCGCCGCTGCAACGACACCTTGCCGATGGGCACCACCGTGGTGGCCGCGCGCGTGCTCGGGCAGCGTTTCGAAGTGGCCTGGGTGGGCGACAGCCGCGCCTACCTGTGGCGTGACGGCCGGCTGGCGCAACTGAGCCAGGACCACAGTTATGTGCAGGAACTGATCGCCCAGGGCACATTGACCAGCGAGCAGGCGCGCGCGCATCCGCATCGCAATGTCGTCACCCAGGCGCTCGGCGTCACCGACCCGGCCCATCTCAATGTCGCCACCATGCAGGGCGAACTCAAGTCGGGCATGCAACTGCTGTTATGCAGCGATGGGTTGACCGAAGAAGTGGATGACACCGCGATCGCCGCAACGCTGTCGCAGGCCGATTGCAGTGCCCAGGAATGCGTGGAATGCCTGGTCGCCGCCGCACTCGATGGCGGCGGCTCGGACAACATCACCGCCATCCTGGTGCGCAGTCACTGACCGCGCGAGCAGCACGTCCTCCAGCGGCGCCTTAGCTGGCGACCGCGACCTCGTCCAACTCCGGCGCATCCCACAGCGCACGCCCGGCCTTCTTGCGCAGCCGCTCCAGACGCGCCTCGTGCGCCTGCAGCTCCGACGCGGTCACCACCACGCGTGGGCGCGGCAGCAACAGCGACGGATCGAACGCGATCATGCCCTCGCCGCCGTCGGCATTCTGGCCGGCATCCATCGCGCCGAAGCCGATCTCTTCCTGCCCGGAGGTCAGCGCGATGTAGACATCGGCCAGGATCTGCGCATCGAGCAAGGCGCCATGCAACTGCCGGTGCGAGTTGTCCACGCCCAGCCGTTTGCATAATGCGTCCAGCGAGTTGCGCTGACCGGGATAACGCTCACGCGCCATCATCAAGGTATCGACCACGGTGGCGCGGTCGATGATGCGGCCGAACTGATCGCCCAGCAGCGACAGTTCGTTGTCCAGAAAACCCAGGTCGAACGCGGCGTTGTGGATGATCAGTTCGGCGCCGTCGATGTAGGCCAGGAACTCTTCCACCACCTCGGCAAACACCGGCTTGTCCGCCAGAAATTCCAGGGTCAGCCCGGTGACTTCCTGCGCGCCAGGCTCGAAGTCGCAGTCCGGCCGCAGATAGCGATGGAAGTTGTTACCGCTCGGGCGGCGTTCCAGCAGTTCCACCGCACCGATTTCGACGACGCGGTTGCCCTTGCGCCATTCCAGGCCGGTGGTTTCGGTATCGAGAATGATCTGACGCATGCGTCCTCTTACGATGTTGCGAGGCCACCGCGCTGGGCGATGGCCTGATTGCGGGCAAGCACGTCGACGCGCTCGTTGTCCGGGTCGCCATTGTGGCCTTTCACCCAGCGCCATTCGATGGTGTGGCGCTGAGTGGCCGCATGCAGCCGCTCCCACAGCTCGCGGTTCTTGACCAGGTCGCCGCCGGAGGTCTTCCAGCCGCGCCGCACCCAGCCAGGCATCCACTCGGTGATGCCTTGACGTACGTATTGCGAATCGGTGTGCAGCAGGATCTGGCACGGCTCGGTGAGCGTTTCCAGCGCCATGATCGCCGCCATCAGCTCCATGCGGTTGTTGGTGGAATTGGCTTCGCCGCCGGCCAGTTCCTTCTCGCGACCGTTGTAGCGCAGCAGGGCGGCCCAGCCGCCCGGCCCGGGATTGCCGAGGCAGGAGCCGTCGGTATGGACTTCAATGGATTTCATCAGGACCTAATTTGGATTGCGATGTCAGATCGTGGCCACAGGCTGCGGCCAACGCGACGGCAGGGCGATCGGCGTCGGACCGATCGGCGCTGCGGCACGCTTTTCCACTTCGAGGAGATACACCGCACGCCAGGGCGCACGGCTTGGATCGGCGGAGCCGCGGCCGGGACCCCAGATCGGCCCCAGATACCGTTCTTTGTCCACGCATTGCAGCCCGGCCCGCTGCGCCAGCAGCCGCCACCGATCCGGGCGCAACGCCACCGGGCCGCGACGCGCCCAGCGGAACCGGTACGGGCTCAGCGGATTGAGCGTGAACAACCACAGCCGCCCGCCCGGCATCAGCACCCGCTCGCATTCGGCCAGGAACTCCGCCGCCCCATTGACCACCGCATGCTGCACCACGATGGCCTGCAGGCTTTCGGCCGGCAACGGGAACGGCACCGCACAGCGTGCGTCGCCGCCAAAGCGGCTACCGCTGCGATACAGCCGCAAGCCACGCCCCTGCAGGGCGTCGCGCGGTGGCAGATCGGTGGTCGGAGTGACCCACAGCCAGGGCTGCGACGGGCGCGTCTGCAGCGCCGCGAGCGCCAATTGGCGCTCCAGCTGGAGCAGGCTGCGGCCTCCACCCGTTTCAAACCAGGATGAGACACCAGCTTGACGGGAGAACGGCGCGGCAGGCATGGTCCCAATTCTATGCGACTCACCGCCCTGCCCGCATTCGACGACAACTACATCTGGGCGCTGGTCGCCAATGATGGCCGTGCAGTGATCGTCGACCCTGGCCAGGCAGCGCCGGTGCTGGAGGCCGCGCAACGTGAGGGCTTCACTCCGGTAGCCGCCCTGCTGACCCACCACCATGCCGACCATATCGGCGGCGTGGCGGAGCTGCAGCAGCATTTTCCGGCGCTGGAACTGTACGGGCCGGACGACGAACGCATGCCTGCGGCCACCCGCCACGTCGCCCACGGCGACACTGTGACGGCCCTGGGCATCGACTTTGCGGTACTGGAAGTCCCCGGCCATACCCGCAGCCATGTCGCCTATGTGGGTGACGGGCACCTGTTTAGTGGTGATACCCTGTTCAGCCTAGGCTGTGGGCGGATGTTCGAAGGTACGCCCCCACAGATGTTCGACGCCTTGCAGCGGCTGGCCTCCCTGCCAGGCGAGACGCTTGTGTGTTGCGGCCACGAGTACACCTTGGCCAATGCGGCCTTCGCGCTGCACGTCGATCCCACCAACGCTGCCTTGCAGCGCCGTCAACAGGAAGCCCAGGCAATGCGTCATGCAGCCCGTCCTACCCTGCCGATTTCGCTCAAGAGTGAACTGGCCACCAATCCGTTCCTGCGTCTGCATACTCCCGAAATTCGCGCCGCGGTCGCCGCGCACGCAAGCATTTCGATAACGAGCGATGTAGACGTATTTGCCGAACTTCGGCGCTGGAAAGACGTATTTCGCGCATGAGGCGCCTGCTTCTGGGTGTGTTGGCCGCGCTGTCGGCCGCCGCACCGGTCGCCGGCTCCGCCAGCGAGCCAAGCACCTCTGCCACCGTCAGCAGCCCAGCACCGGCCGTACGCAACGGCCGGGATATCTTTGCCTCCTTCCTGGAAGGACGTGCCGACCCGGGCTGCGATACCGAGCACAGCGATCGGCGTTGGGAGCAGCACTTCTCCCGCGCCCCGGCCCGCCTGGCAGATGATGGGCAGGACGTCCTCCCGCTGTTCGGCTACGTGGTCGACCAGCTGCGCGAAGCCGACATGCCCACCGAATTCGCGCTGATTCCCTTCGTGGAAAGCGGCTACCGGCCCGGCGCACGCAACGGCAGCGGCCCGGCAGGCCTGTGGCAGTTCATCGCCACTACCGCGCGCAATCACCACGTGCCGGTGGGCGCCCAGTACGACGGCCGCCTGTCGGCGGTGGATTCCACCACCGCGGCAGTGCGCTATCTCAAAACCCTGTACGGCATGTTCGGCGGCGACTGGCGCCTGGCGCTCATGGCCTACAACGCTGGCGAATACCGCGTCTTGCAGGCCATGCGCAGCGCCGGTATGAATGCGCAGAACGCCCGGCCGGCCGAGTTGCCGGGCATGTCCAAGGTCACCTACGAATACGTGGAAAAGCTGCACGCGCTGGCGTGCGTGCTTGACCATGCGCAGGAGCAAGGGACCTTGATGACGTCGCTGGATCGCCCGGTACCGGTGCTGACCGAGCACGCATTGCCGGCCGGCACCAGCCTCACCACCTGGGCTGGGCAGCGCGCCCTGGAACCGCAACTGCTTGCCCGCCTCAATCCGGCAGTGGCCAGCGCCCGTGCAGCGCCCCGCGGCGTGCATGTGCTGGCGCCGATCGCGCCGGCACAACCGGGGTCCGCTGGCGCTGTTGTCGCCCTGGCCGATCGCGCCGCCCTTGCAGATACGGATGACGGCAGTGCCACCACTGCGGTGGCCAGCGTCCAGACCTCCAAGCGCAACAGCGCGCGCACGCACACCGTGCGTAATGGCGAGTCCGCGTGGGCCATCGCCAAGCGCTACGGAATCACGGTCACCACGCTGCTTGCCAACAATGGTCTGGACAAGCGCGCGGTGTTGAAGCCGGGCATGGTGCTGTCGTTCGAAGATTCGCCCTGAGCCATCAGCCGCGCTTGCGGTGACTCGCCGGTAATTGCTCGACGTGCACTGCGCGACTGCAAAGCTGCAGCATTTTCCGGGCATCGCGTTTGAGAGCCTGCGGCGACAAAGGCGCTTTGCGCGCCCCACTATTCCTTGAGCAATTATTTGCCTGCGGCCGAGCTTTCCTGCGCAGTGATCTGTCGTCGGGAGAACGCGCCCGAGGGGCCGATGCGTGCAAAGTTGCTCACCCTGGCCGGGGCGTGACGCTCGGCCTGGGTCGCCCACCCCAGCACATGGGGAACAAAGCACGGAGCACACCAAGTGCGAGGCGTTCGCGCATGCGTCGCGAGTTCTTTGTCTAGGTGACAGCCACCAAAGCCGCTTTCGCCGACGTACGTCGATCCGGTGACGCTACGCTAGCGCGCGTGTACGCGGCGCGGTCTGAACTCGCTCCGCCCGTGTACGTATCTAGTTCCACCGGGAGAGGCAGCGGAAGGCGGACGAGATTCGGCGCCTGCTTATTGAATGGCGACGAGCGATTGGGCTCTCTTCACTGCGATGAGAGCACGAGTCATGAAGCGTGAAGCAGAACACGTGCAGAGCTTTCGCGCCTGCGGCGCGAGTTCCTTTTGTCTTGGCAAAAGGAACCAAAACCGCTGTCGCCGACGCGATCCGGTGCGGTGAAGCTGCACCGGTGCCCTGCGCTCCTCGCCACACGCGGCACGGCGCCCAAACTCGCTGCGCTCAGACAGGGCGCCTCTTCGGCCGCGCGTGGCTGCGGTGCTCGGCTTGCTCTAAGGCGACTGGGTGAAGCAGGAGCAAGAGCAAACGGCAAGGCCGGAGCAGAGCCTGTGGTGTAGCGGCGGCAGATCGGCGTCGATTAGCAGAGCAAATGCATGCAAAACCAGATCTACAGCGACAGCGACAGCGACAGCGACAGCGACAGCGAGAATCACACACGTCATGTAAGCATGCGCAGATATCCGATCGGCAGGTTTGTTTGAGGACGAGCATCTGTCGCCCGGAGTCAGCAATCGCGTGTGGCTGCTCTCCACTTCGCCTACTCGGCGGATGCAAATTAAACTAACGGTCATGGCCACTAAGCAGGTGAATCGCCAAGCGGTGCTCTGCGCCACTCCATCGTCAGGCTAGACCCACGCGTTACTGCAGAACTCATTTCACGAGTAAACCGCGTACAGGGCTAGCGACAGTTCGGCGACGCTGGTCCGCCACAATCGCGGTCACCCGGTGGCACACAAGCGGGCTCCGGTGCTCCGCCTAGCGCACCAGGAGGTGAGACCAATCGAGCAGCTTCTGCACGCTTGCTCATTACCACCTCCAGCAGATCGCTACAGCGCACGGTCGTACCACGCGCCTGCCCACACCCCTGTCCACAACCGTCGCGCTCACCAAACAACAGACCACCAAGCCACAATGGCTCCGTATCTCGGCCAAAGAAAAGCCCGGTCATGCCGGGCTTTTCCGTTTCAGCGATATCAGAAGGGCTTACAGCTGCGCTTCTTCGATCTGGATCTTGTAGCGCTTGCGCATTCCCTTGACGTAGGCCTGCACCGCATTGCCGCCGTCGATCTGACTCAGTTGCTCTCGCAGCATGGTCTGCTGCTCGGCCGGCATCTGCTTAAGATCGCCCGGGGTCGATTTACTCACCACGAACACCGCATACCGGCCGCCAGTGAGCTCAACCTTGCCAGCCGACGGCTTGCCTTCGGTCGGGCGTGGGGCGCTGAAGATCGCGCGATTGGCGGCGGGCGTCGGCACCGGCGCGGTGCGCGGCAGCCCCGGAATCGGCGTGACCTGCAGCTTTTCGGCCGCCGCGAGCGATTGCAGGGTTTCACCCTTCTGCACACGCGCCAGCAGCGCGTCGGCCGCAGCCACCGCAGATTTCTTGGTGCGGTCCGCATGCACCGCGGCAATCACCTTCTCGCGCACCTTGTCCAGCGGCAGTGTCTGTTCGGCGGTGTGATTGGTCACGCGCAACACCACGCTGTGATTGGGCGCAATGGTGATCGGGTCGCTCACCGTACCGTCCTGCACCAGCGTTTCGGAGAACGCCGAGCGCAGCACCGCAGGGTTGGCGGCGATGCCGCTGGCATCAATGCGGGAGAACGGCCCTAGCGTCTGCACCGGCAGGCCGACCTGCTTGGCCGCCGGCTCCAGCGCGGTGGGATTCTTGTAGACCTGGTCGACGAGCTTGCCGCTCAGGTCGGCAAACGCCTTGTCGGCGTCGGCCTTGAGCTGCTCGGCAGCCAATTGGTCACGCACCTGCTCGAACGACTTGCCCTGCCCGCCCTTGACCTCACGCAACTGAATTACGTGGTAGCCAAACTCGGTCTTGATCGGGCCGACCACATCGCCTGCCTTCATCGCGAACAGCGCGTCTTCGAACGGTTTGACCATCGTACCCTTCTCGACCCAGCCCAGATCGCCACCGGCGTCCTTGGAACCCGGGTCCTGCGAATTGGCCTTGGCCAGCGCAGCAAAGTCCGTGCCCGGCTGCTTGGCCTGGGCAGCCAGCTTGGCCGCTTTTTCTTCGGCGGCCTTCTGCGCAGCGGCATCGCTGCCGGCACTGATCAGGATGTGCGATGCCAGACGCTGATCCGGATCGACAAACCGTGCCTTCTCTTCTTCATAGCGTTTACGCAGCGTTGCTTCGTCGGCTGCGGTGGCGGGCGGCAAGGTGGCTGCATTGAGCTCGACGTATTCGATCGTCACAGTTTCCGGCTGGCGGAAATCCTGCGGATGCGCGTCGTACCACTGCTTGATCTGTGCATCGCTGACCGGCGCGGTATCGGCGGTCGGCTCCGGCAGCATCGCCAACTCGACATCGCGCGTCTCGCCCATCAAGGTGAGCAGGCGCTCGAATTCACTCTTGGTCGCAAAGCCCGATTCGGCCACCGCCTGCGGAATCACCGACTGCTGCAAGCTATCGCGCACCAGCGCGTCGAACTGCGCAGGCGTGCGCGGCGGGGTGCCCTGCGCAAGCGCTGCGCGGTACTGGTCGGGGCTGAACTTGCCATCGATCTGGAAGGCCGAAATATTGGCGATGTAATCGCGCACGGTGGCATCACCGATCACGATTCCCGCATCTTCCGCACCCAAACGCACGACCTGCTCGTCGACCAGTTGATCGAGCACCTGCAGTTTGTTCTCGCGCGATTCGAACTGACGTGGGTCGAAATTCTCGCCCTGGCGCTGACGTTCCTGCATACGCGCCTGCTCGAAGCGCGCACGGAAATCCTGCGCGCTGATCTCATGGTGCTGCCACAGCAGCGAGACCGGCCACCATGAAGGTGCGGACTTCCACCACGTCGGGGGCGCCTGCACCTTGGCCACGTTGTTGGCGCCAATGCCGCCAAGGTAGCTGTTGTCGATGACGAACAGGAACGGAATCATCAGCAACCCCAGGATGGCGGTAGCGATCCAGCCTGACGTCTTGTCGCGAAGTTTCTGCAGCATTGGCAAATCACGGCCTGTGGGCGAGCCGCGCAGTGTAACGCGCTTCGCAGCCGGGCACCCAGCCCGACACCACCGTAGCGCCAGCCGCTTGTCCGGTTGCCAACGGAACGCAGTGACCTCGGCCAAAAAAAAGCCCCCGACACAAGGCCGAGGGCTTGGAAAAACTGGCGGAGCGGACGGGACTCGAACCCGCGACCTCCGGCGTGACAGGCCAGCATTCTAACCAGCTGAACTACCGCTCCGCTTTAAACTTGGACGTCTTCTCTTCACGGCATCCGCGCAATGCAAATGCTGTGGAGAAAACGAAGCCCCCAATCGCTCAGGGGCTTCGGTGTAACTGGCGGAGCGGACGGGACTCGAACCCGCGACCTCCGGCGTGACAGGCCAGCATTCTAACCAGCTGAACTACCGCTCCGCGCTTGAAACTTTTGCCTGGTGCTTATCTGGTGGGTGCTGAGGGTTTCGAACCCCCGACCCTCTCCGTGTAAGGGAGACGCTCTACCGCTGAGCTAAGCACCCTAGCGAGTCGATTAGTTTACTGCATCCTTCAGGGCTTTGCCAGCCTTGAATGCAGGATTCTTCGAAGCAGCGATCTTGATGCTGTCGCCCGTCTTCGGATTGCGGCCGGTACGCTCAGCGCGCTCGCGGACCTGGAAGGTGCCGAAGCCAACGAGGGTGACAGCGTCGCCCTTCTTCAGCGCCTTGGTGATTTCGCTCACAACCGCGTCGACAGCACGGCCGGCTTCAGCCTTGGAGATGTCAGCAGCAGCGGCAACGCCATCGATCAATTCGGTTTTATTCATTCTTGAAACTCCCTTTGCGGCAGATGCCGCGGAATCGACAATCGGCGCTCTTGCCGTTAGCGAAGAACCCGACACAAGTGGTATCGCGTGACGCATCACATTTTGCCGCGCCCACGAGTCGTGCATTTATACCAGCGCACCCAAGCGCGCGCAAGCCAAAACCCAATAACGACGCGGGTTTTGGCCTGTTTTGCCTAGGTTTAAACAGCGCACTTTAATGCTTGACGCGGGTACCCGGTGTGGTACGCGACTTGCCGCGCACCGCTACACGCGAGGCGGTCTTGCGTGCTTTTTCCTTGCCGGCTTTCTTCGGCGCCAACGGGCGCTCCAGGGCCAGATCCAGCACTTCGTCGATCCACTTCACCGGCACGATCTCCAGATCGCGCGTGACGTTGGCCGGGATGTCCGCCAGGTCCTTGCGGTTCTCATCGGGGATCAACACGGTACGGATACCGCCGCGCAATGCCGCCAGCAATTTCTCCTTCAAGCCGCCGATCGCAGAGACGCGGCCGCGCAAGGTGATTTCGCCGGTCATCGCTACGTCCGCACGGATCGGCACCTTTGTCAGGATCGACACCAGCGAGGTCACCATCGCGATACCTGCGCTGGGGCCATCCTTCGGCGTGGCACCGTCGGGCACATGCACGTGCACGTCCTGCTTCTGCAGGAAATCCACATCGATGCCCAGCCGCTCTGCGCGCGAGCGCACCACCGACAAGGCCGCCGATGCCGACTCCTTCATCACGTTGCCCAGCTGACCGGTGAGGATCAGGTTGCCCTTGCCCGGCACCAGCGTGGACTCGATCTGCAGCAGTTCGCCACCGACCTCGGTCCAAGCCAGACCGGTCACCAAGCCAATCTCGTTCTCTTCTTCTGCACGACCGAAATCGAAGCGACGCACACCCAGATACTTGTCCAGGTTCTTGGAGGTCACCGTCACCAGCGCCTTGGGCTTGGCCTTCTTTGCGACTGCCTTCTTGGCCACCGGCTGCGGGCCGGCCAACGCGATTTCCTTGACCACCTTTCGGCAGATCTTGGCCACTTCGCGCTCGAGGTTACGCACACCCGACTCACGCGTGTAGTAACGCACCACGTCCTGGATGGCATCGCTGCCGATCTCGATCTCTTCCGGCTTCAAGCCGTTGGCCTTGATCTGCTTGGGCACCAGATAACGCATGGCGATGTTGAGCTTTTCGTCCTCGGTATAGCCGGGGATGCGGATCACTTCCATGCGGTCCAGCAGCGGGCCGGGGATATTGAGCGAGTTGGAGGTGGCAACGAACATCACCTCCGACAGGTCCAGATCCACTTCAAGATAGTGGTCGTTGAAGGTGTGGTTCTGCTCCGGGTCGAGCACTTCCAACAGCGCCGACGACGGATCGCCACGGAAGTCCATCGACATCTTGTCGATCTCATCCAGCAGGAACAGCGGGTTCTTGCTGCCGACCTTGTTGAGGTTCTGCACCAGGCGGCCCGGCATCGAACCGACATAGGTCCGGCGATGGCCACGGATCTCGGCCTCGTCGCGCACGCCGCCCAGGCTCATCCGCACGAACTTGCGGTTGGTCGCCTTGGCGATCGACTGACCCAGCGACGTCTTACCCACACCCGGCGGGCCGACCAGGCACAGGATCGGGCCCTTCATCTGCTTCACGCGCGACTGCACAGCCAAGTACTCAAGGATGCGTTCCTTGACCTTGTCCAGACCGTAGTGATCGGCATCCAGGGTGTCCTGCGCAACTTTGAGATCCTTGCGAACCTTGGTGCGCTTCTTCCACGGCACGCCGAGCAACCAATCCAGATAGTTGCGCACGACCGCAGCTTCGGCAGACATCGGCGACATCTGCTTGAGCTTGTTGAGTTCGGCCTTGGCCTTGGTCTCGACCGGTTTGGGCATGCCGGCCTCGGCGATCTTGCGGGCCAGTTCTTCCAGTTCGCCGGGCGCGTCGTCCAGGTCGCCCAGTTCCTTCTGGATCGCCTTCATCTGTTCGTTGAGGTAGTACTCGCGCTGGCTCTTTTCCATCTGCGACTTGACGCGGCCGCGAATACGCTTTTCCAGCTGCTGCACGTCGATCTCGCCATCGACCAGGCCAACCAGCAGCTCCAGCCGGTCGCCGATCTCGGTGATTTCGAGCAGGCGTTGCTTATCTGCCAAACGCACGCCGATGTGCGCGGCAATGGTGTCGGCCAGACGTCCGGGCTCATCGATGCCGGCCAGGGTCTGCAGCAATTCCGGCGGCAGCTTGCGGTTGGTCTTGACGTACTGTTCGAACAGCGACATCAGCGAACGCGCAATCGCCTCCAGCTCACGCGGCTCGCGTGCATCGCTGGCTTCCACTTCGGTGCCGCGGCCCTGCAAGGCGCCGTCCTGCTCTGCCACCTTGTCGACGGTGACGCGCGACAGCCCTTCGACCAGCACCTTGATCGTGCCATCGGGCAGCTTGAGCAGTTGCAACACCTGGGCGAGCGTGCCGACCGTGTACAGGTCGCCCGCTGCCGGGTCGTCGGTCTCGGCCGACTTCTGCGCAACCAACAGGATGCGCTTGTCCGCCTCCATGGCTTTTTCCAGCGCGCGCATCGACTTGTCACGGCCGACGAACAGCGGAATCACCATGTGCGGAAACACCACCACGTCGCGCAGCGGCAACACTGGCAGATCGAGAATTTCTGGTTGGGACTGGGCCATGGGGCGCTCCGCGGGATCGAGGA
Organism: Xanthomonas sp. fls2-241-TYG-148; assembly: GCF_030208815.1. Lineage (NCBI taxonomy): Bacteria > Pseudomonadati > Pseudomonadota > Gammaproteobacteria > Lysobacterales > Lysobacteraceae > Xanthomonas > Xanthomonas sp. fls2-241-TYG-148. Next base: position 1,017,846 of record NZ_JARVTE010000001.1, read on the forward strand.
ATTGGGGCGTAAAAAAAGCCGATGGCCCCGTTATGGGGCCATCGGCGAGGTGTTGCAAGTAGCGGTCGGAAACCCTTTAGCCGCCAGCGAGGCCACGGCCTGCCGGCATCGCCGCGAAGCCTCAGTCGCCAGACGCGGCCTTGGCCGGCGCCGGCTGTGCCTGGTAGATCAGATACGGCTCGGACTTGTGTTCGATCACCGATTCGTCCACCACCACCTTGCTCACGTTTTCCTGTGACGGCAGCTCGTACATCGTGTCCAGCAGCACCGATTCCACGATGGTGCGCAGGCCACGTGCGCCGGTCTTGCGCTTGAGTGCCTTCTTGGCGATCGCCGACAGCGCATCCGGGCGGAACTCCAGCTCCACGCTTTCCATCTCGAACAGCTTCTTGAACTGCTTGGTGATGGCGTTCTTCGGCTCGGTCAGGATCTTGATCAGCGCCGGCTCATCGAGTTCCTCGAGCGTGGCGACCACCGGCAGGCGGCCGACGAACTCGGGGATCAAGCCGAACTTGATCAGATCTTCCGGCTCGACTTCGGCCAGGATCTTGCCGACTTCCTGCTTGCGCTCGCTGCTCTTGACCTTGGCGCCGAAGCCAATCCCACCGGCATCGTTGGAACGCGCCTGGATCACCTTGTCCAGCCCGGCAAACGCGCCGCCACAGATGAACAGGATGTTCTTGGTATCGACCTGCAGGAATTCCTGCTGCGGATGCTTACGCCCACCCTGCGGCGGCACCGAAGCCACCGTGCCCTCGATCAGCTTCAGCAATGCCTGCTGCACGCCTTCGCCAGACACATCGCGGGTGATCGACGGGTTTTCGCTCTTGCGCGAAATCTTGTCGATTTCATCGATGTAGACGATGCCCTGCTGCGCTTTCTCGACGTCGTAGTCGCACTTCTGCAACAGCTTCTGGATGATGTTTTCCACGTCCTCGCCGACATAGCCGGCTTCGGTCAGCGTGGTGGCGTCGGCGATCGTGAACGGCACATTGAGCAGGCGCGCCAGCGTTTCGGCCAGCAGCGTCTTGCCCGAGCCGGTCGGGCCGACCAGCAGGATGTTGGACTTGGCAAGTTCGACGTCGTCGTTCTTGCTCCGGCTCTCGATCCGCTTGTAGTGGTTGTACACCGCCACCGCGAGCGTGCGCTTGGCGCGCAGCTGACCGATCACGTACTGGTCCAGCACCTCGAGGATCTCGCGCGGCTTGGGCAGGCTGGAACGTGCCGACTGCGCCTTCTCTTCGAGTTCCTCGCGAATGATGTCGTTGCACAGCTCCACGCACTCATCGCAAATGAATACGCTGGGACCGGCAATCAGCTTGCGGACCTCATGCTGACTCTTACCGCAGAACGAGCAGTAGAGAATCTTGTTGCTGTCGCCGGAACGACCTTGGCGGTCTTCGCTCATGCTTCTGTTACCCAGTTACCCCACCCGATGCACGGGGGTTCGATTTCGAGAATAGCACAGGGTCGGGAGGACATTCGTCCAGCCCGACCCTGCCAGTTTTTCCAGCAATTTCAGGCGTCTGCGACTCAAGACGGCTGGATCGACTCTTCCGGACGGCGTTCCAGCACCTGATCCACCAGGCCATAAGCCTGTGCATCGACCGCGCTCTTGAAGTTGTCGCGCTCGGTGTCGCGCGCGATAGTCTCCAGCGACTGGCCGGTGTGCTTGGCGAGGATCTCGTTCAAGCGCGAACGCAAGGTCAGGATCTCGCGGGCGTGGATGTCGATATCGGTCGCCTGGCCTTGGAAGCCGCCCAGCGGCTGATGGATCATCACGCGCGAATTCGGCAGCGCATAGCGCTTGCCAGCCGCACCGGATGCCAGCAGCAGCGCGCCCATCGAGGCCGCCTGGCCCACACAGATCGTACTCACGTCCGGCTTGATGTACTGCATGGTGTCGTAGATCGCCATGCCGGCGGTGACCACGCCACCGGGCGAATTGATGTAGATGCTGATGTCCTTTTCCGGGTTGTCCGCTTCCAGGAACAGCAGCTGCGCCACGATCACGTTGGCCATATGGTCGTCGATCGGACCGACCAGGAAGATCAGACGCTCCTTCAGCAGACGCGAGTAGATGTCATACGCACGCTCGCCACGGCTGGTCTGCTCGACCACCATGGGCACCAGGTTCAGGGCTTTAGTCACAATGCTCATCAGTCTTCCTGTTGTGGCAGCGGCCTGTGCCGATGCCCGTGTGTGAGATCCGCACCCTGGCTAACCGGATGCGGGCTCGTACCACGCGGTCGCGTTAAACGCGAATCGCGTCCTGGAACGAAAGCGACTGCTCGGTGTGCTTGGCGCGCTCGGCGATCCAGTCGATCACCTGCTCCTCCATCACACGGCTCTGCAGCCCACTCATCAGTTGGGGGTCGTTGCGGTACATCTCAATGACCTGTTCCGGCTCTTCGTAGGTCGAGGCGATCAGACGCAGCGTTTCGCTGACACGCTTGGATTCCAGGCGCAGCTCATTGCGACGTGCGACTTCGCCCACCAGCAGACCTACCAGCACGCGCTTGGCAGCGGCATCCATGAATCCCTGGTGCGCATCGGCCGGGATCTCGCCCGGGTTGCGGCCGCTGCGACGCATCTGGTCGACCTGTTGCGCCAGCATCGAACGGGCTTCGTTCTCGACCAGGCGCGGCGGCATTTCCACGTGCGCGTAGGCGGCGATCAGCTGCTCGCCCACTTCACGGCGCAGACGGTTCATCAACGCACCCTTGAGCTCGCGCTCCAGATTGGTGCGGATGTCGGCGCGGAACTGCTCGGCATCGCCACTCTTCACGCCGAAGCTCTTGATGAACTCCTTGTTGACTTCCGGCAGCACCGGCTCGGACACCTCGACCGCCTTGACGTGCACCTGCACGGTCTTGCCAGCCAGCTGCGGCACGCGCCAGTCCGCCGGGAAATCGATGCTCAAGGTCTTGTCTTCGCCCTTGGACAGGCCTTCCAAGCCCTTTTCGATCTGGTCGAACATCACGCCCGAGCCCAGCACGCTGCTGCCGGTCTCTACGCCTTCGGCGGGCAGACGCTCGTCGCCGGCCTGCGACCAGGTCTCCAGCGCGACCAGATCACCGACCTGCGCGCCGCGCTCGACCGGGTTCCAGGTACGGCGCTGCAGACGCAGGTTCTCGATCATCTGGTCGATGTCGGCATCGGTGACTTCAGCGGTGTGACGCACCACCGACAGGTTGGTCACGTCGATGTCGCCGAAATCCGGCACCACTTCGAAGGTGGCGACAAAGTCGAAATCGCTCTCGCCCTGGTCGATGCGCGGATTGCCGGCCAGACGCAGCGAGTGCTCGCGCACGGCCGAATCGAAGGTCTCACGCAACAGGCCTTCCATCGCCTCGGCACGCACCTGCTGACCGAAGCGCTGCTCGATGACCTTGGTCGGCACCTTGCCGGGCCGGAAGCCCTTGATGCGCGTGGTCCGCGCCAGTTCGCGCAGGCGACCACCAACATGCGTCTCCAGGCGCTCCTGCGGCAGGGTGAAGGTCAGACGGCGTTCCAGATTGCCGGTGGATTCGATCGATGCTTGCATGTTGACTCCTGCCACCGACAGCACACGGCGTCGGCACGAGATGGAAGAGACGGGTTGACGGATGGCGAGAAAGCCGCCGAGCCTTGTAGTTTCGCCGATAACGGCGGCCGCTGCCAGCGGCATGCGAAGAACGGGCTGCGCTGCGGGGACGCGCCCGCTGCGGGGCGCGTAAAACGGCCGGAACATTCACGGCCGCGCTGCACTGGTGCGAAAGGGGGGACTCGAACCCCCACGCCTTGCGGCGTCAGAACCTAAATCTGGTGCGTCTACCAATTCCGCCACTTTCGCGAGGCTGCACGTGCAGGTGCATTGTTGCAGGGATGCCTGCAAAGAAAAAGGCACCCGCACTGCGGATGCCTTTTAATTGGTGGGCCGTCAAGGATTCGAACCTTGGACCTATTGATTAAGAGTCAACTGCTCTACCAACTGAGCTAACGGCCCTGAAACTGGTCGCACATAGTATGTGCGTTTTTGCTTCGTTGCAACACCCCGCGACGCATCGGGTCAAACCTTCCTGCAATCAGTGGGGTGGCTGAGGGGACTCGAACCCCCGACATCTGGAATCACAATCCAGTACTCTAACCAGCTGAGCTACAGCCACCACTGAAAACCTACTTCCTACCGCACCGCCGATGGCGCGCCCGACAGGACTCGAACCTGTAACCGCCGGCTTAGAAGGCCGGTGCTCTATCCGGTTGAGCTACGGGCGCCCGGACCGAACTTCGCATTCCCACGCCGCCAAAGAGCTCAGAGTGGTCGGGGTAGAGGGATTCGAACCCCCGACATCCTGCTCCCAAAGCAGGCGCGCTACCAGACTGCGCTATACCCCGGCGGGACCTTTCAATCCCGAAGGCTCGAAAGGTCGGCTATTTTGGGAACGATTGACGCTGCTGTCAATCACCACGCGCAAAATCGATCATCCGGTATCCTGACAACTGCAGTCATTCACCTCGCACGCCGGCACGGCGGGCACAACCTTCATGGAGAACATCATGCGTAGCGGCAACCCTGCCCTTCGGGAATCCACGTTCCTCGACCTCGGCTCCGGCTCGGTGGTCACCCGCGACGGTCAGGCAATGACCCTCAACGGCACCGTCAACAAGACCGGCCTGTTGTTGCTGATGGCGGTAGCGACCGCCGCGTTTGCATGGTCGCAGTCGGTGGGCGCCGACGGCATGCCGCTGCCGGCCGCCAAGCTGTACATGATCGCCGGTGCCATCGGCGGACTGGTGTTCGCACTGGCGACCTCGTTCAAGCCGACCTGGGCACCGGTCACCGCGCCGCTGTATGCGCTGGTGGAAGGCTTCTTCCTCGGTTCGATTTCTGCCGTGTACGAGGCACGCTTCAACGGCATCGTGTTCCAGGCCGTGCTGCTCACCTTCGGCACGCTGTTCGCGCTGCTGTTCGCGTACCGCAGCGGCATGATCAAGGCCACCGAGAACTTCAAGCTGGGCGTGGTCGCGGCGACCGGCGGTATCGCGCTGGTGTACCTGGCGACGATCGTGCTGGGCCTGTTTGGCGTGCGCATCCCTTTCATTCACGACTCGGGCCTGATCGGCATCGGCTTCAGCCTGTTCGTGGTGGTGGTGGCGGCACTGAACCTGGTGCTGGACTTCGACTTCATCGAAAGCGGCGTGGAGCACGGTGCGCCCAAGCACATGGAGTGGTACGGCGCGTTCGGCCTGATGGTGACGCTGGTGTGGCTGTACATCGAGTTCCTGCGCCTGCTGTCGAAGTTGCAGTCGCGCAACTGAGGCGGGAATTGGGAATTGGGATTAGGGAATCGCAACCGCGATCCCTTGGTCTGATGGCTTGACACTGGCTTCAAGCAACCCACTTCCAAAAAAGAAAGGGCGCCGTCGGCGCCCTTTCTTTTTGTGCGATCTACCCGCGCGCTCAGAGGCGGCTGGCGATGGCCTTGGCAAAGCCCATGGTGTTGCCGGTGCCGCCCAGGTCGGGGGTCAGCGAGTCCTTGGCTTCCAGCGTGGCGACGATCGCTTCGCGCAGGCGCTCGGCGTTCTGCGGCTGACCAATGTGGTCCAGCATTTGCGCCGCGCCCAGCAGCAGCGCACACGGGTTGGCCTTGCCCTGCCCTGCGATATCCGGCGCCGAGCCGTGCACGGCCTCGAAGATTGCCGCGTCCACACCGATGTTGGCGCCCGGCGCCAGGCCCAGGCCGCCGACCAGACCGGCACACAGGTCGGAGATGATGTCGCCGAACAGGTTGGTGGTCACGATGATGTCGAACTGCTCCGGACGCATCACCAGCTGCATGCAGGTGTTGTCGACGATCATTTCCTGGAATTCGATTTCCGGGTACTGCGTGGCGACATCGCGGGCGACTTTCAGGAACAGGCCCGAGGTCGACTTGATGATGTTGGCCTTGTGCACCGCGGTGACCTTCTTGCGGCCGGTGGCGCGCGCCAGGTCGAAGGCGTAGCGCACGATGCGCTCGGAGCCCTTGCGGGTGACGCGGGCGCCGGAAACGGCAACTTCGCCGTCGGCCGAGACTTCCTGGCCTTCGCTCAGGTAGGCGCCTTCGGTGTTCTCACGCACCGTGATCAGGTCCACGCCATCGGCGAAACGCGACTTGGTATTGGGGAACGACTTGGCCGGACGCACGTTGGCGTACAGGTCGAACTTGCGACGCATGGCGACGTTGATCGAGCTGAAACCCTCACCGACCGGCGTGGTCAGCGGGCTCTTCAGCGCCACCTTGTTCTTGGTGATCGAGGCCAGGGTGGACTCAGGCAGCAGATCGCCGTGCTTTTCCAGCGCGACCAGGCCGGCATCGGCGTACTCGTAGGTCAGGCCAGCCTGCAGCGCGTCGAGCACGAACAGCGTGGCATCCATGATCTCCGGGCCAATACCGTCGCCGCGGATGACCGTGATTGTCTGCGTCATAACGTTGGGTTTCCGAACTTGAAGGGGGGAGCGCCAGCCGGAAGCCCGGCTCACCGGCGCAAGGAGGTTTCACAGGCAATTATGCCCGATGCCGGTGAAGGCGCCCAAACCGACCTTGGTCTAAGAGCCGGGCGTGGCGTGGCGCGCACCGCTGCACCGCGACATCGAGCCGGGGAGCGTCATGAGGCGAAGAAGGCGGCCCGGCGACGCGGCAGGCCTCCCACGATCTTGGCACGCGCCCCAAAAACGCAACACGCCGCCTCACAGGACGGCGCGTTGGGCGTGCGGGGCGAGGCTGATCAGCCGTGGCTGTGTTCGGCCGGCGCGGGCGCACCGCCTTCCAGCTGGTCGAGGAAGTCCACCGCGCGGCGCAGGTGCGGGATCACGATCGAGCCGCCCACCACCAGGCCCACCGAGAAGGTTTCGAAGAACTCTTCGCGGGTGACACCGGCCTCCTTGCACTGCGCGACATGGTAACTGATGCAGTCGTCGCAGCGCAGGACCATGGAGGCGACCAGGCCCAGCAGCTCCTTGGTCTTCACGTCCAGCGCGCCGGCCTGGTAGGTCTGGGTATCCAGCGCGAAAAAGCGCCGCACGACCTGATTCGGCTCGGCCAGGATGCGCTGGTTCATGCGCTGGCGGAAGTCAGTGAACTCGCGCAGGCGATCGGCGCTGCCGTCGTCGGAACCACTCATGCCTGACCGCCTGCGGCGGCGAACAGCGGTTCGAGCTTGCCGGCGCGGTGCATGGCCATCATGTCGTCGTAGCCGCCCACATGGATGTCGCCAACGAAGATCTGCGGCACGCTGGTGCGCTTGGCCAGGGCGACCATCTTGTCGCGCTCGGCCGGGTCTAGGTCGATCCGTACCTCGGTCCAGGTCTGGCCCTTGCTCTTGAGGAAGTTCTTGGCCGCCACGCAGTACGGGCAAATTGCGGTGGAATACAAGGTGATCTGCGGACCGGTGGCCGCCTGCTGCCCGGTGTGGTCTTGGCTCACGGGAAACTCCGTGGTTGGGTCTGTGGTCTGACATATGGTAACGGGCGACTGGAATTTCGAGGTCGTCACCGCAACACTGTGGATTAACTGCCGATTCACGCCAACGCGCCGCGCTGCCCGCATGCTCCGCGCACCACCTGGGAGTTCCTCTTGCGCCTGCTACCGCTCGCCACCGCCCTCACGCTGGCCGTCGCCATGGGCGTGGCGCCCGCGCAGGAGAATCGCCTGCCCGACATCGGCTCGTCGGCCGGCGAGCTGCTGACCCCGGCACGGCAGGCCGAGTACGGCAAGATGATGCTGGCCGAGCTGCGCAACTACGACTACGTGCTGGACGACCCGCTGGTCACCGACTGGCTGCAGACCATGGGCACGCGGCTGGGCGCCAACAGCGACCAGCCGCAGCAGCCGTTTACGTTTTTCATGCTGCGCGACCGCCAGATCAACGCCTTCGCCACGCTGGGCGGCTATATCGCCGTCAATGCCGGCCTGGTGCTGACCGCCGAGCGCGAGGACGAAGTGGCGGCGGTGCTGTCGCATGAAATCGCCCATGTCACGCAGCAGCACGTGCTGCGCGGGGTGGAACGCGCCCAGCGCGACCAGATCCCGATCCTGCTCGGCATGCTGGCCGCCGTGGTGGCTGCGCAACAGGCCGGCGGCAATTCCAGCGGCGACGCCACCATGGCCACGATCACCAGTGCCATGGGGCTGATGCAGCAGCGCCAGATCGACTACACCCGCTCCAACGAGTCCGAGGCCGACCGGCTGGGCATCCGCACGCTGGTGCGCAGCGGCTACGACGTGGATGCGATGGCCGGCTTTTTCGAGCGCATGTCGGTGGCGATGCGCGCCAACGAGGGCGGCTACAGCGCGCCGGACTTCCTGCAGACCCATCCGGTGACCACCACCCGCATCAGCGAGGCGAAGGCGCGCGCGGAGCAGATGAAGAAGAACACCGTGGTGCTGACCACCTCGGTGCCGGGCGGCACGCGCCAGGAGCGCGTGGACCCGTCCGACCCATCGCTGTCCGAGCCGCTGAGCCGCAACGGCAACGCGTTGCTGCCGTATGCGCTGCGCCTGCCGGTGGATGCATTGAGCCGCAGCAGCGACCAGCAGGGCTTCGACTGGGCCAAGGAGCGCCTGCGCGTGCTCAGCGCCAGCACGCCCGATAGCGCCATTCGCGAATACGAGAACCTGCGTCGCAGCGCCAAGCAGGGACTCACCGACGCGCAGCGCTATGGGCTGGCGCTGGCGCGGCTGCGCAACAGTGGCAGCCGCCCGGCCGAGCCGGTGGCCGAACTGACCAGCCTACTTGAGGCGCATCCGGACAACCTTTGGCTGGCGCTGGGCCTGAGCGAGGCACAGGCACGCGTGGGCCCGCGCGAACAGGCCAACGCGCGCTTCGATGCGCTGCTGAAGCGGCTGCCCAACAACCGCGCAGTGGCGCTGACCTACGCCGGCGCGCTCAACGAGCAGGCCAGCAAGGAGGCCGGCCAGCGCGCGCGTCAGGTGCTGGAGCCGCTGCTGTACCGCAGTGGCGAGGATCCGCTGCTGCAGCAGACCTATGCGCGCGCCTGCGAGCTGTCCGGCGACCATGTGCGCGCCAGCGAGGCGTATGCGGAGTCGGCCTACCTCAATGGGCGCGCAGAACAGGCGCTGATCCAGCTGGAAGCGCTGAAAAAGAAGGATCTCGATTATGTGACACGAGCCCGCGTGGATGCGCGCATTGCCGCGATCACGCCCACCGTGCTGGAGCTGCGCCGGCAAGGAATTCGCGACCCCGACCTGTCACAGCGCTAGGGGTGTCACATGAGAGTCACAAAACCGTAGTCTACTGGCGATCATCCGAAGCCAGACGGTAAGCCCCGCGTGCAGAAACGCATCCTGATCGTCGATGACGAACCCGCAATCCGCGACATGGTCGCGTTCGCACTGCGCAAAGGCGAGTTCGAGCCCATCCACGCCGGTGACGCCCGCGAGGCGCAGACCGCCATCGCCGACCGCGTTCCCGATCTCATCCTGCTCGACTGGATGCTGCCCGGCACCAGCGGCCTGGACCTGGCGAGGCGCTGGCGCAAGGAATCGCTGACCCGCGAGATCCCGATCATCATGCTGACCGCGCGCGGCGAAGAGAACGATCGCGTCGGCGGCCTGGAGGCCGGCGTCGACGATTACGTGGTCAAGCCGTTCTCGGCCCGCGAATTGCTGGCACGCATCCGTGCAGTCATGCGGCGCACCCGTGAGGACGATGAAGACGGCAGCGTGGCCGTGGGCCGCCTGCGCATCGACGGTGCCGCGCATCGCGTGTTTGCCGGCGATGCCCCGGTGCCGATCGGCCCCACCGAATACCGGCTGCTGCACTTCTTCATGACCCATCCTGAGCGCGTTTACACCCGCACCCAGCTGCTGGACCATGTGTGGGGCGGCAGCGTGTATGTGGAAGAGCGCACGATCGATGTGCACATCCGCCGCCTGCGCAAGACGCTGGAACCGTTCGGCCTGGAAAACATGGTGCAGACCGTGCGTGGATCGGGCTACCGTTTCTCCTCGGCCACCTGATGCCGGCCGCGCAGGCCGGCCCGGTCCCATGCCTACCTGACGCTCCGTGGTAACGCCTTCCATGCCCCAACATATCCGTTCCGCCTGGCTGAAGACGCTCGGCACCCTTGCGCTGTTGCTGGGCGCTGCCGTGCTGGCCGGTGTGCTGATCGGGCATGTCTGGATGGCGCTGACGCTCACCGCGCTGGGCGTGCTTGCCTGGCATTACTGGCGGTTGCGCCAGGTGCTGCGCCGCCTGACCGCGCGCCAGCGTGCCGAACCGGCCGCCGGTGTAGGCGCCTGGAACGAACTCGACCGGCTGCTGTATCGCAGCCAGGCCGAAATGCGCGCACGCAAGCGCCGCCTGATCGACATGTTGCGCACCTACCGCGCCGCCGCGCAGGCACTGCCCGATGCGGTGGTGGTGGTGGACCGCAACAGCCAGCGGGTGCAGTGGTTCAACAAGGCCGCCGCCGGCCTGCTCGGCCTGCATCATCCCGGCGATATGGGCGTGTCGGTGGTGGAGCGCCTGCAGCCGTTGCCGCTGGCCCACTGGCTGGCGGCCGGGCGCAATGCCGAGCCGATGCTCGATGCCGCCTCGCCGGTGGACCCGGACCTGCGCCTCAACCTGCGGCTGATCCCGTATTCGGACGACTACTGGCTGTTGGTGGCGCGCGACGTCAGCAAGCTGCTGCGGCTGGAGCAGGTGCGCCGCGACTTCGTGGCCAACGTCTCGCACGAACTGCGCACCCCGCTCACCGTGGTGCACGGCTATCTGGACATGCTCGACCCGGAGGACTTTCCGGATTCGGGCCCGATGCTGGCGGAGATGCGCAAGCAATCGCAGCGCATGGCGCAGCTGGTGGAAGACCTGCTGACGCTATCGCGCCTGGAATCGCAGGAAGAACTCGGCGAGGAACATGTGGCGATGGCACCGATGCTGTCCACGCTGCGCCGCGAAGCCGAAGCGCACAGCCAGGGCCGCCACACCGTGGAAGTGTTCGACGAAGCCGGCGTGGATCTGCTCGGTTCCAATAAAGAGCTGCATAGCGCTTTTTCCAATCTGGTGACCAACGCGGTGCGCTACACGCCCGGCGGTGGCACGGTGACGATTCGCTTCGTGCGCGAAGGCGATGGCGCGGCACTGGCAGTGCGCGACACCGGCTACGGCATTCCCGCCTCGCACCTGCCGCGCATCACCGAACGTTTCTATCGTGTGTCCAGCAGCCGCTCGCGCGAGAGCGGCGGCACCGGGCTGGGTCTGTCGATCGTCAAACACATTCTGGGCCTGCATCAGGCGCGCCTGGATATCGAAAGCGAAGTGGGACGCGGCAGCGAATTCTCGTGCCATTTCGGTGCGGCACGTGTTGTGCAACGCGAACAGTCCCTGCCCTTGTCACGCTCGGCGTGATATGAAGGATGCGCGCGCCACGGCGCTGCGCACTGCACCGACGCAGCGCTGGGTGTGGCGCATGTTGCGCATGGCGCGCACCGCATCGCCGCCGCCTGCCTTACCTTGATGACCGCCTCGAAGACCGACTCCATGGGCCACGCCAAGCACTCCAAAGACCCCGCACCTTCCGAGGACATCGGCAACGATCCGCTGCGTGACCCGGCGCTGTATCTCAACCGGGAACTGTCGCAGCTGGATTTCAATTTCCGCGTGCTGGCGCAGGCGCTGGACGAACAGGTTCCGCTGCTGGAACGGCTGCGCTTTTTGTGCATTTCCTGCACCAACCTGGACGAGTTCTTCGAGATCCGCGCGGCCACCGTGCGGCATGCGCAGGAGTTCGGCCTGCCGCCCGCACCCGATGGCATGAGCCCCACCGCCATCCTCAACGCGGTGCACGACCGCGCCGCCAAACTGGTGGATCAGCAGTACCACGTGTGGAACGATGTGCTGCGCCCGGCGATGGAACAGGCCGGGGTTGCGGTGCTGAGCCGCACCACCTGGAATTCGCGCCAGAAACGCTGGCTTCGCGCCTACTTCCGCAACGAGATCATGCCGGTGCTGTCGCCGCTGGGCCTGGACCCGGCGCATCCGTTCCCGAAGATCCTCAACAAGACCTTGAACATCGTGGTGGTGCTCGAAGGCCAGGACGCGTTCGGGCGCGCCGGCCATCTGGCGATCGTGCGCGCGCCGCGCTCGCTGCCGCGCATCATCCAGCTGCCGGCCAGCCTGTCGCCGGACGGCGAGCAGAGCTTCGTGTTCCTGTCCTCGGTGCTGTCGGAGTTCGTGGACGAGCTGTTCCCCGGCATGCAGGTCAAGGGCTCCTACCAGTTCCGCGTCACCCGCAATTCCGAGCTGGTGGTGGACGAAGAAGAAGTGGAAAACCTGGCACTGGCGTTGCGCGACGAACTGGTCACGCGCGGCTACCGGCCTGCGGTGCGGCTGGAGATTGCGCACGATTGCCCGCCGGCGATCATGCGCACCCTGCTGCAGAATTTCGGTCTCAACGAAAACGCGGTGTATCGCATTGCCGGTCCAGTGAACCTGAGCCGCGTGACCCAGGTGTACGACCTGGTGCAACGGCCCGAGCTCAAGTACCCGGCGTTCAATCCGCGCACCTTGCGCGACAACGTGGGCATCTTCGAGATCGTCAACAAGGGCGATGTGCTGCTGCACCACCCCTTCGATGCGTTCACTGCGGTGCTGGACGTGATCCGCCAGGCGGCAGTCGACCCGAACGTGTTGGCGATCAAGCAGACGCTGTACCGCACCGGCAAGGATTCGCTGATTGTCGATGCGTTGATCCTGGCCGCGCGCAACGGCAAGGACGTCACCGTAGTGGTGGAGCTGCGCGCGCGCTTCGACGAAGAAGCCAACCTGGGCCTGGCCGACAAGTTGCAGGAAGCCGGCGTGCAGGTGGTCTACGGCGTGGTCGGTTACAAGACCCACGCCAAGATGTTGCTGATCGTGCGCCGCGAAGGACGCAAGCTCAAACGCTACGTGCACCTGGGCACCGGCAACTACCACAGCGGCACCGCGCGCCTGTACACCGACCTGAGCCTGATCACCGCCGATGTGGAGATCGGCAACGATGTGCACATGCTGTTTCAGCAGCTCTCCGGCCTGGCGCCGCGCATGAAGCTGGAACAACTGCTGCAATCGCCCTTCACCCTGCATACCGGCGTGCTGCAGCGGATCGAACGCGAGACGCGGCTGGCGCGCAACGGCCGGCCTGGGCGCATCATCGCCAAGATGAACGCACTCAACGAACCGCAGGTGGTGCGCGCGTTGTATACCGCCTCGCAGGCGGGCGTGCAGATTGACTTGATCGTGCGTGGCGCCTGCACCTTGCGCCCGGGCGTGCCGGGCGTGTCGGACAACATCCGCGTGCGCTCGATCGTGGGGCGTTTTTTGGAACATAGCCGTGTGTACTGGTTCGGCAACGACGGCGCGGCGGAGTTGTATTGCGCCAGCGCCGACTGGCTGGAGCGCAATCTGCTGCGCCGGGTGGAGACCTGCTTCCCGATCCTGGACCCGGACCTGGCCAAGCGCGTCTACCGCGAAGTGCTGCAGAACTACCTGGACGACAACGTCAACGCGTGGGAACTGGATGCCGAAGGCATCTATCACAAGCGCACGCCCGGGCCTGGCGAGCCGGCGCATTCGGCCCAGATGACCTTGCTCGATCGGGTCTGAGGCCAGACGGGCTGCCGCCTCTCACGGGGCTGGCGGCCCATCGGCTACCATGCGGCCATGCCAATGCCCTCCCCCACGATCCCGCCCCTGCGCGATGGCGATTTTCTCGCCGCCATCGACTTAGGATCCAACAGTTTCCACATGGTCATTGCGCGCTACCTGATGGGTCAGTTGCGCGTTGTCGACCGCCTGCGCGAAACCGTGCGCATGGCCGACGGCCTGGATGGCAAGGGCGGCATTTCCAACGAGGCGCGCCAGCGCGCGCTCGAGTGCCTGGCACGCTTCGGCCAACGCATCCGCGAGGTGCCATCGCTGCGCGTGCGCGCGCTGGCCACCAACACCGTGCGCCAGCTGCGCTCGCCGCAGGCATTCCTGATGCCGGCCGAAACCGCGCTTGGCCATGCCATCGAAGTGGTCAGCGGGCGCGAGGAAGCGCGTCTGATCTATCTGGGCGTGGCGCATGCGCAACCACCCAAGCCCGATCAACGCCGGCTGGTGATCGACATCGGCGGTGGCTCCACGGAGTTCATCATCGGCCGCGGCTTCCAGACGCTGGAACGCGAAAGCCTGCAGGCCGGCTGTATTGCCAGTACGCGGCGGTTCTTTCCCGGCGGCAAGCTCTCCAAGAAAAAATGGAAAGATGCGCTGACCGAGATCGGCGCCGAGTTTCAGCAGTTCGCCGGCCAATACAAGGCGCTGGGCTGGCATGAAGCGATTGGCTCGTCCGGTACGCACAAGGCCATCGGCGAGATGTGCGCGGCGATGAAGCTGACCAAGGGCGCGATCACCGCCGAGGCGCTGCCGGCGCTGCGCGATGAGCTGCTCAAGGCCAAGCGCATCGAAGATATCCAGTTGCCCGGCCTGGCGGCCGAGCGGCGGCCGATCATCGCCGGCGGCATTCTGGTGCTCGAAGCGGCCTTCCAGGCGCTGGGCCTGGAGAAGCTGATGGTCAGCAAGGCGGCGATGCGCGAAGGCATCCTGTACGACATGCTCGGCCGCGGCGGCGAGAACGACCCGCGCGACAGTTCGGTGGCGTCGTTGGTGCAGCGCTACGGCATCGACGAGGCGCAGGCACGGCGCGTGGAAGCCACCGCGTGCCGCCTGTTCGACCAGGTCTGCGAATCCTGGCAGCTCGATGGCGACGACGCGCAAGTGCTGCGCCGTGCCGCACGCTTGCACGAGCTGGGCCTGATGATCGCGCACAGCCAGTACCACGTGCACGGCAGCTACATCCTGGAACACTCGGATATCGCCGGGTTCTCGCGGCAGGAACAGCAGGTGCTGGCCGCGCTGGTGCGCACGCATCGCCGCAATGTGCCCAAGACTGCCTTCGACGCATTGCCCGACCGCTTGCTGCTGCCAACCCGGCGCAAGGCCGCGCTGCTGCGGTTGGCCGTGCTGCTGCACCGCGCCCATGAAACCGATCCGATCCCGACCCTGGAACTCACCGCCGACGACAACCGGCTGTCGCTGATCCTATCGCAGGCCTGGATCGATTCGCGCCCGTTGCTGCGCGCCGACCTGATCGGCGAAGTGGAAGGGATGGCGGGTTTGGGCATCATGTTCCGGCCGTTTGTGACGTAGGCCAGCGGCCGTTGGCCTCTGGCGGGAATTGGGAATGGGGATTGGCCATGCATGGGGCGCTGAACGTCCCAGAGGTAGTTTCGCTCGGCGCCACAGCACCACGCTTTTACGATTCCCGATTCCCCACTCCCGATTCCCACCCCTCTGTCACCCCTGCGACTTCTTCGCGCAATACCGCTGCCATCGCGTTCCCGGAAGCTAGATCAAACGGGAGAACGACCATGCGCTACGCGATCGTTACCGAAACCTATCCACCCGAAGTCAACGGCGTTGCGCTCACCGTGCATGGCCTGGAAACCGGTCTGCGTGCGCGCGGCCACCAGGTCGATGTGGTGCGCCCGCGGCAAGCGGCCGACAGCACGCCGGCCGACACCGTGCTGGTGCGCGGCGCGTCGCTGCCACGCTACCCCGGGCTGAAGTTCGGGCTGCCGGCCACCCGGCGGCTCACCCGACATTGGGCAGCCACGCAACCGGATGCGATCTACGTGGCCACGGAAGGCCCGTTGGGATGGTCGGCCATGCGCGCGGCGCGGCGGCTTGGCATTCCGGTCGCAACCGGCTTCCACACCCGCTTCGACGAATACCTGCCCGACTACGGCGCTGCCTGGCTGCAAGGCACTGCGCTGCGCTGGATGCGGCGCTTCCACAACCAGGCCGAAGCCACGCTGGTTCCCACCCGCGAGCTGCAGCAGTTCCTGCGCGGCAGCGGTTTCGAGCGGGTGCAGTTGCTGGCGCGTGCGGTGGACAGCCTGCAGTTCGATCCGTCCCGCCGCGACCCCGCGTTGCGCGCCGAATGGGGGATCGAAGGCGAAGGCTTTGCGGCGATCTACGTAGGCCGGATTGCCAACGAGAAAAACCTGCCACTGGCGATTCGCGCGTTTCGCAAGCTGCAGCAGCTCCGCCCGAAAGCGCGCTTTGTGTGGGTGGGCGATGGCCCGGCGCGCGAAAAGATCGCTCACGAGAATCCGGACTTCATTTTTTGCGGCATCCAGCGCGGCGACGCGCTGGCGCGCCACTTCGCCAGCGGCGATCTGTTCCTGTTTCCCAGCCGCAGCGAGACCTTCGGTAACGTCACGTTGGAAGCGATGGCCAGCGGCGTGGCGACGGTGGCCTTCGATTACGGTGCGGCGCGCGAATACCTGCGCAATGGCCAGACCGGCGCTGCGGTGGAGGACGACGCTGCATTCGTGCAGGCCGCACTGACACTGACCGAAAACGACGACGTGCGCCAACGCATGGGCCATGCCGCCGCGCAAGCGATGAAGAAACTGCACCCGGACAACGTGGTGTCCGATTTCGAAGCACTGCTGCTGGGGATCACGGCGGCACGGGGGCGGTATGTCGTCGACGCGGCTTGAACTCCTGCACGGTCACGAAGCGCGCTGGTGCCGGCGGGCCAACCACTGGTGCCGCCGGCACCCGGTGCGGCGCAGCTTCGCGGCGATCAGCCGGCTGGGCGACGGGGTGTTCTGGTACAGCCTGATGGGCCTGCTGGTGCTGCTGGACGGAATGGACGGTGTGCGCGCCTCTGCGCACATGGCCGCCACCGGCCTGCTGGCGCTGACCCTCTACAAGACTCTCAAACGCTGGACGCGCCGGCCGCGTCCGTATGCGGCGGATGTGCGCATCCGCGCCTGGGTGGCGCCTCTGGATGAGTTCAGTTTTCCCTCCGGGCACACCCTGCACGCGGTGTCCTTCAGCATCGTCGCGCTGGCCTATTACCCCTGGCTGGCCCCGCTGCTGGTGCCGTTTTCTGCGGGCGTGGCGCTCTCGCGTGTGGTGCTGGGGCTGCACTATCCCAGCGACGTACTCGCCGCCACTGCGATCGGCATTGCGCTGGCCAGTCTCTCGTTGTGGTGGTTGCCGGTTCCCGCCTTGTTCGTCTGATGCGCGCCTTCCCGATCAGGGAACACCACACCGCACGCTCGCATCACCAGACCCGCCGCCAGCAATACATGAGGCGCTGATGCATCAGGGACGCTCCCGTACAATGGCGCGATGACGACCCTGTTCATCTCCGACCTGCATCTGGACCCGGCCCGGCCGGCGATCACCGAGCTGTTCCTGGATTTCCTGCGCACGCAGGTACCCGGCAGCGACGCGCTCTACATTCTTGGCGATCTGTTCGAGGCGTGGATCGGCGACGACACCCCGTCGACGGCCGCGGATGCGGTGGCCGAGGCCTTGCACGCTGTGGCCGCCACCGGTGTGCCGGTGTTTTTCATGCCCGGCAATCGCGACTTCCTGGTCGGTGCCGCCTACGCGCAACGCGCCGGCTTTCGCATCCTGCCCGACCCCACCGTCATCGATCTGTACGGGCAGCCGACGCTGCTGATGCACGGCGACCTGCTGTGCACCGACGACACTGCCTACCAGGCCTTCCGCGCGCAAACGCGCGACCCGGCTTTCCAGGCACAGTTCCTGTCGCAACCGCTGGCCGCACGCGTGGCGTTCGCACAGCAGGCACGCGCCGCCAGCCAGGCGCGCCAGTCAGAACTCAAGCAAGGCGACCAGGCACAGTTCGAAACCGTCACCGACGTGGCGCCGGCCGAGGTAGACGCCACCTTCGTGCGCTACGGCCTGGACCGCATCATCCACGGCCACACCCACCGCCCGGCCATCCACACCGTGCAGGCCGGTGGCCGCACCTGCACACGCGTGGTGCTGGGCGATTGGTACGAACAAGGCTCGGTGTTGCGCGTGGACGCCGACGGCTTGGTGCTGGAACAGCTGGCGCTGTGATCTAGCGCGTCCGTGCGACGGCGCAGGCATGGCGCGGTGGCGCGGTGCATGCACGCTGCGCAGTGGGCTTCACTACGTCTGCGCTGCTGATCGGCGCTGCATCACTGCGTGCTGCGCTGATGCTCGGCGTAGTCGACAAAATCCCCGTTGACCACGTCGTACCAGAGCAGGCGGCCATCGGCCTGCACGCGGAAGCGGTCGCGCACCGGACTGGTCTGCGGATCGCCCGGGCAGCCATCGCCGTGGCGTTCGTGCACGGCGAATTCAAAGGCGCCCGATGCAGATGTTTGGTCGTCCTGCTCGGTCATGATGCTGATGCAGTCATCAGGATAAAAACGGTCGCGCTGCAGTTGTGTCTGCAGGCGTTGCAGCGCGCGTTCTTCCGCTGCGTTGCCGGCGCTGGCCGCGGCTGCGGGGGTGGTGACTGCAGGTTTGGCCGGGGATGCGGCAGGCTCGGCCGGTTGCTGACGACAGCCGGCAACCGCCAGCACGGCCAGGCACAACACGCTGCAGGTCAGGGACTTGGACATGATCGCTCCGCTGGACATCACATGGCCGGCAACCACCGGCGGTGTGCCTAGTCTGCGCGATCAGCGTACGCGGATATAGCGGCACTGCCCGGCACGCGTGGTGCCGGGCAGGCTAGGCAGTGATCAGCGGAACGCGGCGATGTTGGCCTTGGTGTTGACCAGCACGCGTTGGTTGTCCGCGGTGCTGGCGTTGCCCATGGGCACGCCGTTGTAGCTGATGTTGGGATTGGACCAGTAGTTCAGGCGCGGGCAGCCGCTGGGACAGGCGTAGGCCATGATGGTGCGCCAGCTGTTGCCGTAGCGGTAGCCGTGGCCATACGCAAACGGCGAGGTGCTCGGGTCGGTGGCCGCATCGTGACGTGCACTCTGCAGGTGGCCGATTTCATGCGCAAAACTGTAGTAGCCGGTGGCGCAGTCCCAGTACACCGATGCAAACGCCGTGGCCGCCGTGGAGCCGATACCCGACGCCAGGCCGCAGTAGCTGCTGTTGTTCAACACGATCACGCCCACATCGGCGGTGTAGGTGTTGCGGCTGGTGTGGATGCTATCCATGTAGCCGTCGTTGGTGACGCGGAAGCGCTGCAGATCGGTGGTGAAGTTACCGGTTTCCGCATAGCTGGTGGTTTCATAGCGCGCCAGCTGCAAGGTGATGCCCACATTGCTGTTGACGTAGCCCTGGTTGGCCTCGGCCACCGCCAGTTGCACCAGCGACTGCATGTTGCCGCCGTACGCAGTCACCGCCTGGTTGGTGGCCACCACCAGCACGCGGATGGTGGCCGGGCTGCCGGACGAAGCCTGCGCAGCGGTCACGCGGCCGTCGCTGGGCATGTCGAACTTGGGCAACAGGCTGTATTCGGCCGGATGCTCCTGCGGCATGCGCTGCTCGTCCACCTGCACCAGCACATGGCGGCCATCGGCAAGCGGCCGCAGGCGATAGAGCTTGCCGGCGTAGCGGATGGTGCCGGTGACGGTGTCGCCGCTCCGCACCAGGATCGCCGAGTTGAGCGGGTCCACGCCGGACAGGGTGCGTGCACGGGTGCCGGCACGCGGGCCGAGATTGCCGTACCAGATGCTGTCGCCACCTTCCAACGCATCGACCTTGGCCTGGGTAGCGGTGATGGTCTGGCCATCCAGCTGTAGCTCGAGCAGTTTTTCCGCCGGCGCCACCGCGCCCGCATCGATCTGCACCACCTGTGCGTTTGCGGTGGATGGCGAGCTCAATACGCGCTGTAACGAGGGTTCTGCCGTGGCGGTGGCTGCAGCGCTGCGGCTCAATGCCGGGCCGGTTTGATACAGCGGCTTGCCTGCCGCTGCCGCCGAGCCAGCCAGACACATGGCAATCAGACCGACCGTGGTGCACATCGACTTCGACTTCATCGTCTCTCTCTCCTAGACATGGAAGCAACGGGATGTGAAACACCGGGCCCCTGTCCCCGGGACGCCATTAGGGCGCGCCGATCAGGATGGAATGCAAGTTGTTACAACAGAAAATTACCGTTCTGTGATGTTTGACGTTGACTGGATGCGATTCCAGCACCGGTGTGGCGCGACGGAGTGCACATTCCGGTGGACGGCAATGTCTTCCAGTGGGTCTCGACTCGGCGCTGCGAGGTGGCGGATGGCTGCTCCTGGGCCTTGATGAGGCCTGGCTTTCGGTTGGCAGCGCTCACGCACGCGGACGTCCAAGCAACGTTGGGACACGGGTGAAGGAAGGTAGTGACCGGCACCGCCTTGGCGCTGCACCGCATGCAGATTGTCGGGATCCAAGAGCATGCTGGCTTAAAGAGCCCGCTCTCCGTCGGATGGTGTTGCCTGGGCGTACACACGCTGGTCGACCGACACAGCGCTCATCGAAGCACCCTAATTAACCAGCGTGCTTCACTGCACGCACGAAATGCAGCGTCGGCAACACGCTCCTTGTCGGCCTGCGCGGAAGGATGCAAACCAATGGTTCTCCAAGCTGACCAGCGCGCGCGCCTCAGCCAGCCTGCTCCACCAGGCTCGCCAATTCGTCTTCATCGAAGCCTGCCAGCAGACGCGCTTCGATATTGAACGGGCCGTGCAGGTAGCCGCCGGCGTAGTCGCGCAACAGTTCCTTGAAGCGCGCGCGCGGCTCGATGCCGGCCTGCTCGCAATACCAGCGATACCAACGCGAACCCGCGGCGACGTGCGCAACTTCTTCGCGCAGGATGATCTCCAGCACCTGCGCAGTGGCGGTATCGCCCAGCGAGCGCAGTTTGTGGATCATGGCCGGCGTGACATCCAGCCCGCGTGCTTCCAGCACTCGCGGCACCAGCGCCATGCGTGCCAGGCCGTCGTGCGCGGTTTTCTCGCACATCTCCCACAGCCCGTTGTGCGCGGCAAAGTCGCCGTAGTCGTGGCCGTGCGCGTGCAACCGTGCGCGCAGCAGCATGAAGTGACGCGACTCGTCATCGGCCACCGCCACCCAATCGGCATAGAACCCGTCCGGCACACCACGGAACCGGTACACCGCATCCCAGGCCAGATCGATGGCGTTGAGCTCGATGTGCGCGATGGCATGGATGAAAGCTGCACGTCCCTCCGGCGTGCCCAGGCCGCGCCGTGGCAGCTCGCGCGGATGGACCAGCAACGGGCGCGGCGGGCGCCCCGGCATACGAATGGGTTCAGGCACGGCGGCCTGGTCCCGCAGCGGCAAGCTGCCCGCGCGAAACGCTGCGGCGTACTGCTGGGTCAGCGCGACCTTTTCGACCGGATCACATGCCTGCAGGCAGGCGTGCGCGGCTTGCAACAGATCCATCGTCACTCCCTGCGGCCCGCAGCCTTGTAGTTGCTGCGGCGCGCGCACTCACACTGCCGCGTCACAGTGCCCTGAGTGATCAGGCGCGCCGGCGCTTCTTGGCATCGTCCGAACGCAGCTGCTGGATGCGCTCGAAATACCCTGGCTCGATACCGGTGATGTACTCGCCGTTGAAGCACGACGAATCGAACTGCTTGATGTCCGGATTGCCTTCGCGCACCGCCACTTCCAGGTCTTCCAGATCCTGGTAGATCAGCCAGTCGCAGCCCAGGAATTCCTGGATTTCCTGCTCGCTGCGGCCATGCGCAATCAGTTCTTCGGCGGCCGGCATGTCGATGCCATAGATGTTCGGGTAGCGCACCGGCGGCGCAGCCGAGGCCAGATAGACCTTGCGTGCACCGGCGTCGCGCGCCATCTGCACGATCTGCCGGCTGGTGGTGCCGCGCACGATCGAATCGTCGACCAGCAACACCACGCGGTTGCGGAATTCCAGATGGATCGGGTTGAGCTTGCGACGCACCGATTTCTGCCGTTCGCCCTGCCCCGGCATGATGAAGGTGCGGCCCACGTAACGGTTTTTGACGAAGCCTTCGCGGTACTTCACACCGAGCACGTTGGACATCTCAAGCGCCACGTCGCGCGAGGTATCCGGGATCGGAATGATGGTGTCGATGTCATGGTCCGGACGCAGGCGCAGGATCTTCTCGCCCAGCTTCAGGCCCATGCGCATGCGCGCCTTGTGCACCGAGATGTTGTCGATCATCGAATCGGGACGCGCGAAATACACGTACTCGAAAATGCACGGCGCATGGTCGGTCGGCGCGGCACAGATTTCGGAGAACAGCTCGCCGCGCGCGGTGATCACCAGCGCCTCGCCCGGGCGCACGTCGCGCACGCGCTGGTAGCCGAGAATGTCCAAGGCCGCCGATTCGGACGACACGATGTATTCAGTGCCTTCGGCGTGTTCGCGCTTGCCCAGGACCAGCGGGCGGATGCCGTGCGGGTCGCGGAATGCCACCAGGCCCAGACCCAGCACCACGCTGACCACCGCGTAGCCGCCCTTGCAACGGCGATGCACGCCGGCCACCGCGCGGATCGCCGCTTCGGGGGTAAGCATGCGTTGCGCGTCCAGCTCGTAGGCGAACACGTTCAACAGCACTTCGCTGTCCGAATCGGTGTTGATATTGCGGCGGTCGGCCTCGAACACCTGCTGGCGCAATGCCTCGGTGTTGATCAGATTGCCGTTGTGCGCCAGCGCGATGCCGTACGGCGAATTGACGTAGAAGGGCTGCGCTTCGTCCATGCCTTCCGAGCCGGCGGTCGGGTAGCGGCAGTGCGCGATGCCGACGCGGCCTTCCAGCACCGCCATCTTCTTTTCGTCGAAGACGTCGCGGACCAGGCCGTTGGCTTTTTGCACGCGCAACCGCGTGCCATCGGCCGTGGCGATGCCTGCGGCATCCTGCCCGCGATGCTGCAGGACGGTCAGGCCGTCATAGAGCTGCCCGGCGACGTTCTGGTTGCCGACAATACCGACGATGCCACACATGGTGCGCGTTCTCCGCTTCGGCTTGCGCCGTTACTGTGAAGGTGGCCGTGCCTGGCCTTGGGACTCGACCCGAGCCGGGTCGCTTTCTCCGCCGCGAACCTGCGCCGGATCGATATTGGCCGGCATCGCCTGCGTCGGATCGCGTCCGTCGCTGGCAGCGTTGCCGGGTTTGCCGAGCGCCTTGTTGATCGTGTCGCTCAGGCCAGACCCAGAGAGCGCTTTGCCCAGGTCCGTATTATCGCCTGCCGAAGGCAACTTCCCCAACTCCGCTGATACGTTGCCGAGTTCCATCGATGGAAGGTCCATCGAGGGCATTCGCCAGGCCGGCAGTTGCGCGCGCATCCAGCCAGCGCCCGGCGACAGCACCGGCAGCAGGACCGATTGCCGCCAGGCCGGTTCGCGCGGCAGCGGCGTGAAGCCCATCAGCAGCACCAGCACGCAAGCCAGGAAGGCCCCGCGCACCACACCCAGACCGAACCCGAGCATGCGGTCGGTCCCGCCGAGCTTGACCGCGTCCACGCCGGCGCGGATCACCATGCCGATTACCGCCACGCTGATCAGCACGCCCACGAACACCATGGCGTAGCCACCGAACGACTCGGTCGCCGAGGGATGCTTGCCATCGGCCAGCCAGCGCGCGGCCGGGCCGCCGAACAGGAACGTGGCCCAGCCGGCCAGCAGCCACGACAGCGTGCCGACCACGATCGCCACAAATCCACGCAGCAGGCCCAACAGCGCCGACACCAGGATGATGACGCCCAACACCATGTCGATCATGGCCAACCTCGTGACGCGGGGTGCGCGCCGCTTGCCTGGCAGGATGCAGTCATCATCGCCCTCCCCTCCATGGGTGTGAGGCTATCGAGAATCAAGGATGTGGACGCACCATACCGGAGATGCCGACCTTGGCCGCCACCTGGGCACGCAATTGCTCGGCATCGCCCCGGTTGGCCACCGGCCCGACGCGCACGCGGTTGAGCGCGCCCTTGTCGGTGCGCACCTCTTCCACGAACGCGCTGAATCCGGCGGCGCGCACGCGGTCGCGCAGCGCATTGGCGTCTTCGGCACGGCCAAAGGCACCCAGCTGGACCGCAAACCCAACCCCACTGGCGGCCGGCGCGGTCGGCGCTGCCGCGACCGGCTTGGCCGGCTCGGGCTTGCTGGGTTCGGGCTTGGGCGCTTCCGGCTTGGCTGGCGCAGGCTTGGGCGCCTCGGCCGGCTTGGGCACTACGGCCACCGGCTTGGCCGGCTCCGGCGGCAGGCTCTCGGTCTTGGTCGGCGCCGTGGTGGCCGCCGCGGTGGTGCTGCCGGCCGGCTTGGGCGCGGTGGTGCTCGGGGTGGGAGCGGTCACCGGTGCAGGCGCATTGGCACCGGCATCCAGCGTCACCACCTGCGCGTTGACGTCGCTGCGCACCTTGACCGCCTGCAGACGGGCCGCTTCGGCCTGCGCCTGCTCGGCATACGGGCCCACCCGCACGCGCCAGGCAGGGCGACCATTGATCTGGGTCTTTTCGCTGAAGCCGGGCAACTGCGCCTGCTTGAGCCGCGCGATCACTGCATCGGCGTCGGCACTGCTGGCGTAGGCGCCGAAGTTGACCGCGTAATTACCCGCAGCCACCTCCGGTGCGAACGGCGTACTCGACGGGGCGGCCAGGTCGGCCGCATCCGGGTTGTCCTGCACTGCGGCCGGAGCGGTGGCAGCGCCCCGCATGCCGAGCGCGCCGCCAGCCGGCGTGGCACCGGGTGTGACCAGCGGCAATTCGCGGGTTTCGAACTCGCCATTGCCGGGTGCGGCAGGTGCGTCGAGCGGAACATCGGCCACGCCGCTGGAGGGCGCAGGGCCCTTGACCAGCATCGGCAGGAAAATCACGGCGAGCGCCACCAGAACGATGGCGCCAATCAGTCGCTGTTTCAGAACAGTATCCACGGAAGAGACAAGAGGCGGCGTGGCGGGGTGCCGCGGCGATTATAAGGCCGGCGCCCGGCAACCGACCTCAATGGCCTGAATGAAGTGCCTGCAACGCATCGGCCACGGTGTGGAAGGAGCCGAACACCAGCACGCGGTCGCCTGGCTGCGCCCCCGCCAGCACCGCGCGCAGCGCATCGGCCACATCGCCATGGCAGGCCGCCTGTGCGGCGGCGGTGCCCTGCAGGCGGGCGCGCAAGGCCTCGGCCGACTGCCCACGCGCGCCCTCCAGCCCGGCCAGCGCCCATTGGTCTACACATCCGGCCAGCGCCTCGACCACGCCTTGCACATCCTTGTCCGCCAGCGCCGCATACAGCGCAACGGTGGTGCCGGCCGGCGTGGCGGTGCCCAGCGCCTGGGCCAGGGCGCGCGCCGCCTGCGGGTTGTGGCCGACATCGAGCATCAGCTCCACCCCATCGCGCGCGACCTGCTGCAGGCGGCCAGGCAGCTGCGCGTCGGCCACACCCTGCGCCCAGGCGGTTGCAGGCAACTCGACCGGCAACGCCTGCAATGCGGCGATTGCCGCCGCTGCATTGGCCAGCTGCACCGGCGCCTGCAAGGCTGGCATCGGCAGCTCCAGGGTCTGCGCAACATCGCGCCAGCGCCAGTGCTGCACATCGATAGGCTCATGGAAATAATCGCTGCCGGCGCGGATGGCGTTGGCGCCCAATTGGTAGGCGCGCCGCAACACACTGGATGGCGGGTCGATCTCACCCAGCACCACCGGCTTCCAGCCGCGGATGATGCCGGCCTTCTCCGCACCGATCGCCTCGCGGTCCTCGCCCAGCCAATCGGTATGGTCGATGTCCACGGTGGTGATCACCGCCACATCGGCATCGATGATGTTGACCGCATCCAGACGCCCGCCCAGGCCGATTTCCAGCACCGCCAACTCCAGCGCGGACTGCTGCAACAGCCACAGCGCCGCTAGCGTGCCGAACTCGAAATAGGTCAACGCGGTGTCGCCGCGCGCCGCCTCCACCGCAGCGAACGCGGCCACCAATTGCGCATCGCTCGCCTCGACACCGTCGATACGCACGCGCTCGTTGTAGCGCAGCAGATGCGGCGAAGTGTAGGCGCCCACCTTCCAGCCGGCTGCACGCCCAATCGCTTCGATGAAGGCCACCGTGGAGCCCTTGCCATTGGTCCCGCCGACCACGATCACGTGCGTAGCCGGCGCTGCGATCTGCAGACGCGCAGCAACTTCGCGTACACGTTCCAGGCCCATGGCAATTGCGCTGGGATGCTGTTGCTCGATGTAGGCGAGCCAGTCGGAGAGTGTGTTGGGGGTGGTCACTGTGCTACCTGACGTCTTGCGGGCAGCGCGCATTATCGCGGTTGCCCGGGCCCTGGACTACCAGCAGCAGCTTTTCATCTTTGACCCGCAGACGTTAGGTGTCTGCCACCTTGTGAGCAGGTGGCAACGCGCTGAACATGGAACGACACCTATCCGGCCAACATGACGTCCACACCGTGGCGCGTCATTGCGGACCGTAGATTTCCACAATGTGTGTCCCCAATCGTGAGCGCTGCCCTTTCAATATCACTGCGACCTGCTGCTGTGGATAGCGGTGATACAGGTCTTCGTGGATGCAGAGGTAATCTGGAAACCCGTGTTCCATTGGCCCACCCCGCAGCCGATATTCACAGGTGCTTCGACTCGATTGATGGTCCGTCTGCATGACATACGCTTCTTCGAATGAACCGCCAATGGCCCAGGTCAGCAACCAGGGTGCCGTTTTTGCAAGCAACAACCACGACACAAAACCCAGCATCACCGGTGTTGCGCAGAACATGAAGACACTGAAAATACGCCCGTGTCCGTCCAGGTCCGTTGGTCGACCAAGACGCCGGTTGTGCCTGCGCAGCCACACCGTCAGCACGATGCCAACCGCTAAACATGGCCATTTCAAAGTGCGTCCTTGCAGGAATTGTGCAGGAACGAAATCGGCAAACAAGCCCAAGGCAAGCAGACCCATCACGGCGAAGAACGTTCCGATCTTCATCCATGCAAACAGTTTCGATGTCACTTGATCATCCTGACGAGGTACGTTGGAGGGTGCGCCGCGTTACGGCAGGGCCGATGCGATGCGCATGCCCAGCACCGACCGCTGGCCACGCACCCGCATCGCAACCTGCTGGTCCGGATGCCGCCGATACAGCTGCTCACTGATGCAGAGATGGCTCGGGAAACGCTCTTCGAGCGGGCCGCCGCTCAACCGGTATTTGCAGGTCCGCCCACTGCGCACGTACTCGGTTTGCATGAGGTGGGTTTCTTCAAAATCCACGCCCGCGATACGCGTATAGATCCACGGCGCGCCTCTGGCCAGCACGATCCAGCACAGCAACCCCAACAACGGCGGCGCCAGGCAGATGGCAAGCACGGTGTTGATCAGCTGCTTGCCGACGACCACCTTCCATCCCCCGAAGCGATAGCCCTGCACGACGATAAACGCCGTCATTGCCGCGCCCAGCAGCCACATCGGCGCAATCCAGTTCCGCCCGGACATGAAGGGTGCGGGGATGAAATCGGAGAAGCTCCCCAGCACCAACAGGCCGGCTACTCCCGCGAGCGCCGTGATACGGAACGCTTTTGGCCAGCGGGGCGGTGTTACGGTCGAACGCGCCATGGCGTCTTCCAGCATCCTTGCTGCACGTGGCCTTACAACGCCCGATGCTTGGCTTCACCAAAGAACGGCGTGTGGTGCGCGCAATCGTTGAGGCGGACCACTTCCAGGTGATCGACGTCGTCGCCTTCGAGCAGGTTGAGCGTGGTGGGGGCCTGGCGGAAGCTCCACAGCTTGGACAGCGGCAGGCCCAGGATCTTGCACAGGATCACGCGGTTGACCGCATCGTGCGCGACCACCAGCAAGGTGTCGTCTGCACCCAGGCCGTCGGCGGCGCGCGCCAGACCGCGCCAGCTGCGATCGAGCACCTGACGCAGCGATTCGCCGCTGGGCATCAGCACGGTGTCGGGTTCTTCGCGCCATGCGCGCAGGCGCGCCGGATCCTTGTCATTGATTTCGCTTGCAAGCAACCCTTCCCATTCGCCATGGGCGATTTCCTGCAGGTCCGCATCGGTCTGCAGCAAGCCTGCGCGTGCAGTGCCAAGTGCCAACTTTGCGGTGGCCTGGGCACGCGAGAGTGGCGATGCCACCGCGCGGTTGATCTGCAAGGCCTGCAGACGCGCGCCCAACGCGGCGGCCTGCCCTTCGCCGACCGGTGACAGCGGGATATCGATCTGGCCCTGGTAACGGCCTTCGGCGTTCCACGGCGTCTCGCCGTGACGGGCAAGCAGGATGCGCATGCGCGAGAGATTCCTTGGGGAGGGGCCGGCTCGCCTTGCGGCCAGACGGGAGCGGCATGATACCGCCCTCGCCGCCTCCCCGGGCCGCGAATCAGCCAGACGGTGAACTGGTCGGCGCACCGTCCTGCGCGTTGCATGTCACCCGCAGGCCAGCCAGCACCCGCGGCTGGCTCAGGCGCGACCGAGCGCCGGGTCGCTGCGACTGGGCTTGCCGGTTTCCAGGTGCCCGGCGAGCCGGCGGCGGAACGCGCTGCCCCGCTGCTCCACCACAATGTCATACCAGTGATCGCTCGCCGCCAATGCCAGGCGCAGGGTGTGGCGCTGCCCTGCGGCCAACTGCAGCGGCTGTGTGGTCGGCTCGGCGTACTCCAGCGCGCGCACCTGCAACGTGCACGGCTGGCGCCCGGCATTGCCGATCTCCAACACCAGCAGCTCGCCATCCTGACGCGCCTGCACCCACGGCGCTGACAACGCCGGCTGCTCGGCACCTAAATTCCCTGCGAATTCACGCAGGAATCCATTCGGGCCGTGCACGTGCAATGCATACGCGCCGTCGTGCACCGCGCCCATCGGCACGTCGTCCAGCTGAGTGCCGGGCAAGACGGTGTAATACCAGGGGCCGCCTGTCGCGGCGGACGTGTACACGTTGAAGGCAGCTGCAGCGGCACCGGTGTTGACGAACTGCAACTGCACGCCGTTGTCATCGTGGACACGCGCATGCACCTGCAACGCATACGGCAGCGCGCGCGCGGGCCGCTGCCCCGGTTCCTGCCGCGGCATCTGCGCAGTGGTTGGCGGCACCGGCAGCGGTTTGTCGCGCACCGCGGCCGTGCGTGCGCGGTAGTCGCCGATCGCTGGCAGCGCGCTCAGCGCGGAATGGTCCGGCTGGCGGAAGTCGAACACGCTGGTGAGATCGCCACTCACCGCGCGTCGCCACGGGCTGATGTTGGGTTCGGCCACACCGAAACGGCGCTCGAGCAAACGCAGCACGGAGGTGTGGTCGAACACCTGCGAGTTGACCCAGCCGCCGCGCGTCCAGGGCGAGATCACCAGCATCGGCACGCGAATGCCCAGCCCCACCGGAACGCCCTCGTGCACTTCGCCGCGCGCGTCCACGTTACTGCGGCCCATGCGCGCATCCAGCGCCGGCAGCGGTGCAGGCACGTGATCGAAGAAGCCGTCGTTCTCGTCGTAGTTGATGATTAGCGCGGTCTTGGACCACACCTCGGGATTGGCGGTGAGCGCATCGATCAGCCGCGCCACCAGCGATTCGCCATATGCCGGCGGCGCTTCGGGATGTTCGCAATAGGCGGTGGGCGGGATCACCCACGACACCTGCGGCAGTCGGTTGGCTTGTACATCGGCGGCGATGGCTGCGACCAGATGATCGGCCTGCGTGGTGGCGGCATTGTCGGCAGTGGAGCCCGGGACGCACGCACGTGCGCGTCGATAGCGCTCATCGTTGCGATCCAGATCGCGATAGTGCGCAAAGTACGCCAGCGAATTGCAGCCGAAGTTGTCGTACTCCTGATACACCCGCCAATCGACACCGGCCGCCTGCAGACGCTGCGCGTAGGTAGTCCATTGCATGGCGGCGTAACCGGGTTTGTCGCGCGCCATGTCGGCGGTCCAGTTGCCGTCGTCGGCATTGGTGACGGTCTGCGCACCGGTGTTGCCCACGCTCAAGCCGCTGGTACCGGTAAACAGATACATGCGATTGGGATTGGTGGGCCCATGAAGCGAGCAGAAATAGCCATCGCAAATGGTGAACGCGTCGGCGAGCGCGTGGTAGTACGGAATATCGCTGCGCTGGAAATAGCCCATCGTCAGCTCGCCCTTGTACGGCACCCAGGCGTCGTATTCCTGCCAGCGCAACGGGTCTTGCCCATGGCCGGCTTTCCAGGAGTGATCCAGGCTCTTGATCAGCGGCGCGCGGGTGTTGCGCGCATCGAAGGCGAACGGCAACACACGTCGCCCGTCGCTGGCGGCCTGGCTCCACACCGGGTTGCCGTCGCGCAACTGCAGCGCACGTGGGTCGCCGAAGCCGCGCACCCCGCGCATGGTGCCGAAGTAATGATCGAAAGAGCGGTTTTCCTGCATCAGGATCACCACGTGTTCGATGTCGCGCAAGGTACCGGTGCGTGCGTTCGCCGGCAGTGCGAGCGCGCGTCCGATCGAGGCGGGTAGCGCACCGGCAGCCGTCAGTGCTGCCACACGCTTGAGAAAGTCGCGACGCGAGGGGGAAGCCGTCATGGAAGAAAAACCTTTGGAAAACCCTGAAAAAGACGGCGTGCCGCAGCGGCGCCCGACGCCAGTGCACACGTATAGCCCCCGCACGCGACAGTTTTGCGACAGCCACCGTCATCAATGTTTCATGAGCCGTTGACACCCTGCGTCGCGAAACGCCGGTCTTGCACCGTGCGTCCGCCCTCAGCCGTGCTCGAACAGGATTCCCCCATGACTTCCGCCCGTCGTTTCCATGTCACGCCACTGGCGCTCGCCCTCGCCGCGCTGCTTCCCGTCATCGCACACGCCGCCGACCCCATCCCCGCCAGCGCGGCGGACGCGCCGGTAACGCCCGCCGATGCGGCTGGCAACGCGACCCAGCTGGATGCGATCAACGTGGTCTCGCAAGGCAGCACGCGGCAGGTGCAACGCATCAGCCGGCAGGACATCGAACAGCTGACACCGGGTAGCAGCGCCTTCAAGGCGGTGGAAAAGCTGCCCGGCGTGCAGTTCCAGTCCGCCGATCCCTTCGGCACCTATGAGTGGTCTACGCAGGTCACCTTGCATGGCTTCGACCAGAGCCGCCTGGGCTACACGCTCGACGGCATCCCGCTGGGCAACATGAGCTACGGCGTCACCAACGGCCTGCACATCACCCGCGCCATCATTTCCGAAAACCTCGGTTCGGTAGAGATCGCACAAGGCGCCGGCGCACTCGGCACCGCGTCCAACACCAATCTGGGCGGCACCATGCAGTTCTACTCCGCCGATCCGCAGACCACGCCCGGCGCGCGGCTGGTGCAGACGGTGGGCAGCGATGCAACGCGACGCACCTTCGTGCGCGCCGATACCGGCGATCGCAATGGCTTGTCGGCGTATCTGTCCTACGCCAATGCCAGCACCGACAAGTGGAAGGGCTTCGGCGATCAGCAGTCCGAGCAGGCCAACCTCAAGACTGTCTACCAGTGGGGCGATGGCAATCGCCTGAACCTGTTCCTGGATACCTCGCGGCGCAAGGAATACGACTACATGGACCTGTCGTTGACCAGTCAGCGCGCGCTGGGTTGGGACTACGACTACCTGCAACCGGATTGGGCCACCGCGGTGCAGATGGCGCGCGCCTACCAGACCACCGGTGCCACCAGTGGCGTGGCCAACGGCTATCCGCAATCGCTGGCCGGATTGCCGGACGACTACAGCTGGCTCGATGCCAGCTACTACGCCGGCGGTGGCCTGCGCCGCGACAATCTTGCCGGCCTGTCGGGCACGTTCGTGTTCGGCGGTGCAACCCTTGATGCCGCCGGCTACTACCACGCCAATCGCGGCGAGGGGCAGTGGGTGACACCGTATGTCGTCACCTCGGCGCAGATCCCGGTGTCGATGCGCACCACCGACTATGGCCTGGACCGTTTCGGCGGCACCAGCGCATTGAAGTGGTCGTGGGGCAATCACGATCTGGAAGCCGGCGTGTGGGCCGAGAATGCACGCACCACGCAAGGGCGCAATTACTTCGCGCTGGGCAACGAGGGCTACACCTCGCTATACAACGTGTACGAAGCGCAGACCCCGTTCCGCCGCGATTTCCAGCAGCGCTACACCACCCAGACCCGCATGCTGTACCTGCAGGACACCGTGCGCCTGCTCGATGACCGCCTGACGGTGAACTACGGCGCAAAGGCGCTCAGCACCACCACGCGTGCGCAATCGCTGGTGCCGACCACCGCGCTGGCGCAAGGCCGCATCCGTGCCGAAGACAACTTCCTGCCGCAAGTCGGCGTGAACTACAAACTCGACGAACGCCAGGACATCTACGCCTCCTATAGCAAGAACATCGCCGCGTTCGGCTTTACGCCGTTCGCCACCTCGCAGGCCGCGTTCGACCGCAGCCGCTCCACGCTGGAGCCGGAAGAATCGCAGACGGTGCAGGTGGGCTACCGCGTGCAGGACGCGCAATTTCAGCTCTCGGCCGACGCCTACTTCACCAAGTTCTCCAACCGCCTGCTGACCACCTCGCCGTGTACGGCGGTGCAGACCTGCGCATCGATCCTGAGCAACGTGGGCGCGGTGCACAGCGCTGGCGCCGACCTGGCGTTGATGTGGCGCCCGATCGAGGGCCTGAGCTGGTTGAACTCGCTGTCGTGGAACCGCTCGCGCTACCAGGACGATTACCTCAACAACGGCGTGGTCGCCACCGCGGGCAAGGACGTGGTCGGCATTCCGGCGTTGATGTTCTCTTCCAGCGCGAGCTACCAGATTGGCAACCTGCGCCTGGATCTGGACGGCAAGTATGTCGACAAGCGCTACATCACCTTCCTCAACGATTCGCAGGTGCCCTCGTACTGGCTGTTCAATGCCGGCGCGCGCTATGACTTCGGCCGCCTCGGCGGCGTAGTCAATGTGGCGCTGGCCTTGAACATCACCAACCTCACCGACAAGCGCTACTTCGCCAGCACCGGCACCAATGGCTATGTCGCCTCCGATCCGAATGGCTACAACCAGACCATGGTGGTGGGCGCGCCGCGGCAGACCTTCCTGAGCCTGGATGTGAAGTTCTGACGCTGGCGAATGAACAGTGCGGTGTTGGATGCGCGTTGCCTCCGCGAGTGAAATGCGGTGCAACGCCAGCGCATTGAGGAGTCCACCGTAGTGGCGCCTTCTCGGGCGCCAGCAGATTCTCGACCCAAGCCCCTCGCCGTCGGGAGAGGGGCCCGCCAGAGCGGACACCGGCAGCGGCGCTGGATGGCACGACCATCAAGCGCCGCACGTTGCGTCATCCGTTCCTGCCAGGCATTTTTCTTCAGGGGCAAGCTCCACGCGGGCTAATCCACCGCTCCGCCAGTCGATCGCACGCATCAGGTCGCTACGGCGGCGCTGCGAGGCTGACATGCGTCTGCCTCGCACGCCTCCGGATCTCTCCATCAGGCACGGGCATGGCCCATTCCGCCACATGATCGACCGCAACGCGCTCAACGCCATTCGCTTGGCGCGCCTCCCGCTCCACCCCGTCACCTGCCAAGCCAAGCCGAGTTCCACCGCAATCGTGCACCGCCGCATGGCGCCGACGCCCAGCCGCATATAATTGCCGGCTTATCTTTCACTGAGCAGGTCCCGCCAGATGGCGCAGACGATGAAGGCGCTGGTCAAGCGCGAAGCGAGCAAGGGCATCTGGCTGGAACAGGTCCCCGTGCCCACCCCGGGCCCGAATGAGGTCCTGATCAAGCTGGAAAAGACCGCCATCTGCGGCACCGATCTGCATATCTACCTATGGGATGAATGGAGCCAACGCACCATTACGCCGGGCCTGACCATCGGCCACGAGTTCGTCGGCCGCGTGGCCGAGCTCGGTTCGGCGGTGACCGGCTACCAGGTCGGCCAGCGCGTGTCGGCCGAAGGCCACATCGTGTGCGGGCATTGCCGCAACTGCCGTGGCGGCCGCCCGCATCTGTGCCCCAACACGGTGGGCATCGGCGTCAACGTCAACGGCGCCTTCGCCGAATACATGGTGATGCCGGCCAGCAACCTGTGGCCGATCCCCGACCAGATCCCCTCCGAGCTGGCCGCCTTCTTCGACCCCTACGGCAACGCCGCGCATTGCGCGCTGGAATTCGATGTCATCGGCGAAGACGTCCTGATCACCGGCGCCGGCCCGATCGGCATCATTGCCGCCGGCATCTGCAAGCACATCGGTGCGCGCAATGTGGTGGTCACCGACGTCAACGACTTCCGCCTCAAGCTGGCCGCCGACATGGGTGCCACGCGCGTGGTCAACGTGTCCAAGACCTCGCTCAAGGACGTCATGGCCGACCTGCACATGGAAGGCTTCGACGTGGGCCTGGAAATGAGCGGCAACCCGCGCGCGTTCAACGACATGCTCGATTGCATGTACCACGGCGGCAAGATCGCGATGCTCGGCATCATGCCGCGCGGCGCCGGTTGCGATTGGGACAAGATCATCTTCAAGGGCCTCACCGTGCAGGGCATCTACGGCCGCAAGATGTACGAGACCTGGTACAAGATGACCCAGTTGGTGCTATCGGGTTTTCCGCTGCAGAAAGTGCTGACCCACCAGTTGTCGATCGACGAGTTCCAGAAAGGGTTCGACCTGATGGAAGAAGGCAAGGCCGGCAAGGTCGTGTTGAGCTGGAACTGAGTAACCGCTCCACCGCTGTGAAACGCAAAAGGCGCCGGAAGGCGCCTTTTGCATGTCAGCTCCAGTGATTATCTCGGGACGCATCACCGGCGCTGTCGCTTCGCTGCCTGCTGCACCAAACTGATTGCCCTACCCCGCCCTCATGCCTGCAGCACGCTCCAATGCTCCGGCAAACGCCCTGTGCGCAGCGCCTTGCTACGGCCAGGTCACCGTCGCGGTGGCGACCAGATGGTTCTGCGAATTCTGCCGGCCAAATCCGAACTCCGCCGCTTCGCTGGTGTCGTAGTAGCCCACGCTCAAACCGAGCGGGCCAAACGCCTTGCCCACGTTCACCCCGAAATCGTTGTAGTCGTGATCCACCTGACTGAGCGAAGAGGTATAGATGCTGTGGCCCGCATGCGCGCCAAAGGTGAAGTCGTACGGCAGCGTCCAGTTGGCGTCCAGCGCGTAGTAGTAGCCATCGGTCTTGGTGCCGTACAGATCGTTGGTATAGGCAACCGTGACGCTGTAGGTTTTGAGGAACGTGGTCTTGGTGATCAGTTCGGCGTAATTCGACGCGCCCGCTCCCAGATACTGGTAACGGTTGACCATGACATCGACATTCCAGTTGGCCCCGAGGTCCTTGTTGTAGCCGACAAAACCATCCACTTCCCAATCCGGATCGCCCGCGCCGTAATCGACGTTGGAAGTCCAGGTGCCGATGTACAGGCCGAACGGTGTCTTGTAGGTCAGCCCGGCCTGAAACGCAGCCTCTTCGTTGGTCTGCGAAATGCCGCGGAACAGGTAATCGCTGGTCACCGCGAAGGTGCCGGTGAACGGTGAGGCGGGTGCGTCTTCGTCCTGTGCCTGTGCCAACGGCGCGGCACCTAGGAGCAACAGCGACAGGCAACAAGCAAGCGAGGATGGCTTCATCGGGCATCTCCTGGAGCGGTGGGCGTTCGGATTGCATGAAGCGAGACTGCACAGACTTATTAGTCCAACTGCCATTGCAGCGCAACATAAATGTCGCGCTCGCTTGACCTGGCGCACATCCTTCGACGGCAGGCCGTGCGACTCAGTCTCCCTTTCATCGACCGCCGACGCACAATCTTGATGCGCGCACTGCAGGATGAAGACGCGTCACAGCCCACGACCGACGCCACTCTTACGACTCCTCAGTCACCGCTAACCACTCACACATTCGAGCTCAACAGCCCAGCGCCAACCGGCGATGCATCAGGCCGGAAACACTCCGTAATGCCGCGCAGCCAGCCGCAGTTGCTGGCCTGCCGTGATGGTGCCCGCCGATGCCGGCAGTTCCACTTCCACTTCATTGCCCGCCGCGTCCAGGATGGCGCGCA
The DNA here is from genome assembly GCF_030208815.1 of Xanthomonas sp. fls2-241-TYG-148. Classification (NCBI taxonomy): domain Bacteria; kingdom Pseudomonadati; phylum Pseudomonadota; class Gammaproteobacteria; order Lysobacterales; family Lysobacteraceae; genus Xanthomonas; species Xanthomonas sp. fls2-241-TYG-148. The sequence continues at coordinate 1,053,645 of NZ_JARVTE010000001.1, forward strand.
CCCGCAGGCGGGCGCCGCTGCGTTGTGCCCAGGCCACGGTGGCCGGCCAGCCATCGGCGTCCGGCACCAGATCCTCGGGGCGCACGTAGACCTCCACCGGGCCCGCAGCCAGTGCGGGGTTGGCCGACGGCAGCGCATGACCGGCCACCTGGATCTGGCCGTGCGCAAGCACGCCCGGAATCCGGTTCACCGCACCGACGAATGAGTACACGAACGGCGACGCTGGCGTGTCGTAGACGCGCGCCGGCGTATCGAGCTGTTCGATCCTGCCGCGGTTGAGGATGGCCACGCGGTCGGCCAGTTCCAGCGCTTCTTCCTGATCGTGCGTCACGAACACCGTGGTCAGGCCGGTTTGCTCGTGCAACTCGCGTAGCCAGCGGCGCAGGTCGCGGCGCACCTGTGCATCCAGGGCACCAAAAGGCTCGTCCAGCAGCAGCACGCGCGGCTCGATCGCCAGCGCGCGCGCCAGCGCCACGCGCTGACGCTGCCCACCAGACAACTGGGTCGGGTAACGCTGCTCCAGGCCCTGCAACTGCACCAGCGCCAGCAGCTCTTCCACGCGTGCGCGGATGCGCGCTTCGGCCCAGCGCTCCTTGCCGCGCCGCACGCGCAGCCCGAACGCGATGTTCTCGAACACATCCATGTGCTTGAACAGGGCGTAATGCTGAAACACGAAACCCACCCGCCGCGACTGCACGCTCATGCGGGTGGCGTCTTCGTCGCCGAACAACACCTGCCCGCCGTCTGCATGCTCCAGCCCGGCCATGATGCGCAACAACGTGGTCTTGCCCGAGCCGGACGGCCCCAGCAGCGCCAGCAACTCGCCCTGGCGCACGTCCAGGGTGATGTCGTCCAGTGCGGTGAAGCTCGCGAACTGCTTGCGCAGATGGCTGATACGGATGCCCATGGTCACCTCAGTGGCGGTGGTTGGCGGCGAGCGCATCGCCATGCCGCCATTCCAGATATGTCTTCACCGCCAGCGTCAGCAGCGCGGTCAATGCCAGCAGCGAGGCGCATGCAAACGCGGCGCTGTAGGCGTATTCGTTGTAGAGAATTTCCACGTGCAGCGGCAGCGTATTGGTGCGCCCACGGATATGCCCGGACACCACCGACACCGCGCCGAATTCGCCCATCGCCCGCGCCGCACACAGCAGCACGCCATACAGCAGGCCCCAGCGGATATTGGGCACGGTTACGCGCCAGAACATCTGCCAGCCGTTGGCGCCCAGGCTCAGTGCCGCCAGTTCCTCGTCACTGCCCTGCTGCTCCATCAGCGGCATCAGCTCGCGCGCGATGAAGGGAAAGGTCACGAAGGTTGTCGCCAGCACGATGCCCGGTAGCGCAAACACAATGCGCGGCAGCTGGATCAGCACCACGCCCAGTGCCGGCAATTCCACCCGCCAGCCTTCATCGATCAATGGCCAGGCCCAACCGTTGCGGCCGAAGATCAACACGAAGATCAGGCCCGCCACCACCGGCGACACCGAGAACGGCAGGTCGATCAGGCTGATCAGCAGGCGTTTGCCCGGGAACTGGTGCTTGCTCACCGCCCATGCGGCGGCCACGCCGAACACCAGGTTCAGCGGCAATACCACCGCGGTGACCAGCAAGGTCAGCTTGATCGCCGACAGCGCATCCGGGTCGACCAGCGCGTGCAGAAATGTCGCCCAGCCACCACGCAGCGCCTCGGCGAACACCAGCACCAGCGGCAACAACAAAAAGGCCAGCAAGAATCCCAATGCGCCAAGAATCATCAGCCACTGCACCCAGCGCGGCTCGCTGGTGGCCGACTCGGTGATGCGGCGTGCCTGTCGGGCGGTGGCAGTGCTCTGCAGCATGGTGGGCAGCGGCGAAACGGCGTCGGTCATGCGCTGCTCCGTTGATAGCGCAGCAGGCGTGCCTGCAGTGTATTGACCACCAGCAGGATCACGAACGACAGCAGCAGCATCGCCGCGGCAATCGCAGTGGCGCCGGCGTAGTCGAACTCCTCCAGGCGAATGGTGATCAGCAGCGGCGCGATCTCGGTCGCGTTGGGCAGGTTGCCGGCGATGAAGATCACCGAGCCGTATTCGCCCACACCGCGCGCAAACGCCAGCGCAAAGCCGGTCAGCACCGCCGGCCACAGTGCCGGCAACACCACCCGCCAGACCGACTGCCAGCGCGAGGCGCCCAGCGTGGCCGCGGCTTCCTCGATTTCGCGCTCGCTCTCGGCCAGCACCGGCTGCACTACCCGCACCACGAACGGCAGGCCCACGAACACCAGCGCAATCACGATGCCGAGCTGCGTATAGGCCACCTTGATGCCAATCGCCTCCAACCAGCGGCCCACCCAGCCATTACCGCCATACAGCGCCGTCAGCGCGATACCGGCCACCGCCGTCGGCAAGGCGAACGGCAGGTCGATCACCGCATCGAACAGGCGCTTGCCGGGAAAGCGGTAGCGCACGAACACCCAGGCCACCCAGGTGCCCATCACCGCGTTGAACGCACCGGCCGCGAACGCCGTGCCGAAGCTCACCCGCAGCGCCGACAGCACGCGCGGCTCGCTCCAGACCCGCCACAGGCCATCCCAGCCCAGCCCGCTGGTCTTGATGAAGACACCCAGCAACGGAATCAACACGATCAGCCCCAGCCAGGTCAGGGTGATGCCCAGGCTCAGTCCAAGACCGGGCATCACGCGTCTGCGCGATGCCCGCGCCGGAGGGGGTGCAACCGACATCTGCATCGCCTACTTGCTGGCCTGGATCTGGTCGAACAACCCACCGTCGGCGAAATGTTCCTGCTGCGCCTTGTCCCAGGAGCCGAATGCCTCCTGGATGGTCACCAGCTTGATGTCCGGGAACCGCGCCAGGTCGTTGCGGTCGGCAAACTCCGGATGGCGCGGGCGGTAGAAGTGCTTGGCGGCCAGCTTCTGGCCTTCCGGTGCATAGAGAAACCGCAGATAGGCTTCGGCCACATCGCGGGTGCCATGCTTGTCGACGTTCTTGTCCACCAGCGCCACCGAAGGCTCGGCCAGGATCGACAGCTTCGGCACCACGATCTCGAACTTGTCCTTGCCCAGTTCCTGGCTGGCCAGCAGGGCCTCGTTCTCCCAGGCCAGCAGCACATCGCCAATGCCGCGCTGGGCAAAGGTGGTGGTGGCGCCGCGTGCGCCTGTATCCAATACCGGCACGTTGCGGAACAGCGCGCGCATATAGCGCAGGGTGCGCTCGCGGTCGCCCTTGAAGATGTGGTCCGCGTAGGCCCAGGCCGCCAGATAGTTCCAGCGTGCACCGCCGGAGGTCTTGGGGTTGGGCGTCACCACCGACACGCCGGAGCGCAGCAGGTCCGGCCAGTCCTTGATGTTCTTCGGGTTGCCCTTGCGTACCAGAAACACGATGGTCGAGGTGTACGGCGCACTGTTGTCGGGCAGGCGCTTTTCCCACGCGGTGTCGATCAGCTTGGCCTTCTGCGCGATCGCATCAACGTCGTAGGCCAGCGCCAGCGTGACCACGTCGGCCTCGATGCCGTCGATCACCGCGCGCGCCTGCTTGCCGCTGCCACCGTGCGAGGTCTCCACACTGACGGTGTCTTGCGGATGCTGCTGCTTCCATTGCGCAGCAAAGGCCGTGTTGTACTCGCGATAGAACTCGCGGGTGGGGTCGTAACTGACGTTGAGCAGATTGATCTCACGGGCGGCAGCCGGGCCGGCCAGGGCCAGCAGCGTGCCGAACACCGCAGCAATAAGGCGGAAGCGGGAATGGGTCACAACGATCTCCTGGCCGATGGGGCGCAGCCTGAACAGCAAGCATGCCATGCTGCGCAGCGGCACGCGGCCGGTGAAATGACATCCACGCCGGCGCTTATGCCAATTTTGCATGACGTAGTGGTATGCCACCGTGATCGTTAAAATTGCGCCTCTTCCTGCCACTGCGATCGCCATGACCAACGCTCCCGCCGCGCTGACCGCCCATTACGCCGCCGAACTGGAATCAATCCAGTCCCAGGGGCTGTTCAAGTCCGAGCGCATCATCACCGGCCCGCAGTCGGCACAGATCACGCTGGCCGACGGCCGCCGCGTGCTGAACTTGTGCGCCAACAATTATCTTGGCCTGGCCGACCACCCGGCCATCATCCAGGCCGCCAAGGATGCACTGGACACGCACGGCTTTGGTATGGCCTCGGTGCGTTTCATCTGCGGCACCCAGGACCTGCACAAGCAGCTCGAACGCACCATCGCCGACTTCTTCGGCACCGAAGACACCATCCTCTACGCCGCCTGCTTCGATGCCAACGGCGGCCTGTTCGAGCCGTTGCTCGGCGAGCACGACGCCATCATTTCCGATGCGCTCAACCACGCTTCCATCATCGACGGCGTGCGCCTGTGCAAGGCCAAGCGCTTCCGCTACGCCAACTGCGACATGGCCGATCTGGAAGCGCAGCTGCAGGCCGCCGATGCCGCCGGCTGCAAGACCAAGCTGATCACCAGCGACGGCGTGTTTTCGATGGACGGCTTCATCGCCCCGCTGGATGAAATCACCGCGCTGGCACGCAAGTACAACGCGCTGGTGCACATCGACGAATGCCACGCCACCGGCTTTTTGGGCGCGACCGGGCGCGGCTCGGCCGAGGTCAAGGGCGTGATGGACCAGATCGATATCTTCACCGGCACGCTGGGCAAGGCAATGGGCGGCGCGTTGGGCGGCTTCACCACCGCCAAGCGCGAAGTCATCGAACTGCTGCGCCAGCGCTCGCGGCCGTACCTGTTCTCCAACTCGCTGCCGCCGCACGTGGTGGCTGCCGGCATCAAGGCCTTCGAGATGCTGGACGCGGCCGGCGAGCTGCGCACGCAGCTGGTGGAAAACACCCGCTACTTCCGCGAGCGCATGACCGCTGCCGGCTTCGACGTGAAGCCCGGCGTGCATCCGATCAGCCCGGTCATGCTGTACGACGCACCGCTGGCGCAGCGCTTTGCCGAACGCCTGCTCGAAGAAGGCATCTACGCGATCGGCTTCTTCTTCCCGGTGGTGCCCAAGGGGCAGGCGCGCATCCGCACCCAGATCAGCGCCGCGCACACCCGCGCGCAACTGGATCAGGCGATCGACGCCTTTACCCGAATCGGTCACGAGCTCAAGGTCATCGGCGGCTGAGCATGCGCACGGTGCTGCGCCAGCGCCTGCTGCTGGCTGCGCAGACCGATGCGCAGGCCCAGTTGCACGCAGGCAGTTGGGAAACCCGCTGCCTGCACTGCCGGCGGCGCCTGTCGGTGCGCGCCGATGGCGAAGCGCTCGGGCACACCACGCTGGAACACGTGGTGCCGCAGGCCTGGTTTGGCCGCCGCGCGGCAGCGCCGCTGTGCGCCCAGGTGGGAGACGACCCCAACGACGCACGCAACCTGGCGCTGGCCTGCGCCAGCTGCAATCACGCCAAGGGCCGCCGGCACGATGCCAACGGCGCAGGCGACGCGCGGGCCGTTGAGGTGGTGACGGCCTTGCTCAACGCGCGGCTGGCGCGCTGGCGGCCTGTGCCGCCGGTGCCAATGCCCTGACTTCGGCGGCGCTGAGCAGACGCCAGCTGCCCTTGCCCAGCTCGCCCATCGCCAGCGGGCCGATCGCCACGCGCACCAGGCGCAAGACACCGATATCCAGTGCTGCGAGCAAACGACGGATCTGCCGGTTGCGGCCTTCATCCAGCACGATTTCCAGCCAGGCGTTGCGCTCACCTTCGCGCAGCACACGCACCTGCTTGGCGCGCAGCAGGCTGCCATCGCCCCCGGGGTCGGTATCGGCCACGCCGTCGTGCATGCGCGCCAGCTGCAGCGCATCCGGGCGGCAATCCACCTGGACGTGATAGGTCTTGTCCGGGCCGGTCGCCGGGTCGGTCACGGCGGCGGCCCATTGTGGGTCGTTGCTGAAAAGCAGCAACCCCTCGCTGGCCTTGTCCAGCCGCCCCACCGGTGCCAGCCATGGCAGGCCGGCGCCGTCGAAGCAGCGGTAGACGGTGTCCCTGCCCTGCTCGTCGCGCACCGTGGTGACCACGCCGCGCGGCTTGTTGAGCATCAGGTACAGCCGTGCCCGTCCGGCCAGGGGCTGGCCATCGATGGCAATGCCGTCGTGTTGATCGGCGCGCAGCGGGAACTCCGGATCGCGCACCACTCGGCCCGCCACGCTGACCCGCCCATCGGCGACCCAGCGCGCAGCCTCGGTCCGCGAACACACGCCCAGCTTGGACAGCACCCGCGCCAGACCATGCCGAGGCGTGGGTGTAGCGCTGCCTGCACCAGCGCGCGCGCCAGCTGGCGCCTTGCCAGCGTGGCGGCGTTGCCGGGATGCTGCCGGCGCAGGTCGCCGGGGCATCGCGTCCGCTCCGGGGCTTACTTGTTCTCGACCGGCTTGGCGTCGGCCGCCGGAGCCGGCGTCGCTGCCGCAGGCGCTGCGCCGGCAACCGGACGCGCCTTGACCACGCGCACGCCGCGTGCCTTCATCCAGGCGTCGAACTCTTCGGCCGTCATGCGCTTGCCGTTCTGGCTCATGTCAAAGCGCCACGGGGTGTTATCGAACGCGGTGGTGGCCTTGTAGGCCGCCGGATCGTTTGGATTGACGGTGCCGCCCGCCGGCATGGCCTTGGCTAGGTCCTGGCAGCCTTCCACGCGCAGACGCAGCAACACGCGGTCCACCGACTGCTCGCTGGTGTAGGGCTGTGCCAGCACGCCGGTGGGCATGCCCAGCTGCACGCTGCGGGTGTAGAACTCGGCGGCCGCCGGAGCGATCACGGTGGCAGGCAGCGGCAGTGGCTGGGACACCGTGCTGCCAGTGCAGTTCGGAGCGGCGTAGGCGGCGGGAATCAAAGCGAGACAGAACAGTCCTGCCGTAGCGGTACGCAGCATCGTGAATTCTTCCAATGGGTGGTATGTCGACGCGGCGAGTGTAGGCAGCGATGAACGCCGTTTCAACCGGAACCGTGCCTGGATCGCAACACAGACAGGATTTGCGCCGCAGGACGGCGCGATTGCCGGCCCCACAAAGACAAAACCCGGCACAAGGCCGGGTTTTGTATGAAGCAGCTAGCGGTCCAATTAGTTCTGGACGTTCAGCTCGGTACGACGGTTCTTCGCACGGCCTTCCGGATTGTCGGAACCATCCGGGTTGGCGTTCGGAGCAATCGGACGGCTCTCGCCGTAGCCGATCGGACCAACCAGACGCGACGCATCAACGCCGTTCTTGGTCAGGTAGTCATACACGGTCGTCGCACGACGCTCGGACAGCTTCTGGTTGTACTCGTCGGTGCCCTTCGAGTCGGTGTGACCGGCAACCTCGACCTTCAGGTCGGGGTAACGCTTCAGGATCTCGGTCGCTTCGCTCAGGATCGACACAGCGTCCGGACGCAGGGTCGACTTGTTGAAGTCGAAGTTCACGCCCTTCAGGTCGATCGACACAGGCACCGGGCAGCCGTCCGGACCGATGGTCTGGCCAGGCTGGGAGGTCGGGCACTTGTCGTCGCAGTTGTTGACGCCGTCACCGTCGTCATCCAGATCGGCGCAGCTCGGAGCAACCGGAGCCGGAGCCGGCGGCGGAGCCGTCGACGGAGCAGGTCCCAGCGGGATCACGACGCCGACCGAAGCCAGCACGTCGCCGAACCAGTCTTCCTGCGGAGCAGCAACGCTCTGGTCATTGAAGTCGGCGCGGTAGGCCAGTTCGGCACGCACGGCAACGCGCTTGTCGAAGGTGGTCTGCAGACCCACACCAGCCTTGGCGGCAAAGTTGCCGTCCTTCTGCTGGCCCGGCGAAACCGGGTTCGGGGTGGCGTCGAACTCTTCTTCCGAACGCTGATAGCCCAGACCGAACAGCAGGTAGGGGTTCCAGCCGCGGCCTTCTTGGATGAAGTGGCGACGCAGGTCGAACGAGATGCCGTACTGGCTCCAGTTCTGGTCCTGGTTGGCATCGAAGTTCGGGTTCTGATAGTTCAGCTCGCCGTCGATCGACCAGTTCGGGCTAACGAACTTGCCCAGACCCAGGGTGACGAACGGAGCATCATTGGTCAGACGATCGCTGTCCTGGAAGTTGAAGCCAGCGCTACCGGTCAGGTACCAACGGTCATCGAACTCCTGCGCGGAAGCAGCCTGGGCAACCGCCAGACCGCCGAGCAACGCGGCAGTGAGAATTTTCTTGTTCATGTATACAGCTCCTTCTTTGGGAGATAAACCGATAGAGGCGTTGTTCTTGGTAAAAGATGCTCGTCACATCCAGAGCCATCGGGGCGCAGATTAAGCCGGGCTTAGTGAAGATCGCGTTAACGGTCATATAACATGTGAAAGCAAATGCCGCCCGCCGCAAACGCTGCTAATCCTACGTATACAGCTTTATGAGGAGTGCGACCGGGCACCCAGTTCGGACATGCAGTGCAGATGAACGCCACCCCAATTTATCCAGTTGAATACGTCGCTTGAACGCCTGGGGCAGGTGCGTGAAGACCGTGTCCAAGTGCACGTTGGTGAACGGAAAGGCCCGCCCGACCTGAATTGTGGGGTTGGTGGTTGCGGTGAACTTCCCACACAACGCACCCTGAACTCCCCACCAGGAGCGCTCCGATGAAAGCCGTCGCCCTCACCCATTACCTCCCGATCGACGACCCCGCGTCACTGCTTGACATGGACCTGCCAGCGCCATCCGCGCCGGCCGGGTATGACTTATTGGTACGTGTTGAAGCGGTGTCGGTGAATCCGGTCGATACCAAGCTGCGCGCGCCCAAGGCGCAAACCCTTGCCGCCCCGAAGGTACTGGGCTTCGACGCCGCTGGCGTGGTTGAAGCCGTGGGCCCGGACGTCACCGCGTTTGCGGTCGGCGACGAGGTCTATTACGCAGGAGATAGCGGGCGCCAGGGCAGCAACGCCGAATATCATTTGGTGGATGCGCGCATTGCCGGCTGCAAGCCGACGTCGCTGAGCTTTGCGCAGGCCGCCGCGATGCCACTGACCACGCTCACTGCGTGGGAACTGCTGTTCCAGCGCATGCCGTTCGCGTTCGACGGCGCGCGCAACCGTGGCAAACATTTGTTGATCATCGGTGGCGCCGGCGGCGTGGGATCCATCGCCATCCAGTTGGCGCGGCATGCGGGCTTCACCGTCATCGCCACCGCGTCGCGGCCGGAAACCGTTGAATGGGTCCGCCAGATGGGCGCGCAGCATGTGATCGATCACCACCAGCCACTGCACCCGCAATTACAGGCCATCGGCCTGGACCAGGTGGACGCGGCGCTCAACCTGGCCGATACGGACCGCTACTGGGCGCAGCTGGGCGAGATCCTGGCGCCGCAGGGGCATGTGGGGCTGATCGTGGAGCCACGCGGCCCGTTGCCGATCGGCGACCCGTACAAGTCCAAGTGCATCGGCATCCACTGGGAACTGATGTTCACCCGTGCGCGCTATGCCACGGACGACATGGTCGAGCAGCACCGTATTCTCAATCGCGCGGCCAGCCTGATCGATGCCGGTGAGCTGCGCACCACCCACACCGAGACACTTTCGCCAATCTGTGCGCAGACCCTGCGCGAGGCGCACCGCCGCCTGGAAAGTGGCAGCACCATTGGCAAGCTGGTGGTGGCTGGTTGGTGATGGCGGTTGCACCGAGTGGGTGGAGCTGCGGCGGCGAGGTGGGCCTCAGCTACGCGCTTATGGTTGCGGGTTGCGGGTTGCGGGTTGCGGGTTGCGGCATGAGCGTGCCCTCCCGCCCGCCAAAAGACCGGTATCGCGACACAATTTTTGACGGTCATGCGCTGGCTTGTTTCGATCTGTGGCAAGCCCGAGTACATGCGTTCGCGCCCAGGTGCGCTCCTACGTGTTCCAGATAGCCTGACGACAGCGAGCGGTGGCCAAGCCTCGACGGAGGACGCGGCGAATGATCGACACCGTAGCGATCTACGTGTTGCGTGCCTGCCTGGAACAACCAGACGCGCTCCACGTCGTAGGAGCGCACCCGGGCGCGACCGGCAGGAATGGCCGGCCAGGTTTGGCTGGATGCACAGCACCCTTCCGCCACCCAACACCTTCACTAGCGGCACCAGCAGTGCTGCTCAGATGCGACTTCCGGCAACCGCGCAAGGCATGCAGCCGCACGCTGCCGCGGAAGATCGGGGCAAGCCCGCCTAGACCCTGCCCCGCGCCCCTCCGGCACGACCGACAGCCCAGCACCCGCACCCAGGGCTTGCCGACGCGGCCGTTTGCCTGCATCGTGCGCACTCCGTACGCCAGCGTATCCATTTATGTCGCCCGCCACCGGCCTGTCCGACTCCCCGTTCCCGCACCTGTTCGCCCCGCTCGATCTGGGCTTCACGCAACTGCGCAACCGCGTCCTGATGGGCTCGATGCACACCGGTCTGGAAGACCGTGCGCGCGACTTCCCGAAGCTGGCCGCGTATTTCGGCGAACGTGCGGCTGGCGGCGTCGGGCTGATCGTCACCGGTGGGTTCTCGCCAAATGTTGTCGGGTGGCTCAAGCCGTTCGGCGGCAAGCTGTCCTGGCCGTGGGAAGTACGCCCGCATCGGCAAGTAACCGCGGCGGTGCATTCGCACGGCGCCAAGATCTGCCTGCAGCTACTGCACGCCGGGCGCTACGCATACCACCCGTTGTCGGTGGCACCTTCAAAGCTCAAGGCACCGATCAACCCCTTCACCCCGCGGGCGTTGTCGGCTGGTGCGGTGGATCGGCAGATCGGTGCCTATGCACGCGCCGCACGGCTGGCCCGCGAGGCCGGCTACGACGGCGTGGAAGTGATGGGATCAGAAGGCTATCTGATCAATGAATTCACCGCCGCGCGCACCAATCGGCGCAGCGACGCCTGGGGTGGCGATGCCGCCAAGCGCATGCGGTTTGCGGTGGAAATCGTGCGCCGTATCCGCGAGGCCTGCGGGCCGGACTTCATCATCATCTACCGATTGTCGCTGGTGGATCTGGTGGACGGCGGCAACCAGTGGCAGGAGATCGTGGCGCAGGCGCAGGCGATCGAGGCCGCCGGTGCAACCATCATCAATTCGGGCATCGGCTGGCACGAAGCACGCGTGCCCACCATTGCCACATCGGTACCGCGCGCGGCCTTTGCCGGCGTCACCGCCAAGCTCAAGCCGCACGTCGGCATCCCGGTGGTGGCGACCAACCGCATCAACATGCCCGAAGTGGCCGAGCGCATCCTGGCCGATGGCGCGGCCGATATGGTCTCGCTGGCACGCCCGCTGCTGGCCGACCCGCAATGGGCCAACAAGGCCCGCGCCGGGCAGCCGCACACCATCAATACGTGCATCGCCTGCAACCAGGCCTGCCTGGATCACGTGTTCGAAAACAAATTGGCCAGCTGCCTGGTCAACCCGCGTGCCGTGCACGAAACCGAACTGGTCTACACACCGACCACCGCACCCAAGCGCGTGGCCGTGGTCGGCGCGGGCCCTGCGGGCCTTGCCTGCGCAACCGTGGCGGCCGAGCGCGGCCACCAGGTGACCCTGTTCGATGCGGCTGATGAAATCGGCGGGCAGTTCAATGTGGCCAAGCGCATCCCGGGCAAGGAAGAGTTCCAGGAAACCCTGCGCTATTTCGACCATCGCCTGCAGGCGACCGGCGTGCAGCTGCGGCTGCGCACGCACGTACAGGCAGGCGACCTGCAGGCATTCGACGAGATCGTGCTGGCGACTGGCATCGAGCCGCGCCGGGTGGATTTTCCTGGTGCGGATCATCCGATGGTGGTCAGCTACCTGGACGTGGTGCTGGGCCGGCATGAGGCGGCCGACAAGGTCGCCATCATCGGCGCGGGCGGCATTGGCTTCGATGTGTGCGAATTTCTGGTGCACAGCGGTGTGTCGCCGTCGCTGGACGTGGCGCGCTGGATGGCCGAATGGGGTGTGGACCCCAGCTTCGAAACGCGTGGCGCACTGGCCAAGCCGCAGCCGGAACCGCCGGCACGCCAGGTCTGGCTGTTGCAACGCAGCCCGGGGCGCCCCGGCGCGCGCCTGGGCAAGACCACCGGCTGGATTCACCGCGCCGCCCTCAAGGGCAAGGGCGTCAAGATGCTCGGCGGGGTCGAGTATCTGGGTGTGGACGACACCGGCTTGCGCATCCGCGTGGATGGCAGCGAGCAAGTGCTCGACGTAGGCACGGTGGTGGTGTGTGCCGGACAGGAGCCACGCCGCGAGCTGCTCGCAGCCCTGCAGGCGCTCGGCAAGCAACCGCATCTGATCGGCGGTGCCGACGTGGCGGCGGAACTGGATGCCAAGCGTGCAATCAACCAGGCCAGCCGGCTCGCGGCGCAGCTGTAGCGCTGCACGCCCAATACTTCGCCCCCGCTCCGTCGTGCCTCGACGCGGGCGGGCGAGCAGGCATTCATCGCTGCGTTCAGGACACTGGCGCGGCAAATCGCGCAGTTCTTCTTCCTGACGCGTCGCTGCGCTATAACGCCGGCATGCACGCGCCCCGTCCCCTGCCCTTGTTGCCGGCTCTACCGGCGGCAACGCTGCGGGCCTATGCCGGTGCGCACTTCGGCAAAAGCCTGCTCTGGTATACCGGCGAGCTGCTGCTGATCTTCGCGCTCACTGAGCATGCCGGCCTGGATGCAATCGCAGCCGGCTGCGCGGTGGCAGCTGGCCTGCTCCTCAGCGCGGCAATGGGCCTGCTCGCCGCGCGACGTTGGGGCGCGGGCACCAGCCTGGCGTGGGCGGGGCGATCGCAATGGCGCGGCATCGCGCTGGCGGCACTGAGCTTGTTGTTGCTGTTCCTGGTGCCGCTGCTGCCGGCCAGCATGCGCCTGGGCTGCGTGCTGCTGCTCAGCCTGCCCTTCCGTGCTGCCTACGCGGTGGGCGACGTCGCACAGAATGCCTTGCTGGGGCTTGGGCGTTGGCCCTGGCGCGGCGCGCGCGGCGTCAGCGCGCTGCGGCTGATCGGCAGCGGCCTGGCGGCAGTGTCGATCAGTGCGGCGATCGGGTTGGTGCTGCAGAGCCACCAGCCGTCAGCGCCCTGGACCGCGTTGATGGTGGTTGCAGTGGTCAGCAGCATTGCGCTGTTGTCAGCTGCATGGCTGCGTCAGGCATTGCGCCCCTACACCCAGGCTCTTGCCCCAGCGCCACGCACAGTGCCGGTGACAGCTCGGCAGGCCGATCAGCTGTCGACGTTTGCAGTGATGGCGCTGCTGTGCTGTGCCCTGCCCACCTTCACCAAGTTGGCGCCCTATCTCGCGCAATCGCGCATCGGTGCGCCAGGCTGGTGCAGCGCCATCCTGATGGGCTACGCACTGGGAACAGTTGCTGTGCAGCCGCTGGCCGCACGCTGGCGCACTAACGCGCTGCCGCGTCTTGCAGGCAGCGGCGCGGTGCTGGCGGCTTTGGGGATGAGCTTTGCGGCCGCCGCAGGTCATGCGCTGTGGCTGGACACCGCCATGGCCTTCGGCATGGGGATGGCAGGCGGCAGCGCCGGGCAATGGGTCTGGGCGCGCCATGCCGAACTGTCGTGCCAGCAGCCGGCACAGCATGCCGCCGGCGTCGCGCGACTCGCCGCCTGCGCGCAGGTGGCCCTGGCACTGGGCAGCATCTTGATCGGGCTGATGCTCAATCTCGGGGACGGCCACGGGCGTGGTCACGTCGACCTGGCCTGGGCCATGGCAGCGGGCCCGATGCTGTGCGGAACTGGCTGCCTGCTGCTGGCGTATGCCAACGGGCTACGCAATCGACTCAACCGAAGACCGCTTGCAAAATCGGGGCTCGCGCCGCGACGTGGTTGATCGCATTGACCTGTGGCATGCACCGCATGCGAATTCGTAGCTAGCTACTCAGTTTACTGCCACGCCCCTGATTTTTCAGACAGCTGGCTTGGCCTTAGAACCTGTTCACGATCTTTCCTGATCAGTGCAGACTATGCGGATGCGCCAA